>CAZCUM010000024.1:0-43352 GCA_964502015.1 uncultured Robiginitomaculum sp. | reverse complement strand
GTTGGCGTAGGGTAGATGACTAAGCTACGATCCTGAGTTCCAACGTCAGTTTTCCACCCAAAAGCAGAAATTGAACTGATCAAACACATAACCGAAGAGGCCACCCAATGATCCTGCGCCGCGTTATAAAACATGTTCGCAATCAAGAATGGACGGCAATTGTCATTGATTTTTTCATTGTCGTGTTTGGTGTGTTTGTTGGTTTGCAGGTGCAGCAATGGAATGAAAGCCGTGTCGATGAGGGACGGGCCAAAGCATATTTAACCCGCGCCCAAAATGATATAAATGCTGATTTAATTGATTATAAAATCAGGTTGGGTTTCTGGAAGCAGGTTTCTGATTACGGAACATCCGGACTTGATTATGTCAGTACTGGCCAAGTGGGTAATTCAACCTATTGGCAAGTCCTGCTTGCTTTCCATCAGGCAAGTCAGGTGGCTGAATTTTACACTACGCGAACAACTTATGATGAATTGACGAGTTCCGGAGATCAAAACCTTATAAAAAATGTTAGAATTCGAAATGCCTTGGCAAATTACTATTCAGAGACAGGTATTACGAATTTAAGGGAACGTCCCAAATACCGCGAAAATGTTCGCGGGATTATTCCCATTGCTGTGCAATCCTATATTTGGGAAAATTGTTACAGCTCTGATGATCTGGGGGTGCAGGAATTATTGGATTGTTCTGCACCGATTTCGCCGCGCCGCGCCGAAGAAATTGTCAATATGATCTCTGGGGACGCCGAACTAATGGCCGAACTCCGGTATTGGGTGTCTACTATGACCGTTGCTGAGATCATTGCACATACCCGCATACAATTAGCGAACGAAATGTTAGTCTTGATAGAGGCGGAGCTGGGGGTCGGAATTGTGGAGTTACCCAAATGATGCCGAGAGAAACTATGTATAGAGCAATCGGTGCGGTGATTGGCTGGGTTACTTTGAGTGCGCAATACTTTCTTGTGATAAGCGAAGGCGAGCATGCAAATTTATTTGCGGCTACGATTAGTTATTTTAGTTATTTCACCATCTTGACCAATTTTCTGGTTGCGCTGGCATTTACCGCACCGCTCTTGCCGCCGACGACAAAACTGCACAAGTTTTTCACGAAACCAGCCGTTCGGGCCGCTATAGCCTTGTACATAACTTTCGTTGCCGTTGTTTATCACATCATGCTCAGGCATTTATGGGATCCGCAAGGCTTGCTGCTCATCACCGACATAGCCCTGCATACCGTATTGCCCATATTGTATGTGCTTGATTGGATATTTTTCTCTCCCAAGCGTTCATTACAGTACGCACATATACCGTACTGGCTTGTGTTCCCCGCCGTTTACGGCGTTTACACAATGTTGCGCGGTGTCTTGAGCGGAATTTACCCGTACCCGTTTTTAAATGCTGCCGAGCTTGGTTTGGGTGGCGTCCTCATAAATATGGCCAGTTTTGTGGCGCTATATGCTATCGGCGGCGCAATCTTTATAACCTTGGGACGTAGGCTTCCAAAACCAAATAGTGAGACAAAACCATGATCTTCCGCCGTATCAAAGCCCATGTGGCCAAGGAAAACTGGTTCGCGGTCTGCATTGATTTTTTTATTGTTGTCGTCGGCGTGTTTGTTGGTTTGCAGGTCTCCAATTGGAGTGCGGCGCGGGCGGATCGGGTGGATGATTTGCTCTATATGCAACGGTTACACGACGAAATTGAAAGAAGTGATACTAAGGTGGCGGTCATTTTGAATGAACTGGATATAACCGTCAGCCGCCTTCGCGAGCTTGTTGATTTGGTCTTTGGCGATAGGCCGGTCATGCCGCTCACGCGAGACCAATGCGACGCCGTATTCGCCTCTCATATTTACCGACCCGGCCGGGTGTCTATTCCTACATTGGAGGAGCTCATTGCAAGTGGTCGTGCGTCAATTATATCTGATTTGCCCTTGCGCAGTGCGATTTTGCATTTGAGCCAACTGCGCCGGGCGACGGATGATTTCAATGGCAGGATAAGCGCCGACGCCGTTGAATTACACCGTAAATATCCGCAAATGATTTTGCTCAACAAAGAACTGACCTATGACCGCTTCGGGCACGCCCCTTACGGCGGCCACCAATGTTTCCCCGAGATGATGCGCGAAAGCGCGGGCTTTAGAAACGATCTTGTCGACAATCTTTACAGGATGGATTCGTACTTAAAATTGACATACAGTCCAGAGCTTACGGTGTTGGCAGACATACACACCATTCTTGATGACATTTTGGACATAGACCATGGTGGGGAGGCCAAGCCGTGATCCTACGCCGCGTCATAAAACATGTGAGGAACCAAGAATGGACTGAGATTGTCATCGACTTTTTCATTGTGGTGTTTGGTGTTAGGCCCGCAAAGCTATCACAAACTTCCCGAAATGATCGCCAAGGTCAGCCGCGAATTTGGCGAACGACTGGAGACGAACGAAAGCTGGGGGCTTGGGCGGGCTAATCCGGCATCTCGCTAAATATCAGCGGGCTGGACAGACTGCGCACACCACATCTCACATAAACACTTGAAGCCCTGCGTCCTGTCGCATAGGTTTGCGTTTGATAATAACAATGGTGATTTATGTTAAAAATTCAGTCTAGCTATGATTATGACGATTTGATAATTTCCGGCGAAGAAAGTCTGTTCGGGGACGGCAATGCGCAATTGCCTTTGCCGCCTATGTTGATGTTTGACCGCATCACCCATATTTCCGACACGGGCGGGGAACACGGTAAAGGTCTGGTGACGGCCGAGCTGGATGTTAATCCTGACCTTTGGTTCTTTGATTGCCATTTCAGAAACGATCCGGTGATGCCGGGCTGTTTGGGGCTGGACGCCATGTGGCAATTGGTCGGGTTCTTTTTGGGCTGGGGTGGGTCGCCCGGTAAAGGCCGTGCCCTCGGCGTTGGCAAATTGCGCTTTACCGGCCAAGTGACAACCGACGTTAAACTGGTCAAATACACCATTAACCTCAAACGGGTGATCAGACGCCGTTTGGTTTTGGGCATTGCCGACGCCACTATGGAAGCGGACGGGGTTGTGATATATAAGGCAGAAGATTTACGTGTGGGTACATTTGTCCCCCAAACCGCAGGAGAAAACTAATGCGCAGAGTTGTTGTTACCGGTATGGGGATTGTTTCGTGTATTGGCGAGAATATCGGCGAGGTTGCGGCCAATTTGAAGGCTGGAAAATCCGGCATTAGCACTGATCCTGACATGGTGGCCAACGGATTTCGCTCACAAATCTCCGGGCGGCCGACCCTTGATCCCAAACAGCATATCCACAAACGCACCTACCGCTTCATGACCGAAGCGGCCGGGTGGAGCTGTGTGGCCATGCAGCAAGCCATTGAAGATGCAGGCGTCGGCGAAGATATAATCTCGCATCCGCGCACCGGCATTATTGCAGGCTCCGGCGGGCCGTCGTCAATGACTATCGTTAAGGCCGCCGACACCACCCGCGAAAAAGGTGCGCCCAAACGTATCGGCCCGTTCGCCGTGCCCAAGGCTATGTCATCGACCGTATCAGCGACTTTGGCCACCCATTTCAAAATCAAAGGTGTGAATTATTCCATCACCTCGGCCTGTACCACAAGTCTGCACTGTATCGGCTCAGCGGTCGAGCAAATTCAGTGGGGCAAGCAAGACGTGATGTTTGCAGGCGGCGGCGAGGAGCTGGAATGGACAATGTCCAATTTATTTGACGCCATGGGGGCCATGTCGAGCAAATATAATGATAAGCCCGAAACGGCCAGCCGCGCCTTTGACGCCACCCGCGACGGCTTTGTCATTGCGGGCGGAGCCGGTATGTTGGTTTTGGAAGAGTATGAACATGCTAAAAAGCGCGGTGCCAATATCATCGCCGAAGTCACAGGCTACGCCGCCACATCGGACGGCTATGATATGGTCGCCCCAAGCGGCGAAGGCGCAGAACGTGCTATGCGCCTAGCACTCAAAGACGCGGGCCATGATGTCTGTTACATCAACCCCCACGCCACCGCCACGCCCGTAGGTGATACGGCGGAATGCAGCGCAATCTACCGGGTCTTTGGTGAAGACGGCCCTTATATCTCCGCGACAAAATCCATGACCGGGCATAGTCTCGGCGGTGCAGGCGTACAAGAAGCCATCTATTCCCTAATCATGATGAAAGACGGCTTTGTCGCACCCAGCATTAACATCACCGAGCTAGACCCGGAAATCCCGAAGATCAACATAGTGAGGCAGACCCGCAACCACGACATAAAAGCCTTTATGAGCAATTCGTTCGGGTTTGGCGGCACAAATGGCTCGGTGATTATGAAAAGGGTTTAGGGGATGGAATAGAGGTGATGTGTGGCAGAGAATAATGCGAACTCAGGCGGATTGTCAGGGGTGATTCCTGACTTTTTTCACGATGTCATAGCTTACTTTGTCCCTGGCTTTACCATAATTACCCTTTTATTTGTGAATGTCTTCATTGTTTCAGGAAATCTACCATTCACCCCTGCAGACACTGGTGTTGTGGCATTCATTTTCGTTACTGTAGCTGCATACGTTATCGGGCGGGTTTTGGAACAAGTAGGGTATATGTCTATCCACAACAAAAAATTTCCTTTCTTTGGAGAAAGCAATAAGCTTGTAACACCAAAATGGTCTATTTTATTTTGTAAAGATGATCAAAAATATACAAATAAATTCAAAGAAAATTTAGAGAAAAAACTAGGAGAATGGTTGAACAAACAAGGAGGGGAAGACTTAATCAAGGCATGTAAAGAAGGCGAAAAGGATGATTATTTCAATCTTATCCAATTTTATCTTAGGGAGCGGTTTCCGCAGATAGCGCTTTATGAAAAAAAACAAAATGCCACAATAGTTCTTACGAGAAGTTTGGCAGTTGGTTTTTTTCTAAATACTTTAATGTACCTTATTACATTTTGTGTTCTTGTACCAAACCATTCATTAGAGTTTAGTTTGATAGCGCTCATATGGATTGTTACGAATTTTGTTTTCTCATTTGTTTTTTATACAAGATTTCGTTTGGATAAAAGATATCATGCAATGTATATTTTTGAAGCCTTTATCGCTACGAAAAACCTCTTAAATAAAACACCCCCAAAAGAAAATAGCGACAAATAGGAAACCACATGACCACAATATTCATTGGCAAAGACACTGACGGCAAAGACCAAGAGCTTCTCTTGCACCGGGCCAATCGGCACGGGCTTGTTGCCGGGGCTACGGGGACGGGGAAGACCGTTACCTTACAGATTTTGTCGGAAGGGTTTTCGGCCGCCGGGGTGCCGGTATTTGCGGTGGATGTTAAGGGAGATTTGTCGGGGATATCACAAAGCGGCAGCAAGGCGCATAAACTGCACGACAAGCTGATCTCGCGGGCTGAAAAAATCGGACTTGAGGATTATAATTACACCGCTTTCCCGACCATGTTTTGGGATTTGTACGGTGACAACGGCCACCGTGTGCGCACGACCATATCCGAAATGGGGCCGACACTCTTGTCGCGCCTGATGGGGCTAACCAATGTCCAAGAAGGGGTCATGGCCATTGCCTTTGATGTGGCCGAAGATAACGGTTGGCCGCTATTGGATTTGAAAGATTTGAAATCCACCCTGACCTTCATTGCCGAGAGCCGCAAAGATTTGGTGTTCGAATACGGTAATATTTCGTCGCAATCGGTTGGTGCGATTATGCGTAATCTTCTGGTACTTGAGCGCGACGGCGCCGACGAATTTTTCGGGGAGCCGGCGCTAAAATTGTCCGACATAATGCGCACTGATATGAGCGGCAAGGGTATTGTCAGCGTACTGGACGCACAGCAACTGATCAACAATCCGCGCCTGTATTCCACATTCCTGCTGTGGCTTTTGAGCGAATTGTTCGAAGAATTGCCGGAGATCGGCGACCCGGACAAACCCGTTATCGCTTTCTTTTTTGACGAAGCCCATTTACTTTTTACTGATGCCCCCAAAGCTTTGGTCAGGAAAATCGAACAAGTGGCGCGCTTAATCCGCTCCAAGGGGGTGGGTATATATTTCGTCACCCAAAACCCGACCGATATACCCGACAGCGTATTGGGACAGATCGGCAACCGTATCCAACATGCCCTTCGCGCCTATACGCCCAATGACCAAAAAGCCATTCGCGCCTCCGCCAATGCGTTTCGCCCCAATCCGGCCTTTAAAACCGAAGATGTGATTTCAGACCTGGGTGTCGGAGAGGCGTTAGTATCATTACTGGACGCCAAAGGCCGCCCCGGCATTGTCGGGCAGACCCTGATCCGCCCGCCCAGCTCACGCCTCGGCCCGGCAACGGACATCGAGCGCAAGACGGTAATGTCGCGCTCCCCGGTTGGCTCCCAGTACGACAAAACCATAGACCGCAAATCCGCCTACGAAATGCTCGGCGAAAAACGCAAACAAATCGCCGAGACCAAAGCCAAAGAGGATGCCAAAGCCGCAGCAGAAAAAGCCCGTACCAAAGCCAAACCAAAGCGCAGGGGCCGCAAACGCCAATCGGCATTGGAAGCTGGCACAAAAGCCGCCGTGCGTTCCATCGGCGTAGAAATAGGCCGTAAACTAGGTGGCCGCACCGGTGCCGCCATCATGCGCGGCATACTTGGCAGCATGATGCGGCGTTAGGCGTTACCCCACAACCTCGCACCGCGCAGATTTCAGTGCATAACTCACACCCGTCTGCTCATGGGTCAGGACGCATTTTTTGTATGATTTACTTAGGGTGAAATGGTCTGGCATGTCCATGCGCCGCCCCATGATCGGATCACCAGCAGGGGAGCGGAATTCTGGCCGCTCAATGGCCAGAATCGAGCTTGTGGTCAGGACATCTGGCGCGACTGTTACCTTTACACCATTCAGGGCTTGTGAAACCACGTCCTGAATTTCTGCCGTAACTTTCGCAGAAGGATTGACAAGTAGGGCAGGAGCGCCTTTGCTCGGCGGCACCGTCTGGCACCCCGTACCAATAATGGCCGCCGCCATGGCCAGGCTCATTTTGAAAATACTGACCACGCTATTTCTCCTTGTTTACAGGAGGGGCGCTTAATATCAGGCTTTGCTCCAGCAATAACCGTGACCGCACGCGCTCATCATTATACAATGATAATGGATCATCCGACATAAAGGCTGGCCCCGCTTTGTTACTGGCTTCACCCAGAGCTTTTGGCACCACCACCGGACAAGAACCCGTTTGCCTATAACTAAGTGCCGTGGCCAGTAATGCTTCGGTCTCGTCTCCCATGACCTTGGTGAAATCGTCCCCGACCTCACACCCTGTGATCAGCTCGCCGCTATTGACCGCCGCATCAATGGGGGTAAACCCGTCAGCATAGTCACCAAAAGCCTTGTCGTTTTCACCTCTAAATTGAATGGTGAAATACGTGACACCGCAATTGTCCGTAGCGTAAAACCCGTAAGGTTTGCCGCATGTGGTCGTGCCGATCAGCACCACTTCCACATCCACGCCGCGCAGACCATTAATGACGGCCTCACTGGCCGAACATGTTCTGGCGGTCGAGAGAATAAACACCCGGTTTAATGTAACCGTCGGCAGGGCCGTGCCTGTAGCCACGGAAAAACCCCGGGCCGTGCTGTAAAACGGGGTCGGGCTCAAGGTCGCTCCTGTAACCGGGTTTATGGTCGGATGTTTGTCGTTAAAAGTTAGCTTGTCAAATGTCTTGCCGCTGGTCTGTGCGCTCCCTGCAATCATATAGCCAAGCTCGCCGGCAATGGCCAAAAATCCACCGCCATTATAGCGCAAGTCCAAAACCAGATCAGTGATACCGTCCGCCTGGAATGTGGTCATAGCATCAAACAAAGCCTGCTCGGCGCTTGTGGTGCCAAATGTGGTGAAGTGTAAATAGCCAATTTTATTGCCAGCTACATCTATGGTTTTAGAAACATTAACCGGGTCGGAAGTCACGATGGCGGACGTCATGGTGAATGTGCGTTCAGCACCGCCCAGATCGCGGACTTTAAAAGTATGGTCTTCGCCCGCCCCGTCAGGGAACAATCCGGCGTTCAGCGTGTTGGTGTCTGAACCGTTAATCACATCCACCCCGTCGATTTCCAGAATAATGGCGCCCCGGTCCAAATTGGCCGGAGCGCTTGTGGCCGGCGAACCTGCTTCCACATAAGCCACCCGAATATCGCGCGGCGGGGAGCTTTGAATGAGTGTAAACCTGGCTCCATATCCGGCGGATGCACCGCTGGAAACACGTTGTTGGTATTCTTCTGTATCAATGGTAAAATGGAACCTATCTTTGGGATTGTTGGATGCCGTTGTGGCATTGGTTTTTAAAACTTCAAAATAAGCCAGTCGGTCGGCAATCGTACCCGGGTCTATATCGTCTATTTCGCTATACCACAGATAAGTATTGTTACTCCAGGAACGCATCCAGTGTTTTTCGTGCAAGGTTGAACCTGCAACATCCGGATAGGGTTGGTTGGTTGCCGGATTGGTGCCCGTGCGAGGAGCCTGACAGCGGTTTTTGAAATTGCTTTCGGCCTGAAATACATCTTTCGTCCAGCTTGGCCCGGTGTTCACAGGTGGGGGTGGGGGCGGCGGAGGCGGAGGCGCGGGGGTTGAACCACCGCCACATGCGGCCAGTATAAGCGCAGACCCTAAAACCAATGTTGATATAACCAAAGGTCGACGAAAAGACTGTTTGCCGAAAATCCGCATGTATTACTCCGTAAGTGTTCGCTGTGTAAAAGCCCCTAAGCCATCTATAGATGCATTATTAAATGCAGTCCAGCCTGAAACTCAGAATGCGGTTTTAAAAGCGGCTAAAAACCCATCCAGTTTATCCTTGGGCAAATGATTAATGCCAGCAGCAGCAGCACGGCCCCCGCCTGTTGGAAACTTCATGCAGAACTGATCTGCGCCGTGCGGATGGTTTTTTGGCGCACGGACAGACACGGTGTATCCCCCTTTAGTATTGTGGGTCAGCACTGCATGGGCCTGGTTAGGTGTTTGATTTGCCAACTCATTGCCAAAAGCCCCCGAAATCCGCCGCGCCCACGGCGCATCATCCAATAACCAGACAGGGCTGGGAATGTCATTGTCCAAATTATATTCCGTGTACACCAGCTCGTCCCCATTACGGGCATTATCAAGGTCGTCAAAAAAACCGTTTTCGAGTTTCTGAATGATTTCTGGTTCACTAAATATGAAAGCATCAGGGTTTTCGTATTGGGACAAAATTTTAAACAATTTATCTGGGGGAAAATGTAAATCAGATACATCACGACCATAAGCGTTGTAATTGATCAATTGGCCCAAGCGTTTTAGTTCTTCAATATGTTTTTGCTTATAGCCAATGGATTTAGCCAATTCATATGCTGCGCCCAATAAATTATCCCCAAACGCCCCCACTACCGCCCATTCGCGGTAAGCCCCTTTAAGGCAGTAATTGACCAATAGGGATGTGCAAATATCGGGGCGTGTATCAATTACGGCGTACAGGTTTTCATGCTGGGGTATGTCGCCCGGATTGTGATGGTCAACGTAAAACACGCTAGCCCCGGCATCTAGGTTTTTGCGTAAACTGTCTGCATTTGTGCCCATGGAAATATCCAGAGCTGTGATATGGTCGCCCGCTTTTGCCTTCACCCGCACCAACAAATTAATGTCGCGCTTAACGCCTGTGACCAGTATTGTCCCGTCTGGATAGTCTTTTAGCCCGTCTGCCAAACGTAATTGAATAAGCGCACAGATACCGTCGGCGTCTCCGTTAAATACGTCATAGCACTGCATTCATGTCTCCTTGCTTGCATTTCTTACACGCCCCTGCGAGTATAGGCAAAACCAAAAAAGAGGAAATTATGCGCTTCACTATGATGAGCCTGCTGGCGACCACACTGCTTTTTGCCTGTACCGAGCAAACCGTAACATCTGGGCCACAGCCACAACCACAGCCCGGCAGTGTCAAACCCGGTGATCTCACCGCAGCCATCATTCACTCTGACCCGGCCCTATCTGGCCCCAGTTTAAGAAAAGCCAAGATTTCGCCAGACGGAAAAATGGTCACGGTGTTGCAAGGCCGAGCCGATGATGCGGGGCAACAGGATTTATGGGCCTATGATTTAAAGACAGGTGCAGGCATGCGCCTTGTCAGCTCCACGGACTTGCTCGGCGCGCCTGAAATTCTCTCCGCCGAAGAAAAAAATCGCCGCGAACGCATGCGCGAAAAAGGCAAAGGCATTATCGCCTATAGCTGGGACAGCGCAGGCAAACAGATTTTATTTCCCCTGGGCGGTGATGTCTTTGTCTATAATCTGGAGACGGGCGAGGCAACACAAGTCACCAATACCGACGGGTTTGAGACCGATGCCAAAATTTCCGCGTCGGGAAAATTTGTCAGCTATGTGCGCGAAAATGATCTGTATATGACCGATTTGGCCACGGGCCGCGAAAAACGCCTTTCATTTGGCGCTAATGATATGGTGCGCAATGCCACGGCCAGTTTTGTGGTTCAGGAAGAACTGGCCCGCTCCACCGGGTATTGGTTGTCGCCGACCGAAATGCATATGGCCTATTCGCAAATCGACGAAAGCCCCATTGCGGTTGAACACCGGATTGAATTCGGCACCGACGGCATAGACAATATCGCCCAGCGCTACCCATTTGCGGGCACGGATAATGCGACGGTAAAACTGGCCATAAAACCGCTTATGGGCGGGGATACGGTTTGGGCCGATATCGGGGACAATCCGGACATCTATCTGGCGCGGGTGTATTGGAGTAAAAACGGGCGGCATCTTTATGCGGGGATTTTATCGCGGGATCATAAAACCCTGACAATGCTGGATATTGACCCCACTACTGGCAAGAGCCGGGTTGTTTTTGAAGAAACCAGCAAGACCTGGATCAATGTGCGCGGCGACTTCAAAGCGCTTGCAGCCGGCGGATTTTTGTGGTCGAGCGAGCGCAGCGGGTTTTGGCATATTTACCGCTACGGCCAAATGGGAAAGCCGCCCGTGCAAATCACCAAAGGTGATTGGCCTGTTTCCAAAGTGAACTGTATTGATGAGGACAGCCAAAAGATTTATTTCACCGGCTGGCAGGAAACGGCACTGGAGCAACATATTTACAGCGTGGATTTTGACGGTGAAAACCTGACACAGCTTTCGAAAGGCGAGGGTATTCACACCGCCAGTTTTGCCAATAATTGCGCCGCCTATATCGGCACATTTTCCAACAAATCCACACCGCCCCAGACCCGCGCTTACCAAAATGACGGCACACCGCTGATCTGGCTTAATGAAAACAAGCTGGACGCTAACCATGCTTACGCCCCTTATCTGGCGTCCCATGTTACGCCGGAGTTTGGCCAATTGGCGGCGAGCGATGGCACCATGATGGACTATATACTCTACAAACCCACAGATATTAAGCCCGGCGAAAAACGTGCCGCCGTCACCATTGTTTACGGCGGCCCCGGTGTGCAACGGGTTAACAAGGGTTGGAGTAATAAAATCTGGTTGGCGCAAATGCTGGTCGATAACGGTTTTGTGGTGTTCCAGATGGACAATAGGGGCGCGGCGAAACGCGGCAAAGCGTTTGAAGACCATTTGTATCGTTCCATGGGGATACTGGAGACCATAGACCAGTCCGTGGGCGCGGAGTTTCTCAAATCCCTTCCTTTCGTGGACGGGAACAATATGGGCGTTTATGGCTGGTCTTACGGGGGCTATATGACCCTGCACATGCTAGCCCAAACCGACCATTACAAAGCCGGCGTGTCGGGCGCACCCGTCACCGATTGGGCCTTGTACGACACAGCCTACACCGAGCGCTATCTCGGCGACCCGCGCACCGACAACCCGAACTACACCAAAGGCGCCTATAAAAATGCGTCCGTTTTTGCCCATTTGGACGGGCTAAATGAACCGTTCTTGCTCATTCACGGCATGGCGGACGATAATGTGGTGTTCAGGCATTCAATAAAACTCATGGACGAAATGCAAAAACGCGGTCGCCATAATATGCACCTCATGACCTATCCTGGCGAAAAACACGGCTTCAGATCAAAGGCCAACCAAATTCACCGCGACCAGGAGATTTTGAATTTCTTTGTGAAGAATTTGCAAAGATAGCACAAAACAGCCTCTCGCTTTTAAAAATTGGCTCTGCTAAGAAACGGTCATGAAAACGATCATTACCTTTTTTCGCCTCCTGCGCACCGCCTTTGTCTTGGCGCGTCATGATGCTTTGATCCCGGCGGAATATGCCGGGCAAGTGCCGTTTATGGCGCGGTTTGTTGGCTGGGTTTCGCGTTTGTTCGCTGTGCGAGCCATTGATAAGGGTTGGGCAAAAAACCCTGGCGAGCGCTTTGCCAACGCGCTGGAGAGGCTAGGCCCGGCCTATATTAAAGTTGGCCAGATTTTAGCAACCCGCTCCGACATGCTCGACCCTGAATTTACCCGTGGTCTGTCGCGTCTCAAAGATCAAGTTCCTGCATTTTCACGCGACAAGGCTATAGAGCGCATAGAGAAAGAATACGGCAAAACTTGGCAGGAGATATTCACGTCTTTGTCCGAACCCATAGCCGCCGCATCTGTGGCGCAGGTTCATAAGGCTGTGTTGCTTGACGGAACTACCGTGGCAGTGAAAATACTACGCCCCAACATCCACACCCGTATGGCCAAAGACATTGATGTGCTGCGTATGGTCGCCAGTTTGGCGGAGTTTTTCGTCCCGGCCTCACGCCGCTTAGGGCCAAAAATGTTTGTGGAAACGGCGGCGCGAGCCGTGACGCTGGAACTGGATTTGCGCCTTGAAGCTGCGGCGGCCAGTGAGCTCGGCGAAGCGGCGGAAGAGACGGGTCTGTTTCGCGTACCCGCTATCCATTGGGCTTATAGTTCCAAAAATGTTATGGTGCTGGAATGGATAGACGGCACCGCGTTTTCCAGTGATGCATTGCTGAGCGACCCGAACATTGACCGCAAGACACTAGCCATCAAAGTCATCCAAAGCTTCCTCACATGTGCTTTTGATTACGGGGTGTTCCATGCCGACATGCATGAGGGCAATCTGGTGGTGGACAAAGACGGCGAACTGGTCTTGCTGGATTTTGGTATTTTGGGCCGCCTCAGCGAAGCCGAGCAGCGCTTTCACGCCGAAATCCTGTACGGGTTTTTGGTGCGTGATTATACCCGCATCGCCGAAATCCATTTTGAGGCCGGCTATGTGCCCGCCCACCATACTGTGGAGGATTTCGCCTCTGCGCTTCGGGCGGTCGGCGAGCCTATATTTGGCAAAACATCGGACCAGGTCTCTATGGCCAAAGTGTTGCTGCAATTGTTCGAGATCACCGATATATTTGATATGAAAATGCAGCCGCAATTGATCATGCTACAAAAAACCATGATGCAGGCCGAGGGCGTGGCCAGACGCCTCGACCCGGCATTTGACATGTGGGAAGCCTCGCGTCCGGTGGTGGAGGCGTCTATGCGCCGCGAGCTTGGCCCGGAAGGCCGCATCAATGATTTTCTGACCGATTTGCGCCGCGCCCAAAAAACCCTCAAAGCCATGCCCGAAGCGGCAGAAACGCTCGCCGCTCTCGCCAAAGCCTGGGCGGCGGGCGAGGTGGATTTGTCTAAGCCGAGCGCCAGTATAAAACCGCGAACACTGCGAAGAAATATTGCTTTGGTGGCCTTGGGTGCGCTAACTACTC
This sequence comes from uncultured Robiginitomaculum sp., assembly GCA_964502015.1. Taxonomy (GTDB): domain Bacteria; phylum Pseudomonadota; class Alphaproteobacteria; order Caulobacterales; family Maricaulaceae; genus Robiginitomaculum_A. The sequence goes on along the minus strand of CAZCUM010000024.1, from coordinate 29,643 downwards.
TGGTCGGCGTTTGGGCCGCAGGACATATGTCAGGGCAAATGTAATGGGCGAAAAACGGATTTTGTTGATTATTGGCGGCGGCATTGCGGCGTTTAAGGCGCTGTTGCTTATACGCTTGCTGAGCGGGCGCGGCATAAAGACCAGCACAATCATCACCAAAGCAGGCGCGGAATTTGTCACACCACTTTCCGTAGGTGGCCTGAGCGGCGAGAGAGTTTATACGGATTTGTTTTCCCTGTCAGACGAGCAAGAGATGGGGCATATTGAATTGTCCCGCTCAGCGGACCTGGTTGTTGTGGTTCCGGCCACTGCAGATTTGATGGCCAAGGCGGCGCGGGGGCTTGCCAATGATTTGGCCAGCACCACATTATTGGCAACCGACAAGCGCGTCCTTTATGCTCCGGCCATGAATGTGCGGATGTGGGAACATCCGGCCACAAGGCGCAATATAGAAATCTTGCGCGAAAACCATGCCTTGTTTATCGGCCCCGACGAAGGTGATATGGCGTGCGGGGAGTTTGGTTTTGGCCGCATGGCGGAACCGGAGATCATCACGCAGGCAATAGAGAAAATACTGGCGGGCAAAACCCATTTAGACGATCTTGCGCCTACGCCCCTCAAAGGCAAACATATCCTGATCACCGCCGGGCCAACCCGCGAACCCATTGACCCGGTGCGCTATTTATCCAACCATTCGTCCGGCAAACAAGGTTATGCTATTGCGCGGGCTTGCCAGCGGCTGGGTGCCAAGGTGACTTTGGTGTCTGGCCCTGTGGCCATAGCACCGCCTGTCGGTGTCAATTTAGTGCAAGTCGAAACTGCCTTGGAAATGCTGGCCGCCTGTTACGGAGCATTGCCCGCCGACGTGTTTATCAGTGTCGCGGCAGTCGCAGATTGGCGTCCAAAAACCAGCACTGGCAAAAAAATCAAAAAGGACAAACAAGAATTACAACCCTTGGCACTGACCGAAAATCCGGATGTTTTAAGCACCATAGCCAATGGAAAAACCCGCCCCGGGCTTGTCATCGGGTTTGCGGCGGAAACCGATAATGTGCTACATCATGCCAAGGCCAAGTTGGCCAAAAAGAATTGCGATTGGATTGTCGCCAATGATGTATCCGGTGATGTCATGGGTGGTGATAATAATACTATGATCATTGTAACCAAAGACGGTGCGAACGAGTGGCCGCTCATGAGCAAGCAAGAGGCGGCTCATAAACTGGCCCTAAAAATAGTGGAGACCATAGCTTGAAGTTTTTATATTCCGTAGTGGCAACAATTGTGCTGTTAAACATATATGTCTTGGCTGCCTTGGCCGACGATAATATTGCCAATTGCGAAATCGTCGTGCAACAGGCGATTGAGGCAGACATCGAAGAAGGTGTGACAGATCAAGAAAATGCACCTGGTAAAGGTGGAGCCCAAATCGCGACATTCCTCCCCGCCGCTGATTTCATATTCTCGGTGTTTGATGCCAAAGAGGGACATATGACCGAAATTGACAACAAACCCATCCGGGCCGTCATGTGTCTGCGCTCCTCCGTCATACCGACCGAGTTTGATATTAAAATTATCCGCGCAGGCTTTCCGTTCTATCTGTCCCCTAATTTTGACGCAAAAGACAGCGCCCTTATGGCTATAAATTTAACGCAAGAAGGCTATGTGTACAATTATGTCGGCCCCGATTTATCTGTAGAAGATAAAGAACTTCTGGAGATCCGAATGGAGCTGTTCAACAAGAAAGAAGACAATGCTGAAGATTGAGATCAGACAGTTAGAGAATTTCGGCGATTTGCAAATGCCCGCATATGAGACCGACCTGGCTGCGGGCGTGGATTTACGCGCAGCCATAGACCCAGACACAGCGGTCGTTTTACAGCCCGGCGAACGGGCGCTCATTGCTACGGGTTTGGCTATGGCCTTGCCTCCAGGCTATGAGGCGCAAATCCGTCCGCGCTCCGGCTTGGCCTATAAGCACGGGATCAGCGTGGTCAATTCCCCCGGAACCATTGATGCGGATTATCGGGGCGAAGTAAAAATCCTGCTGATCAACCACGGGCGCCAAGCATTTAGCATCAACCGGGGTGACAGAATTGCCCAGATGATCATTGCGCCCATAACCCAAGCAGTGTTTAATGTGGTGGACACATTATCCAAGACCCAGCGCGGTGCTGGTGGTTACGGATCAACAGGAATTAAATAGGAGACGAAAATGAGCATGGACAAACCCGGCCAAAAACCCGGACGCGGCAAAATATATGACAGTATTTCGGACACGATCGGTGATACGCCTTTGGTGCGCATGCCCAAGATCAGTAAAGGAATTGGAGCCGATCTCCTGTTCAAACTTGAGTTTTTCAACCCTGGTGCCAGTGTCAAAGACCGCATTGGTCTAGCTATGATTGAGGATTTGGAAGAGCGCGGCCTGCTAAAGCCAGGGGGAACGATTATCGAGCCCACGTCTGGCAATACCGGCATTGGTCTGGCGCTGGTCGCAGCCGCCAAGGGATATAAAGCCGTGTTCACCATGCCCGAAAGCATGTCCATTGAGCGCCGTAAATTGATCCAGTTGCTGGGTGCGGAAATCGTCCTGACCCCTGCGGCAGAGGGCATGCCCGGAGCCATCGCAAGGGCTGATGAACTGGCCAAAGAAACACCGGGAGCGGTTCAGGCCGGACAGTTCGTCAACCCGGCCAATCCGGCCATTCACCGTGCCACTACGGGTCCGGAAATCTGGAACGATACGGGCGGCAAGGTTGATGTACTGATTTCCGGTGTTGGCACGGGTGGTTCCCTTACCGGTGCTGGCGGTTTTCTAAAGGATAAAAACCCGGCCATGCACATTATCGCCCTGGAGCCGGAAGGTAGTCCGGTTCTATCCAAAGGCGAAAAAGGGCCGCATATGATCCAGGGTATTGGCGCCGGTTTCGTACCAGACATTCTGGATACTGATTTAATCGACGAAATTGTTGTAATTGACAACGAAACCGCCTTTGCAACCGCACGGCGCGCGGCTAAACTTGACGGGGTGCCTGTCGGCATTTCCTCGGGAGCCGCCATTGCTGCCGCCCTGGAGGTTGGCGCTCGCAAAGACATGGCCGACAAAACCATTGTCACTATTATCCCGTCCTTCGCCGAGCGTTATCTGTCAACCGCATTGTTTGATTTTTAGGGTGAATTGTGGGGCCTGCCGAACTTGAACGCTATGCCCGCCAAATTGTCCTGAAGGAAATTGGCGGGGCCGGGCAACAAGCCTTGGGCCGTGCGCGGGTTTTGATTGTCGGGGCTGGCGGTCTCGGCGGCCCGGCGGGGCTATATTTGGCTGGCGCTGGGGTTGGGCATATTGGTATCATTGATGATGATGATGTGGATTTATCCAATTTGCACCGCCAAATCCAGTTCGGCACGGACGATGTCGGCACGCGCAAAACCAGGGCCATGGCCAAAACTCTATCTGCCCTCAACCCCCATATCCGGATACAAGAACATGACCACAAATTAGACACTAATAATGCGCAAGGCATCATGAGTGGTTATGACGTGGTGCTTGACGGCACCGATAATTTTAAGGCGCGCTTTGCGGTCAACGCCGCTTGTCTTGGCGCGCAAATACCATTGGTCAGCGGAGCTCTCGGACGGTTCGACGGGCAATTGGCCGTGTTCAAGATGGACGCAAAGAGTGCGTGTTACAGATGTTTTGTACCCCGTGAACCACCAGATGCAGAAACCTGCGCAAACCTAGGTGTTGTCGGCGCACTGGCGGGCATTATCGGCTCCATGATGGCTATGGAGGCCGTGAAAATTATCACGGGCGCCGGGGTGCCGCTCTACGGAAAACTATGCCTATACGGCGGCCTGAACGGCGAAGTGAGAACAATAAAACTCCCCAAAGACCCGGCCTGTCCAGCCTGTGCAAAGCCAAATACGAAATAACCCCGCTTTGGTGTGTGGGCCAAAGCGGGGTTATCTATTGCACAACACCGCTAAGAGCTGGGGAGGTCTTAAGGTCTTGTACGCGCCCCGGTTAAACTCTGAAACGACCGCTGCAATCAGTCGTATGTGAGGGACCGGTTGGGAATCGTATTGCTACAATTCACCTCATACATTAGCAGATTTTTTGAAAAAATACAAGGAAAAACAGACACATTCATAGCTATATCAGACACAGGTTCTAGATAAAGTTTTTATATGTCTGATGCTCTGGGCGGTAAAACCCTGTCCGGGCAGCGGTGACCATCATAAAGGGCACGGATGTTGATCATGACTTTTTCCCCCATTTCAAGGCGGGATTCGTGAGTGGCGGACGCAATATGGGGGGCTAGAATAACATTGGGCAAGCTCAAAAGCCCCGGATGGATTTCAGGTTCATTTTCATAGACATCAAGCCCTGCCCCGGCAATATCGCCCTTGGCCAATGCATCCGCTAACGCCGCTTCGTCTATGATTTCACCACGTGATGTATTGATGATAACCCCGTGGGTTGGCATGAGCGCAAGGCGGTCGGCTGTAATAAGGTGACGGGTTTGAGGTGTACTGGGACAATTGATGGAGATAATATCCATATTGGATAGCATAGCATCCAGATCAGGCCAATATCTGGCGTGCAAAGCTTTTTCAATAGGTGGGGATACCTGTTTGCGGTTATGATAATGCACATGAAGCCCAAAGGCACTGGCCCGTCTGGCGATAGCCTGGCCAATGCGGCCCATGCCTACGATACCGAGCTTTTTACCGCGCACTCTTTGGCCCAATATCCCGGTCGGCGTCCAACCTTTAAACCCGCCTGCACGGGTCAGGCGGTCCGCCGCCACTAACCTGCGCGGTACCGCCAAAATCAAGGCCATAGCAAAATCAGCAGTGTCCTCGGTCAGTACGCCGGGCGTATTGGTGACAATTATGTTTTTAGCATGGGCGGCGACCACATCAATATGGTCAGTGCCCGCGCCAAAATTGGCAATCAGTTTCAAGTGCGGCCCGGCAGCCTTGATCACATCCGCATCAATTTTATCGGTAACAGTTGGCACGAGAACATCAGCCTTTGCCATAGCGCCGCGCAAATCGGCCTGGTTCATGGGCGTGTCGGTGTTGTTGAGCGTAGTGTCAAACAAATCCACGAGCCGGTTGTGTACCGCACTTGGTAATCTTCGCGTGACGATAATATGGGGTTTGGTGATTTTGGCTGTTTTCTTCATGCTCTAAACATGCCTGTTCTTGAGCGATTGGCAAGTAAAGTTTTTCTTTCGTTTACACCTCGTTTATCCTCTTGGCCCATAAACCATCCATTAACTATCAAAGGCAGAGGTGGGATGCTCATGAAACGGATGACTTCAAGGTTGGTGTTGGCAGGCATGTTGATGGCTCCAGCTATTGTCGGCGTTATACCCAGTACAGCACAAACACTCCCGGCTACGCCCGAGACCATAAAACGCCCGCCTATCGCCCGTATTGTCGAAGATGTACCGGGGCCGCGCGAACGAATGACGAGGGATATTATTCGGGTGAGCGCGGAAAAAACCCCGTCCAACCTTCCCGTACCGCGCTATGTATCACTTAAATACAGCGCCTCCAATGGCCGCACCGGCCCCAGTAATGAACATCCGGTTAAGTGGCAATACAAACGGCGCGGCCTGCCCATGATTGTGGTGGCTGAAACTGAGGCCTGGCGCAAAGTGCGTGATATCGACGGTGATGAAACCTGGATGAAACGCAGATTGCTCGACGGTAAGCGTATGGTGCTGGTGCGCAGCAAAATCGCTATCCGCACCAAACCCAGATCCAATGCTCCCAAGCGGGCCATTGCCGCCAAAGGCGTATTGCTGGAGCTTGGCATTTGCAATGCAAGAGGCTGGTGTTTGGTCACTGACGAAAAACGCAACATCAATGGCTATGCGCTTAAATCAATGCTCTGGGGCGCCGCGCCTTTGTAGTTTTGAGCTATTTACGGCTTCGGTTGCCACGTCCGTATGTGGCACATCTGCGCACACAAATGTTACACGTCTATCACGAAGTATCGTAACAATACCAAGAACTGCCCCTCATGTGAAAGACTTTCGTTATGCAAACTTTACCCGCCGCATTTTCTTATTCAGACAAGACAGGGCTGGTCGAATTGATCGACCAAATCGCTCGTGCCTATGAGGGCATGACTAACGGCCCAGTGGGCCCGGTTTGGCCCACGAAGGAAACCAAACGTGCGGTCAACGCAATTGATTTTACCAAACCTGTCCCGCTTGACCAGGCTCTACGCGAAGCTGCTTACCTGATGGAACACGGCGACCTGCGCTCGGCCAGTGCGCGGTGTTTTGGTTATTTCAACCCGACATCCGCTTGGCCTGCGGTGGTAGGTGATATGTTGGCGGCGGTGCGCAATCCGCAGATGTGTGTCACCTCTCATGCCCCTGCTTCTGTTACTATGGAACGTACGGTTTCGGATATGGTATGTAATAAACTGGATATGCCAAACGGCACGGCACATTTTACCTCCGGCGGGTCGGAAGCCAATGAAACTGCAGTTTTGGCGGCTCTTTGCCGTGCGTCAAGCGATTATATTGAGCATGGTGTGCGAGCATTTGTCGACATGCCGAGCCTGTATGTATCAGCGGATTCTCATCTTGCCTGGATCAAAATTGCCAAAGCCACAGGGCTTGGTGCGGCGGCGGTACGTCTGGTGCCAACTATGGGGGATGGTCGTATGGATATGCAAAAACTTGAGGCAATGATAGCGGATGACAGGCAAGGCGGGTTTCATCCCTTTATGATTGCCGCGACTTGCGGAACTACGGGGGCGGGGATGATTGACCCCATGCAAGCATGCTTTGAAATCGCTATGCATGAGAACATCCATTTTCATGTAGATGCGGCTTGGGCCGGAGCGTTGATATTTGATAGAGGTCGTTTGGATTTGTTGGCAGGGATTGAACACGCCGACAGCGTCACCATTGACGCCCATAAATGGTTATCCGTACCTATGGGTGCTGGCATAATTGCTCTGCGCAATCCCGCTTACGCCGCCAATGTATTTTCAGTGAAAACCTCCTACATGCCCGAAGGTGATGGACAAGATTTCTACATCACAACCAACCAGTGGTCGCGGCGTTTTCTAGGCTTGCGTTTATGGATGATGTTGCGGGTAGTGGGTGAGGCGGGCTATGAAGAGATGTTTGACCATCATTTTGCCCTAGCGGAATATCTGCGCGCACAGCTGCCCAAACATGGTTGGACGGTTCGCAATACAAGTCCATTGCCTGTCATTGTTTTTGACGATGACAGATATGGAGTGGAATCCCAAAACATTGCCAACGAGGTTGAAAAACGTGGTAATGTTTGGCTGGGGCGGGTGGATTTTGAAAGTCGCAGCGTTCTTCGCATTTGCACCACAAGCTTCCTCAGTACACAATCGGATGTCGATTTGCTGATAAGCGAGCTAAATACCGTGCGGCGGATGCTCAATAAATAATAGCAAGATCTTCTTTCATTACCCACAAACCATTTACTTTGGATTAACCATGCTCCCTAAAATGGAGAGTTTTGCTTTCATTCCCAACATCCTGATAAGTATTGATTAACCATAAATGTATATACTGCGCCCATGAAAGCAATTGAAATGATGATTGAGCCGGGGGCCGAAGCACTCTTGCGCAAGATGGGGCGGGGCATGGGTACAAAAGCGCGCTCTAAAACCATGAACGGGGCTATGGTTTATTTACGCGAAAATGTGCATATGTCCGAGGCGGCGGGCTGGTTTAGCGAGCTACGCTTTCAAGCGGAGCGGCGTACCACCGTGCGGCTGTCGTCTGAGAACGCCCAGTATGCGGAAGTTTTGGCGGCCATGACCGGACGCGGGCGCCCGTCCATTTTGCTCGACATTGTCTATCTTGCCGCTACACATATGGACAAGGAAGATTTTGAAGCACTGAAGTAAGTGCGAGGAAGGGGTTATGGGGATGCTGGACGGACAAACAATTTCTCTATTTGCGATGATGGTGTCGCTCATCGCTTTGGTGACGCAATTGGTGTTTGGGGTGTTATCGAACAAACGGGCCATGGCGGAAACCGACAGGCAGATAGCCGAAACCAAAAAACAAGAAAAATTGCATGTGGTCAATGCTGAAGAAGTTTACAAAGCCGAAGTGCGCGAATGGGGCCGGGCTGTAGTGCGCGAAATGGCCTACGCCCAACAGTTATGTAAAATCAATCCCGAGAAATTTGTCACCTCTGATTATGATTTGGAGCGGGCTAAAACCGTGGCGTCCTTACGCGGCCTATTGGATAAATCCAAATGGCTGTTCCCAAACCTGGCCACACCGTCCCACGACGATCAAACCTGGGATACCGATTACAAGCGCCGCCTGTCGGCACTGGAAACCGTGCTTCACGCTTATCATGTTCTGGATACGGTCAAACCTTTGGACCATGAAAACCGCCAGCGCAGCGTGGTCAATATGCGTAATTTGCGCAAACAATTTGTCCGCGAAATGCGCCGCGCTGTAGACCCGCAAGTCCGGGGCCAAGACATAGAGCGCATTATAGAAGAAGTCGAAGATGACCTGGAAGAGGCCAAAGAAAACGGCAAAACCAAGCCAGGCACCAGCAAAGAAGCAGGCCCTTAAACTGTAGTATGATGGCTGTAGTATTATTTGATTTCTTTGATATACCAATATTTACTGGTTCGTTGAATAGACAGGTTTAAACGACATGACAAACAACAGATTAAATTCGCAAGTGATTAAAGCCCCTACAGGTACAAAGCTTAGCTGTAAAAGCTGGGCCACAGAAGCACCCATGCGGATGTTGATGAACAATCTTGACCCGGACGTGGCCGAAAATCCTGAAGCTTTGGTGGTTTACGGCGGCATTGGCCGAGCGGCCCGTAATTGGGAATGTTACGAAAAAATTGTCGAGAGCTTGAAAAGTTTGAACGACGACCAGACTTTGCTGGTCCAAAGCGGCAAGCCTGTTGGTGTTTTCCCGACCCATAAGGCTGCGCCGCGTGTGTTGATTGCCAATTCCAATCTGGTGCCCCATTGGGCCAATTGGGAGCATTTCAACAAGCTGGATAAAAAAGGTTTGATGATGTACGGCCAGATGACCGCCGGTAGCTGGATTTATATTGGTAGCCAGGGCATAGTCCAGGGAACTTACGAGACCTTTGTGGAGATGGGGCGACAGCATTTCGGCGGTGATTTGACCGGGAAATGGATATTAACCGCAGGGCTTGGCGGCATGGGCGGGGCCCAACCTTTGGCGGCGACCATGGCGGGGGCGTCCATGTTGGCCATAGAATGCCAGGCTGACCGGATCGAAGCCCGTCTGCGTTCGGGGTATCTGGACAAAAAGGCCCATACACTTGAAGCGGCTATGGACATCATCACCGAGGCCACAAAAACTGGCAAAGCCGTATCTGTAGGCTTGCTCGGCAATGCAGCAGAGATTATCCCCGAAATGCTAAAACGCGGCATAAAGCCTGATGCGGTGACCGACCAAACATCCGCCCACGATCCGGTCAATGGCTATTTGCCCATTGGCTGGAGCGTGGATGAGTGGCTGGGCAAAAGGGACAGCGACCCAGGTGCAGTCGAAAAGGCCGCCAAAGCTTCCATGGCCGTGCATGTGGAGGCCATGCTGGACTATCACAAAATGGGTGTTCCAACCTTTGATTACGGCAATAATATTCGCCAGGTAGCTCTTGATGAGGGCGTTAAAAACGCCTTTGATTTTCCGGGCTTTGTACCCGCTTATGTGCGGCCATTGTTTTGCCGGGGTATCGGCCCATTTCGCTGGGTGGCGCTGAGCGGTGATCCGGAGGATATTTATAAAACCGACCAAAAGGTCAAAGAACTAATCCCGGACAACAAGCATCTGCATAACTGGCTTGATATGGCTCGCGAGCGCATCCAGTTTCAAGGCCTGCCAGCCCGCATCTGCTGGGTCGGGTTGGGAGAGAGGCACAAGCTTGGCTTGGCATTTAACGAAATGGTCAAAAATGGTGAATTAAAAGCGCCCATCGTCATCGGCCGTGACCATCTGGACAGCGGCTCCGTGGCCAGTCCAAATAGGGAAACCGAAAGCATGAAGGACGGGTCGGACGCGGTCTCCGATTGGCCGCTTCTCAACGCCATGCTCAATGTGGCCAGCGGGGCTACATGGGTGAGCTTGCACCACGGCGGCGGGGTTGGCATGGGCTTCTCCCAACATTCCGGCATAGTGATTTTGGCGGACGGCACGGATGATGCGGCGGAGAAATTATGGCGGGTGTTGTGGAACGACCCGGCCACAGGCGTCATGCGCCACGCCGATGCTGGTTATAAAATTGCCATAGATTGTGCCAAAGAACAGGGCCTTGATTTACCTATGGTGGGAGACAAAACATGAGCCATATTTCCGGCAATATATTCACTATCCATCCGGCAGACATGTCGCTGGCGGATTTACGCGAGCTTTACCGGACGCCCTACAAGCTGGAGTTAAGCGCGAAAGCTTATCCGGGTATAGAAAGCGCCCGCAAGACTGTAGAAAATATCATTGCTGATGGCCGGACGGTGTACGGCATCAATACCGGGTTTGGGCTCTTGGCCAATTCCAGCATTCCTGATGATCAACTGGAGCAATTACAGACCAATCTCGTATTGTCCCACTCTACCGGCGTGGGCAATGACATTAGCGCTGATGTGGTGCGGCTGATATACGCCCTGAAAATCTCAAGTCTGTCCCAAGGGCATTCCGGCATTCGGCCCTCGACCCTCAAAGCTTTTCTGGATTTTGTCAATGCCGGGCTTATAGCCTGCATACCGGAGAAAGGCTCGGTGGGAGCATCAGGGGATTTGGCACCATTGGCCCATATGACTGCCGCTTTGATGGGCGAGGGATATGTCAAATATAAAGGCAAAAAAATCCCGGCTAAACAAGCTCTTGAACAAGCCGACCTCACGCCCCTCACCCTCGGTGCGAAAGAAGGATTGGCCTTCCTGAACGGCACGCAAGTCTCCACCGCTCTGGCCCTCGCAGGCTTGTTTCAGACCGAAGACATTTTCGCCGCCGCCGTGATAGCCGGGGCCATGAGTATTGACGCACTTATGGGCAGCGCAGCGCCGTTCGATGCCCGTATTCACGCGGCGCGGCGCCAACCTGGGCAAATGGCCGTCGCACCAAAATATCTGGAATTATTAACGGGCAGTGAAATCATGAACGCCCATAGGGACTGCGCCAAAGTGCAAGACCCCTATTCCCTGCGTTGTCAACCACAGGTCATGGGGGCGTGTCTCGACATCATCAATAATACGGCCCGCACTTTGCACATCGAAGCCAATGCTGTCACCGACAACCCGTTGATTTTCGAGGGTGGTGATGTGATTTCCGGCGGTAATTTCCACGCCGAGCCTGTGGCCTTTGCGGCAGATACTCTTGCCTTGGCTATTTGCGAAATTGCTGCATTGTCAGAACGGCGGTTGGCCACACTCATCGATCCGCATATGAGCGGCCTGCCCGCGTTTTTGGTCAAGGACGGCGGCGTCAATTCCGGATTCATGATTGCACAAGTTACAGCAGCGGCGTTGGTGTCTGAAAACAAAAGCCTGGCCCATCCGGCCAGTGTCGACAGTATCCCCACAAGCGCCAATCAGGAAGACCATGTCAGCATGGCCACATTTGGCGCCAGGCGCCTTGGCGACATGGCCGAAAATAGCGCCAATGTTATCGCTGTAGAATTGCTGGCAAGTGCGCAGGGGCTGGACTTACGCGCCCCAAAGAAAACATCAAAAGCCTTACAAAAACTGCACAACAAAATCCGGGACGAAGTCAACCATTATGACCAAGACCGCTATTTCGCGCCCGATATTGAAGCGGTCGCAGCATTGGTAAAGATCGGTGCTTTTTCTAGCCATGTGATGGATATTTTACCGTCATATAAGGGCTCATTATTATAATGGCGCCAGCGCTATTGCGTATAGTTTGTCGATAAAGGCGGATGATTTAAGCTGTGCCGGATCATTGGCCAGCATGGCCAAAACCACGCCTTCTACCGCCATTACGGATATGAGTATATTGGCTTTTGGCAAGCCCATAATCTGGGCTATTCTGGCCGCTTGTTCATTGCGGGCGCTGTCCAGTTGATCTTGCAAACCAAAACCAGGTGCCAATGCATGTAGCCGGGCCGTTAGACGCGGCGCACCCGCGTGGGCGTCCACGAATGCAATCAACAATTCACGCATCGTGTCCGCTTCCACATCATGCGCATTGACTAAAATTGCCTCGGCCGCCTCCCGCTCATCCGCCACATGTTTTTCAATCAATGCCGCCATAATTGCATCAACGCTCGGAAAATACTGATAGAGCGACCCGATGCTAACCCCGGCCCGCTTTGCAATATGGTTGGTGGTAATCGGCCCGCCCCCATCTTCCAAAATACGGGCGGCCGCTTCCAATATGGTCTCGACCATAAGCTTGGCCCGGTGTTGCTGGGGGGCTTTACGGGCAGTTAATGCGACCGGTTTTGCAGGTTCTTCGCTTGCCATAAATAAACCGCCTTATCAAATATCCAGTGCGCGTAAGCAAACATGTATATGACTACTCTTGAAATATGAGTATAAGCTCGCAAAATATATTTGTAAGGTCAAGTCTTAAATTTGAGCCAACACCGCTAACCTTCAATGGACGCCTTGGGAACAATATCAAGATCAAAAAGAACACAATTGGTCAGCGACGCGTCCATATCTTCAATGGCCTCAATAATTTTGCCGTCCTTTACCTCAAACAGGAAAAAATAGCTGTTATTGTATTGCCGTTTCAGTTTTGACGCCCCGCGCCCGCGCATCAGTGCGACCATACGGTCGCCGTCACCAAAATATTCCGCAGGATAAAAGCCGTAACCTGGCTCGAAATTCATGAGATTAACCACCTTGGAAAAGACCCCATCAACAGCATCCTGCAGGCTTTGGTATTTTTTGGATATTCTGGAATTGCCGGTACAGGTAAATTTGCAATTTTTGTCAAACACCGAAAAGGGGTCAACTTGTTCGCCGCTCACGGCCCGGTTAAACAGTGAAATATATTCTTCAAAAACTTTTTTGGCGGCTTCAGACATTACGTGTACCCTTTCTCTATATTTTTTAATGTAGATATTAGCCTCGAACGGTTTCCACATATTTATTATCAAACAATGCAGTCTCGATTAGGGTGGTATCCGGATAGGCAATGATTTCGGTGATTTTCCCGTCGCTTACCTCAAATACAAAACCGCCCGTATCGCGGGCCTTGTTATAATCATTGCCTGTTGTCGAAACGCCTGAAATGATTCCCAACGCCGCAAACCGCGCCCCCGAGCCAATAACCTCAGTCATCTCTACAGAAGCTTCACTAAAATGGTCCTCGAGTGTAGCGCCAAGAACATACCGAACTTGATCGCGGCCATGATAATTACCGGACAGGGGCGTAAAACCAATAACGGTCACCAAAACATCCGGGGATAGCAATTCATAAGGATCGGCTTTACCGCCTTTGACCGCACGATTAACCTGGTCGATAAACTGCTTAACAATTGCTTGAGGGCTAGACACAAATTTTCTCCTACTTAATATTGTTTGCTGATTTAGGTAGTCATTAGCGGCATCAGAAATTGGTACTCAAGGACATGCCCCATTCCCTTGGCCTGGCAAACCAGCCATAGGTCACACCTTGCCCGCCGCTCACATCCGAAGCATTTAAAAGATACAGTTTGTTTGTCAGGTTTTACCAAACAAAGCCAATTCCCACTGATCATCTGCGATACGGTAGGAAATGCGCGCATTGAACAAGCTGTAACCATCTTGGGCAGCCGATTCGAAATTTTGCACATCGCTATATGTCTTGCCTTTATAGCTCCAGTCGCCCTGAAAGGTTAGAGACCCGTGGTCAGATACTGGGACACTATATTGAATACCGGCAGTGGCAGTCCATTTAGGCGTCTTGGGAAGTTTGCTATCCAGCGTAATTCCAGTTGCCGTGCCAATATCAGTATAACCAGCATCCGTATAGCCAACCGCAGCCGTCAAATCCAATCCTGGCGTGGGGCGGGCCTGCATCTCAAGCTCCAGCCCTTTGATTTTCGCCTTTGCTGCATTGGTTACTGTGATCACCAAATTACCGATTGCATCCTGGGTAATGGCGGTTAATTGAATATCGTTATAGTTATAGTTAAATCCGGTCATATTAAGCTGCAGCTTGTTATCAAGCAAAACCGATTTTACGCCAACTTCAAAGGAGTTTACAAATTCAGGGGCATAGGACTGCACCTCTGCCTCCAGTAGCGGACGGCCATTAAAACCACCCGATTTAAACCCGCGAGAATAGGAGCCGTACAGCATGACATCTTCGGTCGCTTTGAAATTAACACCGGCTTTGGGAGACAGAGTACTCCAGCTATCCTCAACCGTTCGCGGAGATCCGGCGGCAAACACATTTGCGTTTATCCGTCGGTGGGATAAAAAATAACTCTTGCTTTCAAATGTATAGCGCAAACCACCAAATATATTCAGCCGATCCGTGAGATCAAAACTTGCATGGGAAAACCCCGCAATGCTTTCAATATTCACATCGTTGAGCACATCCAGTTCAATATCAAAGCCGATATTAACCGGATTGCCAGCCCCCCCGGCAAAAGGTGTTGCAGGGTTGGCAGGATCTCCTAGGGGGATGATCGCGCCCGGTAGAGCCTCTAGACCCGCGAATAAGGGGACGGCAAAGCGGACTTGATTGCGGTCTATAGCATTTTCCCGAAAGTAAAATGCTCCGACCATCCACTTAAATCTGTCGTCCATATGGTCGCCCGAAAACTGAAATTCCTGACTAAACTGCCATTGGTCATTATCGTTTAAGGCTTGATTGATGGCACGCGTGGGATCACCGTCCATATCACCGCCCCAAATAGCACTAAGTTCACGGTAAGCGGTGATCGATTTGACATCAAACTGATCCGCACTCCAGTCCATAGTGGAAGACACACCGAAGGCATCAAGGTTGTTCACATTGTCACCAGCCCCCGGTGAAAAGAAGGGGTCTGCTGGAATATCCAGTATATAAGGCGTCCAAAGGCCTGTAATACCGCCCACCGCATTATACAACCCCATCAGGCCAGCATTGGGCTCAAAGGCAAGAAAACTGGTTGGTAAATGACCTTGACGCTGCTGGGTAATGTCTGCAGCCAGCAAGACATTAAAGTTGTCTGATGCATTCCAGTTAAGCTGAAGCCTTGCAGCTTTAATATTCTCGTTCCCGGTCTGCGACCCATCGGATTCGACGCCGTACCCGTCCCGTTTCCGCATAGACACCGCAATATTGGCCGCTAATTTATCCTCTATAACCGGGAAATTCAGACTGCCACGGGCATCTATCCGGTTCCATTTGCCAATGGTCACTTCTGCCCGCCCACCAAACTCGCCAGTTGGCTTGCTCGATGTTATGCTAACCGCACCACCAATGGTGTTCTTGCCAAAAAGAGTGCCCTGGGGGCCGCGTAGAACCTCTATGCGTTCAATATCCAGCAAATCCATCACCCCGCCCATGGTTCTGGCAAAATAAACCCCGTCCACATATGTACCAACACCGGGGTCAGTGGTGACCAGAAAATCGGTTTGCCCGCTACCGCGAATAGTCAACTGGGAATTGAACCCACCGCCGTTGATCTGCCCTGATGAAAAATCGAGATTTGGAACATAGCGGCCCAGTTCCTGCAAATTATAGACGCTGCGATCTTCCAGCATTGCTTTGTTAAATGCGGAAACCGCGAGGGGAACATCTTGAAGGTTTTCCGCCCGCTTTCGAGCCGTAACGACAATTTCGTCTATGCCAAATTCAACATCGTTTTTGTTCTCTGGCTCCGCCCCGTAGGCCAATGTCGACCCCATACTTACCCCGAGAATGCAGGTGAATATCTTGCCTGTTTTTATCATTTTGTCTCTCCCTCAATATTCTTGACGAACCATTTTGTCTCGGGAATTATATTTTCCCGATTTTATTTGATGATAGTAACAAGGGAAGCAAGGCGCTGTACTATCGTAAACGATAGGCAACAAAATGACTAATATAAGTCGCCAATCAGCCCTATTGAGATGGCCTTGGCAACTGTCTGGACACGGTTGACCGCAGCCAATTTGCGCGAAGCGTTGGAGAGATGAAACCGCACTGTAATTTCCGCAAGCCCCAGAATATCGGCTATTTCCTGTGAAGTTTTTCCCTTGGCAGCCCAAGTAAGGCATTCCAACTCCCGCCCAGTAAGCCGGGCTTCATCCTTCGGGATCATATGTGCTTTTAAGAGCGTGGCCGCATGGTTATGGAAATGATGGGCCAAAAGCATGGCAGCGTCCCGACAAGCTGGAGCTAAACGTTTAAATTCATCGACCGTTGCGTTTGACACCATACCAACCAAGGCAATGCCGTCATGAGGCAAATGGATAGGAACGGCTATCCCGTGGGGCATCCTCATTTTGATGAGTGTGTTGCGCAACTCCGTAACAAACCCGGATTTTCCCCATTTGAATGTCCCGAACTTGGGTTCATATTCGCAACTCCAGATAATTGGCATGCTGGTTTCCATGCAAGCTTGGAAAATCGGGTCGCAGCGATAAAATTGCCGGGTTTTATAGAGGTGATTTAAGCTGAGGCTTTTGGGCGAAATTTGCATAAACCTGGGGAGCTTTATGGATCCATCATTTAATTTCGGGCGCGGCGCATAAAGATATGTCGCAGTGGTAAAACCCATTTCCTTCACAACCACTTGCAAAAGATCAAGGGCTTCATCAATCGTTGAGGTCTCGCCGACCTCTCTACTGAATTGACTTACCCGGTCCATATTTTATATTTTCTGACAGTTACGCATGCGGATATATAACACGGATTTACGGTTTTTCTATAGAATTGACGCTATAAAGTGAGGACGTAGGGGAAGTTAGGGCCGAGGGAAAGTTAGGGCCGAGGGAAAGTTAGGGCATGGGTACATGTTTTAATTCACAAAGCCATGACGGCGTTGGTGTTTGGTAAATATTGATCAAAGGAGCAAACATTTACCCCAGTCCGCCAGGCGTTATGATTAGCTTTAATGTGCCCACTCCCACCGTTTAAAATGCGAGCAGACGCTCCCAAGATGACCTCAAACATGGTTTTGGTCGCTTTTACCTTGGTGCTTTCTGGCTATTATTACGAGCTCTATTGTCATTTTTTTACTGGTCATGTGCGAGACAGCAAATGCGAGTAGACAAAATTTGTCATATAGTTATATTATAAATATGAGCAATAACTCGCAAATTAACACAATCAGATCAAGCGTTGAGATAGACGGGCACAATCTTGTCGTCGACCACCCTGAGAATTTGGACACCCGGCCTGGCCCGGTGTGGATGTTTATTCATGGTATCGCCGTCACGTCGGCGTTCTGGGAACCTCTCATGGCGCAGGAGTTTCGGGAAAATGCAGCTTGGATATCTGTCTCTTTGCCCGTACACGCGCCGTCAACCGGGCCGGCTGGATTCTCTCCAAAACATGTCACACCTGATTTGTTTAACCGTTTGAACGGCGCGGTTCTGGATCAGCTTATTCCTGGCCGGGATGTTATAGTTGTGGGCCATTCCACGGGCGGATTTGCCGGGCTGTGTCTGGCCCTCGCGAGACCGGAGCAGGTGAGCGGTGTAGTCAGTGTCGGCGGATTTGCTGACGGGAAATGGATCGGGCTTGAAGGCGATATGCAATTGATGGCCCGCAAGGAAAAATTTGGGGTTTTCGGGCCATGTGTTTTACGTATGACCGCCTGGTTGACCACAAGATGGCCCTGGCTCCACGCCCGCGCCGCGTCCATGTTTGCCTATGACAAGCGAGCATTTCTCACAGACAAACCCAGCAAAATAGCCTTGGCCATGATGCGACGCGACGCCCGTTTGCAAAATCAGGATCAACTCATCGCCTTTTTTGCCGGTATTCGAGATGTAGATATTTGGGATCAGATTGGTCAGATAAAGCAGCCTGTACTAGTTTTCACCGGCGAATTTGACCCCGTCATTCCTGCCGATAAAACCCTGCGCCTTGCCAATGAACTCCCGAATGGCCAGCTCCTGCTTTATTCCGATATTGGACATATGGTTATGAATGAACGGCGCGAGGGTTTCTGGCGCGATATTCTGGCCTGGCAAGTCGAGCTTTTCTCTAAAGGATAATTATGACCCTCAATTCTTTAACCGAAATACTCCCCGGCCAACTTCAGGTGGCGCTGTTTTTTGCAGCCCTTTATTTTATTGCTGCGCTGTTAACCGGGGTATGGAAATGGCGAGCCATGTTAAATTCCGAAGACGGGCAGGCCCATAAATATATCGACATCGCCCACCACGCCGCCCTGCATTACGGCCCGTTTATTTTACTCGCAGGCTCCCTCGCCTCGCTTTGGCCGTGGGATACAATCTTCCCGGCCTGGATTTTAGTCGAAATTATGGGCTGGACAATGGTCTTGTCCCTCAGCCGCTATGTCTCATTGGGACTACGCGGCGGAACGACGAACCAATTGCACAAACCAAAACCAGCCGCCAAGCTGGGTCTAGTATTCTTTTTCTTCGGCTCGGTTCTGCCCGGTATAAGTATCGCAATAGGCGCTATAATCGGGCTATGGTCAACCGTACCCGGTAATCCGTTTTAGAAAGCATTCGGGTTCAACTATGCAACCGCCCGGTTGCGGGCGAGGCATTCTTCCACAAACCCTGCGGCCAGATTAAAGGAATTTGCCGCGTCCTTTGTGTTGAGCCGTTCTAAATGATGCCGGGGTGTATCCCAATAATTCATCTTGACATAAACACTGGCTTTGTGTGCATTTTCCGCCAATTTTACCGCGTCGTCGAAGTGCATATCGTGTTTGCTGGTATGGATACACATGCGCGGAAAACCGTCCAGGTCAGCGAAAATTGGAGAGGTTTTTGGATCGGTTGCCAGTGCCGTATCCAGATATAAACGCGCACAGAACGCGGCGCTTTCCATGCGAAACGGGCTTGCAGATGAGGTGCTACGGGTCACATATGACCATCCGCTTAGGCTGAGATCGCACCAGGGGGAAAACAACAATATGCCGGACGGCATATTTATTTTCCGGTCTCTTAAAATTTGTATGGCTCCGAGTAATATAGATGCCCCTGCGGTATCGGCGCCTACAATAATACGTCCCGGCGACATGGTATTTAGCAAATTTTCATACTGGTCGGCAATATCTTCGCAAGCGGCAGGGAACGGATTTTCCGGCGCGAGACGGTGCTTGCCAAATACCGCCGTACAGCCGCACGATTTTGCCAAACCGTTGACCATTTCTGTTTGTTTAGGCGAAGGCGGTAAAATAAACCCGCCGCCCATCACATATAGCAGAACCGGTTTTTTCGGCTCGCCGTAATGGTGACCGTCCACCTCTTGCACATCGTCCATATCAACAACGCCGCCGTCCATAAACGAGCCTTCGGAACTGGCGGCCATGATGTTAAAATTACCTTTTTTTCCCGAAGCAAAGTCCCGGCGCATTTTGTCAAGATAGGCAGTGGCCGCCGCTTCATCTCCCATAAACCGAAAGGCTTTTTTGATACGCGCCATCATGACCCGCTCGAAGAGAATGTTTCAAGCCGGGCTTGGAAGTTGTCCCATAGTCTCGCATAAAACCCGGCTTTCGACAGTATGCGCGTGGCAATTCTTTCAGCCTCAAGTCGACTGATTTTATCAGCTATTGAATAGTCCGACCCTAAAATTGTTGTCGCCATACACCCTGCTTGTATAATCTAGTCACATTTAATAACACAAAATCCCGAAAAGAACAACCTTTCATAGATTATTAGATTGGTTATAATCCTGGGTGTACACTGGTAATGAGGAGCGACTTTCTTTGCCAAAAGATAAACCAACCCATGAAGACATAACAACCGAAGACACAACAACCGAAGACATGGCAACCGAGTTTGTTGAACTGGTAAAACACTTTGCATTGAGCGATGATTTTTTGAGCGATAATTCGGTATGGCCAGAGCGTTTGCAAGAAATCGCCACATTTTTACCAAAGGAATTGACGTCTGATTTGGTGGATCGCATGCGCACTATCGCACATGAACAGTCTGCTGATATTGAAGCATTTTCCAGAATCCACGACCTGACCAAGGCGGAAGAAAAACTACTCATTAGTCTTGCAGCGGGCCTGTCCGTGCCTGCGCACAGCAAAAAACTTGGCATATCGGTCAATACGGGGCGGGTGCATATGCAAAGGATTCTCGATAAAACCGCCGCCTCCGGCCAGCTTGACCTGATGAAAATGCTCCATAAACACTAAATAACCCGTTTTTATAATGCAATTGCGTGATGTGCGGCCCTTAAATTCATGAAACCCTGCATGTGTATTTAACTTAACCACGGAGCGCATAATGAACCTGATAAACTTAAAAACACTAATCGGCATAACACTGTGCAGTACCTTCGCTATCAATGTGGCGGCGCAGGAGCCATATGACGATGGAATGACAACCGAAGAATTTATCAAAGAACAAAAAAGACTCGACGGAATGACAACCGAAGAACGAACAGAAGAACTAACAAAAGAACTAGAAGATGCTAAAAAGGCATGTATGGAGGGCAAACCGGGTAGCCGGGACGCATATATAAATGCCAGAAACTCACTTTATTGGCAGACTGTTCTACCTGTGGTCGCGTCTGAGAACGCTGCTTTTCCGCTGCTTAAGTCAATGGGAAAGAAGACACAACGTACACTTGATGTTGAGGCCAAATTCGAAAAAGATTATCCAGTGTTCAAAGAATGCCCTCCAACCAAATATAATATTCCACTTGGCCATGATACTTCGCCTGGTTATAATATTTCACTTGGCTATTCTAATGTAAAACCACCCCAAGCCGGGTACGGCACGAATATCACGGGCGGCGAAAAATTTGTCTTACTAACGGCTAACCCTTTAACCGGATTCAGTATTGACGGAGAAATTACAGTCAAAGATGATAAATGGAGTCTGGGGTTTGGATACACTGACGTTGACGGCAGTTCGGAAGCGCAAGTCGCACCCGGCGGGGAAGTTCTCGGCATAGTCTATAATGACAACTCACCCAGCGGCTCTACGGGCCTAAACCTCGGGGCGAACGGTATGGGTGTCCTAACGGAAACGGATTACAATGAAGTAAGAATTGAATTTATACGCGCTACGTTTCCTGGGATTCGTGATGCCGCCAATTTGTTTTCCAATACTGAGTTCGGCGCGGGTGTCAGACTGAGCAACACCGAACACCGGGCAGAAGTCACAACACCAACATTCTCTGACATTCGCTCGGACTCTGTGCAAAAAATAAACGAAAAGCTTCTCTATTTGGTCGGTAATTCTACGTTTGAGCTCATATCACAAGACAACAATTCAGACATTGGATTGTCGGTCACCCCGAGAGTGGAAGCCGGATACAGGACTGCGAGTCTGGACTCGAGCCAGCGTAATATTTGCGGGCTGTGCGGCCCGGCAGATCGAGACTTCACCATCAATATAGAGGACAAGGATAGCGGGGTGTATGTCGGCGCAAATATTGAAGCCAAAGCAGAGGTAAAGGTATCAGAAAATACCCGTATTGGCGTGCGCGCAAGTGCCTGGTGGCGAAACAAGAGCGCACAAATCATTAACCCGGAAACCGGGGATGATTTATTTGTACGCAATCAGCCAACACAGCTTGGAACGGACGATATTAGCGGTTTTACATTCGGCCTTACAGCCACGTACACGTGGTTTTGATTTTACCTGCATTCCGCATAAACGTGCAACAGGGCAAGGGCGTAGCGCGGGCGGGAATTTACGGCTGATCTTTTGATTTGCCAGCTCGAATTTCCGCCCACCGCTCCAGCCTTGCTTTGATCTCCCGCTCTCTCCCTTCACCTTTGGGCACGTAGAACTGTTCCCGTTCCATATCATCCGGGAAATAGTTTTGGCCGGAGAAACCTTCTTCGGTATCGGGGTCGTAAGCATAGCCTTTGCCATAACCCAAGTCTTTCATCAGCTTGGTCGGGGCGTTGAGAATGTGCGCGGGCGGCATCAGGGAGCCGGTTTTTTTGGCGGCGCGGGTGGCGGCTTTAAACGCGGTGTAGACCGCATTTGATTTGGGGGCTGTGGCCATATGGACTACGGCGTGGGCTATGGCCAATTCGCCCTCAGGCGAGCCTAAAAACCTATAGGTATTCATGGCTTCATTGGCGATCATCAGCGCTAACGGATCGGCCAGGCCAATGTCTTCACTGGCCATGCGGATCAAGCGCCGCGCTATATAGAGCGGGTCTTCACCGCCCGTGAGCATGCGCGCCAACCAGTACAGCCCCGCGTCCGGGTCAGACCCACGAATGGACTTATGTAGAGCCGAGATAACATTGTAATGTTCTTCTTTGTTTTTATCGTAAGCCGGTGCGCGTTTTTGCAAATGTCTGGCTACGGCTTTACCATCCAGTTTTTTCTGCGCATCAAGGGCAAATATTTCCTCGGCTAAATTCAGCAAATATCTTCCGTCCCCATCGGCAAATGCAATCAAAGCATCGCGCCCGTCTTTGGTCAGGGGCAATTTATTTTCGGTAATTTGCTCTGCTCGCACCAACAATTCGCCCAATGCATTCTCGTCCAGACGTTTCAAGACAAACACTTGTGCCCGCGACAGCAAAGCGCCGTTCAGCTCAAAGCTTGGGTTTTCGGTTGTCGCGCCAATGAGCGTGACAATGCCCTGCTCCACATAGGGCAAAAACCCGTCTTGCTGGGCCCGGTTAAAGCGGTGAATTTCATCCACAAACAACAAAGTCCCGCGCCCGGTCGCGCGGCGGGTTTTGGCGGCCTCGAAGGCCTTACGCAAATCTGCCACGCCGGAAAACACGGCGGACAACTGCACAAATTCCATATCTGCATGGCCGGCGATTAACCGCGCAATGGTGGTTTTACCGACCCCCGGTGGCCCCCACAATATCATAGAGGCAATGCGTCCGCTTGCCAGCATCCGCCCTATGGGTTCACCTTCGGCCAGCAAATGATCTTGTCCAACCACCTCGTCAATGGTCTTCGGGCGCAGTCTATCCGCCAATGGCCGGGGCGCTTCATCTTCCAGCCCGGCGCTTTCAAACAGACCGCTCACGAGTTTTAAAACCGGATACGGCTGTTTAAGATGCGCCCGTTGCGTTCAAGCCTTATAGTCCAGTTGCGCTCGCCTTCAAAATCGTCGAGAACATCTTGAAGCTGAGCCGTGGAAAAAATATCTTCCCCCATCACCTGTACCAATATATCACCCCTTCGAAATCGGTAACGCGACGAAAAACCGGACCGGTCACGACCAGCAATAACCACGCCGCCAATATACGGGTCAAAATCCATTTCTTCGGCCAAGGCGGGCGACATATTGACCACACTCAAGCCGTCAAATGGATTGGTACCTTCAAGCCTGCGCAGGTCACGTTTGGGCATTTCTTTGGGCGTGTCTGCGCGCACAGTTAATGTACGAATTTTGCCGTCCCGCCAAATTTTTACTTTGCTCTTGAAGCCTGGTGATAAAGTCGCCAGCTTAAAGCGCAAACCGCTATCGTCAAAAATATCCGTGCCGTCTACAGACAGCACCACATCACGGCGCTTAATCCCGGCCTTGTCAGCCGGGCCGCCGCCGTAGATTTCCTCGACAATGGCCCCGCGCGGCCTGTCCAGGCCCAAGGCCTCCGCCATGACCGCATTGACACCTTCGGTACGTGCGCCGAGCCAGGGACGGGTGATTTTGCCGTCGCTAAGCGCACTGTCTACGGCCCGCTTGACAAGTTCGCCCGGTATAGCAAACCCGATACCGTTCGAGCCGCCGGAGCGCGAAAAAATCGCCGTGTTCACCCCGACCAAATGCCCGTCCATATCCACCAATGCCCCGCCCGAATTGCCCGGATTAACCGCCGCATCTGTCTGGATAAAATTGGCTAGATTGGATACCTGGGTGCGCCCAAGTGCCGAGACAATACCTGAAGTTACTGTTTGGCCAACCCCGAACGGGTTGCCAATGGCCAATACCAAGTCACCAACTTCCAGCGTACCCGCCTCTTCTATTGGCAATACAGGCAAGCGTTCGCCTTTGGTGTCAATTTGTAAAACCGCCAGGTCGATCTGTGTGTCCTCGGCGATAAGTGTCGCTTGAAATTCGCGCCTGTCCGCCAAGACGATGCGCAATTCCTGCGCCCCCTTGACCACATGGGCATTGGTGACAATAACCCCGTTAGAGCGCACAATCACCCCCGAGCCGAGCGAACGCTCGGTGCGTTCACGCGGCACACCACGGCCAAAAAACGAGAAAAACGGATCCACCCGCTGCACTTTACGCTCGGAATAGACATTGACGACCGCCGGTGCCGTTTCCTTGACCACAGGCGCAAATGACATCTTCACCTGTGCAGATGACTGCGGCACCATAATGTCTTGTTCTGAAACATCTTGCTTTGGCGTCACCGCATCCGCACGACCTCCAGGAATATACGCCAAGCCAAACACCAAGGCACCGCCAAACAACGCCCCACCCAAAACAGCAAATAATTTTTTCATGCCTTTAAGGTAAGCGCAATCACAACAGATTTAAACCCCCAAGCGCATGAATGAGTGATTTTTAATGTAATGCGTTTAGACCCCCAGTATCTTTCGCGCACTTTTCACAGACCTGGATTTCGCGTACAGTCTCGAAGCCAATACCGCCATTGTCTATAATTATACCGGTTTTTGTTTTGCCATTAGGCGTCATGCAGAAGCGTTCGGGGTAGATTTTTTTGCGAGTTTCGATGGTTATAAAATAGGCGGGTTGTCCGGCGGAAGTCTGCTTGGAGCAGTGTTCGCAAATATACATAGAAAAAGGCCGCTTATGCTTCTTCCGGGTGGCCTATTGCCGGAAGGTTAGGGGTTTGCACAAACAACATGTGTATGTTTGCAAGCGGTGCAATATTATACTGCCTCCCTATAGTCAAGCCCCTGCCAAAGAGAACCAATTTTGCTCGATGTCATTCATCAAAAGTTAGACAATATGAGACCTATTGCGTGCATAACTCAAATAGCAAAAAACCCGCCACATTGGACGGGTTTAAGCAATAAAAACTCTAACTCAGCTTTACGCGTCAGCCTTTTCCTCGGCCTCTACGCGGGCTATATCACCAGCGCCTTTGGCCGCTTCGTCGCGGTCTACAAATTCGATAACCGCCATAGGCGCGTTATCGCCGTAGCGGTATCCGGCTCTCATGATGCGGATATAACCACCCTGGCGGTCTTTGTAGCGCGGGCCTAGTACTTCGAACAATTTCTTGCTCATGTCCTGGTTGCGTGTGCGGGCAATGGCCAGACGGCGCGACCCAAGATCGCCTTTTTTGGCCAAAGTAATCAGCTTTTCCACGAACGGGCGCAGCTCTTTAGCCTTGGGCAAAGTTGTGACGATTTGCTCGTGCTCAATCAGGCTTGAGGACATATTGGCAAACATGGCTTTACGGTGTGAGCTGGTTCTGTTGAGTTTTCTATGGGCAATGCGGTGGCGCATGGCTTTATTCCTTATTCAGTTTTATTAATCCAAGTCTTATTACAAATGGTCTTATTAAAAATGGTCGTCGTATTTTTTGGCCAATTCCTCGATATTTTCAGGCGGCCAGTTTGGCGCGTCCATACCCAGGTGCAAGCCCATAGCCGCCAGAACTTCCTTGATTTCGTTCAAGGATTTGCGGCCAAAATTTGGTGTGCGCAGCATTTCTGCTTCTGATTTCAAAATCAAGTCGCCAATATAAACAATATTGTCGTTCTTGAGACAATTGGCAGAACGAACAGATAATTCGAGCTCGTCAACCTTGCGCAACAGCGCCGGGTTAAAGTCGAGCTCGTCTTTTTCTTCGCCGCGTCCAATGTCTTCAGGGTCGTCAAAATTGACAAATACCTGGAACTGGTCTTGTAAGATACGCGCCGCAACCGCAATTGCATCTTCGGGTGTAACCGCGCCATTGGTGTCGATGTCTATAAGTAATTTGTCATAATCAAGCACTTGTCCCTCACGGGTATTTTCGACCCGGTACGTAACCCGTGTGACCGGGCTGTACAAAGCATCAATACTGATCAGGCCGATCGGTGCGTCTTCAGGACGCGAATCTGTTGCGGGCACATAACCTTTGCCAGTGTTGACCGTAAGTTCCATGCGTAAATCCGTACCCTCATCCATAGTACAGATGACGTGATCCGGATTGAGG
This sequence comes from uncultured Robiginitomaculum sp., assembly GCA_964502015.1. GTDB lineage: Bacteria > Pseudomonadota > Alphaproteobacteria > Caulobacterales > Maricaulaceae > Robiginitomaculum_A. Next base: position 3,419 of record CAZCUM010000024.1, on the reverse strand, counting down.
ATTTCCACATCAGCGGTTTCCTCAATGTCCGCACCCGTTACCGGGCCAGCACCACTTTTCTTAAGCAATAACCGTTTAGGCCCTTCCGCGTGCATACGCACAGCCAGACCCTTAAGATTAAGCACGATATTGGTGACATCTTCACGCACACCGGGAATGGATGTAAATTCGTGGACAACGCCGTCGATTTGCACAGCCGTCACCGCCGCGCCCTGCAAGGACGACAACAATACACGGCGCAGGGCATTTCCAACGGTCATGCCAAAACCACGTTCCAGCGGCTCGGCAATAATAGTTGCCTGTTTCTCAGGATCACGGCCAGGCTCAACTTCGGGGTTGATAGGACGGATCAATTCTTGCCAATTTTTTTCAATCACTTTTAGTACCTCTTAGGTTCAGTATGGTGTTTAAACGCGGCGGCGTTTTGGTGGACGACAGCCATTATGGGGAATAGGTGTAACGTCGCGAATAGTTGTAATGGTGAGGCCGGCAGCTTGTAGGGCACGAACCGCACTTTCACGGCCGGAACCCGGACCATTTACATTGATTTCCAGGGTTTGCATGCCGTGGTCTTGCGCCTTGCGCGCCACTTCTTCGGCAGCAACTTGCGCGGCGTAGGGTGTAGATTTACGCGAGCCCTTAAAGCCCATAGCGCCAGCCGAACACCAGGCAATGGTATTGCCTTGGGCGTCTGCGACTGTGATCATGGTATTGTTGAACGTCGCATTTATGTGCGCAACGCCTGACGTAATGTTTTTTCTGTCGGCGCGGCGGACGCGACCCGGTTCTTTAGCCATGTTGTAGCCTTCTCTTTATCTATTTTTCTTGCTTTATTTCTTCTTGCTTATTTTTTCTTTCCGGCAATGGCCTTAGCAGGGCCTTTGCGCGTACGTGCATTGGTATGGGTGCGCTGTCCGCGAACCGGCAAGCCGCGACGGTGGCGCAGACCACGGTAATTACCCATGTCCATCAAGCGTTTGATGTTCATGGACGTCAGGCGACGAAGATCGCCTTCAACCAAATAATCACCGCCAGTAATGGCATCGCGCAAATTTGCCACATCAGCATCACTGAGATCCTGAACGCGGCGCTCGGCCTCTATGCCGACTTTTTCGCATATGGCCTTTGAAATAGCCGGGCCAATGCCGTGAATGTATGTGAGCGCGATCAATACGCGCTTGTTGGTTGGTATGTTTACACCTGCAATCCGTGCCACAATGGCTCTCCTTTAAAATTCAGCCCCGCAAATCCGTCAAACGTCTCACAAGCAAATCCCCCACATGATAACATGCGGGAGCCTGTATTTGGACAGATTCCGCGAAAGCGGCTAGTTATATCTTCTTCGCGCTCAAGGTCAACACCAGTTATGGCCTCAAACGGTATTTTATCTGTTTATTTTCAAGCGGCATCAGCCGCCGAAAACCCTCTTCCACCAAGACAATCCGGCAGCTTTGTCTCCAGCTTTTTGCATATTGAGCACATTGCTAATAGAAGCCGCCACAGTTTCTATTTCCGCCAACCCGTCTACTTCCGTTAATTTGCCCTGTTCGGCATAATAGGGCAGCAAAGGCGCCGTCTGTTTATGGTAATTCTCTAGCCGGATTTTAAAGCTATCCGGATTATCGTCCTTTCGCCCTTCCCCCTTGTCACTCTCAACAGCAAAACGTTTTTCAATGCGGCCCAAAAGCACATTGTCATCAACACAAAGGCGCACCACGCCGTTTATTTTTTGGCCGCGCGATTTGAGCAATTCGTCCAAGGCCTTCGCCTGCTCAACCGTGCGCGGGAAACCGTCAAAGATAAATCCCGGAGCCTGTTTATTGGCGTCCAATTGCTCTTCGATCAAGGCAATGACAATTTCGTCTGAAACCAAATCGCCCCTGTCCATAATGTCTGCAACTTTTTCACCCAAAGCTGATCCGGATTTGCGTGCAGCCCGTAACATATCGCCTGTGGCCAGTTGAATAAGCCCGCGTTCGTTCACCAGGATTTTGGCCTGTGTCCCCTTACCCGCAGCAGGCGGGCCAAACATTACAATATTCATGGCTTCAACATCCTCTTGGCCATCTATCTTTTGCGTCTGCGACCCATACGGGATTTCTTGATCAGGCCTTCATATTGGTGTGCCACCAAATGGGACTGCACCTGTGCCACTGTATCCAAAGTCACAGAAACAATAATCAGCAAGGACATACCGCCGATGAGCATAGCCACGCCCGGAGGTATGCTGCCGGTTCTTGCAATCACCATTTCAGGCAAGACCACAACAAAGGCCACATATAGAGCGCCAATGAATGTCAACCGGTTGAGCACATAGGACAAATATTCGGCCGTGCGGGCACCAGGGCGAATACCCGGCAAAAAGCCGCCATGCTTACGTAAATTGTCCGCCGTATCGTCCGGCTTGAACACATAAGGCACATAGAAAAAGCAAAAGAAAATCACGAGAACTGCATACAACATCAAATAGCCCGGAGAACCATATCCGGTTTGGGTCAATACGGTACGCACCCAGCTCGGCGCATCTTCGGCGATAAACGTGCCAGCGGTCGCAGGCAGCAGCAATATAGAGGAAGCAAAAATCGGAGGGATCACACCAGCCGCGTTTAACTTTAGCGGCAGGAACGAGCTGTCCCCGCCAAACATTTTCCCACCAGCCACCTGTCGCTTGGGGTATTGCACCAATAAGCGCCGCTGTGCGCGTTCTACAAATACGATCAACACGATCAATGCCAGACCCATAACCAGAACCATAAACATAAGACCATCGGATAATGTACCGCCTGCGGTGAGGTTCAATACCTGAAAAATCGCCTTGGGAAGCTCCGCGATAATCCCGGCTAAAATGATCAAAGACACACCATTGCCAATCCCGCGTGCTGTGACTTGTTCACCAAGCCACATCAAAAACATCGTACCCCCGACCAATGTGATGACGGCCGTAGCTTCAAAAAACGGCCCCGGATTATAGACAAAACCCTGACTTTCCAACAGTCTTGCGATACCAAAAGCTTGAAACGCGGCCAGGAAAACCGTCAGATAGCGGGTATATTGGTTGATTTGTTTGCGGCCTTGCTCGCCGTCCTTATCTAGAGCCACCAATGTGGGGATCGAGCCCTTCATCAAGGTCATAATAATCGACGCGGTAATATAGGGCATAACATTGAGGGCAAAGATTGCCATCCGCTCAACCGCACCACCTGCAAACATGTTGAGGCGACTTAGAAGACCACCGCCGCCGCCTGCCTGCCCACCTGTGGTGAACATTTGCTGGTAGGCTTCCATATTGACACCCGGCACCGGGATAAATGTCCCGATGCGGTAGACAATTAAAATCATCATAGTAAATAACAAGCGCTTTTGTAGCTCTTTGGCTTTGGCAAATGTGCCAAAATTCATATTCTGTGCTAGCTGTTCTG
>CAZCUM010000023.1:0-43468 GCA_964502015.1 uncultured Robiginitomaculum sp. | reverse complement strand
TATAAGGTTTATATTATCGACGAAGTGCATATGCTGTCGGCCCAGGCGTTTAATGCTTTGCTGAAAACTTTGGAGGAGCCACCGGATCATGCGAAATTTATTTTCGCCACCACGGAAATCCGTAAAATCCCGATCACGGTATTGTCGCGCTGTCAGCGTTTTGATTTGCGCCGGGTCGAGGCGGACGAGCTAACCAAACATTTGGCCAATATTTGCACCAAAGAAAACGCCAACATATCAGAAGACGGGCTTAAGTTAATCGCACGCGCCGCCGAAGGTTCGGTGCGCGACGGCCTGTCCTTGCTCGACCAGGCCATAGTCCAGGCCGAGGGGGACGCACAAGTAAGCGCCGAAGATATCCGCGCCATGCTCGGCTTGGCAGACCGCACACGGGTGTTGGCATTATTTGCGCTCGCTATAGCTGGTAACACCAAAGGCGCGCTGAATGAAGTGCGTTCCCAATATACCGACGGGGCCGACCCGACCGTAATCATGCGCGACTTGCTTGATATTTGCCACGAAGTTTCCCGCGCCAAAGCTTTGGGGAAAGATTGCGAATTTGACATGGCGCCCGATCAGGTGACGCGTTTGCACGATCTGGCGGGCGGATTGAGCATGGGACAAATCACCCGGGCCTGGCAGATATTGCTGGCAGCTCACGGGGATGTTCGCGCCGCGCCTGACCCGCTGGCCGCCGCCGAAATGGCTTTACTACGTTTGGCCGTTGCTGCGGATTTACCGCCACCCGAATTGGCAACGCAAATTTTGGAGGGGTTGAAAGATATTCCGGACGCACCTAAAATATCGTCTGGCGGCGGCGGAAGCTCTGTGGATACACCGCCACCTGCGCAAGCCAGTATACAAACCAATACGGCCCCAAAACTTCAAACCCCAGCACCCGAAGCAAAACCCGCAGATGCGCCCAGGCTTGAATTAAATTCACTACAAGAACTGGTCGACGCCATACCCAAAAACCGCTCGGGCTTGCGTTTTGATGTTGAAAAATACATCCGCCCCATCAGGTTCGAGCCGGGTACATTGATTTTCTCTCTGGCCCCCAGCGCACCAAAAGACCTGGAATTCCAACTCCGGGCCTGGCTCACCGAAGCCACAGCGCGTCCGTGGCAGGTTGAGGTCGATGCTAAAACCCAAGGCGAGCCGAGCCTGCTGGAGCGCCGCCGCAAGGCCAAACAACAGCAAAAAAGCGCTGAAGACAACCATCCTGTCGCCAAAGCCGCACATGCACTTTTTCCTGGCGTAGAGATTGAATTTCGCGACCGCGAGACTATATCAAATGTCATAGAAGCGGATTTCGCCGCAATTAAGGAAACATCATGAAAGACATTATGGGCCTGATGAAACAGGCCAAGGAAATGCAGGAAAAAATGGAAGCCGCCAAAGCCAAGGTCGCGGATTTGCGCGCCGAAGGCGTCAGCGGCGGCGGCATGGTGCGCATCACCCTCTCAGGCGAAGGCCACATGCAATCCATCAATATAGACCCGGCCATGATTGTTGCGGACGAAGCAGAAATCCTCGAAGACCTGATCATCGCCGCTTACCATGACGCAAAAATAAAAATCGACCAAAAACAGTCCGAGACCATGCAATCAGCTATGGGAGATATACAATTGCCAGAAGGCATGAAACTGCCGTTTTAGACAAACGGTAACGAATAGAAATTTCACTTGCGTTTAATTAGATAATGTTATAACATCCCTTTGTGGAGGATGAAATGTCTTTATCTAAACGACTGGCAAGACGAAAAATCAATGATAATGGTGTAGATATGACACCGATGTTGGATATTGTTTTTATCCTTCTTATTTTCTTCATCGTCACGGCTACCTTTATCAGTGAAGATGGAATTATATTAAAACAAGCTAACGATCCGATGTGTGATTGCGGGCCAAGCAAGCCGATTGGTGTTTACTTGTTTGCTGATGGGCGGGCGAGTGTGGACGGACAAATAATTGCCTTGATGCGTATTACTAACCGCGTTCAATCCCTTCGTGCCGACAACCCGCAAGCCGCAGTTGTCATACGCGCAGACGTCAAGGCCGCACATGGAAGCGTAGTGTATCTGAAAGATCAATTCGATTTAGCCAATATTCCAGTCAGCTTGAAAATTAACTTACAGTCATAATTTCTGTAAACTAACCCCCCGGCGCTGCCGCTGAACCTGCCAATATGCCGCCGTCTATTGTGAACTCTGCACCTGTTATATAGCTCGCTTCGTCCGACGCCAGCAGCACACAGATGGCCGCGACTTCTGATGGTTCGCCGAAACGCCGCAAAGGTATGTCCTTGACTAGAGCTTGCATAGCTTGCTTGCGATCCTGTTCGCCCGGCGGCAACATGGGCTCCCACATGGGGGTCATGATGGCGGCGGGGTGGACGGAGTTGCAGCGGATGTTCAGGCCTTGTTGGGCGCAATAAAGGGCTACGGTTTTGGTGTGATTTCGAATAGCCGCTTTAGATGCGGCGTAGGCGCTTGCGGCCGGAATACCGACCATGCCGGAGCGCGACGACATATTGATGATGGAACCAGACCCCGCTTCTCGCATGGCTTTTATTGCATAACGGCAGCCCAGAAATGTTCCGTCCGTATTCACCCTGTGCACGGCCCGCCAATCAGCCAGAGCCGCATGTTCCGGGTCGTGGGGCACGACACCGCCCTCAAAACCCGTAATACCCGCATTGTTTACCAACACATCAATATTTGGGTAGGCTTTGGCCAAACCATCCCAATGGTCTTCTTTGGCAATGTCCAGCTCAAAAAACTCAGCGTCAATACTAAAAGCTAGAGCCTCGCCGCTTTTTACGTCCTTGTCCGTGACAACAACTCGTGCGCCTTCGTCCAGATAAGCGCGGACTATAGCCTCGCCTATTCCGCGAGCTGCGCCCGTAATGATACAGGTTTTGTTTTCCAGACGCGCCATGGTTAGATGGGTATCCTTTCTTGCTCACAGAAATCAAGAACATCTTCGCGCAAACTATCTACTGTCGAAGCTGATGTAACTTTCGGTTTTAACAAAGCCGCCAACTTCCCCGCGTCCAAGGCCAATAGGGCACTTTTTACCGGGCCGATTCCTGTGACAGGCATGGACAAATTAGTGTAGCCGAGCGCCGTTAAGCAAATGGCCTCTAGAGGTTTCCCCGCCATTTCGCCGCACACCGTAAGCTGGGTATTTGCCGCTTTGCACCGGTCTGCAATATGGGACAAAAGCGATAGAGCCGCAGGATGCAAGCCGTCATATAACCCGGCAACACGCGGATTGTCACGGTCGGCAGCAAAGAAAAACTGCATGAGATCATTGGCGCCAACCGAGACAAAATCCGCATATTTGCAAATAGCATCGATTTGCCAGGCCAAAGCCGGCGTTTCCAGCATGACGCCAACTTCAAGTTTTTTTGGCGCTTGCCCGCCCATTTTTTTGGTGCGGGAAATTTCCTTGTCCAATAAAGCCCGCGCCGCCCGGAACTCTGATGTGGTCGCAACCATGGGGAACATAATGCGTAAATGTTGGCCCGCACCCGCTAGTAACAAAGCCCTGAGCTGGTAGCGCAACATGGCGGGGCGGGCCAGACCAATACGAATGGCCCGCCAGCCAATGGCCGGGTTTTCTTCGGGTTGCACATCAGCATAGGGCAGGATTTTATCACCGCCCAGATCAAGAGTGCGGAAAGTGACCGGACGATTACCTGATGCCGCTAAAGCGCGTTTATATAATTCCACCTGTTCGCCGAGGCGCGGCATGGATTGGGAGACCATGAATTGAAATTCTGTTCTAAACAACCCGATACCGTCCGCGCCCATACTGTCCAAACCCGGTAAATCTACCAACAGGCCAGCATTGAGAAGCAATGATATTTTCTGTCCGTCTTTGGTAACGGCTTTGAGATTGCGTTGCTGTTTAAAGGCCGTGTTAAGTTCCGCTTTGATGCCGACCCGCACCAAAAAATCATCTATGTCGTTCGGTGTCGGCCTGATACGAACCTCGCCAAGCTCACCGTCCACAAGTACCTCGTCGTCAGCCTCAACCCTGTCAAGCACACGCTCCGCCAGACCCACCAAAGGAATACCGAGCGTGCGGCAAATTATGGTGGCATGGGCCGTGGCCGCCCCTTCTTCCAACACGATGCCGCGCAGTTTATCCCGGTCATAATCCAGCACCTCTGCCGGGCCAAGATTGCGGGCAAAGACCACGGCATTGTCCGGAAGCTGCCTTTGTCCGGGCGCAACATTTTCCCCGCCCAATGTGCGCAGCATACGGTTGGCCAGGTCTTCCAAATCATGCAAACGGGCCCGTAGATAAGGGTCGCGGGCTTTTTGCATCCGTGCGCGGTGTTCATTTCGCACCCGTTCAACGGCGGCTTCAGCGGTCAGGCCCGTATTGACGGCCTCGCGCAGGCTAGCGAGCCATTTGCGGTCATAGGCGAACAAGCGGTAGCTTTCAAAAATCTCCTTGGAGGCAGTCCCCATGCCTACACCCGCCGCACTGCCATTAACCCCGTCCACCATAGCATCGACGGAGCGGCGCATCTGGCGGATTGCTTTTTCCAGCCGTATCTGCTCTTCAGCAGGCTTGGCAGCTATCATGGCACCAGACGCCACAGGCGGCAAATGTAGTACAGCCCGGCCCTGAACCAGCCCGTCTGCGAACGCTTGCCCCGAAATGGTTTCCGCGCCGGTTGGCGTTAAACGAATACCTTTAAGGCGCGATTTTTTGCCGCCCGCCCGCTCGTCTGCAATGGCGATTTCTGCCAGCAAAGTTGCGGCGGTGAGCAGGTTTTCAACTTCCGCTTCGCTATATATTCTGGCGCGTTTGCCTTGCACCACCAGCACACCAAGATTGCGGCCACCACGGAGTAATGGCACCCCCAAAAATGAATGAAAGCGTTGCTCGCCAGTTTCCGGTTTGAATAAAAAATCTTCATGGTCGGATGCTTCGGCCAAATTAAGCACCCGCGCGCGGCGCGCCACATTGCCAACCAATCCTTCATTTATGCCGAGCCTTGTGGTGTGAACCGCGGTTTGCTTCAGGCCTTTTGTGGCACACAGTTCCAAATCATCCCCGGCCCGCAAATAAATAGATGCCACATTGGCTTTCATGGATGAGGTTATGATTTTGACAAATTTATCCAACCGTACTTGCACTCCTTCTTCTGAGGCCATCAGCCCGCGAATGCGTTTAAGCAAACTGGCTCCAGGATCCGGTTTTATACTAATGGGCGGTATCTTCATATAGGCTCAGAACTTGTTGGTTTCACTGTTTCTGTTGGCCATAGCCGTTCCTGGAGCAAGAAAACGGGGCGTAGGACTAGCTTGGCTAATTCAAGACCCGTTTTAGCAGTACCAGGGACGGCTATGGCCAACCCTTCGGGCTCTTCTTATGTGCTCCCTGAGTACGTTGCAAGGCTTTGCCCCAAGAAGAGGGGTATAAAAAAGTGAATAAACACTTGCTACAACCTTGCGTCTGCTCAGGAAACACATAAGAACAGCAGAAACGGTGAAACCAACATGTTCTGAGCCTATGTGTTTTCCAGCTCAAAAGCGCTGTGTAAGGCCCGCACGGCCAGCTCTGTCATGTCCGCATCGATTAAAACACTGATTTTGATCTCGGATGTGGCGATGACCTCGATATTGATATTGCGCTCGGCCAGAGCTGAAAACATGGTGTGGGCCACACCTGTATGGGAACGCATACCAATGCCAACGACGGAAACTTTGGAAACTTTGTCATTGACCAATACCCCGTCATAGCCAATCCTGACTTTATTGGCATCAAGTACTGCCAGGGCTTTTTCTAGATCGCGCTTACCGATGGTGAACACCAGATTGGCGCTGTCCTCGCGGCGCGAGGTGCCTTGGACAATCATATCGACACTGATATTTGCATCCGCCATAACACCGCAGACACGGGCAACTACGCCCGGTACATCTTTGAGCCTCAGCAAAGAAATCTGCGCTTCATCGCGAGCATAGGCAACACCGCTAACAACTCGTTCTTCCATAGTTTTCTCCTCCGAACATACCAGGGTTCCAGGATTAGCTTCATCCACCCCACTAAAACTGGTCAACACCCTGATGGGCAAGTCATTATTCATTGCCAGCTCTACCGATCTGGTTTGTAGCACTTTTACCCCTTGGGAAGCCAACTCCAGCATTTCTTCAAATGCGATACGGTTCAGCCGCCTTGCGCCGGGCACTATACGCGGGTCTGCAGTATAGACACCGTCAACATCCGTGTAAATATCACAACGGTCAGCCGCCAAAGCCACAGCCAAGGCTACGGCAGATGTATCCGAGCCACCGCGCCCCAGTGTAGAGACACGTCCCTCGGGGCTGATGCCCTGAAACCCGGCGACAACGCCAACGGTACCGTTTTTGAGCGAGCGGTTAAATGCTAAAGTCTCAATGCCTTTAATGCGGGCTGAAGCATGGGCGCCGTCAGTTTGCAACGGGATTTGCCAACCCTGCCAGGAGCGGGCTTTGATGCCCCTACGCCTAAGAGCGATAGATAACAGACCGCTGGTTACCTGTTCACCGGACGCGACGATAGTGTCGTACTCATCGTCTATAGCGCCGCCAGCTTTTGTGTCTGATGCCAGTGCGTCAACAAAACCGACAAGCCGGTTGGTTTCCCCGGACATGGCCGAGACCACCACGGCAACTTCATGACCGTCCATTGCCTCGCGGGCAACAAGTGCAGCCACATGGCGTATCCTGTCCAGGTCTGCCACTGATGTGCCGCCGAATTTCATGACAATGCGTGCCATAAAGCCTCTTTACTGCTCTGGTGTTTGTCTGAGCCTTTGTTTATAAGGGATTTTACTGAATGGAAAGACCTCTTATGGCAAATACGACCCACAAAACCGCAAGCAGCGTTGACCCGGCGGAAATGGCCCACTTTGCCGCCATGGCCGAAGACTGGTGGAACCCGAACGGCAAGTTCAAACCCTTGCATATCATGAACGGTTGCCGGGTCGGGTTTATCAAGGACGAAATTTGTGCGCATTTCCTGCGCGACCCTGATGCTGATTTGCCCTTGAAAGGTTTGCGTATCCTGGACGTAGGGTGCGGCGGCGGGCTGTTATGCGAACCCATGGCCAGATTGGGCGCACAAGTGACGGGTGTCGATGCGCTCGAAAAAAATATTAAAGCCGCACACATTCACGCCGCACAATCCGGGCTTGAGATTGAGTATAAATATTCCAGCGTCGAGGCTTTGCTGGAAAGCGGCCAAGAACCCTATGACGTGGTGCTAAACATGGAAGTGCTGGAACATGTCACCAACCCGGACGAATTTATCAAAACTTGCGCCGGGCTGGTGCGGAGCGGCGGGCTGATGTTCTGCTCAACCATCAACCGCACCGCCAAAGCATTTACATTGGCGATTGTAGGCGCCGAATACATCATGAACTGGCTGCCCAAAGGCACCCACCAATACGCAAAATTTATCAAACCCATAGAGATGCTAAGGATGCTAAAAGACGCCGGATTAGCACCAGACGACGCGGTGGGCATGAGTTATAATCCACTGGGGGGAAGCTGGAAAATTACGGATGATTTAGGCGTGAATTATCTAGTTAGGTCGGTCAATGCTTGATGTCATAGATTTTACGCGCCAGCTTATCCGCTGCCCGTCGGTAACGCCTGCGGACGCGGGGGCATTGGGTGTATTGCAAGACGCGTTGGAAGACATGGGGTTTGTCTGCATGCGTTACCCCTTTGAAGACGTGGATAATTTATATGCGAAGCTTGGGACTTCTGCGCCGAATTTTTGTTATGCCGGGCATGTTGATGTAGTGCCTGTAGGCGATGCTACGCAGTGGCGGCACAATCCGTTCGGCGGCGAGGTCGAGGACGGATATATTTGGGGGCGCGGGACGGCGGATATGAAGGGCGGCATTGCGGCGTTTGTAGCGGCAGTATCGGAATTATTGGCAGGCGGCTGGGTGCCAAACGGCTCTATCAGTTTTCTGATCACTGGCGACGAGGAAGGCCCGGCGCTTAACGGCACCAAAAAAGTCCTGGAGGCCATTACCGCAAAAGGCGAAGTGATAGATCATTGCCTGGTCGGGGAACCCACCAACCCCGATAGGCTCGGCGAGATGGTCAAGATCGGGCGGCGCGGGTCTTTGAACGGTGTTATCAAGGTTATCGGCACCCAAGGCCATGTCGCCTATCCGGATCTGGCCGGAAACCCGGTGCCGACCATGCTCAAATTGCTCACGGCGCTTGCGTCTAAAAAACTGGACACGGGAAATGGTAACTTCCAGCCTTCAAACCTTGAAATTACTTCTGTGGATGTTGGCAATCCGGCCCATAATGTCATAGCCGACACGGCGACTGCGCGCTTTAATATTCGCTTTAACACCGAGCAGAGTGGTGATAGTTTATTAGCCTGGATTCAAGACGAAATAGCGCTGGTCAAACAGGGTTTTTCCGGACGGATAGAGGCTGACCTTACCGTGCCCGGCCACCCGTTTTTGACCAAACCTTGCGGATTTACCGATACGCTCGTAGCCGCAATCTCAGACATCACCGGACGAACCCCCACACTCTCGACCAGCGGCGGCACGTCCGACGCCCGCTTCATCACCCATTATGCGCCCGTGGTAGAATTTGGCCTGATCGGTAAAACCATCCACCAGGTCAATGAGTGCGCCAGTGTGGAAGATATAAAAAACCTGATGCAAATTTACAAAGCATTTTTAGTGCGCTACTTTGGCGACATATGAAGATTTTTACCGGTGTGATAAATGCCCTGATGGGCCGGACCTGGCAGGACGATATAGACGTCTCCGCGCCCGCTTTGCCGCGTTCGCTCCTGGCCGTCGCTGCGTATATCCCGCTTGGCCTGGTCGTGACATCAGCGGTGGTGCGATATAATGACAACACCGCCACACCGCCCTACCAGACGGTTGCGCTGACATTGGCACTCATAGCTGCGGCTTTCCCGCTGCTTGCTTATATATTGTGTATGCTCTTTGATAAAATGGCGGCTTTTCGCCCCTGGGTGATCGTGCGTAACTGGACAATCCTATTTGCCCTGGCTGCCGTTGCGGCAACGGCGGGCCTGTACCTTATCGGGCTATTGCCATTTGCATTGGTGTATTTTATGGGCTTTAGCCTGTATTTGGGCACATTGGCCATTGATATCAGGCTGGCCTCGCGCATTGCAGGCTTTGATTGGGTTGGCGCGGTGTTCGTTGGCATTCTTATCAGCGCCGCAACCATGATGATCCTCTCCATGGGTGTGACGCAGAGTATTGGCTAGCTCTGGATGAAAGCCAAACCAACATTTTTGAACATGTTCGTTTGGCAACCGCTCGCATTTGTCCGCGATGTACACCGCAGATTTGTCGCAGACGACGGCTTTGTTCTTTCCGGTAATATTGCATTCTCGTCTTTGTTAGCGTTTTTTCCGTTTTTGATATTTCTTACCGCACTGGCCGGGTTTTTGGGCAATGAAGCTCTGGCCCGTACTGTGGTTGAGTATCTGCTTGGTGTTGCTCCGCCGGAAATCGTCGGGCCTGTATCGGGTGATATTTATGCCATTTTGACCATGCCAAATCGCGGCGTGCTGACCTTGTCTATACTGATGACTATATATGTAGCGGCGGGCGGCATCGAAAGTTTGCGGGTCGGGTTTAACCGGGCCTACGGCCTTGGTGTGCGCGAGCGCCGACCTTGGTGGATACGGGTGCTACAAAACCTGGTATTCGTATTTGGCGGTGCGGGTGTGTTATTGGTTTTGGCTGTGCTGATCGTATTTGCGCCTTTGTGGTGGGGTACGGCGGAAGCGCGGATCTCTGTGCTATCAAACTTTTCTGCGTGGTTTCATCTTTTGCGTATACCCACAGGGCTATCGGTGATGTTTTTGGCTTTACTGGTCGGGCATTTATATTTACCGCGTAAACGCTTGCGGTTCCGCCAAGTCTTGCCCGGTATATTGACGACAATGATATTATGGCTGCTGGCCGCCCAGGTTTACGCCAAATACACGGCCCAGTTTTCCCGCGCCCAAATCATGTATGCGGGCCTGGGCAGCGTTGTCATCGCCCTTTTATTCGTCTATATTTCCGCCGCACTGATCATTCTGGGCGGAGAAATCAATGAGGTGCTGATTGAGCGCAAAATGGGACGGCAAGATCAAGCTTGACATTATGCGACATATGTCGCATATACGCATACATGAAATACATACCCAACCCGCCGGAACTGGTTTTACTCAAGGCTTTGTGGTCGCATGGTGCCCTGCCTGTGCGCAGATTGCACGAAATATGCGCGGTCGATTTGGCGTGGTCGTTTTCCTCGACCCGCAAAACGCTGGAGCGTATGGACGATAAGGGGTTTATCACTATATCCAAGGGGGACGGCCCGGCGAAAGTGAGTGCAAATGTCTCCAAAACCGCCACTCTGGCCGGGATGGCCCGCGAGTTTTTCGGTCGCGTCCTGGAGGTAGACGGCCCCTTGCCCGCCTCAACATTTACCGGCAGCACATTACTTACAGACGAAGAACTGGACGAGCTGGAAGGCCTGCTCGGCGCCCAGGACAAGAGATGAACTGGCTGCTGTTTTTGTCGTCAGCCAGTGTGTGGCTGTTTTCTATATGGGGGCTTTCGGTTTTCATGGCGGCGCGAAGCAAAGGCCTGACGGGTTGGCCTGAATACTGGTTGGCCGTACTTTTTACCGGGATTGCCGCACCTGTGGTTACAACCATTATAATCCAGTCCGGAGTTTTATCCCCGCCAAATGTTTTGGTGGATATATTTAACGCGCAATCCAAAATGGGCGGTTTTATAGCTAATGCAGGCGTGCAATCTGGGTTGTCAATAATGGGCGCTTTGCTTGGCTGGGTATATTTTTTGGGGGCTGTGCTGTTTTTGTTCAGGCTGGCCCGGCAGGTGGTCTTATTAAACCGCGCACGGCAAACCGGAACCAGGCACGTTGATGCGGGGTATGAAATTATCGAAACCGCACAAGCCTGCCCGCCCTGCTCCGTAGGCATATTTAGCCCCGCCATTTTGATGCCGCTCAATTTGCGCAAGCAAATTTCGGCAAACCAGCGCAAAATGATCTATGCCCACGAGGCGGCCCATATTAAGTACCGCGATCCGCAAACCATGCTTGTGCTATATATTCTCAAAGCGTTGATGTGGCCTTACCCGCCCGTCCACCACATGGTGCGGCGCTGGTTGGACGCGGCGGAGATGCGTGCGGATAATGCCGTCTTGCGCGGCGCCGACAAGAATTTACGGGAAAGTTACGGCAGATTACTGCTTGAGGTTTTGCGCAAATATAGCCCACAAACGGGCAAGGGAGGGACACTGCCATGTCCCTCCGCAACCCTCAATCTCGAACATTTAAGGAGTGCAAAAATGAGAGTGAACAACATATTGAACGAAAACGCCGGGGCTTTCAAGTCAAAGCGGCCAAATATCCAATTGGGGATTTTGACAAGCATGGCGGTTTTGCTAGGCTCATACGGATTGATTGCAACAGCAGGCGAAATTTCTTCGCCGGACAAAGACGCGCAACCCATAGTCCGCTACCCACCAATGTTTCCGGCAAATTGCACGGCAAATCCCGGTAAATATGCCGCAAGTGTTTTTGTGAAATTTGACGTGAGCAAGCAGGGAGATGTAGAAAACATCCGGGTGACAAAATCCGACAATCCGTGCTTCAATAAAGCCACAAAAATTTCTGTTGCAAAATGGAAGTACGAACCAGTGCTTAAGAACGGTAAACCTCGAAAGCGAAAAAATGTGCAAGCTATGATCGCTTATAGGCTGGGCTAGAGCCCTCCCGAGACACCAAAACCAGAAACAGTGCTGCTGATAGTCCTGCGCTACCGTATAGCATGGTCATCACCATGATTTGGTAGCGTACGGCGATTAACGGGTCTATGCCTGACAAAATCTGCCCGGTCATCATGCCGGGCAGAGACACCAGGCCAACAGCAAAAAGCGCATTGGTGATCGGGATCATGGCGGTACGAAAGGCGCTGGCGCGAGCTTGAACCCTGCCGACCGACCGGCGGCGTTCTTCATAATAGCGCTCTGCGGCCAAGGCGATGGCATTCATGGAGCCGGCAAAGATCATGCCCGCTAACGGCACCATAATATCTGCACGGTACCAGGGCGACAACCGCAAAACCCCCTGGGTAATCAATACTAATACCGATACACCGCCGAGCAAAACCGAAACCAGAACTGCAGCGAACAATACCCGGCGCTTGTGCTTGACCGTGCGCAAAGCAATCCAACTGGCGGCCAATACCATAACGCCAAGCACAGCCAGTAATATCCAGACATTTTTGGCGCCAAAAATATACAAAAGAAAATATCCGATGATCAGCAATTGCGCCACCATACGCGATACACCGTAAATGCCCTCTTTCCACGCCAGGCCCCAACGAAATTGTATCCACAACACCGCGCACACAGGGAGTAAGGACAGCGCCAATAAATGAAGCGGAATGGTTGTTATTGTGCCAGACATGTTTTAGACACTAACCAAAATAGAACCAAAGGAAAGCCACTTATGACCCACCCAATCACTGTATATCATTTGCCGCGCTCACGCTCCATGCGGGTTTTGTGGCTGCTGGAAGAACTTGGCTTGCCTTATGAAATCGACAGTCTGGAATATCTGCCGGGAAAATTTGGCGGCGACGATTACACCAAAATCCACCCGCTGAACAAAGTCCCGGCCATCAAGGACGGAGATATGGTGATGTTCGAGAGCGTCGCCATCATGCAATATATCATGGACAAATACGCGCCGGGGAAATTGGCACCTACGGTCGATGACCCTGAATACGGCCCCTATCTACAATGGCTGCATTACGGCGAAAGCACATTGGCCCCGGTGGTCGCCACCATGATGTATCAACGGTTTTTCTTCCCGGAAGAGCACCGCAGTGCCGCCACCGACAAATGGGCCCAAAAAGAGCTAACCAAAGTCCTGGGCATGTTGGAAACCCAACTTGGAGATCATGACTATATCTTAAAATCCGGCTTCTCTGCCGCCGATATTTCGGTCGGCTATTGCTTGCTACTGGCCCGCCTGGCCAAAGCCCATGACCAGATCAGTGACCGCATCCAGGACTATTGGGACACCCTGACCGACCGCGATGCCTGGCACAAAATTTCCAAGATGTAGTGATAAAAAACAACAAATAAGTCACGTTAATTTTTAACCTAATCCCAAATGCCCGGAAATTTTATCGGCTATAACCGAAAACCCCTTGTGTTTGCCGCTGGGGCCGGGTTTGATATTGGGGCCGAAAGCCAGGAACGGAACTTGCTCTCTGGTGTGGTCGGAGCCGGGCCAGGTCGGGTCATTACCGTGGTCGGCGGTTATGACGACCAGATCGCCCGGGCGTAAATTAAAGGCAAATTCGGCCAGCATAGGATCAAATTCTTCCAGCGCATTGGCATAGCCCGGCACATCGCGGCGGTGGCCAAAATGCATGTCGAAGTCTACGAAATTTGTAAAGATCAAATCGCCGTCTTTGGCAACCCGCGCCGCCTTTTTGGTCGCCGCCATTAAGGCTAAGTGCCCCGACGCCGGGTATTTATGGCTGACACCGCGCCCGGCAAAAATATCGCTAACCTTTCCCACGGCATGAACCGCGCCGCCAGCGCCCTGAACCCGGTCAAGCAGGGTCGGGGCAATGGGCGGCACGGCGTAATCATGGCGGTTATGGGTGCGGGCGAAATTGGCCGGGCGGTCCCCCGCGAAGGGCCTGGCGATCACCCGGCCTATGTTGAGCGGATCTACCAGTTTACGGGCCAACACACACAAGTCCAGCAATCGCTCCAACCCGAAATGCTGTTCGTGGGCAGCGATTTGAATGACGGAATCCGTGCTGGTATAGACAATGGGTTTACCGGTTTTTATATGCTCCGCACCCAGCTGCGCAAGGATAGTCGTGCCGGACGCGTGGCAATTACCGAGAACACCGGGCAGATCTCCCCCGGAAATTAAATCGTCTAGCAGAGCTTTGGGGAAGCTGTTGGTTTTATCGGTAAAATAACCCCAATCGAAAGTCACGGGCAGGCCAGCCATTTCCCAATGGCCCGATATGGTGTCTTTGCCAGATGATAATTCAGATGCCGGGCCGTACTGACCAATAATGTTTGGGCTTGGATTAAGCCCTGCAGGCAATTCTCCGCACGCAAGCTTTGCCGCCAGACCAAGCCCGAGCATTTCCAGAAACGGAATGTGTAGCGGGCCTGAGCGTACCCCCTCAATATCGGCCCGGCCATCAGCGCACCATTGTGCAATGTGCCCGAATGTATTGGAGCCAACATCACCAAAATCCGCTGCGTCCGGCGCACCGCCAATACCGACGCTGTCCATCACCAATATAAAAGCTCTTTTCATAGCTCCACGCCCATGTGCTTGATGATCAACGGGTTTTCTTCATACTTGTCAGACAAAGTATAGGCATCCATGAACATTTGACCAGCCTCATCCCCATGGCTTTTTGTGGCGGCATGAATGCGGGCCAGCACATCGCCTTTGTTGATGCGCGTACCAATGGCTGCAATGCGGTCAAAACCTACACGTGTGTCTATTGTGTCGTCAGGTCGCTTGCGGCCCCCGCCCATGACGATCACCGCCGTGCCGATTGCGCGGCTGTCTATGCTCGAGACTATACCGGACTTGGCGGCTTTTATATCCTTGATGACCGGGGCGGCAGGGAAATGTTTATCCGGGTTTTCCATCAAATCATTTGGCCCGCCGAGGGCCGAGACCATGCGTACAAACACGTCTGCCGCTTTGCCGTTGGCAAATACCGCGTCCACCTGTGCCCGCGCTTCACTGATGTTTTTGGCCAAGCCGCCGGACACCAACATTTCGGCTGATAACGCACATGTAACTTCGTGCAGCCGCCCATCGCGCTTGCCGCCAAAATGATCAATAACATTGCGGACTTCGAGGGCATTGCCAGCCGCGCTAGCCAATGGCTGGTTCATGTCGGTAACAAGCCCGGAGGTTTTGACGCCTGCACCGCCCGCGACACCAATCAGCGACCGGGCCAGAGTTTCCGCCTGGCCCAAATCCGTCATCATGGCCCCATTGCCGCATTTGATATCCAGCACCAGCCCGTCCAGCCCTTCGGCCAATTTCTTGGACAAGATAGACGCGGTGATGAGAGGCACGCTGTCCACGGTCGCGGTGGCGGAACGGACGGCATAAAGCACTTTATCAGCAGGGGCCAATGCGCCCGTTTGTCCGATAATGGCGCAGCCGATTTCTTTTACTGTGCGCCTGAACAAAGCAGTGTCCGCATTGACATCATAGCCGGGAATAGCACTGAACTTGTCCAGCGTCCCGCCCGTATGGCCAAGCCCCTGGCCGGAAATCATCGGCACATAACCGCCGCACGCCGCCACGACCGGGCCAAGCAATAAAGACACGTTATCACCGACACCGCCCGTAGAATGCTTGTCCAGCACCGGGCCAGGCAAATCCCACCTCATCACATCACCACTGTCGCGCATGGCTTTGGTCAGGGCGACGATCTCGTCCCTGCCAAGCCCGGTTTTATAAACCGCCATGGCAAAGGCACCGATCTGAGCTTTGCTGGTTTCGCCAGAGCCAATACCGTCAATAAAGGTTTTTATAGCCGCCGCAGACGGTTTTTCACCGTCGCGGATTTGGCGGATAAACTCTTGTGGTAGAAAGGTGGTCATGCTTTTCCCCTCCCCTGTAAACGGGGGAGAGGATAATGAATTATGCCCCATAAGGCACCCAGATATTTTTGACCTGGCTGGCTTTTTCCATATAGCGGCGCCCGTAAGCATTGGCCCAGTTTACCTGCTGTTCTTGGTGTGACCAAACCTGTTTAAGATTGGATGTTGACGCGGCTTCGACGCCTGCAACACCGCCGGCTTTGCCGAAATACCACAGGCCAGCCACTTCTTCGTGTTCGGCCAGGGTTGGCGTTAAAACATCATGCTCGCCTGTGATGATATTGACCACGCCAGCAGGCACGTCCGAGGTTTCCAACACCTGATAAAAATCCGTTGCCGCCAGCGGATATATATCCGACGGAATGATAACGGCGCGGTTACCGGCCGAAATCACCGGAGCCAGCAAAGAGACAAAGCCCAGCAAAGGCGCGTCTTGGGGCGCAACAATGCCGACAATGCCGAGGGGTTCATTCATGGCAATGGCAATGTCGCGCCCAAATTGGGTATGCGGGGCGTGAACGGCCCCGTCAAATTTATCGGCAAAGCCCGCATAGAAAAACAAACGCGCTATGGACAATTCGACCTCGCGCCTGGCTTTGGCAATTGTGCATCCGGTCATAGCCTTGATCCGCGCCGCAAATTCGGTTTTGCGGGCGTCGAGATTCTCGCCGATATAATAGATGATTTGTGCGCGCAAGTGGGCGGTGGAGGATGACCATTTGGCGGCTTTCGTTGCCGCTTCAACGGCGTTGCGCACATCTTTGCGGTTCCCGCGCCCGACTTCGCCAATCAACTTTCCCTCCGGAGAAACCACAGGCATGACGGAGCTACCGTCCGGCCTTGCCTGCTTGCCGCCAACATAATTTTTTGCTGTGCGGTCTATGCTGGTTTCGGGAGTGCCCGATTTAACTGGTGCAGACTTAATTGCCGTAAGCGGTTTTGTCGCACCGCCTTTTGGTTTCAGATAAGCCAACATGCCTTCACGGCCACCCTCGCGACCATAGCCGCTTTCCCTATAGCCGCCAAACCCCACCGCCGCGTCCAATTGGTTGGTCGAGTTGACCCAGACCACCCCGGCCTTGATGCGCGACGCTATATCAAGCGCCGTATTGATGTTTTCAGACCAGATACTGGCGGCCAGGCCGTAGCGGGTGTTGTTGGCAAGTTGCACAGCTTCGTCGGGTGTTCTAAATGTCATAGATACCATGACCGGGCCAAAGATTTCCTCGCGTACAAGCGTACAAGCCGTATTCATATTGGTGATTAAGGTCGGGCGCATAAAACAGCCCTTTTCGGGTAGATCAATATTGGCCTGATAAATTTCGCCGCCCTCTTTGAGGCCGTTAACGAGCATGGTTTGGATATTGGCCAATTGGGTTTTGTTGACCAATGCCCCCATGTCCACGGCTTTGTCCAGCGGATTGCCGACCCGAAGCTTGTCCATGCGGCGCTTGAGTTTTTTATAAAATTTGTCCGCCACCGCCTCGCTAACCAATAGCCGCGATCCGGCGCAGCAGACCTCGCCTTGGTTAAACCAGATAGCATTGACCACCCCCTCGACGGCGCTGTCCAGATCGGCGTCCGAAAACACAATGAAAGGGGATTTACCGCCTAGCTCCAGCGTAATCTCTTTGCCCGTTCCGGCAGTTGTCTTGCGGATAAGTTTTCCGACCTCGGTAGAACCGGTAAAAGCGATTTTGCTGATACCCTTGTGGGCAACAATGGCGGCCCCGGTAGAGCCGTCGCCGGTTATAATATTGACCACGCCTGCCGGTAATCCGACCTTCATACATAATTCGGCAAAATACAGAGCCGTAAGCGGGGTTTGCTCGGCTGGTTTCATAACCACCGTATTGCCCGCAGCCAAAGCCGGTGCAATTTTCCACGACATCATCAATAGCGGAAAATTCCACGGAATAATTTGCCCGACCACGCCGTGGGGTTCATAGCCCGCAAGTTCAGTGTCGCGCAAAGACGCCCATCCGGCGTGATGATAGAAATGCCGCGCCACCAGCGGAATATCAATATCGCGGGTTTCGCGGATCGGCTTGCCGTTATCCATACTTTCCAGCACCGCCAGTACGCGGGCATGTTTTTGCACAAGCCTAGCCAGGGCATAAAGATATTTGGCCCGCTCGTGACCGGACAAAGCCCGCCATCCCGGCCCAGCCGCTTGCGCCGCTTTAACCGCTTTTGCTACATCGGCTTTGCTGGCCATTGAGATGCTCGCCAGCTTTTTGCCGTCCACCGGGTTATATGAACCAAAGGTTTTGCCGTTCGCCTTTACCCATTTACCGCCGATAAACAGATCAAACTTTTTCTTGTGGCCCGCCAACCAGGCTCTTGCCTGTTCGTCGCTCTCGGGGGCGGGGCCGTATTCCATATTCTGATAAATATCTTTCACAGACATATTCCTATCCTAAACAAGCGATTGGTGATGACGCGCCGCATAACGGCCCGTGGCACGGTGTTCTAGCTGGCGTTCAATATCACCGAGCAATGAGGACGCGCCAATACGAAACAGTTCGGGCGAAAGCCAGTCATTGCCCAATTCTTCTTTCATCAAAATCATATAGACCAAAGCCGTCTTGGCATCACCAATGCCGCCCGCAGGTTTATAGCCGATTTTATATCCGGTCATTTCTTGGTATTCGCGGATCATCCGCACCATGACCAAAGACACGGGCAGGGTGGCATTGACGCTCTCTTTGCCGGTCGAGGTTTTGATGAAATCCGCACCCGCCATCATGGAGACCATGGACGCCTTGGCAACATTGGTCAAAGTGCCAAGCTCTCCCGTACCGAGTATAACTTTGATATGGGCATCCCCGCACGCGGCGCGGCATTTGGCCACCATATTATACAAAGCCCGCCAGTCCTCACGCAGAACCATATGGCGTTCGATAACAATATCAATTTCTGTAGCCCCGGCTTTGACCGAGGCGCGTATCTCGGCAAGCCGCGTCCCAAGCGGTGTATGGCCCGCCGGAAACCCGGTGGAGACGGCAGCAACCGGAATACCGGAGCCCGACAATGCTTTTACGGCAGTTTTGACAAAATTATTATAGACGCACACCGCGCCGGGTTTGATGTTCAAGTCCGTTGCGCCTAATGCCTCCAGAACCTCGCGGCGCACCGGATTACGGGCTTTGGCGCACAGGCGCTTTACACGACCATCTGTATCGTCCCCGGCCAAAGTGGTAAGGTCGATAAATGTGATAGCTTTAAGCAGCCAGGCGGTTTGGTAATCTTTCTTGACCGAACGGCGTGTGCCCATGGTGGCGGCGCGGCGCTCTAATGCCGAACGGTTGATTTGAATGCCCTTTACATGCTTGAGGTCAAGGGGGATTCCGGGATTTCTAACTATACTCATAATTGTCTTAAAAACGCTTTGATGAGGGCCTGAAACTGCTCGGCTGATTTGGCGGCCCATTCCTTGGTCTGGGCGTGGGTGATGGCGGTCGCCGACATGCCCGCCGCCATATTGGTGACATTGGAAAACCCGACGGCTTTCAGGCCCAAAAACCGCGCCAAAATAACTTCCGGCACCGTGGACATGCCCACCGTGTCCGCGCCCACTACTTTGAGCATCCGTATTTCTGCGGGTGTCTCAAACGCCGGGCCGGACAGCCAAGCATAAACCCCGTCTTTTAAATCAACCCCGATTTCCTCCGCCCCGCGTCTGGCGGCGGCCACCAGTTCGGGGTCATAACAATCAACCATATCAACAAAGCGCGCATCACCCGGCTCGCCGATCAAAGGACTGGTGCCGGATAAATTCAAATGATCGGTGATCAACATTTGCGAACCCGGCGGCAAGTCTTCGCGCAAAGAGCCCGCCGAATTGGTGACGCAAACGGCTTTGGCACCGAGCGCTTTCAAAACCTCCAAAGGCACCCGCATAGCATCCGCCTTGCCGTGCTCGTAATAATGTGACCGCCCCCCGAACACCGCCACATGGACGCCCTCTATCGTGCCGATCACCAGATTGGGATTATGCCCCGATACGCCCGCATGGGGAAAGCCCGGCAATTCCGCGTAAGGCACAGCTACCGCATCTTCGATCAGATCCACAAGGCCGGAAAGCCCCGAACCCAATATCAATCCCATATCCACAGGCTTTGCGCCCGTGCGTTCATTTATGAGTTTGGCTAATTGCTTTATATTTTTGGAGGCGCTCACTTATCCGCCTCCAAATGGTCTTTACCAAAAGCGACAGGCAGTAATTCGCCCAAAGTATAGGACTGCAAGCCGCCGTCTGCGCCTTGTACGAAAATCGGAACATCAGCACCGGCAAACTCATTGAGTTTCTGGCGACACCCACCGCACGGCGCAACCCTACCACCGCCTTTTTTGGCAATACAAATTTGTTTGATCTCAAGCGAGCCACCTGCCACCATTGCCGAGATGGCACTGGCCTCGGCGCACTGGCCTTCCGGGTAAGCGGCATTTTCCACATTGCAGCCAACATATATATTTCCGTCCGCCGCCAATATAGCCGCGCCAACCTGAAAGTTTGAATACGGCGCATATGCATTTTCCTGCACAGCCTGTGCCGCCATCAAAAGGCCTTTATTAGGGGTATCTGTCATACAAACTCCAATCCACAAAATCGCGAACCCCCCTTCTATGCCAACGGGAACATTTGGTCTAGCAAATTCCTACTTGCATTTGTTCCCCGCGTGTTCTTTAAAGACTTATGTACACCACCCTTAAAAACATATTTGGCTATGACGAATTTCGGCCTGGGCAGGAACAGCCTATCGCTGACTTGCTGGCCGGGGAAAATGTGTTTTGTGTTATGCCTACGGGGGCGGGCAAGTCTTTGATTTTTCAGATCCCGGCGCTGATGGGTGAAGGTTTGACGATTGTGGTTTCTCCGCTGATTGCGCTAATGAGCGATCAGGTCAGTGCGCTTAAATTACTGGGCGCACCTGCGGAAGCATTGAATTCCACTGTTTCGCCCCAAGACAATGAGCGGATTTGGCAAGCTTTACGCAAGGGCGAAACCCGCTTGCTCTATATGTCACCGGAGCGTTTGATGAACCCGTCTACATTGGACGTCATGCGCTCACTGGACGTGCGTATGATTGCTGTCGACGAAGCCCACTGTATTTCCCAGTGGGGGCCGTCGTTCAGGCCCGAATATGAAATGCTGACCCAGCTTAAAACCCATTTCCCGGCCGCACCCATTATTGCCCTGACCGCCAGCGCTGACGAGGTGACGCGCAAGGATATAGCCGCTAAACTGTTCAAAAATGACGTCAAGGTTTATGTCTCCGGCTTTGACCGGCCCAACATTTCACTGGCCGTATCGCCCAAGCAAGGCTGGCAAAACCAGTTGGCGGCATTTGTCAAAACACGAAAGGGTGATAGCGGCATTGTCTATTGTTTATCACGCAAAAAATGCGAAGTCGCCGCCCAGGTTTTGAACGGGCTTGGTCACAATGCTTTGGTTTATCATGCGGGTCTGGATAAAAGACTGCGCGCCAAAAACCAGAAACAATTTGTCAAAGACCCCGGTGTTATTATGTGTGCGACCATAGCGTTCGGTATGGGCATAGATAAACCGGATGTGCGGTTTGTGTTTCACACCGATTTGCCGTCGTCCATGGAAAACTATTATCAGGAATTTGGCCGGGCCGGGCGCGACGGCGATCCGGCGGATTGTGAAATGTTGTTCGGTGTGGGTGATATTCGCATGCGTAGGCAATTCATCGAAGAAGACGGCGCGGACAAAGCCCAGACCCGCCGGGCCCATAAACGCCTGGACAGGCTGATCGCCTATTGCGAGGCCCCGACCTGTCGTCGCCGTTCCTTGTTGGCGTATTTTGGGGAAACGTCAAAACCTTGCAATAATTGTGATGTTTGTCTTGATCCGGTTGAGCTTAAAGACGGATTACGGGAGGGCCAGATGGTATTGTCGGCGATCTTGCGCACTGGCCAAAGGTTCGGCCCGGCCTATATTTGTGATATATTGGTTGGAGCCAACACCAAACGCATCCGCGATTTTGGCCATGACAAATTACCCACATGGGGTGTGGGCAAGCAACATAAAAAGCCGAGCTGGCATTCTATTATTCGCCAAATGGTCGCCGCCGGGTTTGTGCGCCTCGACATAGCCGAATACGGCGGGCTATCCATGACCGAGCAGGGGAAAAAGTTACTGCGCGGCATAACCGATTTCTCTTACAGGCCACAATTTACAAAGGATATAGAAGGCGCAAACTCAGCAAAAGCCAGCGCCAAACCCAAACAGGCGGAACAAGGCTTGTCCGAGGCCGAATTGGAGATATTTGCCCGCTTGAGAGAGGCCAGAAGCTCTTTGGCCCAAAAACAAAATGTCCCGGCCTTTATGATTTTTCACGACAAAACCTTGCGCGATATGGCCCGAAAACAACCAATAAATCTGGACGATATGTCAAGTGTGCACGGTGTGGGTAAAGCCAAGCTGGAGCGCTTCGGCACCACATTTCTGGATGCTTTGAGCGGTGGGGCGACGCCGGACTAAGGCTTGTGTCTTACCTGCAACTTTGTTATTAAAGAAAAAACTGCCGGGCAAAAACCGCCCGCATTCTATCTAAATGGGGCCAAGTATGACATATATATTTAATGCTTTCGACAGTATGGTTTTGCTGGATCAAAACGACACCCGGGTCGGCTTTCAACCGGACGGTCAATTAGACAACAACAGATTAGGGGACGGTAGGACAGGTTTTGCGCCGCTTTTCATCCCTGATCTCGGAGCTGCTATAGGCAGTGCTTTACTAGCTCCGCCGAGCGCCAATGATGATACTATAAACGCTAGCGGGTTGGTGACGGTGTTTGATCTGTTTGCCGATAATGGCAACGGAGTTGATTCGGATGCCGACGGCGATACATTAACCATCACCCAGATCAACGGCATGACGGTTATCGTCGGAACAGTCATTACCCTTAACAATGGTCTGGTAGTGACCTATCTGGGCGGCGGTATGGTTGAGTTCAACACCGTCGGGTTAGACGGCGGCGATGTCGTCACGGACACATTCACCTATACCATTGACGACGGTAATGGCGGTACGGATACCGCAAGCGTAAATGTAAGCTTCACTGTGAACGCGCTAAATTTATCGAGCCTATCTGCCACTGACGGGTACCGGATCACACTGGGGGACGACGGTGTTTCTGTTGGTTTTTCCGTGTCCAATCTTGGAGATGTCAACGGGGACGGCATTGACGATTATATCATTGGGGGGCCTAATGGGCCGATTGGCGGCGGCGCGGGCGTGATATTTGGTAGTGCCGCCGGGTTTCCGGGAGGCCTAGATTTAAACACGCTTGACGGCACCAATGGTTTTGAGATCAGAGGGCCGGGAACACTTGACCTGTTAGGCGCGTCAGTCTCAAGCGCAGGCGACGTTAACGGGGACGGCATTAACGATATATTGATTGGGTCTCCCGGTACAGGTGGAGGCGAAGGGGTGGCCTTTGTAATTTTCGGCTCAAATACACCATTTTCTGCGGTAATTGATGCAACGACATTGAACGGGACAAATGGTTTCATTATCTCGAGCGGGGGATTTGATACGGACCTCGGCACAGCTGTCAGCAATATTGGGGATATAAACAACGATGGGTTTGACGATATTATCATTGGTAGCAGAGGCGTATCGGAAGGGGGAGACCCTGCCGGCGCCTATGTGATTTTCGGATCAAACACACCATTTCCGGCAGTTTTTGATTTGGCGACATTGAACGGGACAAACGGGTTTGTCATTCCTACTTTTTCTGAAAGTAACGGTTTGGGCCAAGCCGTTACCGGGCTTGGGGATATCAACGGCGACGGTATCGCCGACTTTGCAATAGGGTCCCCTACCGCTAATGGCGCATTTGGTTTAGATTCTTTCACTGGTGAAGTTTATGTTGTGTTTGGCAATGCAGCCGGGTTTGGTGCCAGCCTTGATTTATTGGCCCTGGACGGCACCAATGGCTTTATCATCAATGCCATAAGCGCCGGAGCGGAGCTGGGGCGCTCCATATCGGATATTGGCGATGTCAATGGTGATGGGTTCGCAGATATTCTGATTGGCGCACCTGGTGCTGATAGTTCTACCGGCGTAGCAATGGCAGGACAAGCCTATGTGATTTACGGTGCAGCCAATTTCACGGCTAGTCTGGACTTAGTTGACCTTAACGGGTTTAACGGGTTTGTAATTGACGGTATTAACAGGTTTGACGGCACCGGGTTTTCCGTTTCGGGTGTGGGGGATTTCAATGGTGACGGCATAGACGATTTTGTTATTGGTGCACCATTTGCTGGCCCTAACGGGAATCAGAGTGCTGGGCAGGCCTATTTGATTTTTGGCGGCAATTTCGGCAATAATCCGGTTTTGGATCTCACCAATCTTGACGTGACAAACGGTTTTGCCTTGTTTGGTGCAAACACCAGCGATAGTAGTGGTTTTTCGGTGTCGGGTGCCGGTGATGTCAATAATGACGGATTTGCCGACCTTTTGATCGGGGCGCCTGATGCCAATGATGCAGGGTCTGGTGCGCAGGGTGTAGGTTATATTATGTTCGGGTTTGGGACCGCACCTGCCAACACCCCGCCAGTCGCCAACGATGATGCGTTTACTACTGATGAAGACAACGCGGTAGGCGGCAATGTGTTTGCGGATAATGGCAATGGCATTGATAGTGACGCTGACGGGGATCCGCTCACGGTTACCGAAGTCGCAGGGTCTGCTACAAATGTTGGTTTAACGATTGCTGGTAGCTCCGGCGGACTTTTTACCATTGCGGCGGACGGTACATTTACCTTTGACCCGAACGGGGACTTCGAGTTTTTGGCTCAAATTCAAACGCGATCCACAGGCATATCCTACACAATAGATGACGGGACCGGATTGACCAGCACTGCAGTAGCCAGCGTAGTGGTTACAGGCGTCAATGATGCACCAATAGCTTCAGCGGACGATTTTACGACGAATTCTGTTACTGAATTGGTCGGTAATGTCATATTTGATGATAATGGTCTTGGTGTTGATAGTGACCCCGATGGCCCGGTTAGCGTCACGTCCGTAAATGGTGTAAAAGCAAATGTAGGCCTGGCGGTTGCGGGAAGTAATGGCGGTATATTCATCATCATTCCCAGCGGGGGAATTATTTTCAGACCTAATGGTGATTTTTCCGGCTTATTGCCGGGCCAAACGGGAACGACATCCGTAACTTATACAATTGCAGACGCGTTCGGAGAGGCAAGTACGGCAACTGTTACCGTCACTGTTCTTGACGGCACGACCAATATCGACCCCATTGCCCGCGCGGATAATGTTGCTGCAGGCAACTTAGATCCGACGTCGGGTAATGTTTTTTGGGACAATGGTTCTGGGCCTGACGAGGATGCTGATGGGGATGTATTAACAGTTACACAGGTCAATTTTACAGGTTCTTTTGTGGGTACGGCCGTCGCCGGGGATAATGGCGGAATTTTCACCATCAATGGGGACGGGACATACACATTTAACCCCAATGGAGAGTTTACGGGCCTTAGCCAAGGCCAGTCGGTTTTCACAAGCGTCAGTTACACCATTGCAGACGGGAATGGTGGTTCCAGCGAAACGCAAATCATAATCGAGGTTTTCAATGGCCCGGCCGGTAGTTTTTTGGCCAGGGACGATGATTTCGCGACAGGGGCAAATACTACGGTGACAGGTGATGTATTCGCCGATAATGGTAATGGGCCTGATAATCGGGGGTCCGCCAGTACATCTGTTGTTCAGGTTGATGGCCAATTTTCCAATGTTGGCGCCCAGGTTTTTGGCAACAATGGCGGGCTCTTTACAATAAACTCTGACGGAAGCTTTACCTTTGACCCTAATGGTGACTTTGCCGGCTTGGCACCGGGTGAGACCACGCTTACATCTGTCCAATATGTTAACAGTTTGGGTGATGGCGGATCAAACCCTGCTCTGGTTACGGTTGTGGTTACAGGGGCCGCAGCAGGCGCAGGCAATACTGCGCCTGTGGCACAGAACGACACGTTCTTCACCGATGAAGACAATGCGGTGGGCGGCAATGTGTTTGCGGATAACAGTAACGGTGTTGATAGTGACGCTGATGGTGATCCGTTCACGGTAAGTGCGGTTAATGGTGCAACCAGTAATGTTGGCATTAATGTAGTTGGTAGTACGGGCGGGATTTTCCTCATTCAGTCCAATGGTGTATTTAGCTTCCAGCCCAATGGCGATTACGACACGCTCGCCGTTGGCGAAAGTGCGGTTTCAACGGCAAGCTATACCATTGATGACGGCAATGGTGGCACCAATACGGCCACAGTTACGGTTACCATCGATGGCGCGAACGATACGCCGTTTGGGGTCACCCCCATTCCTGCGCAAAATGTTGGTGATGGCGCCCCTGTTACGGATCTTGTTCTGACGCCGTTTTTTGATGATGTGGACGCGAACGACACATTGACGATTACAGTGGATATTGCCACGCTTCCGCCAGGCTTGCTGTATAATCTGGCCACAAATACGATTACCGGTACACCAAACGCAGATGCCAGCCAGGGCGGCCCCAATGGTGACGGTATATATACGGTGCGCGTCTTTGCCACAGATAGTGAGGAGGCACGTTTTGTCACTAATGTCGTCTATACTGTTGCCAACCCGGCCCCGGTCGCCCAGCCCGATGCGCTGTCGACCAATGAAAGCAGTAGCATAAATGGCAGCGTGTTCGCCGACAATGGAAGCGGCGCTGACAGTGATGCGGACGGTGATGTGTTTACCGTAAGTAATGTCAACGGTAGTTCTGCAAATGTTGGCACGGCCATTGCCGGGAGTGCCGGCGGGCTGTTTACCATCAATGCTGACGGGTCTTATAGCTTTGATCCTAACGGCGAATTTAATGGTTTAAATACTGGAGATAGCCAGGACACGACGGTCACCTATACCATTGATGACGCGGAGGGCGGGTCTAGCACGGCTACGGTTACTGTAACTGTCAACGGGGTAACCAGCACCAATGCGGCACCGATAGCCCAAGATGATGCACTTAGCACCGACGAGGACTCGGTTTTAAACGGCGACGTCTTTACCGATAACGGCAATGGTGTTGACAGCGACCCGGACAATAACGCATTTACCGTAACCGCTGTGGCGGGCGTAAGCGCAAATGTGGCCACTGCCGTGGCGGGTACGGGCGGTGGTTTGTTTACCATCAATGCCAACGGCAGTTTCAGCTTTAATCCCCACGGCGAGTTTGAGGCTTTGGCGGCCGGAACATCCACAACCTCAACCATCACCTACACCATAGACGACGGAAATGGCGGGTCTGACACCGCCACTGTCACCGTCACCATAAACGGCGTCAATGATGCGCCGGTCGCAAATAATGACGTCTTGGCGGTAGACGAGAACTTACCGGCAGGGACGTTGGTCGGCGCGGTAATTGCTACAGACATAGATGCAGGAGATGTGCTCGGTTTTGCCATAACGGGCGGCAATACCAATAATGCCTTTGCTATCGACCCCACCGGACAGATCACGACAACCAGCGCTCTGGATCATGAAGTTTTAGCCAGTTACAATCTAACCATTGTCGTCACTGACACGGGCGGGTTAACAGATACGGCAAATATTACGGTCAATATTGGCAATGTCAACGAAGCCCCGGTCGCGGCCGACGACGATATTTCCGGTACGCCCGCCAATAACAGTTTTGATCTGTTGGCCAATAACGGCAACGGTATTGACAGCGACCCGGACGGGGACAATCTAACCGTCACCCATATTAACGGCATTGCCGTCGTGGTTGGCTCCACCATCGCCCTGGCCAATAGCCTGGTTCTTACTGTCACCGGAAACGGCACATTTGAGTTCAATACCTTACAGCCGGGTCTGTATCTTGAAACACTTACCTATACCGTAAGCGACGGCAATGGTTTGTCGTCCACCGCAACGGTTACAGCCCGGTTTGAGGTCAACTCATTTGATCTGGCCAACACCAATACCAATGGCGTGATCATTAACGGCGTCGCTGCCAATGACGAGAGCGGTTTCGCCCTAGCCGCCGCCGGGGACATTAACAATGACGGGTTTGCAGACTTCCTGGTCGGCGCACATTTTGCTGGCCCCGACGCGGACAGCGACGCAGGTGTGGCCTATGTGATATTTGGCGGGCCGAACGGGCCGGTGCCGCTGGGGCAGGACTTTGATCTTGCTGATTTGGACGGCACCAACGGGTTTGCTCTGACGGGTATAGACCAGTTCGACAACGCCGCCTGGTCTGTCGCTTCGGCGGGAGATGTAAATGGTGACGGCATTGACGATTTGATCATCAGTGGACATTTGGCGGATCCAAATGGCGGCCAAAGCGGCGAGGTTTATATTGTGTTTGGCGGCACGAATTTTGGAGCAGAATTTGATCTGGGCAGTTTAAACGGCACAAACGGATTTATCATCAACGGGATCGACGCCGTTGACCAGGCCGGATACTCCGTATCTGGCGCGGGGGATGTGAACGGCGACGGCATCAACGATATTTTGATCGGTGCGCGCGGGGCTGACCCGGGCGGTCTAGAGCATGCGGGCGAGACCTATGTTGTCTTTGGCAGCGCAGACGGTTTCCCGTCAGTATTGGAGCTTGCTGATCTGAACGGCACAAACGGGTTTGTCATCAACGGGATTGATGCGGAAGACTTTTCCGGGTTTGCCGTATCGGGCGTTGGCGATGTCAACGGCGACGGCCTGGCCGATATTTTAATCGGTGCGCCCGGAGCTGATGACGGAACAGGGGCCGGGGAAGCCTATATTGTCTTTGGCAGCGCAACTGGTTTCTCGGCCTCCATGAACTTGGCGGGCCTAAACGGCAGCAACGGGTTTACCATTACGGGTCTTCGCCCTGGCGACGGGCTTGGCTTCTCTGTTTCTGGCGGTGATTTTAACGGCGACGGCATTGACGACATTTTGATTGGTGCCCAAGGTCAAGGTAGCGAGCAAGCCTTTGTTATCTTTGGCACACAAGCAGGGTTTGGCGCAAATTTCGATCTCGGTACGCTTGACGGCACCAACGGCTTCGCCATTACGGGCGGTAGCGGTTTAGCCGAGACGGGATTTGATGTAACGTCTATTGGAGATTTTGACGGTGACGGCTTTGATGATTTTGTCGTCAGCGCACCGTCCGCTACGGCGAACGGCAATGCAGGCGCGGGGCAGGCCTATCTGGTTTACGGGCAGGCTGGCGGGTTTGGCGGGTTGTTGGATATTAATTCGCTTAACGGGTCAAACGGATTTACATTTAACGGCATTGCCGCTGGTGATAATGCCGGATTTTCTGTCTCGGCGGCAGGTGATGTAAATGGTGACGGCCTGGCCGATATTTTAATTGGTGCGCCCAGGGCGACCGCAAACGGCGTCGCGGGCGCAGGGCAAAGCTATTTAATCTATGGTTTTGTCAGCGGGCCTCACAATTTAACCAACACACCACCTAACCCACCAGCTAGCACGGTTATTGAAGGCGACGATCAAAATACGCAAATAGTCGAGGCAGACCCCGCCATCGACGGGGACGGGGACTTTGAAATACCCGGACTTACTGATGGCAATAGATTGCTTGGTAGCAGTGAGACCGAGCTGCCTTATAGTGGGCGCGAAACAGTTGCGGAATTTGCCATTATAGATTTTGCTCAGGGCATTGATGTTCTGGACATACAAACCGGGATGCTAAGCGACTTCGCGGCGGTTTTGGAACTCGCCAGAGACGGTTTTGATAGTCATGGGTTTTACGTGTCTCTGGATTTGGGCGCTGACGGCATGTTTAAAATCTACGGTCTAACTACAGCCATGTTGCGCGAAGATGATTTTACCTTTATGATGCCTGCCCTTACCGAAGAGCTAACTGAAACCAGTCATTCCAGACTATCCGAGCCAAGCCTTGATGTGACAGAAGACATGTTGTTTTTAAGTGCTGACAATGGCGGCGATAATTTCCACTATACCGAAGACGCTTTGGCACCAAGAGATGTGGTTGTCGAAAACGCAGATTTAAGCGGCACGGTCGTCGATTTAACTGCTTTTGCGAACTTCCTGGATCAGGATGACAGCTATGCAAATGTCTATGTTAATAGCGAAGGCGTGTTGGAAATCGGGCTTGATGAAGATATACCGCCGCAAATTGACTTATTTGATTTTAGTTAGATTTTGAACCAAGATTAGGCTTGCCCATATTTGAATTTAAGGATATGGCTTGCGGCGTTGGTTAAGGGAAATCGGTGTAAATCCGACTACTGTACCCGCAGCTGTAAGCGGCGAGAGGCTCACATAAACCACTGCATGTAAATGCGGGAAGGTGTGAGCATCGATTGAGCCGTAAGTCAGAAAACCTGCCAACACCGTCGCCAGCGCCGCTCGCCGGGAATAGCGAAAGAGCAGGAACTTACCCTCAGTTGAGGGTTCCATGACGACATCTATTGAAACCTGCGTGGATCACGCAATTTTTGGAGTCGTTATGAAACGCTTATTTTTACTATCTGCCGCAGCACTCGCTGTTTTTGCAGTAATTTCCGCAAGCCCTGCTTATGGGCAAACCCAAACTGTATGTGATGAAAGCCTTGCTATTACAGAAAATTGTGCGTGGATTATACCCCCTACGCCAAGAATTAATAACTCCGAAATTGTTTCAGTTGGCCAACGTATTGGGTTTGCAATAAAAGATGAGCTCACCAGCCCCGTTACTATTATTATGGAAACCGACATTCAAAACCAAGGCAGCCCATATATTGCAGATTTATTGCGAACGGTTCCCGGCGCATCAATAAATCGTTCTGGCCCTGGGGGGAGCCTAACCCAGCTACGCTTGCGCGGTTCCGAGGGCAATCATGTATTGGTACTGGTGGACGGGGTGGAAGTGTCCAACCCAAATACGGGTGAATTTGATTTTGGTGCATTGCGCAGCGAGGATGTCGTGCGCATCGAAGTCCTGCGCGCGGAGCAATCGGCACTTTGGGGTAGTGATGCACTTGGTGGTGTGGTCAATATTATCACGCGGGCTGGCAGTACAAACGAACGCTACAGACTGTCGATTGAAGCCGGGAGTTTTAACAGCTTTGAAGGCCAGGTGTCGGCGGTTGTCCCGGTTAAGGGCGCGGCTTTATCTATCAACGGCAATGTGTTTCGCACGGACGGCTATGATGTCTCCGGGCTTGGCGGCAAAAACGATGGCTCCGATAGCCGTGGGCTTAACATTGGTCTGAACCAAGTTAAGGTTGGCGAGGTTGTTTTATCCGCCAAATACTCCGCCAACCTTGCGGTTTCCGGCTTTGATAGCGATACGGACTTTGACGGTCGGCTCAATGATACAAATTCAGAGCTAACCACCGATAGTAAAACCGGTCGTATTTCTGCACGGTTTGAACTGGCCGGGTTTGAAAATCTGATCAATGTTGGCCTCACCGACACCAGACAAAACACCACCGGCACTAATTTTCGCAATGACACCACGGGCAAACGCACCCAGCTTAACTGGGCGGCGGAGAAAACATGGGATGTGCATTCGCTGACACTCCTAGCGGAAACCGAACGGGAACAGTTTTCCAACTTTGGCGGTGCTGGTGCAGGCCAAAACCAAAACCAAAGCATTCAAAACTCCGCACTCGCAGCTGATTACCGCTATAATAACGCCGCCGTCACCCTTTCCGCATCAGCGCGGGCCGACTTTAATGACCGGTTTGACAATAACCAAACCTGGCGTATTGGGGCGGGTTACGGCTTTGATAATATTGGCGGGCGGGTGCGGGCCTCTGTGGGAACGGGTGTTAAAAATCCCTCCATGACCGAATTATTTGGCTTTTTTCCGGCATTTTTTGTTGGCAATCCAAATATAAAACCGGAAACTTCCACCGGGTATAATATTGGTTATGACCAGGAATTGGGGGCATGGAGTTTCAGTGTTGATTTTTTCCGCTCTGATTTGAGCAACGAAATATTTACAGATTTTGGCGCTTTCCCCGCCACCGTATTAAACCGCACAACCAAAAGCACGCGCGAGGGTATGGAGTTGGAAGGGCGTGGTTCACTTGGCGGTAATCTCGACATACGGGCTTCGGCCACTTTTCTGGACGCCGAGGAAAACGGCATTCGCGAACTGCGCCGCCCTAAATTCCTGGCCAGCGCCACTGCCACATGGACACCCACCAAACCACTTAGCTTGACCTTGTCGGCCGATCATAATGGCAGCCAAATTGATACAGACTTTGCGACATTTTCCCGTGTTGAGTTAGAGGCTTTCACTTTGGTTGGTTTGAATATACGCTACACATTGAACGATATGGTCACATTGTCTGTGCGC
Organism: uncultured Robiginitomaculum sp.; assembly: GCA_964502015.1. GTDB lineage: Bacteria > Pseudomonadota > Alphaproteobacteria > Caulobacterales > Maricaulaceae > Robiginitomaculum_A. The sequence goes on along the minus strand of CAZCUM010000023.1, from coordinate 11,419 downwards.
GGGGAAAATCTGCTGGACGAAACCTACCAGGAAGTTGTCGGATACGCATCACAGGGACGGGGGGTCTATGCGGGTATTAGCGCTAATTTTTAGCGGGTTTTTGTTGGCAGGCGCGGACGACCGGGGTCATCCGCGCATTGTCTCCACCTCCCTGTGCGGCGATGCTTATGTATTGTCTATGATTGCCCATGAAAACATTGCCGCATTGTCATGGCAGTCGGGGGACAAGCTTTCGAATGCACCGCAAAGTCTGCGCCACACCCCCAAAACACGGGACGACGCGGAAATCTTGCTGGCACTAGCGCCAACATTGGTGGTCTTTGGCCCCGGCGAAGGTATCACGGCAAAACCCTTGCTGGACAAGGCCAAAATCAAATATGTAAGCTTGCAATGGGGTGAAGATTTTAAAACCATCACGGCTAACCGGAAAATGCTGAACTTTGCGGCCAGTGGGGCGGGGTCAAACCTGGGAAAGATTCAGTCCGACGCCGGAACAATGTCCAAAAAAAGCGGCGTAAAGATTTTATACCTGTCCGCATCTGGCGCAACCGCAGGGCCGGGCACATATATTGATGCGGCTATCAGGCGGGCCGGCGGCATCAATATCATGACGACCCCCGGTTGGCATACACCGGATATAGAAGCTTTGGTTGGGCTTGAACCAGATTTAGTCATTACATCATTTTTCAAAGACGGGTATGCCTCGGTTAATGGGGCCGGGCTGAACAACAAGGTTTTGCAAGATAAGATTAGCAAAACCGCCCATGTCAATGTGCCGGGCAAGTTATGGCCATGCGCCGGGCCGGGGCTTTACGCGGCTACGGACATTATTGCCAAAGCCGTTGAAGGGCTCAGATAATGCGGCTCGCCCTCTTGGTATTGTTCGGCGGTTTTTCCGCCCTGTTGTCTTTAAGCATCGGAGCATTACCTATTCCTCTGGTTGATCTTGTGCCAGCCTTACTGGGACGCGGCGACGATATTCACATCACCATTATGCAAGACTTGCGCGGGCCGCGCACCCTATTGGCATTGGTGATCGGGGCCGGGCTTGGGGCCAGCGGAGCCGCATTGCAAGGCTATACCCGCAATCCTTTGGCCGACCCCGGCATTCTCGGATTTTCCGCCACGGCTGCTTTAGGGGCGGTTTTGGCTTTGTATTTTGGCTATAAATTATGGATAATACCTGCCGCCCTAGTGGGCGCGGGCCTGGGTGCTGCGCTTTTATTGGCTATGGCCGGACGTCGCCAAAGCGCCACCGTGCTGATTTTGGCCGGGGTCGGGATCGGCTCACTGGCTACGGCTCTGACCGGGCTTTTGATGAATTTCGCGCCCAATCCGTGGGCCTTGTCGGAAATTGTCTACTGGCTTATGGGCAGTCTTAAAAACGCAAGCTTTGACGGCGCGGTTATTAGCGCTAGCCTGACCTTGGTCGGTCTATCATTGCTGTTTTGGCTTGGCCCGGATTTACGCGCACTCAGCCTTGGGGAAGATACAGCCAAAAGCCTTGGTGTTTCCCTGGGGCGGCTACGGGTGCTTTTGGTGTTGGGGGTGGCTTTGTGCGTCGGCGCAGGTGTGGCGGTGGCGGGGGCTATCGGCTTTGTCGGCCTGTTTATTCCTCATATATTACGGGCCATATTCGGGCCGGACCCTGCGCGCCTCATCCCGCTTTCTGCACTTGGCGGGGCCGGGTTTTTGGTACTCGCTGATAGTTTAACACGGGTGTTGTCGGGGGGCGGAACGGTGATATATTTAGGCATTTTATCGGCGCTAATAGGTGCGCCGTTTTTCATTTGGCTGGCGTTTAAAGCGGGGCGGTCATGAGCTTGCAAATTGAAGCCTTGTCCGCCGGATATGGCAATACGCCCGTCTTGCAAACCATTAGCGCCAGCGCAATCCCTAAAGAACTGATCGGCCTGGTCGGGCCAAATGGCTCAGGCAAATCTTGCCTGCTCAAAACCATTGCCGGACTCATCACGCCTGATAGAGGACGTGCAAAACTTTTCGGCGAGACCACAACATCTTTACCGCCAAAGCATCGCGCCAAGCGTATTGCCTGGTTGGCCCAAGACCGCAGTGCTGCGTGGGCTTTGTCGGTACGCCAATTGGTGTCCTTGGGGCGCGCGCCCTACCGGGGGCGCCTGGGCACATTATCGCAAACGGACATGCAAGCCGTTGAGAAGGCTATGGCGGCGGCCTATTGCACAGAATTACAAACCCGGCGCTTTGATGCGCTTAGCGGTGGTGAACAAGCACGGGTTTTATTGGCGCGAGCTTTGGCTGTGGGGGCCACGCTCTTGCTAGCCGACGAGCCGACCGCATCCCTTGACCCCTATTACCAGATTTCCATTATGCAGTCTTTGGCAAATGAAGCGAAAAGTGGTAAAATCGTTATCGTCAGCTTGCACGATTTGGCATTGGCCAGGCAGTTTTGCGACCGGGTCTGGGTGATGCAAAAGGGCAGGCTGGTCGCGAACGATACGCCTCAAAAGGCTTTGAGCCCATCCTTGTTGGCGAGCGTGTTTCGTATCAAAACCGAAAACGGATTTAGCGTTCAAATGCCAGAGAAAAATTAACTGATATTGCAGGCGTGATAGAGGGCAGGCTGGCCAATTCGCGCAGTTTTTCTACCCCGTCTTGCAGTGCGAAATCCTCAATGTCCAGCACCACGGGATTGCGGCTGTCCACGGCAACTTTATTGATGCCAAGCCGTGTGACAATGAAATCCACATCAAAACCAGCCGATTTTCCGTGCATGTTAACAACAATATCCTGGCTAAAATTCATACGCCCGCCAATAGGCATGGCGGCGAAGCTCGCCATATCAATTTTGGTGCTTATTGTCGCCAGGGGAAATGTGTCCGTCTCGAACAAATATGTACGCATTCGTTCATTGCGAATGTCAATATTGGTCTCCACACTGTCCAAAGAAATGTTAATGTCCACAACGCCGTCCACACCAACCGCGCCGCTCAATTTGCCAAAACTATGGGTCTCTATAATCGTATTTTTTTTGATGCTGATAAAACTGAGATGGGATTGTGCGGGCAATAAATGCCAGGGGCCAGTTGCTTCGGACACGGGTTTTTGCGGGCTGCACCCGCCTAAGAACAACGCCAAAAACATCCCGATGATCATTATTATACGCATAGTAATCCTCCCATTCTTTCGTGCAGCATAGCATGTATTTGGACAATTGTAATGCTTATCCAGCAGTCATTTTATCATAAAGGTCGAGCATGGGTACGGAAAGATAAGCCGCGATGAAACCAATACCCCAGATACAGGCTGAAAATTTCAACACACGTTTATTCAATTTATCTGCCTTGGCACACTGTGCGGCCAGTTCAGGGTCTAGTGGACAGCTCCGCCCCGGCCGGTATACCGACCAGGCACTAAGGGACAACATCAAGGCCGAGCCGAGGAAAAGCCATTGTTTGTTTTCAGCCAAAACGCCCAGAAACGGCACATTTGCGAACATGGCCGCCGATACCGCGCCAAGGCCTAGCGTTACGAGCAAGATAGGCAAGGCACAGCACACCAGAGTTGTGGTGGAAGCAAAGAGCGTAAGCCAGCCCCACCGTTGCTGTCTGCCAGGTTTACCCGGGCTTTCTACTGGAACGGTGGCCATTTTGGGGTTATTTTTTCTTCTTGTCAGCTATACTACAAGCGGCTTGCTTGGTTTTGCCAACATAGGTGAAGCCCTTTTTCTTCAAAAGCCTGGCCAGCTTTTCATCGGCCAAGTCCGCTTCATTGCTCGCACACACGCTGATAGTTGCAGTATCGAGGTTGGTCGACACCTTGGTCACACCTTCGACTTTTTTCAAAGCCTTTTCCGATGTAGCGGCGCAAAACGGACATGTCATACCGTCAACCCGTAAATCATATTGCACCTGGCTTTGCCCGTCATTTGCGAAGGCATTGGCGCTTAGCAATAGAAACCCCGCACTTATCAATAATATTTTTTTCATTGTTTTCTCCTTTTGAGTTCTTGCCAAAGCATTAAAAATTGAACCTCATACTGGCGATAACTGTCGCGCCGGGTTGCAATGCTGTTCCGTCCAGCTTCTTGACAACCGGGACTTTTATGGCGGCTTCCGCAATCCAGCGCTTGGTCGCATACTGCAAGCCCGGTGTGATAAAGGCAGTGGTGCCGCCGCTGTTTATATCGGCAACACCCGCAATTATGTTCGTATTCCTATAGACCAGGCTGGCTTCCAAAACAGTGAATAAATATCCATTTGTGTTCACATTTCCGTTATGATCATTGATACGGTATTGTAAAGAAGCATCAAATGCGGCTTCATGACCACGTGCAAACCCGTTTTTTTGCCCATTAGCCGTATATTTTATCTGCCCATCAAAATTCCAGTTGGTTGAGGCGCGGGTAAATATAAGCCCGCCAAAAAAATCCGTGCTGCCATCACTGGTTTTCCCTGTTTGGCCTGTGGGAATATTGAGGCCGGCAAAACTTGCAATGCGGGTTGTCTTGCCAAGCCCGTCATTTTGGTAAATCTGGTAGCGGGCAAATGTTGTGATATCCGCCAGGCCAGAAATATTGGTGGATACATTGCCGATTTTTACATCTCGGCTGATGACGGGTATGATGGTAAACAGCGCCAGTTTTTCATTGACACCATATCCCATTGCCGTCACGGATTTCCAGATATCCACATCTCGGGACACGCCAAGTATATTATCGCTGGCCCCGGAAAAAATGATTTGCTGGCGTATAATCACTTCTTCGTCGCTCACCGGCAAAGCGGTGTTAAAAGTTATAGGAGCAGCTACGGCACTGGTGCCCATAGCAACCCAAAAAAACAAACCGGCCCCGCCTAAAAGTCGGCGTAAATCTTTCTTTGTCATATTGTGTTTCTACCTTTGATAAAAACCACTGCCACAGCCAGAACTATTATAAACTATAGACCATAGTCCAAGGTCAAGAGCTTTTTACAAGGGCAGGTTTGACCGTTATTGTTTGTCCAGCTTGCTGTCATACATGGCGCGGTCAGCTCTGTGCAGGATCTGTCTGGCTGTGTCTTCAGGATGACAAGCACTGACACCCCAGGCCGTGCTGATAGAGACTTTTTCGCCGCGCACTTCGACAGTTTGCGAAGCTATACGGCAGGCCAGTGACGCGGCTTTGGCGCGGGCTATGGTCTCGTCGGACTTAAACAACAATACACCAAATTCATCACCGCCAATTCGGGCCACCATATCGCAATCACGAACGGATGCACTGAGTATCGCGCCCACTTTAATGAGCAGATCATCTCCCGTATTATGACCAAAACGATCATTTATTTTTTTAAAACCGTTGAGATCAAAGAAAATAATACTGCACAAAATATCATAGCGGGACATCAATGTTTGCGCTCGCCCGATTTCGCGCATAAATGCGCGGCGATTATATACGGGCACTAGAGGATCCGTGTCTGCCGTCTGCTCCAGCTCTAAAATTCTGGTTTTTAAAACGCTAATCTCGTCACGGTAGTTTTGCGCTTTATCAATTACAGTTTCCGCCTGCGCGGCTGTTGCCGTTACAGTTGCCGCTACAGTTGTCGCTACAATGGGTTCATTGTCTTCAAGCGTTTTGGTGTGCAAGCTAATCATAATTCCTCGTACCGGTTTTAAGCGGCATAGCAAAATGGTATTAAAAAACTGCCAACGCCAGAACCAGGCGGTGGACTCATAAATATGCTCTATTGGCCGTTCCGGTATTTGTTTTGATACATGGCCCGGTCAGCACGGTCCAAAACCTGTTTGACCGAATTGTCCGGGTGGCAAGGCGAGGTGCCCCATGCAGCCGTCAGGAATATCTCTCCCGTAGGCAATATAACCCGTTGTTTGGTGATTTGCCGGGCCAGAATAACCGCCTTGGTTTGGGCGATCATTTCATCGGTTTTAAATAGAATAACGCCAAATTCATCGCCGCCAAGTCGTGCAACAACATCGCTATCCCGAACCGAGGCGCGCAAGCACTTGCCTATTTTAATCAGCAGTTCATCACCGATACCGTGGCCATAAAAATCGTTTATTTCTTTGAATTTATTGAGATCAAAAAAGATAATACATGATTGGATATCATAGCGCGATGCCACGGTCTGGGCCCGCTCTATTTCGCGTATGAACGCCCGGCGGTTTTTGACAGGTACCAGAGGGTCGGTATCTGCCGCATGTTCAAGGTTGGAAATTTGGGCTTTAAGGGTTTTGATCTCGTCCAGCAAGGCTTGCTTGTCAGTTGCGGCGAACACATCTTGTTCAGGCAAACAATTGTCGTGATCTGCATAATTAAATCCGACTAATGGTTGTTGTAACCGCATGAAAACCCTAATTGCTTGATAGGATGGTTCTATCAAGACAATGTGAAATATGTGCCAAATATCAGTGTCAAAAAAATACAAATATTTGGCGTTAACAAAGGTTGAATATCAGTGGTTTATTGTAGCACTAAAGCATCAATGACCGGGCATTTTGGAGCCAGCCCAGTCGTAGATGCATTGGCAGCGCATTTCATGGCCATGTCCGCGAGCGTGGTTTCAAGTTTCTGCAAGTCAGTTATTTTAGCTCTTATGCTACCTAAGTGTTTTTGTGTCAGGGCATGAACCTGGGCGCAGCTAGGCTCCCCGTCTTCAATACCCAGCAAAGCGCCAATATCAGCCAGTGAAAATCCAAGCTCGCGCCCTCGCAAGATGAATTTAAGTCGGGTTTGCTCGCTTAACCCGTACAGGCGGTGGCCACTGAGCGTACGCTCTGGCGCGGGCATGAGTCCGATATTTTCGTAATAACGCACAGTTTCAATATTACATTTTACCAGACGCGCCAATTGCCCGCGTTTTATAGGCGCTCTCGAATTTGTGATGACCATAGCAAAATAACTCCTTGAACCTGTAGTTACTACAGGCGTTAACATGCTCGCCGTGAACAATAAACCAAAAACCAAACCAAAAAACAAACTAGAAAACAAACTAGAAAACAAAAGCACCCTGATGGCATCAGGAGGTTTTCTGGCGGGATCATTTGCCTTCATAGGCGCATCGTGCTGTGTTTTACCATTTATATTGCTTAACCTTGGGCTCAGCACTGCCGTAATCGCCCATCTTGAGTTTTTCGCGCGCGGTAAATACTGGTTTCTGGCTTTAGCTTTATTGCTGATACTGGCGGGGTTTTTCTTTGCCTATAAAAATGATCGCCGCCCGCCTCGCCCCACATTGGTATTTCTCGTTTTGGCGGTTTTGTTTATTATTGGTGCGCTCACATTACCGCTTTTTGAAGGAGATTTGCTAAGATGGCTGAAGCAATAATAGACGGGTTTATCCCGACCTCGACAATCACATGTCCAGAGTGCGGGCACGCATCAACCGATGTCATGCCAACGGATGCTTGCATGTGGTTTTACTATTGCAAGGGCTGCGATGTCAGGCTCAGCCCGAAAAAAGGCGATTGTTGCGTCTATTGTTCCTATGGCGATATCCCCTGTCCGCCAATTCAAATGGGCGATGATTGTAGCGAAGAATAAACCCGACTTTTCATATTTCATTTGACCAACGGCTAAATCTGATTAGTTTTGCGCTCTTTATATGAGCGCTTTATGACTGATGCAAATACAGCTAAATCCGTTGGCAAACCCGTAGCGATAATAATGGGGTCGAAATCCGACTGGCCGACACTGCAAGCTTGCGCGGACATTCTTGATGAACTGGAGGTTGGTTATAGCGCCAAAGTTATCTCGGCCCACCGCACACCTGAGCGCCTATATGATTTTGCCCGTTCGGCCAAAGACACCGGGCATAAGGTCGTTGTCGCCGGGGCGGGAGGCGCGGCGCATTTGCCGGGCATGGTAGCGTCCATGACAAGTCTGCCTGTGCTGGGGGTTCCCGTAAGGAGCAAAGCCCTGAGCGGGCTTGATAGTCTTTTGTCCATTGCGCAAATGCCCGGCGGTGTACCCGTAGGCACTTTGGCTATTGGTAGTGCGGGTGCAAAAAACGCTGGCCTGTTGGCGGCATCTATTCTGGCGCTCTCAGATAAAGGTTTGGCACAAAAACTGGAAGCGTGGCGGGCGGCGCAAACCGACAGTGTTGGGCTTGACCCGCGTGACTAAACTTCCAAAGGGCGCAACTATCGGTATTTTTGGCGGCGGACAATTGGGCCGTATGCTGGTACAGGCGGCGCACAGGCTTGGCTATAAAGCCCATGTATTTGACCCTTTTAATGATACGCCCGCCGGACGCATTGCCGACACCGAAACCACCGCTCCCTATGAAGACAAGCGGGCGGTGGAGTTGTTTGCCAAGAATTGTGATGTGCTAAGTTATGAATTTGAAAATATTCCTCTGGCAAGTATCAAGCATGCCGCGCAGTTTACGCCCGTATTTCCAGATAGGCTGGCCTTGCAGACCTCCCATGACAGGTTGGTGGAAAAAACTTTTTTGCAAACCCGGGCAGGCGCGCCCGTAGTGGGTTTTGCACCCATCGAATCTATGGCTGATCTGTCCAATTTTGTCCGCGAATTTGGCTCACCAGCCGTGCTGAAAACCCGCCGCTTTGGCTATGACGGCAAAGGTCAAGTCAAAGTCACCTCCGCCCGTGATGTCAAGGCCGGGTTTGCGCGGCTCGGCGGCACGGATTTGATCGCCGAAAGTTTTGCGCCTTTTGTGCGCGAATTTTCTATCATTGCCGCGCGGGGCCAAGACGGGGAAATAGCTTGCTACCCGCTGACGGAAAATGTCCACAAACATCACCGCCTCCATACCAGTTTCGCCCCCGCCGAAGACCCTCAAAATGTCAAGGATGAGGCCCAGGCCATCACCCGGCGCATATTGGTCGCGCTGGATTATGTCGGCGTTATGGGGGTTGAGTTTTTCGAGCTGGAAGGAGGCAAGCTGATCGTCAATGAAATTGCCCCGCGTGTGCATAATTCGGGCCATTGGACAATGGACGCGGGCCTCACGGATCAGTTTGAACAGCATATCCGGTGCCTAACCGCACTGCCGCTCGGCACGACAAAACCAAAGCACAGTGTCAAAATGACAAACCTGATCGGGGACGAAATATTACAGGCGGGTGCTTTGGCCAAAAAACCAAACACATTCGTTCACAATTACGACAAACGCGATATAAAGCCGGGCCGCAAAATGGGCCATGTGAACGAGATGCTGGGCGGCGCGTAACGCACTTACCAATCACCCCTTAGTGACTGCCATAAGGCTAGCGTAGCAAGTGCCGCCGTGTCGGCGCGTAAAACTCTTGGGCCAAGACTTATGGGGACGCAATAGGGTTTGGCGCGTAAAAGCGTACGCTCTTGCGCCGTAAACCCGCCTTCAGGGCCGATGAGAATGGCAGCCGGGGCTTTGATATTTGCAAGGGCGACCGCCGCAGGTTTCGCGGCACCAGCTTCGTCTGCAAATATTCCAGCTTCGTCCGCGAATATTAATGTGCGGGTGTCGTCCCAATTCTCCAAAATTTCTTCGAGTTTGAGCGGGTCTCGGATTTGCGGCAAATCAACACGTTCGGTTTGCGCGGCGGCCTCAATAATATGGGCTTTCATCTTGTTCATGCTGATGCTGGACGTGGTGCGGGCTGTGATCACCGGATGGATCAATTCGGCGCCTAGCTCGGTAGCTTTCTCGATGATAAACACATTACGCTTGTGTTTTATGGGCGCGAACAACAGCCAGATATCAGGCGGGCGGCTATAGGGGCGGGTTTGTTCGCCGACTTTCAAGGTGATTTCTTGCTTGTTGATATGGGTGATAGCAGCCAGCCATTCTCCGTCGCTCCAGTTAAACAAGCGCACTTGATCGCCAATTTTGCGGCGCATTACCCGACCCAGATAATGGCTTTGGGATTTGTCCAATATGATTTGATCCCCGTAGGCAAGTACGCCTGTCACATACAGGCGCGGCAATTTGTAAAACGCTCTCATGGGGGCTTTATAGTCACAAATTTTGTGCTAATCACCCCCTAATGAACGTAAATGACAAAACCATAAAAGACAGCGTGGCGGGTGGATGGGTTGAGCGCATGCCCGAACGCATGCGCCCCTATTTGCGGTTATCGCGCTATGATCGGCCTATCGGGTTTTGGTTGCTGGCCTTGCCGGGCTGGATTGGGCTGGCCTTTGCGGCGCTCACCGCTTACGACCTACACATATATGTAAAAGACAACTTGCTATTACAACACCCTATTGGATATTGGCATGAAGCCAAATATGCCATTCTGATAGCCATTGGTGCGATTGCTATGCGCGGAGCGGGGTGCACTTATAATGATATTGTTGACCAAGACTTAGACGCGCAAGTTGACCGCACAGCCCTGCGCCCTCTGCCCGCAGGTACAGTGACCACCAAACAAGCATGGGTGTGGCTTGCAATACAGTGTTTAGTCGGCCTTATTGTTCTTTCTTTTTTCCCGCGTCTTTCGCAAATTGTTGCCGTCAGTTCCCTCGCCCTTGTTGCCGCCTACCCCTTTATGAAACGCATTACCTTTTGGCCACAAGCATGGCTTGGTTTTACCTTTAATTGGGCAATCCTTGTCGCTTTCACAGCCAGCATTTCCTATTTTTCAATAGCACTTATTTTATTCTATTTAGGCCTTGTCTTTTGGACAATCGGCTATGACACCATTTATGCCCGCCAAGATGTAGAGGACGATGCCATGATTGGTGTAAAATCGACGGCAAGATTATTTGGTAAGCGCACAAAACTAGGCGTTGGCCTTTGCTATACAGCAGCAATCGCGCTCATCGGCTACGCCCTTTTCTCTATGTCGACCCATTTATATGCTCCTAGCAATCGTTTGTGTAGCGCCATACGCGAAAATGTTAACTTATCAAGCGTGTATGGGTGTGGATATTCTCACGTGTATGGTTATGGATATGTAGGTTCTGTCCCCGTGAGCCACATCCCCCCATCAATCTTTCTCGTAATTCCTTTTGCCCTGCATTTATTGTGGCAAGTCTGGAAACTAGACCCAACCAATGCAAGGCTCTGTCTTTCCCTTTTTAAATCCAACCGCAATGCCGCACTGCTTCTTCTTCTTGGCCTCGCTATCCCTAGTCTCGCAAACTTGTTATAAGCTGTGATGTGACAGGCCTTTTAGAGTGTGCAAATATCCTTCCAACACATGGAGACCAACATGATCAATCGCCGCAATTTTACTGTGTCTGCAACCGCTCTTGTCACGGCGGGTATATTTGCTAAAACCATTAGCTATGCCGACAACAAAGATAACAATATGAACAGCAATATCGACTGGAAAGCCATCAAAAAATCCGAGTGGAAAACCCGTCTCACGGCGGACGAATATTATGTCATGCGCAAAGATGGCACGGAGCGTCCGTTCTCCTCGCCGCTCAACGACGAAAAGCGCGCCGGTACATTTAACTGCGCCGCTTGTGGTTTGCCTTTGTTTGAAAGCGTGA
>CAZCUM010000022.1:0-44834 GCA_964502015.1 uncultured Robiginitomaculum sp. | reverse complement strand
GGCCGCCGACCATGTATGCGAGGCCGGTGCTCAAGTGGCCATTATGGCACCGACCGAAATACTGGCCCGCCAGCATAAAAACTCTTTAAGCACACTTTTGGCCCCGGCCAATCTCACGGTCGAAGCTTTGACCGGACGCGACAAGGGCAAGCAAAGACAAGCTATATTAAGCGGGTTGGCGGACGGGCATATTGATGTTTTGTGCGGCACCCATGCTTTGTTCCAAGACCATGTGGAATTTAATAATCTCGGCCTGGCCATTATCGACGAGCAACACCGGTTTGGTGTGCGCGACAGACTACGCCTAAGCCAAAAAGGTGAGCGTCCGGATATACTGGTCATGACCGCCACCCCCATCCCGCGCACCCTGGCCCTGACATCATATGGAGATATGGATATTTCAAAACTGGACGAAAAGCCGGCCGGCCGCTTGCCCATAGACACCCGCATTGTCCCCGTAGAAAACATGCAAGCCGTCATTGACGGGCTGGAACGGGTTTTGGCCAAGGGCGAACAGGTTTACTGGGTTTGTCCATTGGTTGAAGATTCCGATTTGATTGACCTGGCGTCAGTGGAAGAGCGTTTCTCCCACCTCTCGGCCCGGTTCGGTGACCGGGTTGGCTTGCTACACGGGCGTCTGAAAGCCAAAGAAAAAGAAACAATATCAGAAGGGTTCAAACGCGGGCAATATGATATTTTGGTGGCAACCACGGTGATCGAAGTTGGGGTCGATGCGCCCGGCGCCACGGTTATGGTCATTGAACATGCCGAACGTTTCGGGCTGGCGCAACTGCACCAATTACGGGGCCGGGTTGGGCGTAATGACAAACAATCATCCTGCATCTTGCTCTATAAAGGCCCCCTTGGGGTGAGCAGCAAAGCAAGGCTCAACATTATGCGCGAAACCGAAGACGGGTTTATAATCGCCGAAGAAGACTGGACATTGCGCGGCAGCGGCGATCTGTTGGGCGCACGGCAATCGGGCCTGCCCGCCTATAAATTGGCCAATCTCGACACACATAAAAACCTGTTGGAAACCGCAGTGACCGACGCAAGGCTGCTCGCATCCACCGACCGGAATTTACAAACCGAGCGCGGTCAAGCTGCCCGGATTTTGTTGTATTTATTTGAGCAAGATATGGGGATCAAACTGATGCAATCAGGTTAAAGGGATGGTGTTGGCTCGTCCAGATTTTCCAAATCTTTGTTGGATGTTACCATGCCGCCTGATATAATCATTTTGGCACCCTCTTCCGGTGTCATATCAAGAATTTTGAGATCCGTGCGCTTCACAAATAGCAAAAATCCGGAGGTCGGATTGGGCGTAGTCGGAACAAATACGCAAGCATAATCGTCTTGCAAATACTGCGCAGGGGCGCCTTTAAGATCCGATGTGATGAACCCGATGGCCCACAAACCTTTGCGGGGATATTCCAGTAAACAGACTTCCTTAAACGCCTGATCTTTTTGGCGGGCCATTGTCACAACAATTTGCTTGAGCGTCTTGTAAACATTGCGCACCAATGGTACCCGCGACACCAGATTTTCCCCAAAGCGTAGTAAACGACTACCCAAAAAATTGGTGGCGATTGCACCCAAAAGCCATAAAGCGACGATGGAAATAATAATCCCAAGGCCCGGAATGGCAAATACCCATTCTGGTACAAATTCGGCCGGTATCAGTGGTTTAACCTTGGTATCGACTATATTCACGAACCAGGCAATCAGCCAAATCGTCAAACCAATAGGCAGAGCCACGACAATACCGGTAAAAAAGCTGTTGCGCAGAGACGTCAGGAGCTTGTGTTTCTTTGGCACGCTTTCGGCTGGTTGATGTAGGGGCGGCATTTTTGTCATTTTGCTGGCTTTCATATTTATCTGAGGTGTTGTACGCTTATCAATCTGTTACAGTAAATAGAATTATTGTGATCTGGAGATATATTTTGCCACAATCAGGGCCAAAACCACATTTCGGGCAAAAAATAAGCCTTGTCCATTTCCGTATATTTATCGGCGCTTGTATTGGTGTGCTGGCAGTTATGGTTGTACTGGCATTTTGGATTTACCGGGATGATGTGTTTCAGTCCTTAAATGATCCGGGCCAACCGTTTCAAACCTATACACCCCCCCCCGAACCAGACTATAGTCAGGACGGCAGCCAAGACAGTGCATGGTTACACCGTCCAGCCCCAGGCATTGACCCAATTTCGGTACCCGGCGGCGATGTTTTTGTCGTTATCCCTACGTTTTATCTTGGCAAAAATCATTGGAATGCCCCGATAAATTCCGAAAAACTACAACACAGCTTTACACGCATTGCCCTGCCCAATTATATTCTTCCTTATAAAAATGCCGGGCGTGTCTATGCGCCAGCCTATCGACAAGCTGCACTTTATACCTTTTTGACCAACCGCGATGACGCGGTAGATGCGCAAATCTTTGCCTACGGGGATGTGCGCCGTGCTTTTAAGGTTTTCTTGAACGAAACCCCGCCAGAGCGACCAATCGTACTGGTTGGCTACGGCCAGGGCGGGTTACATGTGCAAAAATTGTTGCAAGAGTTTTTCGCCTATGAAGCCAAAAATGGTGAAGCCAAAAACACTGAAGCCAAAAATGAACAGCGCCAGAAAAAATTGGCGGTCGCTTATATTATCGACCACCCTTTAACCCTTGATAGTTTTGATCGCAGGCTATCGGGGCTTGGCCCATGCACAAGCAAACAAAACACCAATTGCATCGTCGCATTTGGCGCATTTGAGCCCAAGGAAAAAAAACGGGCCCGCATGTTTGTGCAAAAAACCATGGTGTGGGACGATAGGGGCAGGCTGGAGTCCGTACAAGGTCGCCCGCTTTTGTGCATTAACCCGCTCTTGTGGACAGACGGGCTGGATTACGCACCGGCGCGGCTACATTTAGGCGGTGTTGCGGCGGAAGGTTTGGGCGAGGATGTTGCCCCCGCGCCCATGCCCCAACAAACCGGAGCCCAATGCCAAGGCGGTATATTATTACTGGATAAACCCAAACAAAAAAACCTGCGCCGCCCGAGCCGGTTTGGCGGCAAATACAGAACCTTGCCCTTCAATCTTTTTTATGAAGATTTACGCGTAGATGCGCAAAGACGTGTGCAATATTTGCTCGGCAAAGACATTTTACCCAAGCGGGCACCTTTGCTGGAAACCGACACTATAGAGATTGAAGACAGCCCGGTAAAATTACCAGTCAAACCATAAATGTTAGCACAGACAACACTTGCGGTAAGCACTCGGCTTTCGCTCTTGCAAAACCGTGCGCCCCGCGCCATATAGACGCAAATTTTCATCACCGACACAGGAGCCGTTCGTGGCGCGTCAATTTATTTATCACATGCAGGGTTTGACCAAGAAATTTGGCAATAAAACTATTCTCGATGACATCCATCTGTCGTTTTACCCGGACGCTAAAATCGGTGTCGTGGGCATTAACGGCTCGGGTAAATCAACTTTGCTGAAAATCATGGCCGGGGTGGACGACGAAGTATCGGGCGAGCATTGGGCCGCCGAGGGAGCCAAAATCGGCTATCTGGCCCAGGAACCACGCCTCGACGAAAGCAAAGACGTTTGGGGTAATGTGATTTTGGGCTGTGAGGACAAGCAGATTTTCGATGCCTATAACGCCGTCGCCATGAAAATGGCCGAAGATTACACCGACGAACTCATGGAAGAAATGACCGAACTTCAGGAAAAAGTCGATAACCGAGATGCCTGGGATATAGACAGCAAGATCGACATGGCCATGCAAGCCCTTGGTTGCCCGCCAAAAGACTGGCCGGTGGATAATCTTTCGGGCGGTGAAGCGCGCCGCGTCGCTATTTGTCAACTTTTACTGTCCAAGCCGGACATGCTGCTCATGGACGAGCCGACCAACCATCTGGACGCAGAGACCGTGGCCTGGCTTGAGAACTATCTCAAGAATTATAAAGGCGCGATTATTTTGATCACCCATGACAGATATTTCCTCGACAATATCACCTCGTGGACGCTGGAGCTTGACCGGGGGCGCGGGCTTCCCCACGAAGGCAATTACTCCTCCTGGGCCGCCGCCAAGCATAAACGTATGAAACAAGAAGGCCGCGAGGGCGATGCCAAGGAACGGGCCCTCAAGCGCGAACTGGACTGGATCCGCTCCAACCCGAAAGCTCGCCAGGCCAAATCCAAAGCCCGTATCTCGGCCTATGAAAAACTGCGCGACGCCGCCGAGAACGAAAAACTGACAACGGCGGAAATCCGCATTCCTCTTGGCCCAAGGCTGGGCAATGTTGTGGTTGAGGCCGAAAAAATCGCCAAAGGCTTCGGGGATAAGCTCTTAATCAAGGATTTGTCTTTCCGCTTACCGCCGGGCGGTATTGTCGGGGTGATCGGCCCCAATGGTGCCGGTAAAACCACTTTGTTCAAGATGATTACCGGGGCAGAGCAACCTGACGAAGGCACGTTCAAGGTCGGCGAAACCGTGGTGCTTGGCTATGTCGACCAGAGCCGTGATGCGCTGGATGCGTCCAATAATGTCTGGCAAGAAATCACCGGCGGGGTTGATGTGCTTGACCTCGGCCAGCGCGAAATGAACTCTAGAGCCTATGTGGGTGCGTTTAACTTCAAAGGCACTGACCAGCAAAAAAATGTCGGCAAGTTGTCGGGCGGTGAACGCAACCGCGTGCATTTGGCCAAAATGCTGACCAAACCGTCCAATCTGCTCCTGCTCGATGAGCCGACCAATGATCTGGATATGGAAACCCTCTCAGCCCTGGAAGATGCTCTGGAGCACTTTGCCGGTTGTGCCGTGATCATTTCCCATGACAGATTTTTCCTCGACCGTATCTGTACCCATATTTTGGCCTTTGAAGGCAACAGTCATGTAGAATGGTTTGAAGGCGGATTTTCAGATTATATAGAAGACAAAAAACGTAGGCTCGGCGATGATGCGGATATTCCCCGGAAGCTGAAATTCATGAAGTTTGAGAGATAATTATGACCCATTATATTGAATACATTCCCATCATTACGACGATTTTCTCGCTATATTTCTTTCGGGAAATTTTTACCCATTATCGCCGCACCCGCACCACATATCTTATGTGGTGGACGATTGGGGTTGCCACATTTGGCTTTGGCACATTAACCGAAAGCATCAATGTTCTGTTTGGCTGGAGCGAGCTTAATACCAAATTTTGGTATATTGTCGGCGCGCTTTTGGGCGGTTTCCCATTAGCCCAGGGTTCGGTCTATTTGCTGATGAACCGCAAATTCGCCCACATTACCACCATTTTAATTGTATCGGTTATTATCGCAGCCGGGGTTTGCGTCATGCTGTCACCGATTGTGATACCGGACGGGTTTACTGGCAAGCTAACGGGCAAGGTTTTGGGTTGGCAATGGGTGCGGTTGTTCTCTATTCCCATCAATATCTATGCCATGATCTTCCTGGTCGGCGGCGCGATATACTCCGCCGTGCGTTATTATGCCAAGTCGGATCATCAGGCCCGGTTCAAGGGCAATATCTTCATTGCTATCGGCGGATTACTGCCCGGCATTGGCGGCACATATACCCGTATGGGGCATGTCAATGTGCTTTATGTCACCGAACTGGTCGGGCTAGCCCTGATCTATGTCGGCTATAAAATCATCAAAACTGAAAACTGGAAAAGCCGGAGTTAGGCCTAAGACATTCATGAAGATAAGCCCGGTGCGGCATTTTGAATGTACCGCACCGGGCCGCACGCCCCGTTGTCTCACTCTATTTCGGGCACCTTCCCCCGTCCCAACCTGCGTAAGCCACACAGGTTTGATCAAGCCCGTACAAGCCGCCGTCGCTGCCGTTCCAGCATTGATTTACGTCGCAATGTTTCCTTGTGTTTTGTCTTTGGGCTGGTTTCTTGCAGTTTGATGTGCTCATTTTCATGGTAAGTGTACAGCCCCGACATCCCGCATCGTCCTTGATCAATTGCAGCAAACCGAGCCTTTGTTCGTCGCCAAATACACGCCAGGTCTGTTGCCATCTGCGTTTGCCTTTATTGGTTTTCATCACATATTGCCATTTATCCCAAGCCGTCCGCCTGGTGTAGGCAAAGCCCTCAAAACCAAACCCGTTCGCCTGCATGGTGACGGTAAATGTGCCCGGCCCTTGTACGCTGATTTCTTCGTGAAACATTCTAGGTTGGGAACTTTCGTATAATGTCCAAGTCCGGCCACCATTTTGACAAGAGAATGACTGTCCGGGGGATTGGGCCTGGGCTGAACCATATAGAAACGGAACCAAGAAAAGCACAGCCCCAACTATGAATTGGTAAAAAGCTTTCATGTGAAATATCTTATCATTTTATAATGGTGAATTATTACTTGCTAAACAGAACCGTACCGTTCCACCGCACAGTCGCACATCCGCGTGTGAGTAAAGCGTTGTGCCAAAAATACCGTGCCCGCAACTTTTCGCGCTTTTCACAGGCAAGCATTGTCATGGTTTTTGGACACCACCCCCCGGCGCCACCAGTGCGCTTTCTTGTATTGTTTACGAATTGTCTGGTATAACCAACGGGCGCGGTCATAAAGCTATTTTCGCGCATATTGGGCGCAGTTTTGAAGGCTATGTTGACGATTGAACAGCCCGCGCCCTTAGCTGCGTAAGTGGCATTGGTAAAGGTCGTGTACCAGTGTTTTGTTTGGTCAGTCTGCCCATTGGCAATCGTTGAAATATTTCCAATGCCGAACAGCGCGATACTAATTGTTAAGAGTATTTTTTTTCGCGGTTTCATTTTATTCTCCTGTTTTTACGAATACAGACTTACCCAAAATCTCCTCTTCCCCATATACGCACTCGTGCGTATATTGATTGACAGCAAGCAAATCAGGACAAGGCGTATATATGGCCGGTTTAGAAAATTTACGGATATTGATCGCTGAAGATCATGCTTTGGTGCGACAAGGCATAGCCGCCTTAATCGCTCTTGAGGCCGGAGAGGTGGTCGAAGCCGAAGACGGGGAGCGGGCTTTGCATTTGCTCAAAACCGAAGCCTTTGACATAGCCCTGATCGATATTGGCCTGCCGGGACTTACCGGGCTTGATGTTATGGCCGAAATCCGAAGCCGCCAGATCCCCGTTAAAATCATCATTCTGACCGGAGATACGGACAACCATTCCCCGACCGCCATATACGCCGCCGGGGCCGATGCATTCTTGTACAAGACCGCCGACGCTGATGGTTTCGTGGACGTGTTGATAGCGGTCTCCAAGGGTAATCCCGCTAAAATAAAAGATGAACTGGAGGGTATGAACGCTGGCGCCATAGCCGCTCTACGTGAAACCTTGACCCCGCGTCAATTACAAATCGTCAAGCTGGTGGTCGAAGGTGCCAGCACGAAAACTGCAGCGGAAAGCTTGTTCATCAGCGAACATACGGTGCGCAAGCACCGCGAACATATCAATGCCAAATTGAAAATTAACGCCCCCGCAGCCCTGGCCGCTTTCGCCATTAAAGCCGGGCTGGTTTAAAGGGCACTCAGCGCCGCGCCCAACAGTTCCGGCTTGACCGGTTTGGCCAACATGTCAAACCCTGCCTGGCCTACGGCCTCAAGGATTTGCGGCTCTGTTGCGCCGGTAATAATAATCGCCGGAATATCCCGACCCGCAAAGGCCCGCAAAGCGGAAATCACGGCAAGGCCCGTCGTGCCGGCAAGATGGTAGTCCACCAATAATATATCCGGATAAAATCCTGATTTTATATGGGCCTTTGCGTCTGTAACAGACAAGGCGGTACGCACAGGGCACTGCCATGTGGCCAGTAATGCCTGCATAGCATCCAGAATTTCAATTTCGTCATCAATGGCCAGAACTTTCGTACCGGGCTTTGGCAATTGCAAACCATCTTGGGTGGTAGCTCCGCGTAAAGCTTGTGCATTCCCCTTCATATTCGCAAGCCGCAGTGTGAAAATAGTGCCGTCTTTTGATGTTTCCGTGATTTTGATGTCACCCCCTAACAAGCGGGTAAATTCATTGACCACATAAAGCCCTAACCCGTAGCCACCCATAGCGTCCGGCTCCGCCTCGTCAAGGCTTACATAGGGTGCAAATATGCGGCCAATATCTTCTCTGGCTATACCCGCCCCGTCGTCTTTGACATTGAACACCCAGACATTATCCTCATTATGCGCACTCAGCTGGACGCTTGAGCGCGCCGCCTTGAGAGCATTGTCAACGAGGTTTGCAAGTATTCTTTGTAGCATGGCCCTGTCCGTTACCAGCCAGCCGTCGGGCGCATCAAATGACAATTCAATACCGCGATTTTGCGCTTTTATCTCAAAGTCCGACGTTATTTTGCCCATCAAATCCGCTATATTCAAGCATATAGCATTTGGTGTTTTTCCGCCGGTTTCGGCTCTAGCAGTGTCCAGTGTGTCTTGTAATAATGTGCTTAAATTTTCTATGGATTCGGTTTGTTTTTCCACCAGTTCCGCAATGTCCGCTTTAGGTTTTTTTCGCCTTAGCACCGCATTCAACAATGCCAAAGCGTGTAGGGGCTGCCGCAAATCATGGGATGCGGCGGCAATAAACCGGGCCCGCTCCTGGGCATTGTTTTGGGCTTTTGCTGCCGCAGATTTAAAGGCACGTGTACGGTCGCGCACCTGTTTTTCCAAGTCCAGGTTCAGCTTTGCCAACGCTGTGGCGGTTCCGCGCGCGTCTTGAAATGTATCTTGCAAGCGCAGTAAAAGTGCATAGGAGTATCCCAGACCCAAAACCAAAATACCAAATGGTGTCAAGTCAAAGCCGTTACTGTTATCCGTGTAAATTACGGCGTCATTGATCGCGGTCAGCAAGAACAAAAAATTTGACACCATTATTGCGCCCGCCCCTGCTTGTTTATCTCCCAATGCCAGTGCGGTGAAAATCAATGTGTAGATGATGACAAACACATTGAAATAAATTGCAAAATCCCGCAAATGCGTGAACATGTTGGCAGGCGTCACCAGCACAAACACGGTCATAAACAAGCTAAACCCGATCAATATTTGTGTTATTAGTTTCGGAAAATGCGCAGGAAAAGCGGCTTTGAAAAACAACAAATAAACTGCTGGCGCTGCAAACAAACTTAAATAGGTTAAGTTGAGATCAGACCAATAGGGCGCTTCGGGAAAATAAATGTGGGTGAACGGAATGATACCGGATATACGCACCACCAAAATAAAGCACAACAGGCTAAACCATAAATGTACCGGGCCTTGTTCCCGGTGCTTGCGGTCAGCCAGATAAAAAATCAAGTGAATAAGCCCGATGGCCAGCAATATGCCCAACACCAAGACATAATATAGCGACATGAAATCCAGGTTTTGGCGCAATATTACCGCGTCCCATATGGTAATACTATGACCAGGGCCGCCGTAGGCGTGGTCGAAATTTGCCACTTGCAGCACGATAGTGCTTTTGCGGTCTGTTGCCGGAAATATACGCGATACATAATGGGGTCTGAAGTCTGCCTTGTTATCTGCCACGACACCATTACCGCCAACAAATACGCCGTCCACATAGACCCGCCATGCTGAATTAGGCGATATCATATGCATGGACAATTCGCGGTTATAGGCTGGCAATTCCAGCATGGCCCGGAAAGTTGCAACGCCAAAAGACCCATCAATTCCTGGTTTATTCACGCCGTTCCAGCGACCTGGTGCGGCGAAATACTCGCCTTTATACCCCATGTCAAACTCGGAAGGTTCCAGCAATTCCCCCCATACCACTTGCCAATCCCCATCAAGGGTCAAGGGTTTAGCGGACAAGAATTGCCAATCAGGTGCTCGTAAAACCCCCTGCTCTACTTTGGCCGGTTTGGTTTGTGCTTCTTGAGCAAAAACAGTGTACGAAACGGCAAAAACACAGGCTATCAGAAAAAATAAAATGACTGCGTATTTATGCCGTTTCAACAAACTTTCACCCCGACAATTCCGTTTCACCTAGGTAGTGTACTCATAAACTCAGGCCACAATGGCATGAGTCAATTTGTTCACTTGGCAGGCGTAAATTCGCAGGAAATGCTAGCATTTTCAAGAGTTTACAACGCACCAAGTGGGCAAAGTGGCCATGCAGGGTTGTCCGCAAACTCGGAGCTAAATCTGCTTCAATCTGCGTCGTCAAAGACCTCAGCCGGGCAGAAAGCCCGTCTTTCGCCCTTTTCCTAGCATATTTTCGCATATTTAGCTCCATTGTGGCCTGAGTTTATGAGTACACTACCTAAAAGGGGGAAAGCAAATAACAGTTTCCCAAGCCCTGAGCCTAGCTGAACTTGCGCCGTGTTTCCACATCATATTTTCTTCGCCGTCTAGGCCTGTGGACTTCTTGTTAAATCCGGTTTAGTTTTTACAAAAATATCTGGAGAGTTTATGGCCTACCCGCTACCGCTTTTATTGGCGATAATTTTTGCCAGTGTGTTTCTTGTCTTGCGCTGGCGTCCGTTTTTTGGTGCCAGACCGTTTATCAAAGCCGCAATGGCGATTTTGCTGGCAGTGTATTGTTTGCAGGCAGACCCGCCGCTTTTGTTGATGGCTGCGGGGTTTGGTTTGTCGGCGCTTGGGGATTATTTTTTGGATCTGCGGCCCAAGAGTGGGCACGAAGAAAAATTTTTCCTGCCTGGCCTGATCGCATTTTTCGCCGCTCATATGGCTTTCGTGGTTTATTTATTCGGGTACATGGTGCCGCTTTCTATGTTCACCCCCATAGAATGGGGTATATCCGCCGTGTTGATCGTTCTAACAATCTGTTTTTATCTCTGGCTCAAATCCGGATTACCGGGGGACATGAAAATCCCGGTGGCCGCCTATTCAGCCGTCATCACTCTTATGGGCATCACCGCCCTGACCACCACCCTGCCCTCACTGCTCGTACCTTTGGGCGCGGTTTTGTTCATAGCCTCGGATGTGGTGTTAGCGGTCGAGCGTTTTAAATTCAAATTCCCCTTGGATAAACAGATAAACTGGACGCTCTATGGGGGCGGGCAGATATTGCTGGCTATGGGGGTTGTTATCAGTATTTGAATTCACCTGCCCCACTTCAATATAACCATACAATTAAATCAACCAATTTATTGTCCAGAACTACACAGGAAACCGCTTAGTCGAAAACCAGACTTGTATTTTGCAAGTCTTTCTTTTTTCTCCAGCGCTTGTGTATGTTAAAGGGCAATTCAAACCCTAATAATACGTATGCCCCAACAATAAACATTGTCTCAAAGCTAAGCATTAAACCCGTTTTGGCGAACAAAACATCGGCACCCGCTGATAGTAGCGTAGCTACAATAATAATAATAATACCTAATAATCGATTGTTTTTTTCGGATTAAATAATACAACGGTCCGATAAATAATGCCAAAACAATTAAAATGAGAAAACAAAATGTTATCGTTTGATAAACATAATCTACAACAAATTTAGGATCAGGTGCGTCAAACTTGTCAATAAAATCATTAGCGTAAACCCGAGCTGACAAACCTACAATTGTTAAAGAAATCGTGGTCCCCAACACCCAAAACAGCGCAAAAAACAAGACAGTTTTAATTCGGGCCATCTAAAGCGTCACCAACTCCTCAGCCAATGTCGGATGTACGGCACATGTAGCGTCGAAATCGGCTTTGCTCAGCCCGGCTTTCACCGCTATGGCGGCGGCCTGGATAATCTCGCCTGCGTAATCACCAACTATGTGTAGGCCGACCACTCGCTGCTTTTTACCCGCTGTGATCATCTTCATGAAACATCTGTGTTCACTGCCAGACAGAAGGTTTTTCATGGGGCGGAAATCCGTGGTAAACACTTGCACGCCCCGGTGTTTGGCCCGCGCCTCCTCCTCGCTCAACCCCACCGAGCCAACAGGCGGCTGGGTAAATACGGCGCTGGCAATGTCCGTACGGTCATAGGCTTGCTTGTTGTCTTTAAACACGGTCTCGACAAAGGCCATGCCTTCGCGAATGGCCACCGGGGTCAGGTTGACCCGGTCGGTAACATCGCCGACGGCGTAAATATGGGCTTTGTTGGTCTTGGAAAATTCATCGACAATAATAGCGCCATTATCAGCCATCTTGACCCCGGCTTTCTCCAAACCAAGACCAAATGTATTGGGGACGCGCCCTGTTGCCATCATCACCATATCCGTGGCAATCTGTACGCCGTCCTCAAAACTGACTTTAAGTCCTCCGCCGATTTTCTTGATAGATATAGGGCTTTGTCCAAATTTAACATCGATGCCGTTAATGGCTTGCCCCTTATCCACGGCAGAGCGTATATCCCCGTCAAAGCCGCGCAGCAGGCTATCACCCCGGTAGATTTGTGTTGTTTTTGCACCTAATCCAGCGAAAATTCCGGCAAATTCACAAGCAATATAACCGCCGCCAATCACCATAACCCGCCTTGGCAGGTCGTCCATAGTGAAAGCTTCGTTGGACGTAATAGCGTGGTTGATGCCCACAATGTCCGGCGACCAGGGCTGGCCGCCCGTGGCAATTAAAATATGCCTTGCTGAAATCTCCCGCCCCGATGATGTCAAACGTAAACTGTGCGGCCCGGTAAATTCCGCCCGCTCGTTGAAAAACTCTGCGCCGTTTTTCTCCAAAACATTTTCGTATATTTTGGACAGGCGCGAGACCTCGCTTTGGATTGCGTCTCTGAGTTCAGCCCAGTTAAAACTAGCTCCCTTGAGCGTCCAGCCATAGCCAGAGGCCTCCTTGATCGCTTTGCCGAACTCCGCCCCGTAGACCAGATATTTCTTGGGCACACAGCCGCGAATGACACATGTCCCGCCCGCTCTGTGTTCTTCGGCCACGGCAACTTTTTTGCCAAGCGCCGCCGCCAAGCGTGCCGCTCTTACTCCGCCAGAGCCAGCCCCGATGACAAATAAATCATAATCATATTTACTCACGAACGATCTCCAAAACTTTTGCGTGGTCTTTTTCGCCGATAATGATGGTATCGGCCAGATTGATGAACAGGCCGTGCTCCATGACACCGGGAATAGAATTAAGCAGACCAGACGTCAAAATAGGGTTTGGGATTTTTTTGCAAGCGCAATCAATGATATAGTTTCCGCCGTCGGTCACCAAGGGTCTTTTACCGCGTTTAATCGGACGTAAAACAGTTTCGATATTTTTGATGTCGGCCTGGGCCAGGGCGTCATAAATCCGCTCAACCGTCAACCCCATTGCAAACGGCTCCACCTCGACCGGGAGCGGGAATGCGCCGAGCGTCTCCACCATTTTAGAGGCATCGACAATCACCACCATATGTTCCGAAATATCCGCGATAATTTTTTCACGCAACAAACAAGCTCCGCCGCCTTTGATCATCTGAAAATTTTCGTCGATTTCGTCCGCGCCGTCTATAGTCAGATGTATGCGGTCCACCTTGTCCGGATCCACCAGTGGCACCTTATGCTCATTGGCGCATTTTGCCGTGCCTGCTGATGTGGGCACACCGGTGATATTCATGCCCTGGCGCACTTGTTCACCCAGTAATTCAACGAATATTTCCGCCGTAGAGCCTGAACCAAGCCCCAAGACCATCCCGTCTTCAACCATTTCAAGAGCTGCAATAGCAGCGTTTTTCTTAGCAATACTCACGGTTTCCTCTTGTCAGTTTTTGTTTCTTTGACCGCTTTTCTTTTTTGAGCGCTTGTCTTGTTTGCACGCTTCTCCTGGGCGGCGCGGTAGCGTTTGGCCCAACCCGGTTTATTGGCTTGTTTGGCCCGCCCCAATGCCAAAGCATCACCCGGCACATCTTCTGTGATCACACCGCCGCTGCCCAGATAGGCCCCTGCCCCAATGTTCAGGGGTGCCACCAATGACGAATTGGTGCCAATAAATGCGCCGTCGCCAATAATCGTTTTATGCTTGTTATACCCATCATAATTACAGGTGATGGTGCCCGCCCCCACATTGACAGCCTCGCCGATCTGCGCATCACCAATATAGCTTAGATGATTGATTTTACTGCCCTTGCCAATAACGGATTTTTTAATTTCAACGAAATTTCCAGCCTTGGAATTCTCCCCCATATGCGTGCCGGGGCGCAGGCGAGCAAAGGGGCCGATATGCGTATTTTTGCCTATGGTCGCCCCTTCAAGGTGACAAAACGGGTGAATGACCACCCCGCTGGCGACGCAACATCCAGGGCCAAACACAACATTGGCACCGATTTCGGCTTCCGGTTCTATTTGTGTGTCCCAGGAAAAAAATGTGCTGTCGGGATCGCGCAGTGTGACACCGCTGTCCATAAACCCGGTGCGGGCACCAGCCTGAAAAGCCTGCTCGGCTTGCGCCAGATCACGGCGGGAATTCACCCCCAATATCTCGGCTTCATCCGCATGTACCGCCAGTGCGGTTTTTCCGGCATTGCGCAAAATTTCAACAATGTCGGTCAGATAGTATTCACGATTGGCATTGTCATTACCAAGCCTGGATACGGCCATAAACATGTCCGCCGCAGAGGAGGCCATCACGCCGCTATTACACAAATTCACCTTTAATTCCTCGGGGCTCGCATCTTTGGCCTCGACGATTTTGACCAATTTGCCGTCATGCTCTATCAAACGCCCATAGGCAGCTGGCTTTTTCGTTTCAAACCCCATAACGGCCACATGGCAATCCTGTTCCAGTGCCGAAAATACGCGGGCCAGAGTTTCAGCCCGTATAAGCGGGGTATCTGCATACAGCACAGCCACATTTCCGCTAAATCCGTCCATATGCTTGCGGGCGCACCCAACCGCATGGCCAGTTCCCAATTGCGGTTCTTGCACGGCGATCTCAAGCCCCAGGTTTTCTGCCGCCGTGCGCACATCTTTATTGGCCTCACCGACAACGCAGATTATTTTTTCCACACCCGCCGAACGCGCCAAACCCGCAACCCAGGCCAGCATTGGCAAGCCGCCAACCTCGTGCAAAACTTTGGATTTGTCTGATTTCATCCGGGTGCTTTTACCAGCCGCCAAAATAATTGCTGCCCGCCCTAAAGTTTTTGGCATTTTTTATCCCTTACAATAATCATTCCGGTTATATTACGCTTAGTATAGCAATATGAGAACATATGCACGATTCGATTTTAAACAACACATCAATTACTTTTGATTTGGACGGAACTTTGGTGGATACGGCCCCTGATTTGGTGCGGGTGCTCAACGAGGTGATTGCGCCGGACGGGCTAGCCCCCATAGATGTGGCAGACACCCGTACACTCATCGGGTTTGGCTCTATGGCCATGATCCGCCAAGCCTATGATGGTGCGGGGAAAACTTTAAATGAAAACCATGCCAAAGCTATTCAGCGTGATTTTCTGGATTTATACGCCGAGGATCTAGCCCAAGTTTCGCGGGCCTATCCCGGTGTTATAGAGGTTTTAACGAAATTAAAGCGCGGCGGAGCAAAACTGTCGGTTTGCACCAACAAACCCGGCATAATGGCCAGGCCGCTCCTTGAGCAGCTCGGAATGGCGGGGTTTTTCGACCGAATTACAGGTTCGGGCGACACACCAGCCACAAAACCGTCGCCAGAACATATCTTTACTGCGGTTGGGCACCGTGGGTCAGGCTCTATTGTTATGGTTGGTGATGGTGCGCCGGATGTATTTGCTGCACGGGCAGCGAAAGTTCCGGTTGTTTTGATGAGCTACGGCTACTCGCCCATATCCGTACACACATTTGGGGCGGATGCAGTTCTACGAAGTTTTCGCGATCTGCCATCCGCCCTTAAAACAATTCTGGATATTTAAGCAAAGTTCTCATGGTTGTTGGTTGGGATACCGTTGACCATGTTGGAGCGCACATCCGTGCGCGCTGAACGCATGGACGCCAAAAACCCGCCTTTGATCAAGTTGATCGATACTTTGCGGCCACGATCGGCCCAATAGTCTTCAATTTGCTGTTTGATGCGCTCGGCACCTTCGCGTGTACAATAATCACCAGTCATAAATTCCTCGTAGTCTTAATGCTCCGTCCCTGAAGCATGTAGGTTAGTTGTCCCTCGACAGGCTTTACATAGTTAGTGAATATTAGTTAGGCAAGTGTTTTATTAGATTTAATTATATCTTTTTGGTAAGGTTCTAGCGCCGTACTTTGTTCAGCTTAGGTTCAGAAACGAATATTCTACACTATTATTACGTTTTCGTAAGAAAAAACTTGACTTTACTGCACTTTTTTAAAATATTATTTATTTGCTTTCCTCAATTAACTATAGACTTTTTATTTGTTTATCTTATATTCATGTTCACAAACAAGGAATAGACATGAATTCTATCGGCAGCCGTATCAAGCAAGCCCGTCTTGGACAGGGTTTTTCACAAGTCGAACTGGCGCAAGCCGCTCAAGTAAGCCAGCCAACTGTGGCCAATTGGGAAAACGATTCCCATGTTCCGCGCCAAAATGCCCTTGAACGCATTGCCGGCATTCTCAGCACATCCTCAAACTGGATTAGAATTGGGGACGACAACCAAATCAACGGCAAGCATACATCGCAAACCTATTTGACAAGGCAAATACATCATGTACCCATATCGCCTTGGCCAAATGATCAAAATGTAAAAGACGGTATGATTTCGCTCTCAACTGCGCGAGATTTTGTGGCACTATCACTTAATGCTCAAAAACCCTTCGCCCTCATCGCCAATGATCCCTCCATGTCTGCCCACTTTCCTATCGGCGTCGCCATTATATTTGACAATAATATTGGCGAGTTAGAAGACGGAAAGTGCTATTTATTTGAACGGGGGGGCAAAATCATCTTGCGCCGCTGGCAATCTGAACCAAACCGACTGGAGGCCCTCCCGAACCAATCGGCAGTGGACGCCGAGTTCACGACCGAAACACCAATACCGTTAGCCAAGGCAGTCATGTCGGTGCGGCGACACTAAGCCCTAATCCCCCAGCTTCTCCAAATTCGCATCAGCTCGTTTTATTGCGGCTTCCATGCGGGCTTCGGCGTCTTCCAGGTTTTTCTTGGGGTCTTGGTAATAGGCGGTCATTTTCATCAGGCGCATCATCAGCCCGTTAAGAAACCGTCCCCAAAATTTCATAGGACGGTCCCAGTCAAACAAGAGAATGACCCGTTCTTCGTCGGTATCGTTCCAGACTTCGTGTTCATAAGTATCGTCCAGTACAAATAAACTGCCCTCTTGCCAGGGTTTGATCTGGTCATGGACACGGATACGGCATTTTTCAAAATCTTTCGGAATGATCAGCCCAAGATGGCCACGTACAATACCCTTGGTGACCCCTTTATGGGCCGGAATATGATAGCCGGGGGCCAAAATTGAGAACCAGGATGTTTGCAAGTTTGGAATGGTTTCCAGCATTTTAGTGGTTACGGGTGCCAGCGTGGCGTTTTTCTCAAGCCGCGTGCCAAAACCGTGCAGGACAAATGTCTTCCACTGGTTTTTCTTGGCAATGCGGTATTGATCCGGGGAAACGTCTTCAAAGCCGGGTATATCATCGCGGTATTGCAAAACTTCGAGGGCTTCATCCCGGATTATTTCCCAGTTTTCCGCAAACTGCGGCAGAAATTCAAAATGCTCAATCTCAATAAAGGGTGTTGTCGGCACCAAGGATTGTTTGGTTTGGATGCGCGATATAGTTTGCAGAAGTTTCTTGCCAAGCTTTTTGATGAAACGGCGGCGCGGACTGGAAATGGATTTAGGGCGTTCTGGCGCAGGAATTTCGCCAACCGGCACGTCTTCAATATTCGCCATATTTACCTCAATTTTTTCTGCGTCTCAGCTTGGCTTCCACTTTGCCCATATAATCTCTGGTTATGGGTAAGGCATGACGGTCTTTGACCAATTGCATTTGGAAATTCATATTTTTTCCGTAAACAAAGGAAAGCTCGCTGATAATTAAATAGAACTCCCACATACGACAAAACTTCTCGTCCATCATAGAGGACACTTTGTCGCGGTTTAGCTGAAAACGCTTATCCCATTGCCTTAGTGTTTTGGCATAGTGCAGGCGCAAGATTTCCATGTCAGTTATCCAAAGCCCGGAGCGCTCGACCACAGCTATGGTTTCGGACAATGCCGGGGAATAGCCGCCGGGGAATATATATTTGCGGATCCAGCGCGCCGTAGAACCCGGCCCGCCCCGACGCCCGATGGAATGCAGCAACATGACACCATCATCCGCAAGCAGATCATGGACTTTGGCGAAAAACTCGCCAAATTGCGGTGTGCCCACATGCTCAAACATACCGACCGACACAATCCGGTCAAAGGGGCCGGGAAGATCGCGGTAATCTTGCAACAAAATATCGACCTTGCCCGTTAGGCCCGCCTTGACCACCCGTTCAATGGCCAATTTATGTTGCTGGGTTGACAAGGTGACGCCCGTGACATGGACATCAAAATTTTGCGCCAGATATATGGCCATACCGCCCCAGCCGCAGCCAATATCAAGCAGTTTTTGCCCTGGCTGCAAATCCAGCTTGGCGGCGATATGGCGTTTTTTGGCCAATTGTGCTTCCTCGAGTGTCATATCGTCGCGCTCAAAATAGGCGCAAGAATATTGCATGTCGTCGTCCAGGAACAATTTATAAAAATCGTTGGACAGATCATAATGGTGTTGCACATTGGTCTTGGCGGCTTTTTTAAAGTTTCGCTGATGAAACCGCTTGATACGTTTATAATATTTACGGATGGTTTTTTGCAAAGGATGGGCGCGTAAATTATCCGAATTGATGGCGAAAAGCGTGAGAAAATCCCGGATTGTACCGTCCTCGACCGTAAGCGTACCGTCCATATAGGCTTCCCCGGCCCTAAGTTCCGGGTTGAGAAACAAATCCCTATAGAGCTTTTTATCGTGCAGTTTAATGCTGACCGTGGGGAAACCGCCCGGCCCAAACTCACGGGCTTCACCGTCCACATCAATTATGGTCAATTTGCCGATCTTGACAAAGCGCTTCATCATTGAGCTTAACATGCGCATAGCTTATTCCTTATTCCTTATCACTTTCCAAACCCCGGCTTTCCAAGTTCCAGTCCTGAACCTCGAATCCATTTGTATCAGTCAATGCTGCAAGGCGCGGGCTTGGGTTCACCGCTATACCTACATCAGCCCAGCATAATATATCAAGGTCGGAACGACTGTCTGAATACATTGTGATATGGGCCTCAGTGCGCTCAAACGCCGGGTCTTGTTCAAGATAAGCTTTAACCATCACTAATTTGTTGGCTCCATAGCAATTCATACCGCCCAATTTACGCGAAAGCGTGCCATCTTCAAGATAAGCCATTTTCGTACACACGATTTCTGATATGTCGAGCCGCTCGGCAATAGGGGCAACAATAAGGTCTACGGCGGCACTGGCGATAATAATGCGGTCACCTTTGGCACGGTGCCTCTCAATCATGGATTTTGCCCGCAACCTTAAGCCTTCATTGGCTTCGTAGTCAGCGAAGTCCGCAGCCAAGGCCTCCAATACCGATCGAGGTTTACCCGATAATGTCCAGCGCATCATGTTTTCCTTTACATGCTCCCTTGGGCCAAAACGCAACATATAGAGTGCTTGTGAAAACAAGCTGGATGCCAAAAATGGTATCCATTTTAATGGTTTACCCTTGAGCGTTCCGGTCACAAACCGCCCCCATGTCCCTTTTTTGGTCAAGGTCTCGTCAAGATCAAAAATGGCTATGCGCTGCTTAGTCATGTTTTGCTTTCAATGTCCGTTTCGCCAGCCAGGCCGCCAATATGACCGCCAATAAATTACCGCCAATAGCCGCCCAGCCCGGCCCGGTTTTCCCGATCCCGGTTTTTCCCAGCCATGCGCTTAAAGCAAAAATCAGCACCACATACAAGACCAGTCCGGCCAGGCGCGCAAATATAGCCCGTCCCGGATTTCCTGCCGCAAAAAATACCGGGTATAGCGGCGCCGCCACTCCCATCAAAGCCGCCGCCAACACCAGTAAAATCGATAAGGGAACAGCGTCAATATAATCCGGCCCAAAAACTGCCAAAATAAGATAGGGGCCGACAAGCGCGACAATTGCCGATAATGCCAGTCCGCCGCCCAGCATAACCCCGCCCGCCTTAATGACGATACGCCAAATATGGGCACTTTGCCCTCGGGCCATCATGCGCGCATATTCCGGGTAAATGACCCTGTCCAGCAAAAGCACGGCTTCGGAGAGCAGGCGGGCGATTTCCTCGGCGACTTTATAGGCACCAACAAATGCAGGGCCAAATATCGGCATGACCAACAAGAGCGGTAAATGGGTGGTGCCCGTAGCCAGGGACGCGTCAATATTGGCTTTCCAGACAAATGGCCACATGCCTTGATGTCGGGTTTTAAGCTTGGGCCATGCACTAAATACGGTTTTTAGAAGATTACGGGATTTAAGCTCCAGCACGGCCAACAGCGGCAATGACACATAGCCCAACAATGAACCTATAAACCATGCGATCAAAAACCCTTCCAGGCTGGCCCCGTATAGCGCGGCGACAATGACGCCGCCCAGACGAACAACAGGCATGACCAGAACTTGCAAAGCAAGGGGCCTGAACTTGTCAAATAGCCTGAATATTCCAGTCGAGGCCCCACCCTGATGTACAAGGATAAGCAGACAATATAACATGCCGTATTCGGTTAATATGTGCGCACCGAGCAAACCCTCTTGTTGCTGAAAGGACGCAAGCAAGGGCAAAAGCACATCAAGGAAATACAGCCCGCCTATGGCCAGAATAAATGCGACCATAGCCCCGACAAAATCCAGCGCAATACAAAACCTGATTAAACGCCCAAAAGCATTTGTGTGACCAGCCTCCACATCGTGGGTGCCAAACCGGATCACCGCCTGCCAGGACTGAAACGTTGCCACCTCGGCGAAAAACAACATATAGGCGTGTAAAAACAAGATGATGCCAACGGCGGCTATGGGCAAGGTTTGTGTTGTAATCACCAAAGTCACCAAGCCGATTATTGCGGCCACCGCCTTGGCTGCGACCATCAAACCGGTATTGGCGGCGACGCGCCGCAAGGTCGTACCTTTCTCGGCAATGCCCAGATCATGATGAAGGTTTTGGTTCATTTCCGTGCGCTCAATATTTCGTTGACCAGTTTAAGGTCGGACGGTTTGTCTACATCTATGGCGGCTTCCGCGAAGGGTAAAATTATAGGTTTAGCCTTTATTTTCAATGACTTGGATGCATGTTCGAAAGCGGCATTTAACGTCAAACCACCACTTAAATATTTAACGAGCATTCCTATACCAAGCCTGCGAGCCAGCTTGAGCGGGCGTTTGCGGTCATGTTGGGCGGCCCGCCAAAACTTGATAGCATCCAGCCCTTTTTCGTTGCGTACATAGAACAGATTACAGCCCGAAACATGCTGGTCTTTAAACTTGAGGTAAGTACGTTTGACTTTGGGGTAAGCTGGTTGAATGATGGTCTTCACTGCCAGGCCAAGGGTAAAATCCGCGCCTGATGCCTGGCTTTCGGTCAAAAACAGATCGACCATATCGGACGTTAATAATGGATGGTCACAGGTCGTGACCATAAACGGATACGGCAAACCAGACTGTGCCGCCGCCACTACACTACTGGCAGGCCCGGATTTTGAAGGGGACTGATTGAGCGCAGGATCAATCAGGTGTTTATCCAAACCGCTAACCCAATAGGGGCGCGCCAAACCACTGCTGGCATCCAGTGCAGCCAAAACATAATCGACCATGGGCTTTTCGTGGATCGGCAACAATGCTTTCCACTCTATCCCCGTATCCGCAAGTAAAGGGTCAACGGCCCCCTCGCGTTGTCCGGCCAAAATCAAAACACA
Source organism: uncultured Robiginitomaculum sp. (assembly GCA_964502015.1). Lineage (GTDB taxonomy): Bacteria > Pseudomonadota > Alphaproteobacteria > Caulobacterales > Maricaulaceae > Robiginitomaculum_A. Next base: position 23,031 of record CAZCUM010000022.1, on the reverse strand, counting down.
TACATCTTTATTCACGTAATCGGTTTTTCGTACATGCGGTAGGTTTTATAGGGCACGCCTTTGGCTTGCTCGATAATGCGGATCATGCTTTTATTGTCCTCCAATATCCAGCCCATCTCGACATGGGTAAAACCCCGGTTTCGCGCCGTCTCGAACACTTTCTCGCTCAGAAATGCCGCCATGGCCAAACCGGTGCGTTTGCGCTGAAATTCCCGGCGCACCCCCATGAGCGGAATACGGGCGGTTTTCAGGCCCTTTATTTTCAAACGGTACAGCAGTTTTGCCCAACCAAACGGCAATAATTTGCCGTCCAGCCCCTCTATAGCCTCGTTTATATTGGGTATCATCAAAATAAATGCCGCAGGCTCCCCCTTATGCTCACACACCCAGAAAAAATCCGGGATAAGCAAGGGTTTTAGCTCATTGGCCATATGTTTAATCTGCACATCTGAAAACGGCACAAACCCCCAATTGTCCGACCAAGCATCATTAAAAATATTCATAGCCATTTGCACTTCTTGCAAAAATTTGGATTTATCCATAGGACGGACGGTGATATCCGGGTCTTTTTCAATATAATTCGTCATGGTCGTAACAATTTTCGGGCGCGGATAACCCTCATGCATATTTGTCCAATAGGCGTGCATGTCCACGGCTTTGACAAACCCCAAAGCTTCAATACTGGTTTGATAATCGGGCCGCCCGTAAGGCATCATCAACACGGGCGGTGTACCGAACCCGTTGACAAGCAAGCCCACTTCCTCATTAATGCTAAAACTCATAGGCCCGACAATGCGGCCCATACCTCTGTCTTTCAACCAGGTTTCCGCCGCGCCTAGCAGAGCTTTAACGATTTTTGGGTCGTATTGTGTGTCCAGAAAGCCAAAATGCCCCGTAGCATCGTTGTAAATCGCCAAATGATGGGAATTTATGATAGCTGCGATACGTCCGACCACGTCGCCGTCTTTCACAGCCAAAAACAATTGTGTCTCAAGACCGTCCAGAGCCGGGTTTTTCTTAGGGTTGATCTGGGTAGCCCGTTCAAACCGCAAAGGTGCCCGCCAATGGGGCTCACCGCGATATAAATCGTAAGGCAAAGCCAAAAACTGCTTTAACCCAGCCTTATCCGTGACCGCTACAATCGCAATGTCCGGGGCCGTAATATTTTGTGATCGCAATGCCGCCTCGCTAGTTCGCGGCTCGCTCCCGTTTTCTGGCCGCTTTTTCAGCTTTCTTTTGCTTTTTTAAATCAACAAGTTCAAGGGTAATATTGATACCACCTTCGACTAATTCAAAAGCACTTTCGGAAAACTTGGGAAATCTCAGGGCTTTTAACTTCGGATTGTTAGAGAGAGCAAACGGTTCACGGGGCACTTTAATCATGTTTTTCTTTAGTTTCCGGTTCCCGTCAACATCATGATACCCCGCAACAGCGTATGTACCCAGCCTGTCATAGGTCATACAAACGGTCTGCGTGTCCATCTGCGCCGGAACGCGCACACGCTTTACCCTGCCCTTTTTGGACAAAAAATGATCCGGATCATTATAAAGCTCCAAGGTCAAAATTCCGCCGCCTGTCAGCCCCGTAACCGTCATCCGCACCTGATTTTTCTCAAGGTCACATATATCTGCCGCCTCAAACTCGTATATTTCCAGTACCGGGTGACTTCGAACCCTGTTTTCAGCGTCATTCGAGCCAGCCGACGCGGACGCGGCAAATACATGGGAAATGGCTCCCCCTAAAAACAGGAATACGGCAAGGAATGTGTTGCGGAATCTTGTGTTCATAATATAGAAACGATATCAGTTAAATCTAAGCAAGTTATAGCCACAAGGCATATGGTACAAACGCCATATGGAAAAGGCAAGCCCCGTTGTAAAGGTGATTATACAGTTTTGGGACAGTTGAACCGATATATTATGCGCAATGCCCTGCGGGTGATTGGCGGACTTATCTTGTTCGCACTCGCTGTTCTGTTGCTGGAACGGCTGTTGCGCATTTTTGAAGTCGTGTCTTCATCGACCCGTCCCGCAGGTGATGCGACCCAGATGGTGGTCAATCTCTTGCCCCATTATCTGGGTATCGCCATCCCTATGGCTTTGATGCTCGGAACCCTTATCACCATTGACCGCTTGTCGCGCTCCTCCGAGCTTACGTCCGCATTTGGATCGGGCATATCATTGTTTCACATGACCAAACCATTTATCCTGATTTCCATTGTCTTGATGGGTTTCACATTGATACTTGAAGGATATATGCAACCCGTCGGACGTTACGGCTATCGGGAGGTCGTGCATTCGGTGACGCAAAAATCCTTTGCCGCCGTCTTGCGTGAGGGTAAATTCACCAAAGTTGGCAATACGACTTTTTATGTGGGTCCTGGCGGCGGGCCTATATTCATCTATGAAAAAATGGCCGGCGGAGGTTTGCGTTTAACCACGGCTGCACAAGGTGATCTGATTATCCGCGACGCGACCGGGCAGCCCGTGCTGCAACTTGCCAGTGGCAATAGTTTTCGCATCACCCAAGACAAAACCATCAAAGGCCGCCTCAGCTTTAGCGTCAGTGCAATTGCGGGCACGGTCACAGAACAAAATTTTCGAGTGCGCGGCGACGATGAGCGGGAATTGACATCCGTTGAGCTATACGAAAACCGTAATGGCACCGTATTTACCAACCTGTCGGTAAACGCCAATAATGCCGCCTTGCATCTTCGTTTGGCCAGGGCTTATCTTCTCCTGCTTTTGCCTTTTATTGCCGTGCCATTTGGCATAAATTACGGGCGCAATCCGTCTTCTGCCGGCATAGCCGTTGGTATCGTATCCCTGGTGACTTTGCAAAAAGCTCTGGAATTTGGCCAAAGCATGGGCGCTAAAGGTATCATTGCGCCCTGGATTGGAATTTGGCCGCTCATGGGTGTTGTGACATTATCAGCTTTTTTCATCTTCCGTAACAGTGCCGTAAAAATGGGCCAGCCACCACTGGCAACATTGTCTATTTTCATGGGTGATGTGATGAAAGACATCCGCAAAGGCAGCCGGGCCCTGCTCCCCTTTGCCAAAACCAGGGCCAATGAACCATGATCCGTTTGGCAATATATATCTCCAAAACCTTTGTGTTTAGCTGGCTTATTGTTACTTTCGGCTTTCTCGTTATGATCGGGCTTTTAGACTCGCTGGCCAATAGTAGCGAAATCCTGGCTGACGGGCGCGGGTTTACGGCAACATTCGAATATATGCTCTACCGCGCCCCGGTTATCTTTGACCGGGTTTTGCTGTTTACCGTGGTCGTGGCCATGCTCCTGACTTATGTCAAACTGATCCGCCAACATGAATTGGTGGCCTTGCTTGGCCTTGGATTTTCCGTGCCAAAGCAAGTCGCCATGCTGGCCCCGGCCGTTATAGGCGTCACCATGTTCGCCGTGCTTGTCATCAATACCGCCATGCCGCCGTCCGTACGGGCATTACAGGCTTGGGGGGTGGGCGAATACAAACGCACATCGATTAGTGAAGACAAACCCTTATGGCTACAGGACGGAACCCGTATTGTCCGGGCGGCGGGGCGACCTGATATGGAAACTTTGACAAATTTACAATTTTTCGACCAGGAAGAAAACGGCGAAATATCCATTATCAGTTGGGCCGAAAAAGCCAGTTATGACCCGGATGAAAAGCACTGGGTGCTGGAAGGAGTCGAGCGCATATCACCCCGCGAGCGTTTCACACCTGCCCAGTTTATCATTTGGACTAGCGAGCAAACACCAACCAGTATTGCCAAGCTGGCGGCTGACCCTCGCGATTTGTCCCTGGTTGACATGCGCCATTTCCGTACCGAAGGCAATTCAGGTTCTAAACCGAGCTTCGCATACGGGTTTTGGTATCTACACCGGATAACCCGACCGCTGGCCGCACTTATTTTATTGATGTGCGCTATACCGATCATGCAAAAAACCGGGCGTGAAGACACAGGAGATAAAGCCCTGTTCGCCGGTATTGGTGTTGGGTTTGTCTATCTCATTATCGATGGCGCCCTGTCCACATTTGCCGTTTCCGGCGGCGTGCCTATCATTTGGGCTGTATTTTTGCCACTGGCAATTTTCGCCCTGGTCGGTGGCTATCTCACCTTAAAAACCGAAGATTTATCTCTTTAACTCCCATGCCCAACCCCGCTTTCATCATCAATCCCCTCAGCCATAACGTTGCTAAAAACGGCTCAATACTGCAAAAAACCGGCCTCACATCCAAGGATAATTGCACCGTCTTACACAGGTTTGACACCCTGCCCGCGACCGTCGAAAACATCCTTGGAACCCAAAACAATCATGTGTTTATCGAGGGCGGCGACGGCACTATCCACGGTGTTTTATCAGAATTTTTAAACCAACAACCCGACATTGACAAGCTACCAGACTTCACACTTCTGCCCGGCGGCATGACCAATCTGGTTGCAGGCCATGTGGGGCTTAAACGTCCCTCCATAAAGAAATTGACGAAACTGATAAACGGCATCAACACACCGCAACCCGTCAAATTGCCTATGCTGGCAGTCAAACCATCTGACGGTGATCATGCCCATTACGGTTTTTTATTCTCTACAGGCGCCCTGCCAATCGCCACCCGCTATTGCCTGGATCATATCCACACCAAAGGGGTTGGCGGCTCGGCGGCGGTGCGTGCAACCTTGCTCAAGGTCTTGCTGGGGCGCGGCCCCGAAAGACAGATTATTCTCGCGCCAACACCATTAAGCCTTGATCTGGGGCACAGGAAAATTGACGGCGATCATATTGTAACAATCGCCACGACCCTGCCGCGCCTGATGATTGGTTTAAAGCCGTTTTGGGGGGGTGGCGACGGGCCTTTAATGCTGACCCATGCCAGTAAAGATGCCCGCCATATCAAACGCAATTTTGCCCGTATGCTCCTGCCCGGACAATCGGCTCGCGCCAGCACTGCTTTGAAACGCGACGGGTTTCAAAGCTGGAATATTGAGCGGGCCGAAATATGCCTCAAGGGCGAAACCGTGCTGGACGGCGAGTTTTTGCCGCGCACAAATGCCCCGATTTCCCTCTATGCCACCAAGCCGTTACGGTTTATCAAATGAACATGGACAACACCCAAATAAGCGACACAAAGGCAATCATAGAAATACTCGATGCGGAGCAACTGACCCCCACCGCAAATGTCACGGCTATGTGCGGTAAAATCAAAGCCCGCCATGTTGGTCGCGTGCAAGCATTTCTGTATTACGGTTCATCTTTACGGGCCATGAATGACCCTGATAAAATGCTGGATTTTTATGTGCTGGTGGATAGCTACCGGAAAACCCATAAAAACCCGGCGCGGGCTTTGCTGAATTGGTTGATCCCGCCTGCCGTCTATTATCTTGAAAATATAAATGAAGATGGGAGCTTATCTACCTGTAAGTATTCAATTATTTCAATACATTCCTTTGAAAAAAAATGTTCGAGACGCGCCTTTTTATCACAAGTGTGGGGCCGGTTCTCCCAACCTTGTGTCTTGTTATTTGCGCAAAACGAAGACGTCCACATGCACATTCAAACTGCCCGTACCCAGGCCATTAAACATTTATCGCGACAAATCTCTCCCCTGCTCCACGGCCCGGTCAGCGCCGCAAAATTTTGGGGGCGCGGGTTTTTGGAAAGCTATAAGACCGAGTTGCGCCCTGAAAGTTCGGACACCCGCTCCGAGGAAATCGTCACCCGCTATCAAGACCGTTATGATGCCTTGATGGGCATTCTTTTCACTAAGGCGGAGAATAGTCATACATACACATTACCCACCACATCAGGTTTGTCCAGATTTGTCTGTAAATGGAAATGGTTCTGGCGGCGTTTTTATGGCAAGATTGTAGCGGCCATGCGTATCTTAAACTCCGCCGCCACATTCGACGGCGGTCTTGATTACGCCCTGCACAAACTAAAATCCCATTCCGGCGTCACCATAGAAATCACTGACAACCAACGTAAGCATCCGGTGCTCTGGTCACCCGTCCTGGCCTGGAAACTGTATAAGCGCGGCGCATTTCGGTAGGGAAGGCTATTACTGCGCCGCTGCCATAATTTCTTGTACCCGCGCCAACAATACATCGCCTTTGCCTTGCATATCTTTGAACGCCTTGAGGATGATATTGATCTCGTCTTTTGTGTGGGCCGCCGAAAGGCTTATGCGCAGGAGCGAGCTGGACTGGGGGGTGCCGGGCGGGACGGCCAGATTGACATAGACGCCCTCCTCCAGCAACCAATTCCATTCGGTTGCGGCTATGAGTTCATTAGGGCGGCGCACGGCGATGATGGGACTGGCGGCGGCGCATAAATCATAGCCCATTGCGGCCAGACCGCTATGGAGTTGCGCGGCGCGGGCGTGCAAATTGGTGCGCAGTTGCGGTTTTTCGGCTATTTTGTCCAAGGCGGCCCGGGCCGACGCTATATTTGAGGGGGTCGGAGAGGCCGTGAACATATAGGCGCGCATGGCCTTGCGGGTGATCTCGAAACCTTTGTGTTTGGACAAACAAAACCCGCCAATAGAGGCCAGGCTTTTGGAAAATGTGCCAGAGATGAAGTCGATCTTGTCGAGAACACCTTCTTCTTCGGCCAGACCGCATCCGGTCGGGCCAAATACGCCAAAGGAATGGGCTTCGTCAATATAGAGATAAGCCCCGTGCTTCTGGCACACATCAACAAATTCCGCGATCGGGGCGCGGTCACCGAACATGGAATATAGGCCTTCAATGACCACTAGGGCGATACCGTCCTCTATTTCACCCTGCCGGCTTAGGCGTTTGTCGAGATCCGCCGGAGAATTATGCCTGAACCGAATGGTCGGGGCGGCGCTAAGGCGGCACCCGTCAATGATACAAGCATGGCTGTCGGCGTCTATGAACAGCACATCTTTCGGCCCGGCCAGGGTCGCAATTGCGGCCAGATTGGTCTGGTATCCGGTGGAAAACACAATGGCACTGGCCATGCCGGCATGTTTGGCGAGGGCATCCTCCAAGTCCAGATGTTCGGCGTAAGACCCGTTGGCTATGCGCGAACCTGTCGTACCCGTTCCGTGTTTTTTGATGGCGTCAATGGACGCATCCATGCAGTCCGCATCAAATGTCAAGCCGAGATAGTTATTTGTGCCAGCCATAATGATGGAACGATTGCCAATACGTCCGCGCGTAGCGTGTTCAATTTCATCAAATTTAACACCGAACGGATCCGGCCCAAGTTTTTTGACCATATCGGAACGGGTTTTAAGGGGCGCGAATTTATCGAAAATGTCCACGCCCGCTACTCGACCGTTAATTGGCGCACGGCACCCACCAACTCGCCCACGGTTTTTATATCGCTGACCATTTCCATGGGGATGGAAATATCATAAAAATCTTCCAATCCCATAATCAAATCAAATACGGCTGTGGAATCCACCTCCAAATCCGTGACAATACCGCTTTGGCGGCTGATAACATGGTTTTTGGGGTTATAAGGAACAAGCAGTTCGCAAATTTTATCAAAAATTTGTTCAGGGCTTGGTACAGGTGTCGGCTCATGGATTGGTTCAGACATGTAGGGCTCTTCTTGGCTTTGATACAGTGTTTAGTTTTCCAGTATTGTCTTTTTCAAAGCCAATTGCAACTGTGTATCTGTCTCAAACTCATCCGCAACACTCCAGTCTTCATGTAAAAACTCCCTGAGCTTGCCCAAAGTCAAATGCCCTTTGCCAAACAGGCGTTTTGTCACACTGTTAAGTGCTGCGATTGGATAAAGTATTGATAATGGCAACGGGAAAATTCTTACCGGTTTGCCGAGTGCCTGTGTGCAGAGCTGGGCAAATTGCGGCCATGTCAGCGATGCTCGGGTCGCAACGGATACGGTACGCCCGTCATATTGCCCGCTTACGCAATTTCTGGTGATGAACGCCGCCAAATCATCTACATGCACCAGGCCAAGTTTACGCACCCGCCAGCCGCGCCCCCCCGGAGCCGGGAGCCAACCTTTTTTTATGAGCCCATAAAAAGGCGCTGTCGCCTTGTCGCCAGCCCCAAATACAGCCGGGGCGCGCACGACCACGGTTTTCATGTCGCCCATTTGGCGGGCCAAAGCCACTTCTCCTGCCCGTTTTGATCCGGCATAGTCTGACAGTTTCGGTTTTTTCGCTGCCAAAGAGGAAAGATAGATAAACCGCTTGACCTTGGCTGTATTCGCCGCTTGCGCCAAGGAGCCAACGGCATCGGCATTGATTTTGTAATAGTCATTTTTAGTGCGCGCAGTCACCAGCCCTGCCATATGAATGACAATATCTGCGTCCGCACACAGGGCTTTCTCGCTTGCAAAATCGCCGAGCCTGCCCTCTATCCAGTCTATAGTGTCGTGCCCAAATGCTTTATCCAAAGACCCCGGGCGCACCAAGGCTTTGATTTGGTATCCTTGCGCCAGTAAATCAAGAAGGACGGCCCGGCCAACGAACCCGGTTGCGCCCGTCAGAGCAATACATTTAGGCACCACGATGTTCGTCGAGCACTCTTAGGGTCACATCAGCTTGTAAATCTATAATAGCACCTTTGAGGAATTTTCCCCGTACACGTGCCCGGCTTAACTTGCCCGAAGATGTGACAATCATAGAGCCGCGCGGCACAAGGATCAGTGTAACCGGCGCACCGATTTCCAAGCGTATAGCACCGCTGACCGTCGTGTGTATTTCTGCCAATAAAGCCTCATCGCGGGTGCGGCATTCCAACAGCAAAATGATTTCTTTCGCATCACCACTGCCCCCGACGGCAAAGGCACAGGCCCGTCCACAACGGCTTGGGGCCGAGGCTTGCGCCGCCCATTCGATGTCCTGGGGCCAAATATTACGGCCATGCCACAAGATTAAATCTTTAAACCGCCCCGTAACAACCACTTGATCCCCCAGCCAATAGCCGAGGTCCCCCGTATCCAGCCAGCCATCTTCGGTGAAAGCCGCCTGGGTTGCCAAAGCATTGTGATAATAGCCGGGCGTAATACTGGGGCCGTATAAACAGATGCGCCCGACTTTACGCTGGCCTTGGGCCTGGCCGTCCAAACTGCGAATTTCAAGCTTGTGCCCTGATATTACCGGGCCGCATGCAACAAATGTACGCTGGTGTTCGGCAGGCGTGATGTCCGTTACCGGCACGGCCTCGCCTGTGCGCTCTAACCGGTCAATATCAATGGTATCTTCCAAAAGTCCTTGTCCAGAGGGCGAAAATGTGGCGCCCAAAGTGATTTCGGCCAGGCCGTAACTTGGTGTAAAGGCGTTGTCCTTAAAGCCGGACGATGCAAATGTTTTGGCAAATTCTTTTAAAGGTTCCGGCTGCACCATATCACCACCAATACCAGCGGCGCGCCATGAAGATAAGTCCAGTTCCCGGTCTTTACGCCACCGACGGACACAAAGCTCATAGCCAAATGTCGGGCTGAAAGAAAACGTGCTTTTATTGTCGCTAATCAATTGTAGCCAGGTTATAGGGCGGCGGGTGAAATCTTGCGGATCCAGATAATCGACAGTCATTTGGCTCATCATGGGCGCGATCATAAACCCGACCAGGCCCATATCATGATACATAGGCAACCAGGATGTGCTACGATCGCCTTCGTGCAGATCCATACCGCCAAGCCCGACCATGGCCATGCAATTTGCTGTTACGGTTTTTTGCGTTCCGATTATACCTTTGGGCGAGCTGGAGCTACCGGAAGAATACTGAATATAACAAGGGCCGTCAGCATTATGTGGACGAAGCTCGTCAACCATTGGCAAATTGTCCAAGTCCGTAAAACTGATGACCGGCACATCATGATCGTTGAGCGCAGAGCTGATAATGTTTTCCATACTTGTGGGGGTCAAAAGCGCGGCAAAATCACCCGTATCGGTCATGCGCTGCAATTGCCGTTCATAACTGCCGCGACCTCCCAAGGTCACGGGCAGTGGTAGGGGGGCCGGCACCAGTCCGGCATATTGGCAAGCATAAAACAGGATGACAAATTCAGGGCTGGTTACGGCGCAAATCCCAATGCGGTCGCCCGCATCCGTAATGCCGACAAGCCGTTTTGCGGCCTCCACTGCCTGGTCGCGCAATTCCTTGAAAGAAAGCCGTTTGATCAACTCACCACGACCGGAATAAAAATTAAACCCGGTGTTGCAGCTTGCCGCATATTCCAGAGCGTCTGTTAACGTCTCGAAATGACCGCGTACCATTGGCTGGCCACGGTCTGAACTCGTCGGTGAAATCATTTAACTCCCCTTTGTAACACTCTCTTTGTCACGGATTTGCCTTAATACCCAATAAATCTAGAATGTAAAGTGCGTCTATGTGGCTAATAGCTCCCGAAGTTGCGCATTGACGATGGCGAATTTAGCCAAAGTCCAACCCCCGGATGCATTGATCTTGGTATAAGCGGCGTCATAGGCCTGCACCGCATGGGGTTTTGCTTCGATATATGTGTCAATCATGGTTTTTGTAGTGGCTTTGGCCGTTCCGCCTTGGTCAATATGTACCCGCGCAGCTTCCAAAGCCAGAGCGGCCTGGGCGGCATAATAATCTTCTTCAATACGCTGTTGCGCAAGCCCTTCCCAATGGGTTTTTGGCTGGGTTTTCATGGACATAGAGCGCAAGCGATCAATTTTAAAGCGCCCGCCCATATCATAGAACAACTCGGCGGCTTTGCGGATTGGCCACCCGGTTTTTTCGGTCAACTCCACCACGTCAAACCCGGAAGCACGAGCGCGCAACAGTGAAACATCTGCCGCTAAATTTTCGGGTATTCCCGAACGGATAAATCGCCCGATCCGCGCTGCAACCCGCCTGCTGTCATAGCTGGACAGCACACCAACCCAGCCCTCGTCCACATGGGACAAGCCGTCCGTGCGCCTGGCAATGCGCATATCTATTGTCCCGGTCTCGCCGCGCCGTACCAGCCAGCCAATAACCCGTTGTAACACGGTTGAGATTTCGGCTTGCAGGCTCAATTGTGCTTCGGCACTGATTTTATTATCAAGATCGTTAATCGCGCTACGGATTTTACCGATTTGCAAAACTTCATAGGCAATTGTGAAAGCCTTGGCGATTTCGCCTGGACTGCCATTTGTTTGCTCGCTGAGACCTGACATAAATACCGGGCCGCCAATATCGATAATTCTATTGCAAAGGCGCGAAATAATGATCTCGCGGCGCAAGCGGTGCCGCTTCAGAGCTGTGCCGAACCCTTGAGCGGCTTTGGGGAAGTATGCGCGTAACATGGCTCCAAAGAACGGATCATCTGCAACATCGGTGGTGATCAAGTCATCAAACAGAACAATTTTTGCGTAAGCGTTCAGCACCGCTATCTCCGGGCGGGATAAGCGCGCACCCCTATCACCAATTGTCTGCATGTCTGTAGCTGACGGCAAGCCTTCTACATTTCGGTCAAGCCGACCTTGCGCTTCCAAAGTCTCCATAAACCTTTCATAGGCATGGTGGTCTTCCTTCGCATACATATGCGCGAGCGAAAGCGCCCCTGTCTGGTCGTAATTGTGCTGCAAGACCAGTGCGGACACATCGTCCGTCATAGCTTCCAACAACTCGACCCGTTCGCCCGCCTCAAGCTCACCGCTTTCAATGGCACCTGATAGTAAAATCTTGATATTGACCTCATTGTCAGAGCAATCCACCCCGGCTGAATTGTCAATAGCATCCGTGTTGATCCGCCCGCCACTTCGGGCAAATTCAATGCGCCCAGCCTGGGTAACCCCCAAATTTGCACCCTCGCCAACGACTTTAGCTTTTAGCTCTATCCCGTTAATTCTAATGGAGTTATTCGCCTTATCATAAGCGTCATCATGGGTTTCGGATGCAGATTTAATATATGTACCAATGCCGCCAAACCATAACAGTTCGCACCGGGACTTCAACAAAGCCTGCATCAACTCATTGGGCGTAACCTTCTCGGCTGCAAGCCCGGTCAGTTTTTGAATTTGCGGCGAAAGCTTGATGGATTTATTGCTGCGAGAAAACACGCCGCCGCCTTTGGAAATCAATTTGGTATTATAGTCCTGCCAACTGGAGCGGGGTTTTGCAAACAGGCGCTGGCGCTCCGTGAAGCTCGAGGCCGCGTCCGGGTCGGGATCAATAAAAATATCGCGGTGGTCGAAAGCCGCCAGAAGGCGGATTTTTTTGGACAATAACATGCCATTGCCAAACACGTCTCCAGACATATCGCCGATGCCGATAACACCAAACTCCTGTGTTTGGATATCCTTGCCCATTTCGCGGAAATGTCGCTTCACCGCCTCCCAGCCCCCTTTGGCGGTAATGCCCATGGCCTTGTGGTCATAACCAACCGAACCGCCGGACGCAAATGCATCATCCAGCCAAAACCCATATTTGGCGGCAATGCCGTTGGCTATATCCGAAAACGTGGCCGTGCCTTTATCCGCCGCCACGACCAGATACGGATCAGGATCGTCCCAGCAAACGACATTGTTCGGGGGAACGGTGCTTTTGCCCTTATAAGTGTCGGTAATGTCTAAAAGACCACTGATAAATTGGGTATAGGCGGCAATGCCCTCGGCAAAAACCTCATCCCGCCCCCCCCCTGCTGGCAATTGTTTCGGGAAAAATCCGCCCTTTGAACCTACGGGAACAATGACCGCGTTTTTGACTTGTTGGGCTTTGACAAGGCCAAGCACTTCGGTGCGAAAATCGTCGCGGCGATCAGACCACCGCAACCCGCCCCGCGCGACGGGGCCAAAGCGGATATGAACGCCCTCAACCCGAGGCGACCAGACAAAGATTTCGCGGTAAGGCTTGGGGGCTGGCAATGCGTCAATGGCCTGGGAATCGATTTTAAGGGATATAAATGGTTGCGGATTGCCGTCTGCAGTCTTGATATAGAAATTTGTCCGTAAAGCCGTAGACAAGACCAAGGCCATGCGGCGCAAGGCACGGTCATGGTCAAGGGTGGACACTTCGTCCATTTCCTTAAATAATGCCCCCTCAACAGTCTTGGCTTTCTCCCGGCGCTTATCCATTGACAGTTTAAGTTCCGGATCAAATTTCACCGCAAATAATGCCAGCATCAAGCTGGTAATTTTCGGATAATTGGCCAAAGCCTCTATTTGCACTTGCTCGGACGGGTCTAGACCTGACTGTTTACGGTAACGCGCCAAAAGCCGTAAAACGGCGACCCGCCGCCATTCAACAGCCTGGGGCAAGATGAGCGTATTAAAGCCGTCATCTTCATTTTGTCCATTCCAAATGGACAAAAAAGCGCTTTGAAAAACCCTCTCAAGTCCCAACCGGTCTTTTGGGGCTTTGTCAAGGCGCATTTCATAATCATGTATCCACACACCAGCAGTATAGCCGGAACTATGGGAGTTTTTTGGGGAATCGGGTGTGATTTTAAAGCCGGTTTCCTGGGCCACAAACAACCCCATATTGTTAAAAATAGGCATCACATCTGAAAGCTCAAGACGGTTTTTCCAACTGTAAAACTTGGCCCTAAAGACGGTTGGCCCGTCCCCGTCACGGGCACTCACGCGCACAGCGGTTGGATTGTCTTTGGTCACACTTTCTATAGCGGCAATATCTTTTACGGCTTCCTCAGCATCAAAATTAGCTTGGTAAGCAGCGGAAAATGCATTTTTATAGGCTGGCAATTTGTTGATCAGGGTTTTGTCGGAAGCGGCTTCAGCCTGGGTTTGTAGTCCCGCAGACCAAGGCTGGCTTAAACGGGCAATTTCGGCTTCGAGCTGTTTTACATTTGGTATTTCGTGATTATCCGGGTCCAGGCCAATGATAAAATGCACCCGCGCCAGGGGCGAATCGCTATATTGCGGGTAAAATGCCGACACCCGGCCATTCCACGCAGTTTTCAAACAATTGCCGATGCGTTGACGAACCGTGGTATTGTAATTTTCCCGTGGCACGAAAACCAGGGCGGAAACAAAGCGCTTAAAGGCATCATAACGTACAAACAAACGGGTGCGGGGACGGTCGAATGCCTGGGCAATACCCGTGGCAATTCGAAACAAATCATCATCCGAGCTTTGAAATAGCTCATCGCGGGGATAGGAAGACAAGACAAATTCCAAACGCTTGGCATTATGTGAATTTGGCGGCGCACCATAACGATGCAAAACTTGTTCTACTTTGCGGCGAATAAGCGGTACATATTTTGGAGACCTGGCATAGGCATCAACCGTAAACAAGCCAACGATACGTGTCTCGCCGTTGACTTTGCCTTGGTTGTTATAATGTTTGATGGAAATATAATCCATGCGCACACGCCTGTGTACCCGTGAAAACAGATTTGACTTTGCCACTGTCACAGGGTCTTTTTCCAATAACGAGGCCTCAACATTTGACGAAATACTGGCGGGCTCATTGCTTTGGCGCAAGATCATCCTTGTCTCGTCGCGCAAGACGCCCAGGCTGTTTTCCTTGATCAAGGCCGGGCGGGCATAATCATAGGTTCGGCCTTTGCCGCCTTTGCTCTTGGCTTTGCCGCTTTCGTATATAAATGTACGCGTACCCAGCAGAACAAAATTTCCCTCCAATATCCATTCTAAAAACTCACAGGCTTCATCCAGCACATCTTTTGGCACATCACCATGCCGTTCGGATAATGTGGCTATATTGCTCTCAAGCAGTGCCAGCATCGGCTTAAAATCAGCGTTAATCGCATCCAGATCGCTTAATGTTCTGGTAATCCCGTCCTTGATAGCTTCACGGCCTTGCTGGCTTTGGCGGGAAATCAGCACTTGCATCATGGATTCGCGGACTTTTTCTCCTTTTTTGCGCCATAACCCTTCCGGGTTACGAAAACCTTCAACGATCGGATGATAAAGCGCGACAATATCAATACCGTGACTGGTAATTTCGCCGATGACTGAATCAACCAGAAATGTCCTGTCATCCGAGACAATTTCCACAACATCATAACGGTCAGCCAAAGCGCTGACTTGGCTGACCGGTTCAACACGAATAATCGACGCACCTACTTTGCGGCGATCCCCGGACATCCAAAACCCGCGCGCCAGTGCCAATATATCCTCTATGGGCAGGGCCAGAGCATCATTTTGCTCCGTATCATCATAATAGGTTTTCAAGAATTTTTCCGCGCCCGGCTCGAACCCGTCTGCATTATACCATGAGCTATCGCCCATAGCGGCTTTGATGAATGCGGTTTTTGTGAATTTTAATCCAGCCATAACTCAATCCGAAAAGATGTGAACCAATAACAATCAGTAATGGCATGAAATTACATGTAAAAAGGCGCGGGATAAACAGTAAAATACTTTTTTACGTCTATTTATACTTTAGACCTATTTTATTTTTCGCACCTATTTTATACTTTCACCTACTTTATTCTGGCACGAAATTTCACATCGAAGCTGGGATCCGGATCTCCTGCCACCATGACACCTGACGGATTAACACAAATATAGGTTACATCAGGATCATAGCCGGGTGTGGGGGTATAGCTACATGCGGCAAAATTGGCGGGCGGTGTCCCCGTATTGGCATAGCGAACATCCGCCGCATAATTAAAGCTCAGACCGCTACCATTGTCCGTACCTGTGACCGCCGTGGTTTCAGGGCCGCCGTCGTCAATATCGCCATTATAAAATTCTATTTCGGACGGCATAGCATCGATGATGACCACGCTGTCATTATCTGTTGCACCGTCGCCAGTGTTGGTAAATGTAATTGTGTAAATCACATCATTGCCCGGCACCATATACAAACCTTCAGACAATGGATCATACAAGGCTGTGGTTTTTTGTGCACTCAATACCGCCGTTAACACCGGGCAAAAGCTAAGGTCATGAAGCGCAATCCCCTGAATGCCTGGATTGGCAGGCGCATTGGAACCGTTGCCGTAATTGATAACCAGCGTATCAATGGGCGCATTAAACTCTATGGTCATATTGCCAACACTGGAGGTTGACCCTGCCCCCGAGACACCCGTGACCGTACTCCCGGACGCGCTATTGGCTGGACTGGTGAACAAGGTCACTGGAACGGGTGTACCGCTTAATGTACCCGTCACGGTGATCTGATCTTCAAACTGGGCGGCACCTAAATCCACATCCCATATGCTGGTTTGAAATTTTGCCACACCAACACCAGCATCCCCCAAAGCCAATGTCATATCCACTGTACTGGCCTGCGTGGGCTGATCTGCTAAAAAATGAAGACTGGATTCTGCAGGCGACAACCCGCCCGTATTGGCCGTGCTTTCAATAGGGGTCTGGCCGCCAAACGGCGCGTATGTTTGCAAACTGCTATCCGGGTCAGAAATAGTAATGCCTATGGTTTCTCCCGCCACCGTGTAAGTATTGGTCATATCGCCCTCGTCCCACACTTCAATATCCCAATCCAGAAGCTCCGGTGCCCCGGGGCAGGTCAATATCGGAACTGCAGGCGTTACAGGCACCAAAAGTAAAGCATCATAATCATCTTCGGTGGTGACGCCGTTTCCTGGCGTAGAATCCGGATCGACCCCGCTGGCCGTGGCTATTTGCGAAACGACATCATAAACACCGCTTGCATTCACATAGGCCGTGACCTGCAAACTTGTTGATGTGTTGGAAAGCGAGCCGGGAATGCTCCACACACCTGTGCCTGAATTAAAATTTCCGCCGCCATTGTCAGAGACATAGCTTAATCCGGTTGGCAAGGTGATATCCGCCGTGATCCCCGAAGCTGCCACGGGGCCTGTATGGGAAACCTCAACCGTAAGCACAACATTGGTGCCGATATTGGGCGTGGTGTCACTTGCCCCTAATGTGAGTGACATATCCGTGCCCGTCGCGGCCGTGAAATACAAATTTGCCCGCCTGAACTGACCATTGTCAAAGCTTGGGTAATTATCACATATGGTCAATGTCCAGTTTCCCGCGCCGGCTTCGCCGTTAAATGCCGACAACGGGTTATGGGGGCTGACCAAATTTTCGTATGGCGGCGCGCTCAGCCCGTCATTGGTATTGTGGGGAGATGTGTAAATGACTGTAGCCGCTGCGTCGTCCATACGCACATTGACATTGTTCGGGTTACCAGCATTACCGGTATCATCATTGATCAGGCGCACACTCGTCCCTGCTGGCGATTGTAAATCAAGCCGAATATCGCCGCGCCAGTAATGGCTGGCCAAAAACCCGACATCCAAATCCCCAATAACAAACACATCTGCACCCGGCACATTGATAATTCTGGTAAATTCGCCGCCGCCGCAATTCGTAGACCCGCTTATGGTTGCAACGGTCGTGTTTTGATAAGGGCCAACAACCTGGGCGAGGACGGGCAAACCTAGCACTGCGCCAACCAGGCCCGTTAAAACGGTTAGTATCCGTAAATATGGTATATGTGAATGCACGGCCTTAGTCTGGATTCACCAAAAGTGCGCGCGCGCGTGTCCGTTTTAACGGCTTAGCTGCTACCTGACGGGAAGTATTCTGAACTGGTTCGCGCCTTGGCAAAGCCCACGTCGCGCTACCATCCTCGCCCCGGTCTCTATCCATAATCAATTCATAAGCACCGCTTGTCTCAATACTAAGTATGACAGTGATATACTCAGCTTGCTCGTGGCTCGTCACCGGGTTGTTAATATCCCAAACATGGGAAGAGCCGCGCACAGATTTGGGCGACCCATATTTTTGTACGAGTATGTCGTACAAATCTTGGGCGGCTCCTGATTTTGCTGCAAATGTATTTTTATATTGCAAGCTTTGGGCCTGGTCGAGGTGTCGCACCTTATTGGCCAATACCGCAACACCCTGTCTTTGACCTATCTGCTTCTGGTTAGACGATCTCGCTATAGACGGCTTCTCTTTATTCGGATTCTCGGCAGCTTGTCGAACAAAATCAAACGGGTTAGGCTCTACCGCACTTTGCTTTAGAACAATACCCGGCTTTAGAACAATACCCGGCACTGGCTCCAAAACTTGCCCGTAACTCATCTGCCCCCACACAGCATTTGTGAGTGCAGCAATCAATAATACGCCCGGCAAACCCAAAACAGTTTTCGTCATTGTACATCCTGATATGTTCTCAATAAGCCGTAATTTGACCCAAAATATTTAAGAAAAGGGTAATATTCATGGGGCGGATTTTGCCCACACAAAAAAGAAAAACGAGTAAAATTAAATGCTAGAAGCTCTAACCGCCCAGGCTTACACCGCCCAGCTTATATCTCACCAAAACGCGGCAATTGTTGAGGGGGGCGGCTGGCGGTGCGAACTGCCAGCGCCTTGCAGCGCCTTTGCTGGCGCTTTCA
Organism: uncultured Robiginitomaculum sp.; assembly: GCA_964502015.1. Taxonomy (GTDB): domain Bacteria; phylum Pseudomonadota; class Alphaproteobacteria; order Caulobacterales; family Maricaulaceae; genus Robiginitomaculum_A. The sequence goes on along the minus strand of CAZCUM010000022.1, from coordinate 4,750 downwards.
AACAGGCCTGACGGCAATGCCCGCTCTATGCGGACATTTTGTGTTGTGCCATTTGCGTCCACATCAAGGCGCAAAATCACCCAACCCTGACGCCCCGTGCGAAAGGCTTTACGAGGATATTCGGGCAAGGCAAAATCCACGGCGGCCAGTTTTTCGCCGCCAATGCAGTCGTCCGGATCGGCATAGCCCTTGACCCACGGGTCGGGCGGGTATTGGGATTTGGGGTAAAACGGCTTGGCCGCACATCCCCCCACGAAAAAAACTATCAGAAAAAAAGCTGCGGCGGCAAGAAAGCGGTTCATTCACCCTCACCAAAACGGCTCTCGACCAGCGCACTCAGGGCTTTAATGGCGGCATCTGCATCCGGGCCGTGGGCGGTGATGGAAATATCCTCCCCGCACGCCGAGCCCAGCAAAAGCAGTTCCATTATGCTGTCACCAACCACGGTTTCCTGGCACACATCATTACAGGACGTAACTTCAATCCTGGCATCAAATTTATTGACCAATTGCACGAATTTGGCGGAAGCGCGTGCATGCAGGCCGCGCTTGTTGCGCAAAGTTACCCGTGCGCTTTTGTGAAACAGTGCGCCGGAGGCAGGTGTGCCCCGGTCGGTCGCAGGCGCTCCCTCTTCGCCGCTTGAACCATCACTCATCCATATCTCCGGCGATAACCTCCGATGCAATGGCAATATAATGACGGCCGGCTTGCTTGGCAGCTTTGGCAGCCTCGGCCAGGGACATGTTCTCGCGGGCTTCGGATAATTTGATCAACATGGGTAAATTGACGCCGGCAACAACTTCGACATTTTCGCGGCCCAAAAGCGAGATGGACAAATTGGACGGTGTGCCGCCGAACATATCGGTCAGCAACATCACACCATTGCCGGTATCTGCGGCCTCGACAGCAGCTTGCACGGCGTTTGCGGCAAATTCCAAATCATCATCGGCGCCAATACAGACCGTGCCAAATTGCAAGAGCGGCCCAACCACATGTTCTGTGGCCAGTTTAAGCTCCTCAGCCAGGCGCCCGTGCGTTACCAATACCAATCCGATCAATTTCGACCCCTCGTCTATGAACTCATCTATGAACAAGCAGTTAAACAAATTCAGAGGCGAAAGAAAAGCCTTATTTGCGCTTGGCTTTGCTCTTGGACTTATCTTTATCAACTTTTTGCAAAGGCAGCACCAATGTAAAGCGGGCACCTGTGATCTCGCCTTCATTATTGGTGCGGTTTGACGCAGTGATCGTGCCGTTATGGGCGTCCATGATTTGACGACAAATGGCCAAACCCAAGCCGGAATGATTGCCGAAAGCTGTACCTTTGGGGCGCTGGGTATAAAAGCGCTTAAAAATCGCTTCCATATCACCCTCGGGAATGCCCGGCCCGTCATCATCAACGGTGATTATGCCCATACCGTCTTCCTCACTGCCGTCTTCACCCCGCGCATAGGCCAAACGAACACTGGCCGTACCATCACCAGATGAAAACGTTAATGCATTGTCGATCAAATTGCGCAACACTTGTCCGAAGGAATTTTCAAGGGCCGGCACCATGACCGGGTCGTCTGCACCTTGTTGCGTGGTGAGCACCACATCCACGACGGCTTCCTCGCGGGTTTGCGTGTAAAAATCCACCATATCGCCAAGAAATTGGTGTAAATCCAACGGTTGTGCCTTTTCCTTGGCCAAAGCCGCGTCCATGCGTGAAGCCTTGGAAATATCGGTGATCAATCTATCCATTCGGGCGACATCTTTTTGGATAATATCGATCAATTTACCCCGGCGTTCATCGGTTTTTGAGCCGCGCAATGTTTCGCTGGCAGAGCGCAAGGATGTCAGCGGGTTTTTAATCTCGTGGGCAACATCAGCCGCAAATTTAGCGATGTCGTCAATGCGGTTATACAGCCCGCCTGTCATCTCGCGCATAACCACGGACAAATCACCGATCTCGTCGCGCCGCTCAGATAAATCCGGTATAACATCGCGCTTTTCCGAAGAACGGACAACCTGTTCGGCGGCACGGGCCAGGCGGCGAATGGGCAAAGCAATGAACAAGGTCAAAGCCAATGACGACAATATTGAGGCTAGAATTGCGATCAGGATAATCGGTGTCAAACCACGGCGCTGGGATGCCAATATGGTGTCCACATCATGGGTCTCAAATACCAATGCGCCTTGAATATCAGCAACCCGTTTTACCGGCATTGCAACGGCAACAATCAGGTTCTTACCCTCATACTGCTCACCGGATACGGTTTGCCCGAGCAGAGCGGTTTTGACATCACGTTCCAGAAATCTTTGTTTTTGCGCCCGGTGGTTTCGAAACACCCGCCAATTGTTCACCCATTCATCACTCCAGTCTTGCAATTGTATCCACCAAGGGGTTTTGGGTTCTAGCTTGGGTAAATTTGAGGTGATTGGCGCCAAACTATCAATTTCAACGCTATCATCAAGTTGGTCACTATCGGCTACCAAAGCCCCATTTCGGTCGTAAAGCCGGATACGGGCCTTATCGGGCACATCTATGCGGGCCATGATGCGCCGGGCTTCGTCTTCGTCCAGCGCCGCTCTTGCTCCCTCGCCCGTGGCCTGACCTCCAAGAAGATTGGCAATCATGCGGGTTTGAGAATGCAGGTTGTCGATTTTGGCATCAATCAGCCCGCGCGAAAACTGGTTAAGGGTCAATGCGCCAATGATCAGGATAATCAAGCCTAACAAATTGGCCAGAAAAATCATCCGGGTCAGGGTCGAAAACATGATAAAGCGGCGCACACCACGCGCACGGCGGCGCGGCCTGGGGAATTTTAACTTAAATGTATTGGCAGGTGCCATAGGGCTTGCGTCCTTTTCATCCACCTTATACGCGATGAATATTTACGCTTCCTTATATTTATAGCCAATTCCGTACAGAGTTTCGATGCCGTCAAACTTTTTATCGGACTTGCGAAATTTCTTGCGCAGGCGTTTGATATGGCTGTCGATAGTGCGGTCGTCCACATAGACCTGGTCATCATAGGCAATGTCCATCAAATTATCCCGGCTTTTCACATAGCCCGGCCGCTTGGCCAATGCGTGCAGGATCAAAAATTCGGTGACAGTTAAACGCACAGGCTCACCCTTCCATGAACAAGCGTGGCGATTGGGGTCGAGCAATAATTGCCCCCGGCGGATCACCGCATCATCACCTTCTTGGGGTGCGAGGGTTTCGACACTGCCCAGCTTGGCCCGGCGCAGCACCGCCTTGATGCGCTCACCGAGCAGGCGTTGGGAAAACGGCTTGGTGATATAATCGTCCGCCCCCAAATTCAGCCCCAAAGCCTCATCAAACTCGTCGTCCTTGGAGGTCAGGAAGATCACTGGCATATTGGAGGTCTGGCGCAAGCGGCGCAACAGCTCCATGCCGTCCATACGCGGCATTTTTATGTCAAAGACGGCAATATCGACCGGGTTCTTGCTCAAGGCTTCAAGGGCCGAAGCTCCGTCGTGATAACATTTCACATCATGACCCGCATCTTCCAAAAACATGGATACAGATGTCAATATATTCTCGTCGTCGTCTACCAAAGCAATATTGGCCATAAAGCCTCCCGTTCTAAATTATGTCTATACTCTACCCAAAGCCGCCATAAGCTTCAATGGCTAGTATCCAACTATAAAACTCCAAATGTGGCAAGGTTATGACGAATGTGTGTAGATACTGAGCCAAGGCTCATTCGGCATAGATGCCGCCATTTCAGGCAGCACCTACACAGCCAGTGTACAAGCGCGAATCGGGGGTAAAACTGTACCGTCAGGGCAAATTCTTTAAATTGCACAGGCTAATATACATAATAATTGTATTTTTGCATCAATAGTTATAGCAAAAGGGGCACTTTAGCGCTCTGCTCTTGACACGCTATCTAAGCGTCGTTAACAATTTGCTTATGGCTGGGTAGCGGTTTTCATATTTCGTATGATGGAATTCGTTCGGTGTGAATGGTGTGTGTTGCCCTAGTGTTGAAACTTTTACAAAAGAGATTTAAAATGCAAATCAATAATAAATCAGGACAAAATAATTTCAGAAACGGGATAAGGTCAATTGCAATATTGGCTTTGGTGGGTACAAGCATGTCAACCATACCGTCATATTTCAGTGATTTTGGCGTGGCCTATGCCTCTGAATGCTTGCTTGATACTGACGGCAACGGCATACCTAGCCCCGGGGACGGCACTGAAGGTGCCGACGCCAGTGGCTCTCCGACCAATCTGGCTTGCGGCCCCGATGCCAACGCTACGGGTGTAAACAGCAGCAACACTGCCAGCGGTAATGCCGCCAACGCTTCGGGCAACAACAGCTTCAACACGGCTAGCGGTAATGGGGCCAGCGCTTTTGGCGAGACCAGTGCCAACGTTGCTTCGGGTGGTTTTGCCAACGCTACGGGTGACAACAGTTTCAACATTGCCACAGGTAACCAGGCCAACTCTTCAGGCTTTAACAGTTCCAACGTTGCCACAGGTCGTGCTGCCAATTCTGCAGGTGTCAACAGCTTCAACACAGCCACGGGTAATGGAGCCAGTGCTTTTGGCGATTCCAGTGCCAACATTGCGTCCGGCGGCTTTGCCAACGCTACGGGCGACAACAGTTTCAATGTTGCCACAGGTAACCAGGCCAATTCTTCGGGCTTTAACAGTTCCAACACTGCCTCGGGTCGTGCTGCCAACGCTTCAGGCGTCAACAGCTTCAACACGGCCAGTGGTAATGGAGCCA
>CAZCUM010000021.1:0-45804 GCA_964502015.1 uncultured Robiginitomaculum sp. | reverse complement strand
GTTCGTTTTCAGATTTATTGAGGAGTTCACGCGCTGCTTGTGCAACAACGGGATGAGCTTTCGCGACCAGACTGTCGCCGAGGTGATTGGTTTCCATCATTGCCCAAAGCGTTTTCTCAAAAGAGCGCTGGGGATCAGACAGGAATGAGGCTACGCGGGCTAAGGTCTTTTCTTTCTCCGCGTAGAGAATATGCAGGATTGTACCAACCAATAAAGAGTGAGAGGTTTTCTCCCAATGGTTCCGGCGTTCAAGTACACCGTCCGGGTCAACCAATATGTCGGCTATATTTTGTACGTCGCGGACTTCGCACTCGCCTTTACGGACTTCGAGCAAGGGATTGTATTTAGCACTGGCCGCATTGGTAGGGTCAAAAAGTAAGCAATGAGAGAAAGTCGAACGCCATCCCGCCGTAAGCTGCCAGTTCTCGCCTTTAATATCGTGAATGACTGCGCTACCTGTCCATGACAGCAGTGTCGGAATAACAAGCCCTACACCTTTGCCTGAACGTGTGGGCGCAATCGCCATTACATGCTCTGGCCCATTATGGCGCAAATAGTGATCATGGGCTTGGCCAAGGAATACACCATCATCCGCAAACAAGCCCGCCTGCTTCATCATGGACTTACTCGCCCACTGGGACGAACCAAAGGTAGTTAGCGTCTTGGCCTGCCGCCCGCGCCAGACAGAACCGGCAACGGCAAATAATGTTCCAATGAAACCACCGCCTGCTGCAATCTGTCCACCTTTGGCAAACACACCCGGCGCATAAGCGTCAAAGGAATACCACCACTCAAACAATCTCCAGGGAAAGTAAATTTTGTGATTGGAAACCGTGAACCAAGGCGCGCCCAAATAAGCATCATAATCAAACTGCAAAGCTACCCATTGGGTAGCATACCATGTGGTCAAAATAATGGTCGTAAAGACCAAAACAATTTGTCCAATAAGTATTGATTGTGGTGACATAAGCAAAGTCCATTTCTAAGTTGGACTTTAGGCTGAGCAAAATTACGGCAACGGTCTAGTGTGTTTACAGGGTAAAAGTTTCAAGGTTGAGGGTAGTGGAGTGACGTTGGGGGAATGGGGAAACTTAACACTAGTTAATTCCAATGTGCAATGATAAGTTTCACAAAGGGTGAACCGCCCCGGGTTTGCCGGAGGCTGTTTAGGTTAAGTTATGCAGCCTTTGGGACTTTGTCCAGTGCTGCGTAATAATTTTCCTCTGATTCGGCGGGTGGTATGTTACCAATTGGCTCCAATATCCTACGATGATTAAACCAATCGACCCATTTGAGTGTTGCAAACTCGACGGACTCAAATGATTTCCACGGCCCGCTCCGGTGAATAACCTCAGCTTTATAAAGGCCGTTAATTGTCTCGGCCAAGGCGTTGTCGTAACTGTCGCCGACACTGCCAACCGAAGGTTCAATGCCCGCTTCGGCCAGACGTTCCGTGTATTTAATCGACACATATTGGCTACCCCGATCACTGTGATGAACGAGGCCAGATTTGTGCACCGGTTGTCGCTCGTGCAAGGCTTGCTCTAACGCATCCAGAACAAACTTGGTATGCGGCGTTCGGCTCACCCGCCAGCCGACTATCCTGCGGGCGTAGACATCGATAATAAAGGCGACATAAACAAAGCCTGCCCATGTGGAGACATAGGTGAAGTCCGACACCCACAACACATTCGGTGCAGAAGCTTTAAACTGTCGATTGACCAGATCCCGTGGGCACACATCCGCTTTGTTGCTGATGGTGGTTTGCTGACTTTTACCCCGTATAACGCCCCTAATGCCCAGTTCGCGCATTAGTCTTGCGACCGTACACCGTGCCACATCGTAGCCCTCTCGGCGCATTTGTCGCCAGAGCTTACACGCGCCGTAAACTTTGTAGTTCTCTTTGAATACACGTTTGATAATTGGTTTTAAAACCGCATCACGCTTTGCCCGTGCGGACAGCTTGCTCGGGTCATTGCGTATTGCCACGCGGGCGTAATATGTAGACGGGGCAATCGGCAAGGTTTTACAGATTGGCTCGACCCCATAAGTGCTGCGGTGATCGTCTATAAAACGAGTCATCCTTTGAACGGGCGGTCGAGCTCCGCCTGGGCAAAATACGCTGACGCCTTGCGAAGTATCTCATTGGCTTGGCGAAGCTCCCGGTTCTCACGTTCCAGTGCCTTCATCTTATCGGCTAAATCCGTGGGGACGCCAGCTCGCGAACCACTATCGACCTCGCGCCGCTTGACCCAACTACTTAGGGTTTGCGGCACACATCCAATCTTGGCCGATATAGATGTAATTGCTGCCCAGCGAGACGAATAATCGCTCTCGTTCTCTAGCACCATCCGCACGGCTCGCGCGCGCACCTCAAGTGAAAATGTATGTCTTGTATTGCTCATAATGGCTCCTTCTACTATAGATTAGGAGCCTCCGGCAAACCCGGGGCGGTTCAGGGCGCTATACTAGCATATATTGGTTGGGAGTATTATATGAGTAAGCACAAGGATTTCAAACCTCTAGCGACAGATGTTTTGAAGACGTTTGAACATGTTGCGAATGCCGCCCACAGAGAGCTAACCCAAGGATCTGGTGTATCGACAGAGTCTATCATAAACTTTAAAAGTGCTACCAGAGACGAAGTTCGAAAAACGGTTTCTGATATATCAAGCGCTAAGCAAACCAGTCTACAGATACTTTGTAAAGAACCCGCTGTGGCTCGTGTTACCTGCATTACTCAAGATGACGAGAAGGTTGTTTATTTCATTTGTCGAGGCACGCCTTTTGGTAGCTCTGGCAATCTAGCAAGCTATGATGCCCCTATTGGCAGTCTTGCATCACAGGACATTGGCGACGACATTACATTGGAGAACGGGAAGACCTTTGAGCTCATTGAAAAAGTTATGCTCACGCCGCTAAAAGAAGATTCAAAATGGGATTCTAGCGATAGCGTAATTTTCTCGGATGCCCCAAGACCCATCACAATTACCTCATTAAGAGCACTCTTAGAGCACTTGCCGCCAGCAGAAGTCGAAGATATTCTTCAAAGTATTTTAGCGGCAGAAGACCACGATCAAAATATCACCGAGGGGATAAAACGCCAAACAATCGAGACCATGTCATTACGAGACCGTCCAGTATTGGATAAATATCAGAATGAAATATTCAGATTACCTATCGATCAACAGTTAATTATTCTTGGTCCCCCTGGTACAGGAAAGACAACTACCCTTATAAAACGGCTAGGGCAGAAGCTTAATAAAAAACACCTAACAGAGCACGAAAAATCCCTCATTACGCGCATCGAAAACTCTGGTGGAGCAGGCCACGAAACAAGTTGGCTTATGTTTTCTCCGACCGATCTTTTGAAAGAGTACCTAAAAGAAGCTTTTAATCGAGAGCAAGTGCCTGCACCTGATCGTAACATCACCACATGGGATAATTACCGACTGAGACTCGCAGAGTTTCCATTCTCAATATTAAAGACCGCAGTAGGCGGTGGGCCATTTGTCGTATCAAATAGCCACGACAGACTTTTAAAAAGCACAGAAAACCCTATTAATTGGTTGAACGCTTTTAAAGTCGAACAGCACGCTATGTTTGTTATCGAATTGCAAAAGGCTGCAAGGGGCTTGACCGAATCGCCAATTGAGGAAGCGTCAGTCTTGGGACGGCGCTTAACGTCTGTATTAAACAAGGAGGGCGCAAAACCCTCACCAAGGCTCTTTTCGTCACTTGTAAAAGAAAACGATTTAATTCGTGAGCTGGTTGCCTCAGCCAAAGCGGGCACCGACAAAACTATCAAGGCTTCACTTAATCTGCACCTAAACGGAGATCGAGAATTTTTGAACAAACTTGCAGACTTTCTTGATGAGTTAGCAGAGGTGAAAGACGGCGGGGTAGATGACGCAGGTCTCAATGAAATTGATGAAGAGGAAGAGGGAAATTCTCCAGTAAAAACCCGCATTCATGAAGCCCTTCGAGCATATAACGGCGCTTGTCGACGAATTGCACTCAACAAAATCAGCAAACGATCATTACCAAAAACCACACGAATGGGTAAGATTATAGAATGGTTGGGTGACAGGACTGTTCTGCCAGAACTTCAGAGCGATTTAGGCATTTCATTACAAGTCCAACGACATGCACGCCTGTTTTTTAATCCTGTGGGGCGCTATATCAAAAGATTGCCAGCCCGATATAGAGCCTTCCGATCACAAAATCAAACTGATGGGAATTGGTACGCCGCAGATAAATTCCCAAGCAATCAAATTACCCCTATAGAATTAGACCTTCTCCTCTGTACTGGCTTGCAATTTGGGCAAAGCTTACTTCAAAGAGCCGAAATAAGAAGAGACTTAGACAACCCCACATGGTCAGTTCTAAACCCACTATATGCGCTTTGCCGTAATCAGGTTTTAGTGGATGAAGCAACGGATTTCTCAGCGTTGCAACTTGCCTGCATGGCTGCTTTGGCTAATCCTTTAACGCAATCCTTTTTTGCTTGCGGCGATTTCAACCAACGCCTGACAAGTTGGGGAGCCAAGTCTCTTGATGAGATAAAATGGGTTTACGAGAATATTGATGTCCGAGAGGTATCGATCGCTTACCGTCAAAGCAAGCCGCTCGCCGACTTTGCACAAGGTCTCCTCGGCACGTTAGGTCGGCCTCCGAGTGAAATTTCATTGCCTGATTATAGTGATAGTAAGGGGTACTCTCCAACCTTACTCGAACACTCAGACAAAGGTGACAATCTCGTTCATTGGCTGTCAGAGAGAATTGTTGAAATTTATAAAAACATTGGCCGACTTCCATCTATTGCGGTTTTTGTGAACAACGAGATCGATGTCCGTTCGCTAAGCGAAACACTGGGAGACGCGCTTACAGAATTTAGCATTGGCGTGGAGGCTTGTGAAAATGGGAAGGTTCGAGGCCAGGACAACAATGTTCGTGTGTTTGATATTCAACATATTAAAGGACTTGAATTTGAAGCTGTTTTTTTTGTGGGCGTCGACGAACTAGCGCACAAGGAACCCGAGTTGTTTGACAAATACCTGTATGTTGGAATCACCCGTGCGGCAACATATCTTGGCATCACATGCAAGCAAGAACTTCCCAAGGAAATAGAATTCAATCGATCTGCATTTGTGGAGAGCTGGGCCTAAACCCCGTTAAAGGATATAGCCTAACCAATCTCCCGCCCCTTATTCAACGTCCAAGAAACCGTGTTGCCGCGCATAATTCCCGATACAGCTTTGCCACGGTTTCTTTCTAGGGTGTCGCGCCAGGGGACGAGGGTGAAATCTTTGGCGCGTTCTATTATTGCGTATTTTCCGCTGGGGCGGGTTATGGCGGCTCGGTAGTGGCCGGCGATCCTGCCTTGTCTTGTGCTTTCTAAATATGGCTTGCCGAGTTGCGCGGATAGTTTTTTGGCGGCTTCGGTTAGGTCTCGTTTTGCTAGCGCGTCTAAATGAGTTTGCGTGAGCGCCGTGTTTTTATTTTCCAATATGCCTTGCTGCATTAAAAATTGTCGTCTTATATTAAGTGCGGCGCGGGCTTCTGCGCCATAACCTGTATCTGGGATGGACGTTTCATTCGCCAGTTCTTCGTCCAGCCATGTGCGGCCTATGACGCTCGCTAAATCTTGCAGTGGCCCTGTGGATATTATTTTCAAATCTACGGGCTTTGCCCATGCTCTTTGCTTCTCAAACTTGCGGGCGCGGTCCAAATAATCATGGGGGATTTTCCATGAGCCGTCTTTGTTGCGCGTTGCGTTCCCGGCGCGGCGCATGGCTTCGAGCCTTCTTATGTGGGCTTGGATATATTCCGGGCTGGCGCTTGGGTCGGTGGTTTGGTGCAAAGACGGGCTGTAATCGCCGTTTCTTTTGGCGGCGATTGTTTCAATGGTCAGGTCGGATGGTTTGGGGTGAATATCGGTGGGCGTGATGGTGACGGCCATGCCGCGCTTTAGGCCTTCGATATTTTCCGCTCGCCCCGCTTTGATATAATAGGCATGGCCGCGTGTGCTATCGACCATGACATAGGCGTGGTCGTTAATGTCGTCGGCTATGCCCATACCGATGATTTTTCCCATGAGGGGTTTGGCGCGGCTATGGAACGGATCGTAAATTGCGTCCGTGCGCGGCGCGCGTGATAGTCCCGCTTGCTTTAATGTGCGGTGATAGGTTTTGAGAATGTCTTTGCGCTCGCCAAGGCGGGTGAGGCGTTGCTCCATGTCTTCGGCCAAATGCCATTTGCCGTGACCATTGGTATAGGCAAGCCCCATCTGGCTTAGATGTTTAAGGCGGGCAATATCCAGGCGGCGTGTCCACTCGCTGCCGCGCTCTGGACGGTTGGAAATATCAACCACATTCGCGTCGGCCATACGCAGCAAGCTACGGTCTAATTGTGTGAGCCTTGCTTTGGTCACTTCGCTCGCTAATTTCACACCAGCTTGCATCTGGTTGATCGGACCAAGTTCGCGGTTGACCAAATGCTCCGCCGCGCCGCGTATGCCGTAAGAAATATAATCACGCGGTATGACCAGGTTCTTGCCATTATCCTTCTTGCCACTAATCACAATATGGGTATGGGGCGTGGCTGTGTCATAATGATTGGCCGCGACCCAATCGAGTTTCGTGCCAAGGTCATTTTCCATTTGTGACATCAGGTCTCGCGTGAAGCTGCGCAGGTCATTTATTTCGCGGGCGTCTTCGGCTGAAACTATGACGCGAAATTGGTGACGGTCATCTTTACCGCGCTTTCTAAATTCATCCGCGTCTGCAATGTCCTTTTCTTTGTCAAACACCGAGCCTTTTTCGTTTTCATGGGCGGCGCTGTCTCGCTGGATATAAGAGAGGTGAAGTGTTTGTGTTTGCAGGCCTTGCCCGCCCATTTTTACAACACTGATTTTGACGATAACACGGCGCGAGAAAAACTGCTCCCGCACATGAGATTTTCTTGAACCACCATAGCTGGAAGTCTTATTAGAAATTGACTTGGCTGCCCACTTCACTTGTGACGCAAAACTCATTAGTCGGCGCGTCCCGTTGGGCGCATAAATCTTACCGATTTTAATATCAAATGGATTTTCTTTTATCTCTTTCATAGCGTAATTTCCAAGGTAGTGGAGTGACCTGCAATTACCTGTCCCACCCATAAACCGCAGTAACACTGCGTATAGCGCAAAACCCTCGTCCCACCCCAATTTGGCTTTGGCCCGAAAAAAAGATGTGCAGACAACAGCTTAGCCCATTTTGGGCCAAGCCCTTTATCTTGCCCTACGCACACCACCCTAAAACCCGCCCTCATTTCCCACTTTTCCCGGAATGTGCGAATCTGCCATTTCCGAGATATTCCACTTTTCCCAAAATATCTGTGCCTCTAACTGCACCAAAATAACGGCTGTCAAACCCCACCTGCACATCTGGCGAAACCAGAAAATACTCGTCCGATTTCAGTGTAAAACAACCCGATAATTTTGGCATATCGCGCCCCAAACTATCCTGCAAGAGGCTCTTGATAACAGGATAGTTTGGGACACTAATCCGATTGTTTTTGGTGCATATTTGAGTGCCAGAGCTAGCCCAAATGATTTTAATCATGGGGTAGTCATAGGGTAGATAGCGGCGTTCATCGGCAAACTTTCGCGCCCAGTTTGGTGCGTATGCGGCAACTTGGTCACCGATTTTGAGCGGTGATTTATCCTCTAATTTATACCATCCAATAGGTGCGCTTGGACTCGGATTGTAAAGCAATTTTGGCTTGGGCGGGAAGGATATTTCCGTGCCTGTGGCCACGATTAGCAAGGTTGCGGCGATACCAATGAGGACGTTCTTGAGCATTTATGCCTCCATATTTGCTTGAATGTTTGAAGAAAGTGGGTGCACTGGCCTGCGAATAGCTTTGGCGTTTTGCATTTGCCGCCAATAAGCGGGCGAGATTTTCTCCAAATCTCCTGCCCGTTTTTCGAGCACATCTAAGTGTTTCAGCATTCGCTTCACGGCTTCTGACCCGTGAACTGCGAACAGAACATCCGCGCCGGGACTTATCCCCGGTAGGCGGGTGACGGGGCCATTGCCGGATGCTCGGCAGACATAAATTCGCCAATCCTGCGTACCGTATTTATTGCGCTGCCAACGGATATAGCCAAACACATTGCCGGGTTCAAAGACGTTATATGAGCACGTTCGGTCTATGCGAACGTTCTGAACGGGCGTGCCAAACCGCAGGCGGTGATTAGATACGCCGTGCATATATTGGCTGATAACCAGCGTAAGATTAACCACGGTTCGCCGTCATGCCGTAGTAATGCCGATCAGACCAGGCTTTCAAATCTTTGATATGATAAAACACCCGACTACCATGTTTATGATAATTCGGGCCTTCGCCTTTCCAGCGCATATTGTTCAAAGTGCGCGGCTCCAGCCGCAAAAACTTTGCTGCTTCCTTGGTGTTTCTTAGTGGGCCTTTCTTGGAACTTGCCATTTTACACTCCTGTTTTAACAAGCAAGCCAACAAGGATTTGCGGACTTGCGAGGTAAGTAAGACACGTTTGGAGATGCTTGGGGAGTGGCAAAATGGGGGGTGTGCAAAATGCCACCCCTGGAATTTATGGTAAATTTTGAGGTTATCCGAGCAGTGTTAAGTAATCTCTATCACGATATTTTTTACCCATTGCAAGCGCCCGGCGCGCCCTATCCTTGAGCCTGCAATTGCCGCTATCCCACTCCAAATCAGTGCGTTTAGCGCCTACCAAATATCTTGCAATATCACGATATGATCCGTCCGCTTTATTCACATCCAGCGCGACAAGAGCTTCTTGCAGTTTTTGCGCATTCTTGCGGGGGCCAATTTGGCTTAATTTACCACCTGTTGAGCGGTGTAATTCAAACAATTGTCGGGCCGTTTTCATGCGCTGTTCGGAATGCTTTGCACCGTCAATTCTAAAGCGGATTACCGCTTCTTCATTGATTGGATACGGTGTGTCACAATACAGTTGAAACCAGTAACGCCGCGCATTTAAGACGATATGGCGGCTTTGATTGATGCTATCAAACAGGATGCGCCGGCAACTCAACTCGCTTAGTATTACACTGTCCATAACGCCGCCAAAATTCGTGTGGCCATGCTCATTTTCCAACTGCGGGTCACCAAGCTTAACCCGCACCGTTGCCGGGAATACGGACGGCTTCCAAAACACCTCCGTTTCCATGGCTGAACGGTCAGGATCAGCGAAGAATAACAGGCCCCATTTGCGGGCCTTTTGGTAACGTCTCGTGCCTGTAATCAAGCGGGTGCCTGTCTCAAAATCTTTCACGTCCGGGCCGTCCCAGTACTCCTTTGTGAAGTCCATGCGGTAGTCCGTATTTCGACGCAAAAACTCCCATGCCCATGCGGCATTTGACATGAGAATCTTTTTTGCACGAACAGCCGTATTTCCCCTCACAGGCGTTAAATTAACCATTTCCCCAACTCATATCGTGCGCCTTTTAGCGCAATTCTCTTTTTAATCGTAAAAAACATAAGAAAACCTCTTCCGGTTGTTTGGCCGCCTAGGTTGCATGTGATTGTGGCCACAATGTGCCGGAGAACACAAGAAAACCCCCATCGGTTGTTATACCGATGGGGGCTGTCGTTTGGGCGGTGTGCTATCCAACTGGGTTCCAGAGGATGGCGAAGTCGCCTTTTGGTTTGCCGTTAGCTCGTCCAAGATTGGCATATATCTTACGCGGGCCGATCATTGGATGGGCTAGGGTGAGCGAGATATAAGGCTTGCCGGATGTTTTACCAACCCGGTTCCAGCCGCCGCCAATCTCTGCGCCGTCATTGGTAAACACCCGAAAGTCTGGCTGTTTATCCGCCGTTTTGTTGTCGTTTGCGACGATGCTGATGCGGGATTTCAGGCCGAGAGCCAGAGTTCCTTCAAAATTACCGTCTTTGCTTTGGCTTACATATCCTAATGCTTGTGCCATTTTAAGTCTCCATTTAAATGCCAGCTAATTTATGGAAGCCTGTCTCCCTGCTGACGGTGACCGGCCAGGCCATGACAAAATCTGCATACCCCCTTCAAAATCTCTTCGTAAAATGCGGGCGCAACAAAGTGGAGCAGGTCAGTTTCAAACTATTTTGGGCGTTCTTGCGCCGTGCGCGAGGAGGTTTCTTTAGCCGGGGAAAATAGTTTGAAACTGATCTTATGCAGGCTTTTGTCATGGGCTAGGGAACCAACCAGACAGCAGGGAGACAGGCCTTTCGGACATTTGCTGATCTTTACTTGGGGGCTGGGAAATGGTGCGAGTGATCGGCTGTGTATGACAATGTGAAGATGGGGATTTTTAAGAACTGGGTTCTGGTGTGAAATTTTGTTTCAGTATTGGCACGAATGATAACGAAATGGCGGATGAACTTCCTGATTTTAACAGCGTTTACCTGTGATGGTCGCCTGATTGGTGGTAATTGCAATCAGATTGATAAGATGTTTGGTAAGCCTTATATCTCGCTCACGCCGTTTATCTGGTGAATAAACCGCGGTAAGGTGTATGATAGTCGTGGTCGAGCCAACAGTAAACCAAAAGCACCTGCCTTGCTCTGTAATTCAGCAGGGTAGTTCACCGCTTCAAATGATTGGCCTATTTGGTCGGACTATCAGTGGTGATTTTTTATTTATTAGGTTTTGCAACTTCACCCATGACAGATACTTTTGAAATTCTGTATGTATATTCGTCTCCAGCATCATCTTCAACATGGATGTAGGCTCCATCTTCAATCTTTTTTGTTCGAATGTCACATTCCCCGTATCGGTCTGCTTCCCAGCTGGATCCAAAATCTAATCGTCCATCAGGAAGTAATATTACGGGTGTGATGTCATTCGCATCATCTTTGTAACTTCCCCACACACCGAAAATATACCAATTTCCTGAAATTTTTCGTGAGGATTCGTCAATAGCCAAATCAAGTTGAATAGGTACTGATCGCTCGCTTTGATCGGGCGCTACATCCTTCAAGGTGACCCTTACAAATAATTTGCTCATAATAATTTTCCTATTTCGACCTTGATCTTCAACTCCCACAAGGCCTGCTCACTACACGATAGTTCAAAACCTTTTAGTCGCCGTATTTTTACGGTAAACCCATCAAAACTGAGATCGTATGATATGTAGTCCTCGACAGCTTCAAGAGCTTCCTTTGACCAAACATCCCACCTTTTACTTAGCACCGACACTCCTAAAACCACACGCCTTTGGCTTTTCCAACGCATCAGATTGTCACTCAAATCAAAGCGTTCACCTTTGCGGGATTTTGCTATGAGTTCACCACTATTCCCATAAATCGCAACTTTACTGACGGGTGGCCAATTGATTGCATCATAGACTATAGGTTTTAGTCGAACATCTAATCTATGGATTGTGTGGCACCCTCCATAGCTTGTTGGTTCTGAACCATTACTACGAAGATAGATAATACGTTTGCCATCTTCCATTGGCTTGCTAACAATACCCTCTAGCTCCATTCTCTCTACTAATTCTGCTGCCTTATTGTATCCAATGCCTAACCTACGCTGTACATACGATATTGATGCCTTGTTATCTTTGAAAACCACTTTCAAAGCTTTTTCATATAAATTTTGTTTGTTTCCCATTTTATTCCTCGCGGAGTAGATACCCTATCAAATAGATGACGGCTAAAAGATGCACCGCACCGAATTTATCGGAGCGCTAACAGTTGTTACGAAAAATGTGCTTTCAATGACTTCCAAGTAAGCTTGGAGACCTTGCCCAAATGATCAACATAATTTTCATTTTCATCGTATATTTCTTCTTCTCCCCACCAAATAATATCTGCATTAGAATCTTGAAGAATATTTCTTGTTCTACGGGTTAACCCTGACCACACGCCCCGTAAACCCATGTAGTCTTCCACACCATCAATGGCACCAATTATATCTTTCATGTGAAACTCTTCGGTTGGACTTTGAGCAATCGCACGTAAAGCAAGTAGGGTGTTTTTCGATAATTTTTTAGTGAGCTTTCGTATCAAAAGCGGGGTTAATTCCACTGGCCCATCATTTGTTGTGGTAAAAATTTCCTCATCATTTTGTGCTACAATTGAAGCTTTTCCCTCTAACGGTCTTGTATGAAACCCAAGATATTTAATTAACTCTGCTTGTGTAGACTCAGAAAACTGTGAGATATCTGATGTAGGTATTGAAATATACGGGGTATCCATTTTAATTCTCCTTGTTTTGACACGCCTATTACTTATACATAACGTGTCGTTAAACGCTTTAACGTAACATGTCAAGACCTTTAATTGGGCTGACGTACATCCACAGTCTTGATGGTGTTTAAATGCTTGCAAGTACAGCTCGCGCCCCTTTTGGGTGCGCGAACTGCTTTTTTGGCGGTGTATCGGGGGAGATTAGGCCGCCTGTTTTCTCGGTATGGGTTTGCGTTTGGTAAATAATTTCGCAATGCGGTTCCAGTTTTGCTCGGGTGGACAGCCGCTTGATTCTCGGTAGTGGGTGGCGGGAAACGTCGCCCATCTTGGGAGCCAATCGGGGTTTGCTTTGTCTACGCCGTGACCTGCCATGCGGTTTTTGATGATTTGCTTTTGGTTCTTGGCCGTGTCGGTAACACACCCTTGGGCGGTGGGTTTCCCTGCTATGTCCGCGACCATTTGATTGACCACGCCTTTGTCTCGCAGGATTTCAAAGAACGCTTCGTCGGGTGCCCAGTAATCACCAAAATCCGCGCCTGTTAGAACGCCTACTGCTTCCACTGCGCCGCTATTGCTTGATAGTGTTTCGGCCATACAGAATGTCATTATTTGGAGTACCGATTTATCATCTAGGTCGAGCAGAGTAGCAAATATTGCGTTCAAGCTGAACATGCTTTCATAGCGGTGATAGATTTGGGTATCGTCTTTCTTTAGCCCCAATAGCCCTGCAATGACTTTGCGTTCTGCGGACAGTTCCTGCTCGGCCTTGGAGTTTTCAACGCTTAACTTTGTAGCTTCCTTTCTGGTGTTCTGCTCATCCTTGGAGACTTTCCAATGGCGGGAACCCGCTATCATATGAGCAACGGTCAAGCGCAAAGCCATCTTGGGGTGTTTGAGCAGGGCCGCCCGCGCAATGGAATGACGGTGCAAATTCATATACTCCGCCATCGGGCCTGACATTTCGGGGCGCGGCTTGGTGTTGGGCTTCTCGGTTCCGCTTTGCGCTTGGCGGTCTAGCCGCCGTGCTTCGGCTTCGGGCATGAAGCCCTCATGGAATATGACCTGTCCATCGTTCTTAACTTCGATATAGACATTGCCTCCTTGCTCTTTACTGCGCGAAATATGCTCCCATCCATAGAATGTTTGCCCCACATCACCAATGAACACGTTTTTCCAACCGTCTTTCTCGTAGCGTTCTGCTTCCAGTGCGACAACGGTATTCTGGCATGACCAGAATAATTCGGGGTCGGCGAATTGACCGTGCTCTCCGAACAGGTCTGTGATGATAGTCCCCTTATATTCCTCCATAGGGAACAAAGCTTTATCGGTGGTGATAAGACCACCGCCCGATAGCCAAGCCTTTAACTGGTCGCCTTGGGGTGCGTAGTCATCCGACCTGAATATCTTTAGCCATGCCGCCTGTTGTTTTTTACTCGCCATTGTCAGGGCGCGGATAGTGGCGGGATTGATTTCCTCGTCCGTGTATAATTTGCGTAATTGCGGCAACAGTGAACCAAGGGCAAGCCGTTGTTTTACGGCGCGTTCGGTAATACCAAACACGGCGGCGATCTCGGCAATGCTTTCGCCTTTATCCGCGAGTTTCTTAAACGCCTCGTATTGCTCCATTTCTGTGGGGGCAAGGCGGGCTATGTTTTCCAGGATACTGGCTTCTAGGCCTTGGGCATCATCATCCGCATCCATGATACAGCACGGCACGGGGGTAATTTTGCCGCCATCATCTGCAATGGCTTTTAAACAATAATACCGTCTGCGTCCTGCGATAACACCGTAGGCAGCTTTATTATCCTTGGTCGGCTCTGGCCGCACCAAGAGTGGCTGACGAATGCCGCGCTGTTTTACGCTCGGCAATATGTCGGATATATCGGGCGGTTTATTGCCCTTGGTTATATTGCGCATATTCAGTTTTGAAATATGCAAATCATCAAGTGCGATATGTTTCAAGTCGAGTGGTTTGGTCATGGCGTTAGTCTCCTGTTTTGCCAGTTGGTGGGGTTTGTAAATTGATAAAATCAAGCAGGTCGATTTGAGCGCGTCCGACTTCATCAAACAGGCCAATATCGCACGGCCTTTGCTGTGCATTCGGGTTTCGCTTGGGTGTCATGGGGTGATAAGTTCGGGCGGTAAGTTTCTCGCCAAGGGTAACAGGACGGACTCCGCACATCAGGGTCTGCATTCCCACGTCTGTTTGCTCACATTTTGGTTTGGCACTCATGCCGCGCTCTCGCATAGGGTTGCGCAAAGCCGTTCCCGTTCTAGCTTTGCCGCGTCCAGTGCTTCGGATAGCAATTCATTTACGACTTGGGACAAATAGGCATTCTCACTGTCGGGATAGTTGGCTTCTATGCCCCAAAGGCTCGCGGCGTGGTCGGTGAGTTCGGTCTCGTCAATAGTGACTGATAGGATAATGCCGCAATAAAACCAGTCGTCGTTCTTCCAAGCCGCCATGACAGACTCGGCCTTGGCCTGCTGTTGTTCAAACCGCTTGCGCCATCCATTTCCTGCGCCAATGAACCCTGCGGCGTTCGGGTCAAGGCTCGGCCAAAATCCGCAATCTCGTTCGTCTGGTCTATCGGCTGTGTCGTCGTGGGCAATCCGTGCCGTGATTGTGTACTCGCCAATGTCCACGCTAATGCTATCGCCAAGGCAGACATAGGGTAAAAACTGCTCGGTAAATTCTGGTTCCTGCACTCCCATGTCAGTTATTCCAGAACACATGAATTTCTTTATAGCCTGTCTCTATAGAGAATATGTCGCCGTTCATTTCCATGTCCCGCGCCATGGATTTATAGTCGATATAGTATTTCAAGCTTTCGGGGATTTGGGTGGTGGACTCTGTCAGTTCCTGTGCAAAGTCTGCTAGGCTTTCATACTCGCCGTTATAGCGTTCAAGGGCAGACTCCGCGTCCTCTATATCACCGCCATAGTTTTCCAGTAACTTGCCGCCAAAGCCCGCACAATTCCCGATAAACTCGGCTATCTCAACCACACGGGCAAAGCTGTCATTTTCGTTGATAGTCACGCCCTGGAAGTTTTCATAGTCATGAATTGACCATTCCTCTGCCAGAGGAATTGGTGAAGATTTGAGCATGGCTTGCACCGCTTCCCAAATGCTGTCCTCGTCCTCCACGTCTATCCAACAGCCGTGTAATTGCCCGTCATTATATGCGGCAAGGCAAGCCACATAGATTCTTGGAATGTCGGGATCTGGCGCGTAGGTTCGCGCTAGGCTCCCTGTGGGTTGGGCTTGGCTCGGTGTATCAGTTCTAGGCTCGGTCATAGCGGCAGTCTCCTCTTTTTTCCCCGCACCAGCCTCCGCCGGAAGGGCGGGGGTGGGCGGTAAAGAGGCCCGTTTAGCCGGGCGCACAAGGGCGCGGGGCAAGGGTTTTGGTAGGAGAACTAAACCGAACTATACGCACACAAAGCCAAAGCCCTTGCGCCGTGACCGCGCCCTGCTATCAGGGCCGACCGCCCATCCCCGCACTTTCGAAGGAGGCGCTAATGATGGGGAGATACAAATTCACTTGAAATGATCGATAAGAAAGTGCTTTTGATTTTTTCTTCGTTAAGAATATCGACCAATGCTAAAATCATGTTGGACGTACTATTTGTATAATCCCATGAAGACACAATGCCATTATTATGTTTAATTCCGTCGATTTCAGGAAATATAAGCACAGTCGAAACGGCTTTATACACACGGGAATATCCATGCATTTGATAAGCGTCCGCTTGGGAAATTCCGTAATTAGATTTTGATGTATCTAAGCGTTTCCATTTTGTATCAAGAACAAAAACAGTTCCATCACGCTCAATATGTAGGTCAGGCTTTGTAATAAAACTACGCATGCCGTCCGCATTGCTGGCAAGTGCCTTTTGCGGTTTTTGTGTAAGGACTACAAAACCTAATGGGCGAAGAACTTTCTGTGCGAGCCGGGCAATATAAGCTTCAAATAATTTGTTCATATCAAACAGCAAAGCAATACCTTGATATTTTCCTGAATGGGTTGTTTGATACAGAGCTTGTAGCAATAATCGTCCAAGTTTTTCCACTGTTGCCCATCGGTTATTATTTCTATTGAGGGTTATTTTATCAGCAAGCACGCTCTGAGCAGGCGTTGTTTCAACATCTTCAAAATGAGTTTCAACCTCGCTTAAAAGGCGTTGCGTAGGCGCGTGCGTAGAGTGCCGTCTTAGCGTTTGCGTTGCACATAAGAGCAACCTATTTAATGGGTTGTTGGAAGAAAATTCATCAAAATGACAAGCCAGTTTTTGCGGACTTGCAGCGAGATGAGTAAACTGGCGTGTTACGTTCAACTTTCCCCTTAGCCGCGAAAGGTCATCCGAGTGTCGTTGATAGTTTCGTGTCAAACCTCGGCGCACTTCTTCAATGAGACGGTGGGCATATATGGAAATTAGGATTTCTAATAAATCTTTATTTTGCGCCGCTAGCTTTGTAAGCTCCCCATCATAAACGGGTATATCAAGCGCTCCGCAAATCATCTTCATCATAATAGTGCGGGCTTCTGCAAACTCGGCGTTCTTTATCTTTGGCAACACCTCTAAGCGGATATTATTTCCTGCTACGATGCCAACAAATTGGGTGGCTTTTATTTTATTGCGGCCAACCCACTTAAAAGCATCCGCGCCCATCGTCTTTTGTGCGCGGTCAAGGGCTTCAATTTCCTGCACAAGAAAGCATTTGGGGCCAGCAATATCGCCGACCTCCGCGCTCTCATACTCGCACAGGCTTACTGTTCTCACTGTTCGCTAGCCGTTTCATAAGCTTCCAATGGAATTGGCTTATCATTTATTGAATATCTTGTGCGGGCTTCCTCTGCATCTCCTAGAAGTTTTGGGGCATCCAGTGTTTCCGTTTGAATGAAATGTTTGCCGCCATCATTAAGTGCCGCCCTGACTTTTTCCCAATCTTCATAAAAATACTCAACGAGCAATGGAATTATTTTTTCGCGCATAGCTTTATCAAGATCAGAGCGGGTTTTAACGCCCATTAAAAAGCTATGGCCAATTTGATGATCACGGTCAAAAAGCCATTCGACTCGCTTGTTTACAGCGGACAAAAAATTACCCAAATGAACTCCATCAACAATGCGGGCCATCCCATCTATATCATAAAGAGGCATCATTTCTTGGAAACTAAACCTACGGCGAAGTGCCGTATCCAGTAACGCTATGGAACGATCGGCTGTATTCATCGTGCCGATTAAATGTAAGTTGTTTGGAACGCCAAATTTATCATTTGAATATGGCAGGGTCACTTGCAGGGCATTGTCACCAGAGCCTAAACGCTTGTCAGGTTCAATTAAGGTGATTAACTCACCGAAGACTTTAGAAATATTAGCTCTATTGATTTCATCCATAATCAACACATAGTTCCGCATTTCAAGCTTAGTTGTGGAGTGGTCATTCTGCGATAGTAAATCACTGAGGTCTTGTGTCTTCAAGAAAGACCTATTTAGTTGATAGCAAGTCTTCTGCATAAAATTTTTATTATAAACTGTATCAACGGGTGGGCTGTCACCAAACACTTTTAACCATTTTATTTTACGGCGGTGAGCGTAAGGGAAATCATCAAAATTGTCTGGTACAAAATTATAGTCACCCATAATTTCACCTATGGCTCTAAACGCTCTATTTCCATCCGATATAATCACTATATCGCCGGGTTTCATTCTGCATCGAAAAATCTTGAACGATTGCAGTCCTTTTGGATATCCAATTTCTGCATTCCATTTCTCACATAGTGACTTCTCTTGATTAAATTTTTCGGAAGACCAATCTAAGTTATCGCCATACCCAATCGCAATAAAACCTTTTTCAATGCATTCATCAAAGATGTAATCTTCTGTCCCCGATCTCCCCAGTGACATTTTGAAGAAATCTATTTTTTTTGAAAAACCCGCACTGCTAGCAGTCGATGCAATGACTGGAACGGCCTTTGCACGAGAACATATGTCACGGAAAATGCCTTTCTTGGACTCTAACCTAAATCCTGCGCCATTGCTTTCGCCGTCTTCTTCACTGTCCGTAACTGGCCGCAACCCTTCGATAAATTCTTCATAGCCCATAGATTGATGGAATGTGGTAAATGCAATGCGCTTACTCTCCACCAATGCATTATATCTTTCCATCAAAGCATCGCGTTCCTTTGGCGCATCCCCGTCACATATTTCCACCGCAATTTTTGCTGTGGTATAGGTTTTTCCCGTTCCGGGCGGGCCATAGAGAATTTGGTTTAACGGGTGATTGGATTTTGTTGCCATGTCGTCTTTTTCCTGCTGTAAGTCTTTTATTTTGAATTTTAGTTTTTTTAAACGCGCACCTGCGCTTGAGGGGCTTTCAACGCCACCTGTCATATTTTTTAAATTGCCATATGGAGTGTACTTATAGGCTACTATAGCGATTGCTTTTAGCGGGTAGTCCCTACCGCCATCAAGAACGCGGTAGCGCATATTGCTGCCAAAATCATACGTTTCCAGAAAGCTTTGCTCTCCCATTTCAGCGCATTCAGCCATTGCCTTGCGAACAGCTTCTTTAGTGAGCTCGGGATTCTTAGATTTTCCTGCTTGCCAACGCTCATCTAATGCTGCCCAAGCAAAGCTTTGTACATCAAACAAATCGCGCGGCTTCCAATGCCAATCTTGCTCCATAACAACAAAGATGCGTTCGGTAATATTGAGGAATTTTTCAACTTCGGCAATTTTAAAATCTCGCCCCTTAAAGAGAGGTTTGTCATAAAGAGCGGCACCTAACTTATTCACTATCTGTATTTTTGCAAAGCAGGCTTCTTTTGGGCGAATGCAAGCAATTACACATAAAACAGTTGATAACACCACCCCTTTGCTAAGCGCAGATAGCCCATCTACCTTTAGCTCTATCAACTTAGAGGCCGCAATGTCTATGGCCTCCATTCTATCAGCTTTGGTTCTCGATAGCCGACCTATGGTTTCAAAAAACATGTCCCTATGTTCTGGTTTTGACTTTTTTATTTTGTCAAGCGATTGCCAGCCAAGAGGTAAACCGCCATCGGTTTTTATACCTTTGCCAAAAGTCAGTATTTCCAAAATAGTTTCGCCTACTGCTGTATCGGAAGAATCCGATGCCGCAGCATTTTGTACAGCAAGTATAATTTGGTCTTTATATTCCCGTTCAGTCTCCCAATATATTCCTTTTTCTTGCTCAAAATCTACAAAATCATGACATCTTCTTAAAAAGGTATTTTTTAATTTTGATAATGTAGGCCAAGATTCGGAACCTTCCAAGAAAGCTCCATACTGCTCTAAAAAAATTTTAAAGTTACGGAGGTTTCTTTCTGGATGTTCTGTTCTTGGCAAAAGGGTACGAAACTTTTCACCACCAGATTTTGCATCATCAATTAAACCCGTAAGCAGCTCTAACAAGGCGTCGAACCCATCCGCTTCATAGGCAGCGTCTAAATCTACATCGGCAAAGCCATAAGCGGCTTGGGCTATTTCAAGTCGCCTTACTAAGGATAGCCGGGTGTTAATGGATTTTTCTGACCATGGGCCAGAATTTAGCCATCTTTTAAATTCTACTTCTTGCAAATTACTATCCTATTTTAACATTTAACTACTGTGCCGCAATTGCTAGTCGGCACGTTTACGAACGCCTAGCCACTCCAGAACATCATCATAGTTGTTTACCTGCAAGCCAAAGGAGCTCTCTTTAGGCATATCACTTCTATCTGCTGGAATAGGATTAAATCCGTACCTTCTAAGATGGTAAAAAAGCATCGCCTTCCTACACTTTACTTTAAATGAGCCATTTTTCATTCGGTACTCATATTCCAAAGCGTCCCTTTTCGGCGGCACTAGTTTTTCGTAGGGGCCAAATTGGATAGTTACGAAAGTATTCCACCCGTCATCATTTTTAAGTTTTGCATCAGATGTTTCAAATTTTGACGCTTTTGTAATACGCGACAACACATAGTCTGAATAACGATCTCCATCATGATTGTATGCCCGCAAATGCCATCTATTACTATCATTTCCCAATGCTAGAGGGGTTATACGTTTGATACTTGAGTTTGTGATCGTTCGTGCAGTGTAATTAATTTCTACGGACATGCCATTATTCATGGCGTCCATTAAACTTTGAAATACTTTGTCATTTGTTTTTCGGGATGGAATTATAACGCCATCTATTACTGGAAAGTCTTTTATCCAGGTTTTTTCTTGAGGCAAACTCTTCTGAGCCACACGTTCTAAAAAATGGATGTACTCTTCGGAGGCCGACTTTAACAATTCAAGTGAGAACTCGTTTGTTCTTAGGTAGCGCCGTTTTTCTAAAGAGTATTCAATATTTTGCGGGTACTCTTCTTTGTATTTTTTGATGTCACTTGAACCTTGTTGAGACGAAATACCAAATTGCTCTTTAATCCTTGGGCGGCTGATTTTTCCTTCCCAAAAAAGGCAAAATTCAATAAACTTCAAACGTTCTTCAACACCAGATGTTTTGGCTTTCATTCCCGTCTCCCCTTTATATTATGGAATCTTAACCGCCTTGGCATTCACAGTCAATCTATATTGCAGCGCCTATTAGCCATTATGTGTCCTTATTGGGTTAGGGACTAGTCACTTGACATGCAACCCTTGAGAGTCCATTATTGTAACGCAAATGATTCTTAGGTGAAAAAATGAAACGAATACTGTGTATAGACGGCGGCGGGATAAAGGGCGTTTACCCTGCAACAATTTTGGGTGAGTTTGAAAAACAACTGGAAGCGGCGGGGATGAACCCCAGGCTATATAAATACTTTGACTTGATGTCTGGCACATCAACAGGCGGTATTATAGCTGTTGGCCTTGCTCTTGGCATTCCTGCAGCACAAATAGCCTCAATGTATGAAACTAAAGGTCCGAAGATATTTAACCAAGACAATCCTTTGTTGGGTAAAATTAGAAAATTACGATCGAAGGCAAAGCATATGGTCGGAACAAAGTACGAGCCAGACGAATTACAAAAAGCGTTAAAAGGGGTTCTTGAGGATAGGCGATTTGGGGATGCAAAAACCCGGTTACTTATCCCGTCGGTTCATGCGCCTGATAATTCTCCACGGGTATTTAAGACACGCCACGCAGAGAGGTTTATAAACGATCACAAGCGACTAGCGCTTGATATATGTATGTCAACAGCGGCGGCACCATCCTATTTTGAAGCCCACGAAACTTTTACAGGCGAGTTGATGGCGGATGGCGGGCTTATGGCTAACAACCCTATTGCTATGGCCACCATAGAAGGGGTTGGAGAACTTGGTTGGCCAAAGGAAGAAATTCAGGTGCTTTCAATCAGCTGTTTGTCTTCGCCCAGCCATGTGCCTGAGAAGGTGGGCGGGCTTGAATTTCTTGTGAAGCACTCACTTGAAGTATTCAATGCTGTTGCGAGTGAGAACGCAGTTGGTATGGCGAGGATATTACTCGGCGACCATGGTGGAAATTTACACAAAGCCGTTCACCGCATAGACACGCAAGTTGCGCCCGGACGATTTAGTCTCGATGCAACCGAGGGCATTCGCGAACTTAAAAGCCTTGGAAAAAATAAAGCACTACATGAATTTACAAAAATAAGGGATGTGTTTTTCAATGATGAAGCAGAGCCTTTCACACCAATTAAAGAGATGAGATAATGAATAAGCCTTTTATTAAGCCAAAGCTAACGACACATGAAGACGTGCTAGAAGCACTAGTTGAGGAGGTGTCGTTGTCTATGACAATTATGGTGCTCATACAGGAGCGTTATCACTCTATTTCCGAGCATTTTGACAGGGACGCATCTAGCATAAAACAATTCGATCCAAATGTTTATCCGCAAGGGTCTGTCAATTTAGGAACGGCCAACAAACCGGTGGGGAAGAATGATGATATTGATGTGGATATAGTAGTTGAACTTCTTCGATTAAAAAAAACTAATCTAAGTCAGGCCGAACTAAAAGTTCTTATCCATAAAGAGCTTCAACTTTATGCCCGTCAACACAATATGATGGAACCTACAGATGGTAAAAGGTGCAGTACGCTAAACTATAGAGACCATCAGCATGGTAATGATAAATTCCATGTAGACGTATTACCCTCAATTCCAGATGTTGAGGGTTTTAGCGGCGTGTTGACGGCTAGGGGGTTGAATCCTTCTCTATATAGTATTGATGGCGCCATTGCCATTACCTGCAAGAAGCACCCAAACTATCGGATTCGCAGCCTAAACTGGCCCGTGAGTAATCCGAAAGGGTACGCGAAATGGTTTGAGGGTAAACAACAGGCTGTCTTAGCAGAACGGAGAGCGCATTTGGTCGCAAGCGGAGCTTTTGCTAGTGTCGAAGAAATACCATTGTTTAGAGCAAACACTCCTTTGCAAAAGGTAGTCAAAATCCTCAAGCGTGACAGAGATGTTACGATGGGGGGCGATAAAGATAAGCCTATATCAATCATTCTGACAACACTGGCTGCGCACGCTTATAACGGAGAAAATGACATTGTTTCGGCTCTAAAATCTGTTCTTCAAAATATGGAAAACTACATAGAGAAAAAGAATGGAAAATATTATATTCTTAACCCCGTAAACCCTGCCGAAAACTTTGCAGACAGGTGGGAATTAGAGCCGCAAAAAGCGCGGAAATTCTTTGCGTGGTTACGACAAGTACAAAAAACCTATGGTAAGTTCTTCTCTAGCAATATTCAAAACGCACCTGACGTTTTAACCTCATCTTTATCTGAAAAAATATTGGATGCAATTAAGTCAAGATTACCGACTACAATCACGCCAGTAGCGGTACGGATCAAATCAGAAGGGGATAGATTGGCTCAATCACCAAAGGCACACAAACCATGGTGCCAGCGTTAATAGATGATCTAGCCGGGTTAGAGCGATGGCTCATGATGGAGCAG
The DNA here is from genome assembly GCA_964502015.1 of uncultured Robiginitomaculum sp. Lineage (GTDB taxonomy): Bacteria > Pseudomonadota > Alphaproteobacteria > Caulobacterales > Maricaulaceae > Robiginitomaculum_A. The sequence goes on along the minus strand of CAZCUM010000021.1, from coordinate 22,645 downwards.
TGTGACTTGATGCTGTGTCTGCGTGATGGGTTTAGTGAAATAATTGGCACCTACCATGTTAAGTCTCCAGATAAATACATATCGGCAGAAGGGCCGTTAGCAAGTTTTGATATCCAATTAAAAATCTTTGATCATCATCCTCACATTACCCCGGAATTGCGAGAAACAGGGGGGCTGATCTCAATTATATCTGACAACCATACTTATTCTAATGGTTTACTTTGCTATGGCCCACCAAAGTTTGTGTGGGCATCAAATCCGGACATGACTCTTATAAGGTTTTTTGAAGAATATATACACAGCTATTTTGCAGGCTATCTGTATTTTCGGGAGCACGGCATTTGGCCGCAAGGTGAATACGAGCATGGCGGTCCTGGGGTGCTGACAGCATATTCAGAATTGCTGAAATGCAAGCAGGACTTTCATTCAATATTAGGGATGCTGAAATTGCATTCACTAAAATTCAGGCGTGACAGATGGCCGTGCCCTTGCAGGTCGGGGAAAAAGTTATGTGATTGCTGTAGAACTACTCTCAATTCAGCAGGTAGTAGAATAAGTCGAGAGGTCGCCAACAACCTGTTAGAAGTTTTTAGTAGTGATTATCATCTCTGAATTTTATATTTGGGTTTAATTTCCTATTTATAACGCTAAGGTGTATTTGGCTGATGCGTTCTAGCTTGAGCATTATCGATGTAATGAGGGTTTGGGTTTGCAAATAAAAGATAACAAATATCTATACTCTCCATCTGACCTAATCGTCTTTATGGAATCGCCATATGCGTCTGCTATGGATCGGCTCAAACTCAATGACCCAGCCATCACAAAGCTTATGGATAAAGAAGATGTAGTTTTAGCGAGCTTGCAGCAAAAGGGGTATGACCATGAGGGCACGTTTACCCAAAAATTGAAAGATGAAGGACATGCAATTTATGAAACCAAACGGGCTACGCCTGCACAAACGGCAGAGGCAACCCTTCTGGCTATGCAAGAGGGCCAAGAAATTATTGTCCAAGGATATTTATCCTATGAGAATTTTGGTGGGTTTACTGATTTTCTAGTTAAGGTTCCTGGGGCCTCAAAGTTCGGGGATTACCATTATGAGGTTTGGGATACGAAGCTCTCTAAAAAACTAAAACCCTATTTTGCTATTCAGCTGTGTTGCTATATTGAAATGCTCGAAACCATACAGGGTGTGCGCCCCAAGCAAATGGTTGTTGTGCTAGGTGATGATACAGAAGCGCGGCTCGACGTTGCAAATTATTATTCTTATTATAAATCTCTGAAATTTGCATTTTTAGAGTTTCATAAATCGCCGAGCAAGGAATTACCCAGCCCTACAGAGAGTAACAGCTATGGCCGATGGAGTGAACTTGCGGGCAAACAGTTGGCCGAAATCGATCACCTCTCGCAAGTAGCCAATCTCTCACGTTCGCAAATTAAAAATTTGGAACAGGCCGGTGTCACCACCATGCAGCAATTGGCAGATAGCGATCTGGATGCTATTCCCAATATGAACACGGCTATATTTGAAAAGGCCAAGCAGCAAACGGCTTTGCAGATTGCGTCCCGCGAGCAAGAAAAACCTAAATATATTATATTGCCGCACGAAGCCGAAGCGCAGCGCGGCCTTTCTATATTACCGCCGCACAGTGATAATGATGTGTTTTTTGATATTGAAGGCTACCCATATTTAGAAGGCGGTTTGGAGTATTTATGGGGCAATACCTATTTTGACAAAAACGGCAAACGAGCGTTCAAAGAGTTCTGGGCGCATGATGCAAAGCAAGAGAAAAAACTCTTTATAGAATTTATTGATTGGATTTACGGCTTGTGGCTCGCGGATCCAACTATGCACGTTTATCATTATGCCAATTACGAAATAGCAGCCATCCGTAAACTGATGGGGCGCTACGGGGTGTGCGAAGAGCAGGTCGATAATCTTTTGCGTAATCATGTGTTTGTTGATTTATACACTGTCGTGCGCCACGGCGTTATGATTGGCGAGCCGCGATATTCCATTAAGAATGTCGAACATATTTATCGCCCTGCGCGCGATACGGAAGTAGTTGGCGGCGCGGAAAGTATCGTTGTTTATGAGAGCTGGCGCGAAAACCCAGACGGCGATACATGGGAAACGTCTAAGGTCTTAAACTCCATTCGTGACTACAATATTGATGATTGTGATAGCACGTTAGAACTCGCGCAATGGCTACGCGAAGAGCAAGCACAGCACGGTATTACCTATACTGTTCCTGATGGCGAAGGCGAGAAAGAAATCCCCGAAACAGTTACGGAGACGACAAACCTCCGCGATAAGATTTTAACAAGCGCCGAGATCGAAAGTGATGAAAAGCGAGCCGCCTTGCTAGAGCTGTTGGCGTGGTCACTTGAATTTCATAGGCGAGAAAACAAGCCGACATGGTGGCGTTTATACGACCGTCTTGGCTGGACTGAACCAGAGTTCTACGATGACATGGGCTGCCTAGCAGGCCTAACCCGTACAAGCACAGAGCCATATTTACCAACGCAGCGTTCGCGTAATTATGTTTATGAATACCAGTACGATACGAACCAGCCTTTCAAAGGCGCGGCTAAGAGTTTTTATGTGCTCGATCATGAGGGCATGAAAGTTGCGCGCAGGGACTATGATGCTGACAAAGGCCTAATTTCGTTTTCTTACAAAGAAGAACTGCCGAGCCGAATGAATATACTCCCTGACCAATTCGTCGGGCCAAAGCCAATCCCTGAGGCGATTAAATCGGTGGTAGAAAACTTACTGGAAATTGACTTTCAACCTTGTGCAATCATAGACTTTTTAACCCGCTCCAAGCCGCGTATTAAAGGACGTTCAAAAGGTAATATCATTAAAGGAAAAGATGATGAGTTCCTTACGGAAGTCATCAACGCCGCTGTTAATCTTGAAAACAGTTACCTGTGCATCCAAGGGCCGCCCGGAGCCGGCAAGACGTTTGCAGCCAAACACATTATTGGCGAGTTATTACGGCAGGGCAAACGTGTGGGGGTATCCTCTAATAGCCATAAGGCCATTGGCAACCTTATGATCGGCGTAGCGGACTATGTAAAAGACAAAGGGATAAATGCTGCACTTGTAAAAGCAGATAGAAATAAAGACGACCCTATATTTGAGCGGAGTGATATCCAACATATACCGAGCGTGTCAAAATATACTTCACAAAATGCGGTATGTTTTGGCGGTACGGCTTGGGCATTTAGCAATGAACATGTCAAAGACGAATTTGATTATCTATTCATAGATGAAGCGGGACAAGTCTCTGTCGCCAACATGATCGGTATGAGCCAGTCTTGCAAAAACATAATCCTTATGGGCGACCAAATGCAGCTTGGGCAGCCAATTCAAGGCTCCCATCCTGGCGAAAGCGGCATGTCCATTTTGGATTATCTTCTCGAAGACCATGCAACCATCCCTGCCGATATTGGCGTGTTCCTGCCTAGGACATACAGAATGCACCCAGATGTCTGTAAGTTAATTTCTGAGCAAGTGTATGAAGGCAAACTCTCGTCTGATGTAACTACCCATAAACATATTGTGAAAACCACAGGCCCAATCATCACAAAACAAGCAGGCATTTGTTTTGTGCCGGTAGAGCATGAAGGCAATACGCAAGGGAGTGTAGAGGAAGTCGAGAAAATACAAGTTTTAGCAAATGAACTTATCGGAGCAAAGTATTGGCCTGACGACAATGGCGATGAACGGCTCATTGGCTGGAATGACATTCTGTTCGTTGCGCCCTATAATTACCAAGTCAATTTATTACGCGCCGCGCTGGATGAGAGGTCCAGAATAGGCAGTGTAGATAAATTCCAAGGCCAAGAAGCCCCCATAGTCATCCTGTCCATGTGCACGTCCGATGCCGCCGATAGCCCAAGGGGCATAGACTTCCTATTTTCAAAAAACCGTCTCAACGTAGCCATCTCCAGAGCCCAAGCCCTCGCCATAGTCGTAGGCAATTCAACCCTTACCAACACCCCCGTCAGCAACCTAAAACAAATGGAACAAATCAATTTCTTTTGTGAAATTGTTATTTAGAAAAGGAAATATTATGAAAACTATCAATTTTGAAATCGCTTTGACTCCAAAAACCAAGAAGGTGCGTAAAAGTTTTACAATGCAACATATTCCTAGTGAGTTAATAAAAAAATATGGAATAAAAGATGGAACATCTTGTTTTGCCGAAATGTCGGTAGGGGATTGGAAAGAGATTAAAACCTGTAGAATTTCTAGTGGTGGAGAGATGGGGGTTGGTAAGAAAATTTCAGATGCCTTACTTGCTCTTGCTAAAATACACCCTGAGAAAACAATAAAATTTATTGTGCATCTCGTTGGAGCGAATGTTCAGGAAAAGTTTGAAGATAGAGTGCAAAAGTCGATGAAAGATTCTAAAAATGAAAGGAAAAAAAGATTAAAAAAGGCTGCTGAAGAAGCAAAAAATGGCCCCAAAAAATATATTGCTAGTACTATACGTTATTCAAGGAACCCTGATGTTGTTGCGGAGGTGTTATCACAAGCAAAAGGTAAATGTGGAAAGTGCAAAAAAATGGCTCCTTTTAAACGGAAAACTAATGGTACTCCCTATCTTGAAGTGCACCATAATAAGAAACTGGCCGATGGTGGGCTTGATACTGTGGAAAACGCGATAGCCTTGTGCCCGAATTGTCATAGAAGAGAGCACCATGGGTAATTTTGTAACGAGCGTGTAAACTATGATACCACCATTGTCACATAAAGATTTAAAAACCAAACAACGCGAGTTACGGGATGGGTTCCCTATCAATCTTAGCCTGCGGGTTCATCGGGCGTTGAGTTGGCTTGACCGTGCCGAGCAAGCTAATGATGATTTAGATGCGGCATTTATTTTCTACTGGATTGCCTTTAATGCGGCTTATGCCAAAAGTTTTGATGACACGGATCACAAAGGGGAACGCGTTTCATTTGAAGCATATTTCAATAAAATGATCGCGCTGGATAAAGGTCGGAGAATTTATCGCTCCATATGGTCGGAGTTTAATGGGCCAATTGAACTGCTTTTAAAGAATAAATATGTATTTGCGCCATTCTGGAAATATCAAAATGGACAAGTGAAAGAGGAGGATTGGCAGTTATGGTTTAAGACTAGCCAGCACCGTGTAAAATTAGCATTCAAATCACGGGACAGTGCAACTATACTATCGATCCTCTTTCCGCGCATTTACGTACTAAGAAACCAAATTTTACACGGCGGCGCTACATGGAATAGCGCGGTAAACCGCGCTCAAGTTGAGGACTGCAAGAAAATTCTAGCCCGCCTTGTTCCTCTATTTATCGATCTGATGATGGATGCCCCTAATGAACAATGGGACAACCCATGTTACCCAGTGGTTGATGAATAGCTTACTCGGAGGATGTTACTTCCTCCAGTGCTGCAGAGACCAACTCTGACGCATCTTGCAAAGACTGGTTAGCTAAGTGAGCGTACCTTGCTGTTGTTGAGGGTTGGGAGTGGCCTAGTAGGGCGCCGATCATGGGGAGGCTTAGGCCTTTGGCGGCAGCCATGCTGGCGAAGGTGTGGCGTAGGTCGTGGAGGCGGACATCTGTGATACCTGCGCGCTTTCGTATTTTTAGCCAAATGCCTGGTGTGCCTACATAGGGCCTGTCTGCGCCCTTAGTGCTTAGACGGTCTTTGTTAGCGGCGAATACATATTCTGATCCTGGCTCGCGGGGGTATTCTCTTAGGATGTCGCGAGCGGGTTTTGCCATTGGTATGACTTTGGCACCTGTCTTACTTTTCCTGAAATAAAAGAAGCCACGTTCTAAATCTATCTCTGACCATTGGAGTTTTTCGATTTCAGACTTTCGACAGCCAGTCATTAAAAGCAAACGAATAACCGTGATGCCGTGCTTGTGACCGTATTCCGTTTCTTCTTCATTGAGGGCGATATGTAGCCTGTTGAGTTCGTCCTTTGTCAAATAGCGTTCGCGATAGTTGACTGGCGTTTTGGCGAGCATGGTTGCCGGGTTTTTATCTATAATTTCTTCTCGGATTGCGTAGCTTAGAATGGTCGATAAAATTCGCACGGTGCGAGCCGCTGTGCCTTCTCCGCCTTTAACAATCGCAAGGCCGTGTTTCTTCGTTTTGACTTTCACGGCGGTTTTGCCAGCGGCAATATCATCACGCATTTTTCTAATGTGTTTTGGTGTTAAATCTATGACGCGGATTTTGCCAATGAGGGGATCAATGTGCCGCAAAATCCGACCTCTATCCAAAGCGACATTTTTAGGGTCGCGCAATTCGCCATATCTCTTACCGCGCATGCGCGAACGCTTGCCATCATCTTCAAGCCATTCGGCGCAAAGCTCTGCGATTGTAATTTCATTGACGGCATCAGGAACTTCAACATCTTCTTTTACGCCTGTATATTCACCAAGGCGCGCTTCCGCCAATATCTTTTGCGCCAACTTCCGAGCCGCTTCAACCTTTATGGTCGGGTGGGTTCCTAACGCCACTTTCTTTTGAGAAATTTTTTGTCCTTGATATAGCCTGAAACTGGCCATATAGGTTTTTCTGCCGGAACGACGTATGCGCACCCCAAAACCAGCGACTATGCTGTCGCGAATTATTTCAGACTCTTTAGTGGTTTCGAGGTCTCCAACTACACGTTCTGTAAGCTTTATTGTCTTGGTCATAGGGGCTCCACTTGCGTTATTTCTCCTTACCAACCAATTCGCATAATATCATTTCGGGCAACATATGGGCAACAACGTGGCGGTATTTATAGAGATTTGCAGTGATGGTATCACATTTATAAAAATAAATAAAGTAATAATATCAGTAGTTTAGTGACTTTACGGGACTTCTGGTGACTTATCGGTAAACAGAAACGTGCAAACTCCGAAGGCAGAGGTCACAGGTTCAAATCCTGTCGGGTGCGCCAAAATTCTTGAGTTATATCAAGAGTTTGCGGCGCTTTAGCTTTGTCTAAATGTTTTTACTGGCGCACTACTGGTGCGCAAAATGATTTCGGCAAATGCCTTGCAAAAATTGGGTGTAAAATTTGAAGCATGCAGCCTAGAAAGTTTATCATATACATCCTCAAAATTGCGTATGACCAATAGCACATTGTCCTCCATTTCACCGACTTTGCGTACACTCATCGACCTAGGCCGCGAGATAAAAAATCCCGCTCCAACTTCAACTCGCTAATCTTCGCGTGGAGGTCTTTAACTTTGTATCCATGTCAGAGGGGCGTACAGCGAACTTGCCTCTGGAAAACACACCTTAACAAACCACCCGATTTCCCAGGACAACTTCAATTGTGATTCTACGATTGTAAATCACCCGGCTCAAAGTGATAATGGAATTGACGGCTCGACTAAGCTTAAATAAGCCCGTACGGGCTTATGAGTACACTTGTCTGTTTTAAATTGTGTAATCTATGGCTGAAGGCTTCTATACTTACTAGGATTAGATGCGAAAAGCGGGCGTGAATATCAATAATTGCCTCAATAGCTGCGTGCGGCTTGTAACCCCCGCCTTGCTATATACTGATCGCAGATGGTTTTCTACCGTCCGCACACTGATCATCAAGGTCTCGGAGATTTGCGTATTTTTTAGCCCTTGTGCCAAGGTCATCACGATCTCACTTTCGCGAACAGTCCAGCCAAATTCTTCGGCGCACTTGGTTATAGCAACATTAGTATGAACAAACCCCAGTTTGACAACAAAGCGCTTTTGCCCATTTCCAGATATGGTTTTACTAATATCAAAATTGATGTTTTCGTTTAAGGCGGTACGGTCAATGTCTGCGCAAATAGAGCTAATATTGATCTGCTGCCGCCCGGTTTTTATGAGCGAACTGACGGCTCGGGATATATTATTCATTAAAAAGGGTAAACTACCATAGGTTCTGCTTTTGACGCATCCGCTTATTTCCCGAATTTGCAGGGCGTCATCCAAAATAAGATAACCTGTATTTTGCAAAACGGATTTTAAATTTTCACTCAGCAGGTTTTGCTGTGCTAAATGTTCTTTAAACGTCAACCTGGCAATTGTGGACCCGACTATTGGCGCGATACTAATAGCTCTGCGCAGGGCATTATCACCAAAGTCCCGCATGCCAGCCGGGCGGTGGAAACCAACAACAACTAACAAATCATTGTTGACGGTTTTCGGCTTTACAGCCAAAGCCAGAACATGACGAATACCGCTAGGTTTCAAAAAATTGTTGTAATAGTCGGTTTTCACAAAAGTATTTTGATCGCAAACATCTGACAGGCGGTAGACATCTGTAAGTGCATCTGCCTGCGTATGCTGTAAAGCTTGATGGTTACGGTTTAGAAGTACCGGGTCCGAGCGGTGATATTTTCTCACATATTGACTATGTACTTTATTGCCAACGCCTTGGGCGAGATTATGCCCGATTTCATACCCGTCTGTATCGCGTTGAAAATGCAAAAGTGTACTGGTCTCAGCGCCAATTTTTTTGCTACCGAACCTAAGAGCGTATTTTCAAGCGTTTTATAATCAGAACATTCGGCAATTTCCCCATAAAAACGAGCCGAGTAAGAATCCATTGATGGGCTGTATTTTGATGGCAACTTGCTTTCCCCGTTGGTTGAAGGACGCTCTTATTGCATGAATTATCATGTATAGTCAAGCACGGCCCAATATAGTGTAACTTCAACATTGTGTCGGTTCTAAATTTCGTTCGCCTCACTAAGGGCAAGGATTGTTCCGTTATACTCGGTGCCCCACTTTGCAAGTGCCTTTAAATCTGGATGAGCGTCAACCCGAAATCCGTAAGCGAGTATTCAACCTTCGGCGGGACTTGTCGGTAGACTTTCCGGCGAATGATTTGATGTCTTTAATAATGCGCTCGGAGGAGCGCCCTGATAGGTTTTAAACGGGTTTAAAGCTTCAGCGTCTCGCTCATCTCTTTGCGCATGACATTTTTTTTAACCTTGCCCGTCACCGTCAAGGGAAATTCATCGACGAAACGGATGTGGCGGGGGATTTTGAAATGGGCGATTTCGTCTTTGCAGAAAGCCTTTATATCATCAGCAGTTAGTTTGGCACCTGGTTTTAGCCGTATCCAGGTGCAAACTTCTTCGCCGTATTTTTCGTCTGGAACGCCGAACACCTGCGCTTCGGCAACATCGGGATGCGTGAACAGAAAGTCCTCAATCTCGCGCGGGAAGATATTTTCGCCGCCGCGAATGAGCATGTCCTTGACCCGCCCAACAATGTCGCAATAATCTTCCTTATCAATAACAGCCAGATCGCCAGTGTGCATCCAACCGTCAGTGTCTATGGCCTCATTGGTTTTTTCGTCGTCGTTCCAATACCCCTTCATGACGGAATATCCGCGTGTGCAAAGCTCACCTTTGATACCGCGTTTTACAGTATTTCCTTGCTCGTCAACAATTTTCACCTCCACATGAGGGTGTATGCGCCCAACCGTGGACACGCGCTTGTCCAAAGGATCATCTTTAGCTGTTTGAAAACTGATGGGTGAGGTTTCGGTCATGCCGTAACCGATTGTGACCTCGCTCATATTCATGTCATTAATGACCCGTTTCATCACTTCTATGGGGCACGGGGATCCGGCCATCACACCTGTGCGCAGAGTTGTGAGGTCAAAAGACTGAAAGCCCGGATGATCAAGCATGGCAATGAACATGGTGGGGACGCCGTAAACGGCGGTGCATTTTTCACTGGCCAGAATTGCCAGAACTGCACCTGGGTCAAATTTTGCAGATGCGTATATGGCGGTGGCGCCGTGCAAGCAACAGGCCAGGCTCCCCATGACCATGCCAAAACAATGATAAAGCGGTACCGGGATGCACAGCTTGTCGTTCGGCCCGAAATTTTGCGCCTGTCCAGTAAAGAACGCATTGTTCAATATGTTTTTATGGGTCAGGGTTGCGCCCTTTGGCGCGCCCGTTGTGCCGCTGGTGAACTGGATGTTGATCGGGTCGTCTGCGCCCAGAGATTTTTGAATTTGCCCAAGGCGGTCAGGGTTTTTTGTGCTTCCGCTTTGTACGATTTGGTCAAATGCGTGAAACCCGGGCTGCTCTATTTTACCGATTTGGATGAGGGTTGTCAGGCTGGGCGCTTTGCCCGTTTTCATCAGATCACTAGCCATGCCTGCATAGTCGGCATGTTCGGTTTTATTGGCCAAAATCAGAGCGCTACACCCGACTTTGTTCAATGCATATTCCAACTCACGCGGACGGTAATCAGGATTGATATTGACCAGAACCAGTCCAGCAAGGGCAGTCCCAAACTGGGTGATTGTCCATTCGGCGCAGTTGGTGGCCCAAATACCAACCCGGTCTCCAGGTTCCAGGCCCAGGGCCAAAAGCCCGAGACCCAGATTTTGTGACCGCTCCAGTAACTGCGCATAATTGAGCCGCAAATTTTGGTGGGACGATATAAGCGCATCAGAATCAGGCCAACGCCGTGCGGCTCTGTGCAGGGCGTCACCAATTGTGCCCGCGTAAAGGGGGGTGTCGGTGGACCCTGTGACATGACTTAACGACATTTAGTTGATGTCAGGATAGTCAACATTGATATGATCTGCTACACCGCCGTCCAGAGCCATTTGGTACATAAACTTTCCGTCAACCACGGCGGCAATAGAGCCGTCGTCATTATATCCAAGTAGCGGCCCGTGCATAACGGCGAACATGGTAAAGCCGCCCGGACTGTCTGGTTGGTGGATAGCACCTGCTGGTTCCCAGACATAATGCATGCCGGGGCCACGGTCATCATCATAGCCAAACTCGCCTTCCAGTATTATGCCTTCTACTGCGCCAACATGTCCGTGCACGGGCGCATCATTATCAGGGTCTACTTTTAGGATCATGGAATACCCGCCGGTTTTCATATCGACATTAAGAAGCTTGAACCAGGTGCCTTCGATGACCCAAGGTAGCCATTTCAAGGCATTCGTATCCAGAAACACAGACTCTCTGGGCTTAACCGTTTTCACGGTCATAGCATCACTTTTTGTTAGTTTTATGGAAGACATATTTTATTCCCTCTTTTGGTTTACGTTGTAACCTGTTTTGCACGAATAATACTTCACGGTATGACGAGAACCCCCTAGTTTGTCATGTTTTTTTCACTTTAAACGTGGTTATTTGATTAAATTTCGCCATTTGACCTCAAATTTGAGTAGTTTACGCTATTGGCTATCAGGGATTTATCGGGTCAAATTGTCGCAAGTTATGGATTTTAAACTAAAAACTTGAGGGGATATCATGCCACACAATTGTATCAATAATAAAACACATTTATCATCAATGTTGTCGTCGGCGGCACTTGGGCTTGCCCTTGCCGTAACCGGCGGCACATTTGCCAGCACGGCTTATGCCCAAAGCGGTGGGGGCAATGATAGCGCATCCAAGGGTTTTGACGAAATTATTGTCACAGCCAGAAAGCGCGAGGAAAGCGTCGAGACCACACCGATTGCCATTTCGGCTTTCACAGGCGATACGCTGGAAAAGCGCGGCGCTGCCAATATTGAAGATGTATCGCGGTTTGTGCCCAATTTAAATATTAGCTCCAACGGAGGGGCTGGCGGCAGTGGAAGCACGTCGAACATTTTCCTGCGCGGTGTCGGGCAAAGTGATTTTCTCATTACCACCGACCCTGGCGTTGGCCTTTATATTGACGGGGTGTATTTTGCCAGAGCCACGGCAACCATTATGGATTTACTGGATTTGGAACGGGTCGAGGTGTTGCGCGGGCCGCAAGGTACATTGTTCGGTAAAAACACTATTGGCGGTGCAATCAGCCTGATTTCTGCAAAACCAAGCGCCGACGGTGGCGGTAAAGTAGAGCTGCGGGCCGGACAAAACAATTATTTTGAAGGCCGTGCCATGATCGATGTTCCGATCAGCGAGAATTTGAACTCCCGCTTCTCGGCCCTTTATAAAACTAAAGACGGATATACAGACAGAATTGTCACGGGTGAGCGCGAGGGCGATGAGCGTAGCTTTGCGGCCAGGGCCATGTTCACATGGGAACCCAGTGACCAGTTTACGGCAGATCTGGCTATTGATTATCAAAAACGCAACGGAACCACTGCTGAAACGGCAATATTGCAATTTGAGCCAACCGCGCCTGTGGCGACTTTATGGGGCATATTCGTAGGTAGCGCAACCAACCCGGCTGCCGTTGTCAATACGAACCCGCGCCAAAGCGGTTCGACCGGCCCCAATGTAGATGACAATAAAACCTTTGGTGTTGGCTTGACCATGGAATATGATCTCGGCTCTACCGTGCTCAAGTCCATTAGTGCTGTGCGTACCTTAGAAGCGGAATTTGGCCGCGACGGCGACGGAACTCCCAACGCATTTGTGCACACTAATAATACAGTCGTACAGCAGCAATATTCTCAGGAATTACAACTCACCGGCAGTAGTTTTGATGACAGGCTGGACTGGGTCGGCGGCGTTTATTACTTCAATGAGCTGGCCAAAGACACCAATAATGTTCGTCTTGCGGAAGGGCTTTTTGCTGCACTTGAAGCTTTACCAGGCGCTTTTTTGCCACTGGTGCCAGGTTCGGTGTGTCCAGGGCCGTTCCCGCCCAATGTCTGTGCAGGCGGGGTAGGCAATCCGTTCAATCCGGGTCTGGATTTGGACTTCAATATATTTAACAAGGTTAGCGCAGAAAGTTATGCCGTGTTCGGCAGCGGTACATTCGCGCTCACGGATCAACTTAATGTAACGGCAGGTTTGCGTTATACGGACGAAAGCAAGGATTATTTCCTTGATCATAGCCGGGTCAATTCTGGAGTTGCCATTATTCCGCCAACCACCGTATCGGATAGCTGGAGTTCCCTGTCGCCAAAGTTCAGCCTTGATTATCAGGCGGGTGGTAACACACTTCTTTATACATCCGTATCCCGGGGCTTTAAAAGCGGCGGCTTTAATGGTCGGCCAACAAGTCAAGGTGCGGTTGACAGTTATAACCCGGAATTTGTCTGGTCCTATGAAGCCGGTGTCAAAACCAGTTTTGCCGACAGGCGGGTTTTGCTCAGCATGGCCGCGTTTCTCTATGATTATCAAGACATGCAGCTCACATCTGTTCGCGCCGATGCGCTCGGTAATTTATTGCTGGTGACGGAAAATGCAGGCACAGCCAATATCACAGGGTTTGAGGCGGAGCTTCGGGCCATGGTCACAGATAATTTTGTCATAGACGCAAGCCTGGGCTTGCTTGACGCAAAATATGACCAACTCAATCCAGGGGCAACAGTTACGACGGATCTAAGGCTCGCACGCACACCGGATTTCACCATGTCTTTAGGCGGGGAATACACGTTTGAACTTTCCGATGCCTTTGATTTGACATTGCGCGGGGATTATTCTTACCGGAGTAGTCAGGCGCTTGACCCGGCAAATACCGCTATCTTGATCCAGGACGGTTACGGCCTACTAGGTGGACGTATCACGTTAACGCCACAAGACGCGAATTGGGAAGTTGCCATTTATGGTAAAAACCTAACGGACGAATTATATCTGGTTGGTGGTCTTACGGTGTTGGACAGTTTTGGTACTGTGGAGGGTTCATATGGCCTGCCGTCCGAGTGGGGTATCGCGACCAAGCTTAAGTTTTAATTTATTGCCTTTCAAGCCCCGGCCTGTGTTATAGGTTGGGGCTTGACAGTAATGTGTCTGGGGAGAATCTGTTCGTATGTATTTATACCCCGCAGCACGCCCATAACACACATTGTCTCAATTTGGGTACAGAAAGCAAATTATGGACACCAGCAAGCAGATTGATATTAACAGTAAGGCCGTCATTGTGGCCCTTACTTTATTGGCGACCATCGCGCCCGCCGCAGCCGTATTAAGCCCGTTGCTTGTAGGTGCATATGTCACCGACATAGGTTTTACGCCGCAACAAGGCGGCTCTATCATCGCGGCTGAATTGATCGGGGCAGCTCTATCTTCGTTGTCTACGTTTTTTTTAATCAGCCGTGTCAACTGGCATAAAATTCTCTACGGCGCTATTCTTACCATGATTGTTTGCTATGGTATTTCCTACATGATTACCAGCTATGACGCGTTCCTGGCCACCAGGTTTGTCTCCGGTCTTGCCCTGGGTACACTTATGACCATGACCATTGTTGTGGCCGGGATGATGAAAGACCCTGAACGGGCATTTGGCTTTTGGTCTTTAGGCCAAATCATCTTTGCCGTTATCGGGTTTGCGGTTTTCCCTAAATTATTACCGCAAATTGGATTGGACGGATTTTTTATCTTCATGGCGGTGGCGGTGGCGTTATTGATATTGCCCGCCCGCTTCATGCCCGTAAAGGCAATCACAGCGAGCAAGGCGCAATCCGGCGAAAAACCAACTGCCTCAAAAGGCATGATTGCCATCGGTGCCCTTGCGGTTTTTTTGTTTTACATCGCCATTGGCAGTGTCTGGGCTTATGTGGAGCGGATAGCTGACCAAGCCGGAATTGCGGCAGGCACCATCGGTTATGTTTTATCCATATCCTCACTTCTGGGCGTGGTCGGGGCGGCTGCGGCCACCTGGATCAGCACAAAGTATGGCCGATTATTGCCCAGCGCCATAGGTTATATATTGGTCGGGCTTGGAATATTGCTATTGTTCAACCTTGAAGCCATTGTATTTTACACACTGGCATCTTTGGTTTTCAAATTTGCATGGTGGTTTACCGGGCCGTATTTACTGGCCAGTGTCACCAGCCTTGACTCCTCTGGCAGGATGGCAATTCTGGTCAACTTCATGATCGCTTGTGGATTGGGTCTTGGGCACGCCGTTGGTGCGAAAGTGCTTACAATTACCCAGCAAATTGGCGGTGGGCCGCTAAATTATAACGCCGTGATTATCTTTGGCGTTTCCAGTCTAGCTATCTCTTTTCCGCTCTTGGTTTTGGTGTTGCGCGCCCATAATAGCCGGGGCGAACTTGAAGCGGTAACTTTATAAGAAAGGTATTAATATGACGGATTATTCAAACACAGATCCTGGCATGCTACAGTTTGTTAACCAGTTCTATGCGGCTGAGAAAGTCGGATTTGAAGCGGTTGGTTTGGACAATGCGCGGCTTATGCTCGATGCGTTCCCAGACATGGTTGACCTGCCAGCCGTAGAGGTTGGCGAAGTACGCGACCTTGAAGTCGCAGGTGCGGACGGGCCGTTAAAGGCGCGGCTTTATGTGCCCGAAAATGCCACGCCAAACAGTCCGGCCCTGATTTTTTACCACGGCGGCGGCTGGGTTATGGGCGGCTTGGACAGCCATGACCGTCCGTGTCGCCGAATTTGTGCCGTGGGTAATATTCCGGTTCTAGCGGTGGATTACCGCCTGGCTCCGGAACACGCATTCCCGGCGGCTGTTGACGACGCCCAGGCCGCTTTCCACTGGGCTTGCGCCCATGCGGGCGAGCTTGGTATAGACAAGACCAAATTGGCGGTTGGCGGCGATAGTGCGGGCGGCAATATCGCCGCCTCACTAGCTTTATCGCTTAGGGGTGACGCTCGCGGGACACCCGCTTTTCAGCTTTTGATTTACCCGGCCCTACAAGCCTTTGGCAAAGCGCAATCCCACGAGACATTTGGCCAAGGTTATGCCCTTGACAAAGCGGACATGAATTTCTTTATCACGTCATATGCTGGTAAAGATGCCAATGCTTCCAAAGATGTACGCCTTTGGCCACTGTTAGCAGATGATTTCAAAAACACACCGCCCGCCTATATCATCACAGCCGGCCAAGACCCCTTGCAAGATGACGGCATTCAATATGCAAATGCACTTGAGGCGACAGGTGTGAACGTAAAATTGAAGCACTATCCAAGCATGACCCACGGGTTTTGCTCAATGACCGCTTTGTCACCGGATGCTTTGCAAGCTTTGGAGGACGCTGCCCGTTATGTGGGTGCGGCTTTGCGCGGGTAGGGGGCAAGATGAAGAAATCTTTGGCATTGTTGTTTCTGGGCCTGGTTTTGGGTGTTGGCGGCATGTTATGGCTAAATCGCTCAGAACCTAGTGCGCCCGTGCCGCCCGCCACACCAACGGATTTCATAGAATTTGCTATTCATATACCGCAGGATGTCATCTCGCTAACCCACGGGTTTCCCAATGGATCAGCGCGTGTACCCGAAACCATTACTAGCCTTGAAAATAGCTCGCTCGGCAATATGTTGGCCGTGAGCGCCCGTGTTCGTGATAAGGACGGTAACTTTGTGGGCATGGCCAGCCAGCTTGAACTTTTTCCTGATGTATCCGGCCCGCGCCCCGGTATGAGCTGGAAAGCGGACTGGACAATCACTACGCCGCAAGGCACGCTTTATATTTATCACGATGAACGTGTGGCAATGGAGCATATGCCGGCCTTTCGCCATGTCGCTACCGGGGAAAACTGGGAAGGCTCCATTGCCGCTAACACGTCCTTTGGGCCGCACCCCTCGGGTAGAGGTATCGTTGTTGGCGGAACGGGTATTTATGCGGGGAGGACGGGGACATTTATCGAAAAGGTGGACTTGCAAGGCTTGACAACCGAAAGAAAAATCCGCGGCGTGATGTATTTACAGGTCTATCTGGATAAAAAAGTAGGCAGTAAATGACGGATATAGGCAAAACAATGTCGGGGAAGCGCTGTGTTGTAACGGGCGCAGCGTCCGGGATTGGCCGGGTGACATGTACGGAATTTTCCAATGCCGGCGCACAGGTGATATGTGCGGACATCAACTTGGCAGGTGCGCAGAAAACGGTTGAGACGTGTTCAGGTAGCGCGCTTGCGGTGCGCCTTGATGTCACCCGACCAGAGAGCTGGAAAAATTGCTTGGACATTGCTGTCCAAGAATTTGGCCAGGTCGATATTTTGGTCAATTGTGCAGGCATTGGCCGCAATGGAGATTTCGAAACCTTTTCCCTTGAAGACTGGAACGCGCTTGTTGCTGTCAATCTAACTGGAACTTATCTGGGTTGTCAGGCGGCCATGCGTTTGATGCGCCCACAAAAGAGCGGAGTTATTATCAACCTGTCTTCAATTGCGGCGACCACGGGCGGGGCGGACATTGCCGCCTATTGTGCGACCAAAGGCGGCGTCACGGCCCTGACCAAAGCGGTTGCCATGCACGGTGCGCCCCACGGTGTGCGGGTATGCGGACTTGCCCCGACCTATGTGGATACGGAGTTATTGGACAATGCGGAAATTCATTTTCCCTCACGGCAAGCCATGCTGGACTTGATGGCCGAACTTATCCCTATGGGACGGGTCGCCACCCCCAAAGACATCGCAGACGCAATTTTAATGCTAGCCAGTGATGGTGCCGCTATGATTACGGGTTCCACCATATATGTAGACGGTGGTCAAACATCCGGCATGCCCAGCCGCCATTCAGAGTGAGGGAGTATAATGACTAGACTTAAAAACAAATCTTGTATCGTGACTGGCGCGGCGCGGGGTCTTGGCCGTGCCATAGCACAGACATTCATCAATGAAGGTGCATCTGTTTTGATCACGGACATAGACGAAGCTGCGGGCGTAAAAACCGCGCAAGAGATTGGCGCAACATTTGCCGCGCAAGATGTAACCGACGAAGAGCGCTGGCCGGAGATTACCAAAATCTGCCAAGACAAATTTGGCGGGCTGGATGTACTGGTCAACAATGCCGGACTGGCGCAAATTGGCGAGGGATTGTCGCCCGAAGACAGTGAGCTTGGCTCGTGGCGCAATATGTTTCGGGTGAATGTCGAGGGCGTGTTTATGGGCTGTCGGGCTGCGATCCCGCTTATGCGTAAACAAGGCGGCGGTTCCATCATCAATATGGCTTCGGTTGCCTCCCTCGTTCCGACACCGTTTTTTACGGCTTACGGGGCCAGCAAAGCCGCCGTGACCCATTTAAGTACATCAGTAGCCTTACATGGTGCATCCGATAAAATTCGTTGTAATTCCGTGCATCCGGGGCAGATACAAACGGATATGCATAATGAAATTGTCAAGGACGCGGCGACAAAAGCCGGCGCGCCCCTTGATATGGTTGAAGCGGACTTCGCCTCGCGCATACCTATGGGTGCGTTTCAGCAAGCGGACGACATCGCCAATACCGTCTTGTTTTTGGCCAGCGATGAGAGCGCCCATATTACCGGCACTCAAATGGTCGTGGACGGCGGTATGCAACTTACCAATTAACAAAAGGAAACACTATGACTAAAATTCTTTCATTCGGACAGCCCTTGGGCGGCATAATGCAGACGGCCTATGTGGTTGATGATCTTGAGGGCGCCGCACGCAAATGGACGAAAACACTGGGCATAGGCCCGTGGTTATTGCTGGAGCATTTTGAAGCTGACAATATGACCTATTACGGGGAGCCAACCGACATAGATTTGTCCGTTGCCTTGGCCTATACGGGTTCCATGTGTTATGAATTGGTGTTCGTCCATAATGATGTGCCCAATGTTTACGCGGATGCGGTGAAAGAATACGGCTTTGGTTGTTTTCAACACTGGGCGGTTTCAACCGAGACATTTGACGATGACGTCGCGCGCTATAAAGCCCAGGGCTATGAAGTGGCGTTTTACGGCGAAGTCAGACCGGTCGGCGGCAAACGCTTTGCCTATATTGACACCCGCAAAGACAATGGCGGTATGATCGAGTTGATCGAAATCAGCCCCGAGGTCGAGGGTTTGTTTTCTATGGTCAAGGATATGAGTGAAAACTGGGACGGTAAGGATATTATCCGCAGACCGTAATCTACTAGATTTTGTGCCAAGTCATTATTGAACGCAAAAAATACTTGCCATGAGTTCTATATAATGTATATGAAAAATCATGTATTATTTTGATGGATAGCTATGACGAAGAAATTTATTGATAACTATTTGTTGTTTCAACTGGCGCTGGCTAGCCACACGTTTTCTGAAGAGTTTTACGATCAGTTACGCGCCGCTGGTGTCAGCCCGCCCAAATGGCGGATACTGATAAATTTGATGGATTGCCCTGGCATGTACCTTACGGCTTTGGCCAAATATGCATTGTATGAGCAATCGCGTGTGACCAAACTTGTTGATCAATTGGTCGGCGAGGGATTGGTTGAGAGGCGCACCAGCCAACAAGACAGACGCCGCGTAAGTATTCATATTACGCCAAAAGGTTTGGCGCTTGTAGAGCCGTTAATCGTGCAGGCACAAATTCATGAAACCAGCGTTTTGTCTGGCTTGACGCCCACAGACCGAAAAAATTTAAAATCTATCTTGAAAAAACTGGCGAAACGGCACGCCGAAGATATGCAAGTCGTAAATCTGAAACTTGTCGATACGGCATAACTTATAACTATTTTTAAAAACCAAAGGAAAAAACATGGCTAAAGCATTTGCATCATCTGACGATATGGAAGAAAAAACCGAAACTTTAAACGTACTGGCGGACGGGGTATATGCTTTGACCGCAGAGGGTGACCCGAACATTGGCGCCATTGAAGGTGAAGATTTTATTGTCGCTATCGAAGCCCGCGCAACCCCAAAGGCCGCCTCGGATTGGCTTAAAAAACTCCGTGAACATACGGATAAGCCGGTGCGTTATTTGGTGCTAACCCATTATCACGCCGTACGGGTTTTGGGAGCATCAGCCTTTGACGCGGACGAAATTATCGCCCACGAGAAAACCGCATTCTTGCTTAATGAGCGCGGTCAGGAAGACTGGGACAGCGAATTTGGCCGTATGCCGCGCTTGTTCCGTGAGCCAGACGGTATTCCAGGCCTGACCCACCCTCACCTGACCTTCAAAGACGAAATGACCATTGACCTTGGCGGTGACCGTGGTCATCTGGAGCTTAAATTTTGCGGGCGCGGTCATACGGCGGGCGATATTGCCGTATGGTACCCCAAACACAAAATCCTGTTTGCAGGTGATTTGGTTGAAGCCGAAGCGGCGCTTTATACGGGCGATGCGTTTCACATGGATTGGGCCAGCGGCACGCTTGATAACGTAAAAGCTTACGAAGCCGAAATGCTAATCGGCGGGCGCGGTGCAGTGGTACGGGGACGCAAGGACGTTGATGCGGCTATCGAGCAAACCCGCGAATTTTTGCTGGGCATGCAAAAGCACGTCAAGGCCGCCCATGATAGTGGCGGCACGCTAAAAGACGCCTTTGAAGCAACCCACACAGCTTTGGCACCTAAATTTGGCCATTGGCCGATATTTGAGCATTGCCTGCCGTTTAATGTGCAGCGGCTTTGGGACGAATACGACGGCATTGACTGGCCGCGTATCTGGACAATGGATCGTGACCGGGAAGTTTGGGCATTGTTACAAGATTAAGCATTTGAGGACTTCACAGATAAAGGACGGGCCATGAGTTTCGAAGGCATACCAGTTTACAAACCAAAAACCTACAAATCGGCCCCACAGCTTTCAGGTGCTACAGGGAAGCGCCATCCCTTTATAGTTGTTGGTTCAGGGCCAATCGGTCTGGCGATGGCTTTGGCAATGGCGCGCAAGGGCCATGAGGTTGTCATCGTCACGGCCTTTGATTTTGTTCCTGCCGGTAGCAAGGGCATATGTTATTCCAAAGAGGCTCTGGATATTTTTGACCAGCTTGGCGTAGGTGAGCGTATTGTTGACAAAGGCGTGGTCTGGAATGTGGGTAAAGTGTTCTGGGGTGATGCAACCGATCCTGTTTATCAATTTGATATGTTGCCGGTCAAAGACCAAAAAAACCCCGGTTTCGTCAATATCCAGCAATATTATGTGGAAGACTATCTGGTAGATGCCCTTGAGGCACTGGACAATGTTGATATTCGCTGGGGCCATGCGGTCAGTGATATCGATGTGGCCAAAGATGGCGCAACCCTGACCATAACAACCCGCGATGGTGATTACAGGCTTGAGGCGGATTATGTGCTGGCCTGCGACGGTTCCAAATCCACGGTGCGCGATCTGATGGGGCTGGATTTTGAGGGTCGGATATTTGAAGACAGCTTCCTGATCGCCGATGTGAAGTTTAAACAAAGCCGTCCGTCCGAGCGCTGGTTTTGGTTTGACCCACCGTTTAACAAGGGGCGTACGGCGCTTTTGCACAAGCAGCCAGATGACATCTGGCGGCTCGACTTTCAATTGGGCTGGGAGGTTGACCGGGAAGAAGCCATTAAGCCTGAAAATGTTGCGCCTTTCATTAAAGGTCTGCTCGGCGAAGACATAGAATACGCCGAAGACTGGATGAGTATTTACACATTCCAGTGCCGCCGTATGGCGAGGTTTGTACATGGACGGGTGATATTTGCTGGTGATGCCGCCCACCAGGTAAGCCCGTTTGGTGCACGCGGCGCCAATAGCGGCCTGCCGGACACGCAAAACCTGGCCTGGAAGCTGGATATGGTTTTGCGCGGCCAGGCGTCTGAAAGTTTGCTGGAAAGTTATAATATTGAGCGTACCCAGGGCGCGGACGAAAACATCCTGAACTCCACCCGCTCAACGGATTTCATTACGCCAAAATCGCAAACCTCTACCGTTTTTCGAGACGCCGTTCTGGAACTTGCGAGCGAATATGAATTTGCCAGACCACTGGTCAATTCTGGCCGTCTTTCGGCGCCAACCCCCTATCATGACAGCCCCTTGTCCACACCAGACGCAGACATGGACACGGGAACGTTTACACAAGGCCCGAAGCCCGGTCATGTTTGCGTTGACGCGCCAATTGCTATGCACGGCAAAGACGGTTGGTTGCTGGAAAGCCTTGGCGAAGAATTTACGCTCTTGCACTTTGGCAATAACCCTCCGTCTACACATCTTAAAACACTGGTTTTGCCAGACACCGGGCTGGCAGCCGAGCGTTACGGCACAGGCACAAGCTATCTTGTTCGCCCGGACAAAATCGTGGCGGCAAGATGGACAAATGCACATCAGCACGATGTCGAGCAAGCCTATGCGCGGGCCATAGCCAGAGATGGAGAATAATGATGAAAACCACAAAAAACCTCAACACCAAAGCCAATATATCCGAATGTGATGATGTGTACGAAGCCCTGATTAATGCCCATTGCGGCTTGTCCTCGCAAGACAGCATGAAGCTAAACGCCAAACTTGTCCTGTTTCTAGCCAACCATATTGGCTGCCCGGATGTCATAGTCGAAGCGATTGAAAAAGCGACAAGGGACGAGCCTAAGCCTGCTTAAAAGCTCAAGCCTGGAATTGTATATCTTCCTCGGCCGCATGGCGCAAGACAGTCTGACCAACCATTTAGGCCCAATACAAACATAGTACCATAGCCACGCTGCCAAAGCCCTCAATTTTCCACTGCTCGACTTTTTCCTTTGATGCCTGTATTTGCGTCAACTGCCTCAACAAAGAAGCTGAAACCATGGCTCTACTGCGCGGGTTATCGGACGCAAAGCTCGACGTGGCATTGGCGCAACTGCAAGCCCTGAATAGTCTCGAAAAATAACATCAGGAAGCTATTTCGGGGGATGTGTCACGTATTTCTGGTGACCAAATGGTGACCGCAGACCTCTTGCAGATTGGTGACCACAATTCCGGGCTGTGCTCCAATACCTCTAAGGCGTTGTTTTATATACTGAAAATTGCAAGAAAAATGGTGGAGCCAGACGGAATCGAACCGACGACCTCTTGCATGCCATGCAA
>CAZCUM010000020.1:0-48742 GCA_964502015.1 uncultured Robiginitomaculum sp. | reverse complement strand
GCGGCGTGCAAAAAGAGCTGAGCTATGTGGGTAGCCGCGCCATGATTGTCTATGAATTACCCCTTAACGAAGTGGTGTTTGATTTTTATGACCGGCTTAAATCCATCTCCAAAGGCTATGCCAGTTTTGATTATCAGCCCATTGGCGTGCGTGTAGGCGATCTGGTTAAGATGAGTATATTGGTTAACGGCGATCCGGTTGACGCCTTATCCATGCTGGTTCACCGTTCGCGCTCTGAAAGTCGGGGCCGGATGATGTGTGAGCGGCTCAAGGATCTGATCCCGCGCCATTTGTTTAAAATCCCGATCCAGGCGGCTATTGGCGGCAAAATCATTGCCCGCGAAACCATTGCCGCTATGCGCAAGGACGTTACGGCCAAATGTTACGGCGGCGATGCATCACGTAAACGCAAACTTCTGGACAAGCAGAAAAAGGGCAAAAAGAAAATGCGCCAGTTCGGCCGCGTAGAAATTCCCCAAGAGGCATTTATCGCCGCGCTAAAAATGGACGACGGATAAAGCGGAAATAAATAGCCTCGTATATTTTATAAATCACCTAATAAAAAACCCCGCCAAGGCGGGGTTTTTTAGGATTGTGGTTTCTTGTTTCTTGTTTCTTGTTTCTGGCTACAAACCGCCAGGGCCACAATCATTTTTGAGGAAATCCTGAACGCCGGAATAAAGCTGATGTCTCATATCAAAAGTATATGTGAAAAATCCGTGATCAGCGCCTTTGATAACTTCGGAATGGAACATATTACCCTTGCCAGCTTTGGTTATAGCCTTTTTGTAATCTTTATAATTAAAGAACATCACCCGAGGGTCGACAGTTCCGTGGATCATCAAGATGGGTACATTTACTTTATCAACTTCATTTATCGGGTTGATGCCCACATAACCGCCTCTTCGTTTTGACCAATCATCAAGGGCTTTTATCCGGCCACCACCTCTGCGCCCAAGATAGACTTTTTTCGCATCCGCAACCGCCGCGCCCGCTATCACACATTGATAAAGATTTGGGCTCCGGGACGCCGCTACAAGAGCCGCATAACCCCCATATGACCAACCAAACATTGCCATACGGTCCGGATCAGCCAAACCACGCTCAACCAGATATTTAGCACCATCATCCTTATCGTCCTGCATGGCAAGGCCGTGCTGCCCATAACCTGCATCGAAATGTTTTCTGCCCCAGCCAGTGCTGATCCGGTATTGCGGCTGCAGCACCAAATAACCATTATTGGCTAAAAACTGGCTGAGCTCATCATAGGTAATGACTTCATTAATATGTGGGCCGCCGTGTGGAAGTATGATGGTCGGAAATGGCCCTTTACCTTCAGGTTTGGTAATGTAAGCCGGGATAGTTAAACCATCGCGGGCTTTATATTTAACAAATTCGACATTCGAGAGGTTTTTGGGTTGAATAGTAACCTTGCGGCTCGCCAATTTGAACATTTTCCCGTCTTTAACCAGCCAGAATGATCCCGAATCATGTGGCCCCCGGTTTTGAACAATCATGGTCTTACCGTCTCTGGAACGGCTTGAAATACTTATTTGGTATGCATTTTCAATATTTTTTTCAAGCTGCTCATACAGGGCTTTCTCTTCCATATCAAACCAATGGCGTTCCATTTTTTCGCCAGGATAAATGGCAGCAACCAATTTATTATTACCGGCCCAGAACATGGAATGACGCAGCACACCAACCACATCTGCATCAGGCGCTTCAAACAATTTTTTACCGAATTGACCAGTGTTAAAATCAAACTCCCACAATGCGGCCTTATCGGAACCATCACGCGCATCTATGACATAACCAGTATTTGGATCACCTTGTTTTGTCCCTGCAAAACCATAAAACCCGGACAAGAATCTGTATAAGTTTTTATGCTCATCAAAATCATAGCGCTGTTCCAATTCAGTCCAAGACTTATCACCAGGTTTTCTATAATAGGTCACAAGCTCATTTGTACCAGCCTCAATACCTTGGTTAAAACGTGGGTATCCATCAAGATCAAAACTGGCACTAGGGTATTTTTCACTGCCCTTTATGACCAGTTTTCTAGTTCCGGTTTTGAGATTTAACTTAAAATATGAACGCGGGCGAAACGCAGAAAATGGGTCAACACCTAAATTATCACCTACTGAAGTTCCCCGACCGATGAGGACATAATCAGGTTCTTTTGGCAACACACTGACAATTTGAAAATTACCTGCTGCTTCAGAAAATTTGTTTTCTTTCAGGTTATATATAAAAGTTTTATACTTTTTTACATCTTCTTCGGGGCGCTTAATCTTCTTTTTCACGACCTTCCAAGCCGTGCCCACAATCAAATTATCAGATACCCAGCGCGCATTCACCATTTCCATTGGTGCCGCATTTAAGCGGCGAAGCGGCTTTGAAAAATCATCCGTACTATAAATTTCCAGAATATTTTCACCCTTCTTGCTCTCTAGCTTCATTATTAACATATGTTTGCCGTCAGGTGAAATACTTGCAGCACTGACAGAATGACGAATTGACCAGTTTTCAATCGGCAATGCCTCTTTAGCAAATGATGTTGATTGCAAACTAACCGTCAACAGAGCTAGCAAAAATAATATGCTGGAAATTTTTGTGAATTTCATAACTAATAACCTCAAGTTCAAGTAATATTTTACATTTGTTAAACGAAAAACGGCGCGAAAGCAAATGCTTCGCGCCGTTTTTTTCAGGTATAATACAGCTTGATTAGAAGCTCTTACTCGCATTGATAAAGAAGCGACGTCCAAACAAATCATAACCATTACCAATCGGCACATTGGCGATTGATAACACTTCCGAACCATCAACCAATGGCGGTGCGGTGTTGAATATGTTGGACAGGCCAGCAGTTACTCTCCACGTATCAGCCCTGTAGCCAACAGAAGCGGCATGTACATAATACGTGCCGGCAAAGTTAACGTCACGACATGTAACATCGCCTACAAATGTACCGCCGCAAGTATCAGCCAGTGCGCCGCTTGTACCCAAAGCATCGCCAAATGGATCTGGATCACCATTTTGGACTTTGCCAATAAAGCGGGTTGTCCAGGACACATTCCATTTATCATCAATGTTCAGATCCGCACGAAGATTGCCAGTCCACTCCGGGAAGCCGAAACGACCTTCAAAGTCGAACTGGTTGGCATTTCCGTTATCATCCAGGTCAATAAAATAGCGTTGCTGGATATTGTTAACACGCAAGTTAAGAGAGAAATCCATCGGCTTGTCGAAAGCATTAAAATCTTTCGCCAGACGTGCATTAATATCGAAACCCGAAACCACATCATCCGCAATATTCGCGAAACCAGCATTGACGATATCTACGAATTGATTCCCGTCACGGCCAATATTATCACAAAGTTGAGAGCGAACCGAAACGGGCTGATCACCCAAGAAACACTGGTTCAAGATAAATTGGCCACTTGGCTCAATAATACCCTGCTTCACTTCAATACGGTAATAATTCGCCCCAATATCCAGATCAAACATATCCGTGAAGGGTTGCTCATAACTAAAGCCAATATTCAAATTCGAAGATGTTTCCGGATCCAGGTTAAATGAACCCGAGCTAGAAACTTCCGTGCTTTGGAACCCGACCCTGATCGTGTTTAGGCCCAATGATGTAGGATCTAAACCCTCACGCACACAGCGAGCGAGCGTATCTACTTCGCGGAAATCATTAGCTGCGTCATAGGTATCAAGACCACCACCAACGCCAGCCTGGCGGGCTGAAGCTGGAACCAGACACGGATCAAGCAAACCACCAAAACCGCTTTGCCCGCGCAAGAAGTTCTCACGCAAATTGGGCGCACGGAAGGATGTACCAAATGATGCTTTTAACAGCAAGGAATCAATGGGGCGCCACCCACCTTTGATCGCATATGTATAATTTGTCCCGTAAAATTCATCATCTGTCAAACGAGCTGAAATATTCATTTCAAGTTTGCGGAAGAATGTTTTGTCAGCGATAATCGGAACATCAAATTCAGCAAATAACTCACGGGTAGCTTTCTTACCTACAGCCCCTGCATCTGCAAAGAAGCCCCATAACAAACCTTCACTAGCCACATCATTCGGCAGTGATTCCAGATCATCAATCCGGTACTCTGCACCAAAGGCCGCTGACAAATTACCAGCTGGAAGATCCGCAAGAACACCAGTGATACTGGTATTCCAAACCGTTTGCTTGTAAATTGTCTCGAACGTACGCTCATCAAACAAATAATCGCGCTCTGCTTGCGTCGCAAAATCACCCGAAGTTACATTGGTTAGTGTAGGCGCAAACAGATTAACCGGTACACAACCAGCAATGACATCTGGTCGCACAACTTGCCCAGGAGCGGCAGTACACGGGGCACTCCCGTTCGGGAAATTATTCGGAAACCCGCTATCAAAATTGTTGCCGAGAGAAAAATTCAAACGGTCTTCACGAATACCGCGCCGAACAGACGTACCAACAGAACGACTGTGGGTGAGTGATGTTTCGAAGGACCAATTGCTCAGAGAGCCAAAACTCAACTGCGGCAAATCACCTTTAAAACCACCAACCAAACGCAGGTTTTTCTGTGTAGTTTCAACATTGTTACGATCACCTCTCACTCCGACAACTGGCCGTGTGAGAACTGGCCCAAATCTTGTAGCTGGCGACCAGCCAAAAATAGCCGGCGTACAAACCGATGCCGGAATAGAAAGAGCAGCACAAATGCGCTGGTCACTGGTGTCGCCGTCGCGGTTTGGATCCGTATCCGTATAATATTGGCCCCAACGCCTTACAAAGGCTGGATCCGTAACTACATCACCGACGCCTTCGCCGCAATCCGTTGGCGCACTTGTGCCACAAGGACTAAACTGATTTCCCGCACCCACAAATGGGAAAAGTTGCGGCTGACCTGTATCGACGCGCCCCGAAGTATCAACATATAGAGCTTCGAAGAATGACGTAACATTCATATCGCCTTCAAGTGTATATTCACCGTAAGCCATTAAAGAGGCGCGTTTTTGCTCACTGATAAAAGTACGGTCTACAGTACCGTTAGTTGAAAATTCCTGGAAGCCAAAATCCTGAACACCATCGCCGTTCGCATCGATCGGAATACCTTGGAACGTTTGATCAACATATCCCGGAATACCAATATTACCGGGGCCGTCTACACCATAGATGGAACCAAATGAGGTTCTAAACCCACGACTGAACTCCTGAATACGGTTGGTGATACGGCTCGGCACACACTCGCCAAGTGGACCGCGTGTTGATTCTGCCGCGTTAATATCACCAAACCAGACATCATAGCGTGTTTGGTCAAAAATATCACGGTGGCGAATTTCGCCAGTGTCGGTAATTTCTACGTTTCGGTTACAACCAGACAA
Organism: uncultured Robiginitomaculum sp.; assembly: GCA_964502015.1. GTDB lineage: Bacteria > Pseudomonadota > Alphaproteobacteria > Caulobacterales > Maricaulaceae > Robiginitomaculum_A. Next base: position 43,351 of record CAZCUM010000020.1, on the reverse strand, counting down.
AAACTCGCTATCAAACAAACGAATTTCATCACGGAAATCATATTCTACACCAACACCGATAAACCCGCGGTCATTATTGCCGCCCCAGTTACCCGCAATCGTGTAATTTGTGTTACCACCGGCCTCTACAATAGAGCCATTACCAATTACTTCAAAACCGTCAAAATCTTTGCGCAAGATAACATTGGCCACACCCGCAACCGCATCTGAACCATAAATAGATGAAGCACCATCCAATAACAGGTCATAACGGTCAATGAGTGAACCAGGAATTTGGTTGATAGAAGCATTAGAAGGCGCACCCTCAACACCGGCTGGCGCAAAGCGGCGACCATTGATCAAAACCAATGTCCGCGTCGCATCCAAACCGCGAAGATTAAGTGTTTGTGAATTTGGGCCGTTGTTCAGCACAAAACCATTAAATGTCGCATCAATTTGCGTACCCGAAGCTGATTCGGATTGTTGCAAAATTTGCGCCGGATCAATCAGACCAGCTTTAATGGATGTATCAGCTGTAATAACCTGCAACGGAGAAATACTGGAAAATGTATCCCGTTTAATCCGTGAACCCGTGACGATGATTGTATCTTTCTTGTCGACTTTATCGACGCTCTCGTCGACTAACTCAATAACGTCGTCTTCGTCCACTACAGGTGTTTCCTGTGCGTACCCAATAGTGCTGTATGCAAATGTACCAGCAAGCAAGCTGCCGCCAAGCAGCATTGTTTTCAAATCTAATGATTTCATTTTGACCCTCTTTAAATGTTGACCTTCGAAAAATTTTATTATTGTTCTTCAGGGTGGCTTGTACGCAGCAGTCACGTCAATGGCAAGTGGGATAATTACCAGAAAGTAATAAAACTGCAGGTGTGACTAATTGGCCACACAATTATTACTGGTACTTAGCTAGATATGCCTTTAAGTACAATTTTAGTATAGCGTGTTGGGATAACGCATATTGTATAACGCATTGGGATGGCGTATGGGGTTGGAGGGTGCATCTGCACAGAACTATCAGTCTGAGCCTTTTCGGGCCTGGATGTGGACGGGTGGCCAAAAACGGCGGTTTAACTTGTTTAAATGGACATTGTTAATTTTCGCAACCTGTGCCCTATTGTTGTTTTACCCACAACAGGCACTGGACACCTCTTTGCTATTGTCCAGCACATTTGTCATCTTTATGGCGGTCTTGCGCATGGTCGCGATTTTGGTAACCGCCAAAGGCCAAACGCAAGCTGGCCTGCATTTACCAAATGAGCCAAACTACAAAGCTGACAATGAGGCAGGCAACACGCCAATTGATGCACCTGTAGAATGGCCTCGCTTTACCGTGCTTGTACCGCTTTACCGCGAAGCCCATATGGTCGCCACCCTCATGGATAATTTGTCAAAAATAGATTATCCCCACGAGCGCATGGACATTGTAATTGTTACCGAGGCAGACGATTTACCCACATGCTGGGCCGTGCGGCGCAATTTACGGCCACCATTTTCGCTGTTTGAAGTCCCGCCGAGCCAACCGCGCACCAAACCCAAAGCGCTCAATGCCGCTCTTGCATCCATGCCAGCCCAGATGCGCGGCGATATTATCACCGTTTATGATGCGGAAGACCGTCCCCACCCACAGCAATTAAAACAGGCGGCTCTGGCTTTAAAATCCGACCCCGGCCTTGCCGCCGTGCAAGCCCCTCTTGGATATTACAATGACCGGGAAAACCTGCTCACCACATTTTTTGGCCTGGAATATGCGGCCTTGTTTCATGTCTGGAACCCGGCATTATCCAAACTTGGCCTGCCATTTACCCTAGGCGGCACCAGTAATCATATACGCAGTACCGTGCTGGAAGCCGCAGGCGGCTGGGATGCCAGCAATGTGACAGAAGATGCCGATTTAAGCTTTCGCATCACCGCCATGAGCTACAAAGGGCGCGGACTTAGAATTGGTACAATTCCGTTCCCTACAGATGAAGAGGCCGTCAGCTCATATGAAAGCTGGACGGCCCAGCGCTCGCGCTGGCTCAAAGGCTTCATGCAGACCTGGCGCGTCCATATGCGCCACTATAAAACCGCTCCAGACGGTGGCCACTTCCCCACGGCGAGCCGCATAAAAAATTTAACGGCACTACACATCACTATAGGCGCTACATTATTAGCGGCCTATTTACATGTCCCCAGCCTCATTGTTATGACCATGTTTTATATAGCTAGTCTTATGGATGCCTATTCATTGCAACACCCATTGGTTATCCTGTCGGTTTTGTTTGGCGGCTATGGTGCCGCCATTCTATCCGCCATAATTGGTGCGCGGCGCGCCGGGAAATTGCACTTGGCGAAATACGCCGTGCTGATGCCTCTCTATTGGCTGATGCATTTCATACCCGTCCTTATGGCCAGCCGCGAAATTCTGGTCGCCCCGGATTACTGGCGCAAGACGACCCATAGAGGCACCCAAATGAAAACCACCCAGACAAAAGAACAAGCTCTTGAACCGGTCAATGCACCGCTTATATAGAGGCCTATGACCCCAGAAATCACCACGACACTTATAGCTCTTGTCGCATGCATTGCTCTAGGCGTTTTAAGTTATCATTTACATGCCCGCGAACACAATAAGCTAAACCCCCGCATGGTACCGTGGATCATCATCGCAATGGCTTGCCTCGCGACAAGCTTCATGTTGGTGGTACATTTGGTTAATTTACTGGGCGTGGAAACAGGCGGCAGGCGCTAATCGTCTCTCTCTAGAGCGTTCTAGCGCCCAATATGTTTATCCAAAAATGCAATAGAGCGCCCCAGCATTTCTGTGCGAGCCTCAGTCGTCTTTAAATAATGGTCATTGCCCTTCATAGTCACGCCGTCAAAATCCTTACCAGCTTTTTTCAATGCTCGTGTCATACTCATGAATTGTGAATAAGGCACATTGGTATCTTCATTACCGTGCATGATTAGCACGGGTGCTTTGATCTTGTGTGCTTGGCGTGCAGGCGACCACAGCGTTGTTGGTTTGTTAGGCCCAGGTATGGCCTGCAAATTGTCCTTACCGATATAACGCCGCCAATAATTGACCGTCTCGCTATCCTTACCAGAACGCTCTACACTCCACGAAAATTGCTCAGCTATATCAGTTACGCCGTTGATGCTAATGACACATTTAAATAAATCCGGAGCTTTCACACTGCTGGCAAGGGCGGAATAACCGCCGTAAGATGCGCCCATTATGCACATTTTATCTGGTTTCGCGATCCCTTTTGCGATCAAGGCTTTGGCGCCATCAATAACATCATCGACCATTTTGCCGCCAAATTCACCGTAACCCGCATTTCGAAAATCAACGCCGTAGCCTGATGAACCTCTAAAATTGGGTTGGTAAACCGCATAGCCCCGGCTGGCGAGAAATTGCGCCCAATAATCAAAACCTGCATCATCGCGGGCTTCAGGCCCACCGTGGGGCATCACAACAAGCGCAAATGGGCCCATCGTCTGAATATGGGCTTTGGTTCTACCCGCAGGTAAAGTTAAATATCCGGGTATTTTCAGCCCGTCCGAAGCCGTAATATCAAAGCCCGAAACAGGTGCAATATTTGCTTTGGTGATTTTTGGGTACCGAGACCCCAATTTCGATAATGACATATCCGCCGTATCAAACAAATGATATTCGCCTGCACTACCCCCACCTTCTACATAAACCAGAAACCGACTACGCTGGATATTCCATGCAAACAGCATAACATGTTGTCCAGGAAAGCTGGCCTTTAGTTCGGCTTGCCACTGCTTTAAATCCTTATCGAAAAAAGTGCGGGTATTATGGTCAGCCTGATAGCGCACACCGACAATATTATAGGTTTTAGGATCCCTGAGCACAGTGTTAAAATCATATGTGTTTGAAGTATAGACCTGCTTCCCTACAGCCCCGGTTTCCAATGACATTTCGACCAATTCACGAAACCCGTTTGTGCCATATCTGGAAATAATAGCGGTACTGGGTGTTTGCCCCAGACCTTGCAGATTGAAAGTTCGCTCCGTTCCGCGCGTGTCATGTATTTCTTTCCATTTCCCACTGGTGCGAGAATGGAGCGAATATTTTTTCCTGTCTTCGTCATAGTCATGACGGACAACCAATTTGCCTTCCCGGCTAGCAAGTATGTCCGTTGTATTTTGGTGCGTCGTTTCGACACCCTTGGCTTTTCCGGTGGTTAAATCCACTTTGAATGTCTTAACACGATACAGATAAGCCGCCATCAAAATATGGTTTGGCTCGGCGGGCAATGTGTTGACCACCCATGTCATAGACGGGTTAGACATCTCAACTTCCCGCGCCCCCTTGCTCATCAATGTTGCAAATTTTCCTGTATCTATATGATAAGATGCCAAGCGCCGGATTTCATATCTTTCCTGACTTCTTTGGCCGCTCGGCGGTTTGACAGAGCGACTTAAGGTAAACACCAAATGCTTGGGCCCAAGCCATCTATAACTGTCCATGTCGATATTATCATCTGGATTGCCAATAACTTTCGGCGTGCCGGGGTTGTCAATATCATAAATAAATGCCGCCGGTTTACCCTTAAAAGGCCGGGTCAAAGCTACATAGCGACCATCCGTAGATAAACTCGCATAGGACACATCCGGTAATCCCGCATAATCATCCAGTGACGGCTTTGCCAAAACCGGTTGCGACGCCCCAAAAACCAGCACCAAAAAAACGACGAAACCAATGATACGCATAAAGCCTCCAAACACACATAGAGTGTAAAAATATCAATGTTTGACGCAAATAACAATCTAATAATTCATGTATTAGCGCCGACCAAACAACCGTTCTATATCTGCAAGCTTCAATTCAACATAGGTTGGTCTGCCGTGATTGCATTGGCCTGAGTGAGGGGTGGTTTCCATTTGCCTGAGAAGCGCATTCATTTCCTGGGCGTTCAATCTACGCCCGGCCCGCACGGAACCGTGGCAAGCCATAGTGCCGCACACATGCTCAAAGCGTTCGTTTAAAGACAGGGTTTCGTCCGTATCACGCAGATCATCAGCCAAATCCCTAAGCAGGCCCTGCACATCCATCTCGCCTAAAAGCGCGGGCGTTTCGCGCACACACACCGCCCCAACCCCGAACGGCTCTATGACCAGACCCATTGTCGCAAGTTCATGGGCGCGGGACAATACCCGCCCCGCGTCCACCTCGCCCAGATCAACTATATCGGGGATCAACAAGGCCTGACGTTCGACGCCCTTGTTGGCCACGGCTTGCTTCATGCGCTCATAGACAAGTCTTTCATGGGCGGCGTGTTGGTCTACAATTACCATGCCGTCCTGGGTTTGTGCGACGATATAGGTCTCGTGCAATTGGGCGCGGGCTGCGCCGAGAGGTCGATCAGATAAATCTTGCGGGGCAGGCATGCCGCCTTGCTGTTCCCCGGAAAAATACTCAGGCGTTTCTTCTACCTTGGCCGAAAATCCGTCAATAAGAGGTTGGGTTTGAGCGCCCGGTGTCGGCGGGGCTTGATAATTGCCATATGTATTTGGGCGGTAAGCGCCGCCGCCCACTTGCGCCTTGCCGAGCGCATAAGCACTGGTGGTGGTCGAGGCCCGGTGCCCGGCGCCTGCAAGTGCGTGGCGCAAGGCCCCGACAATAAGTCCGCGCACCACCGCCGGGTCACGAAACCGCACTTCGGTCTTGGCCGGATGCACATTGACGTCCACATATTGCGGGTCAATATCAACATAGAGCGCCACCACGGGATGGCGACCCCGCGCCAGAAAATCCTGATACGCCCCGCGCACCGCCCCGTACAATAATTTATCGCGCACCGGACGATCATTGATGAATAAATATTGGTGGGTGCTTGACCCGCGTGAAAATGTCGGCAATCCGGCGAAACCCGTAAGTTTGATACCGTCACGTTCAGCCTCAATCGCCAAGGCATTATCGCGAAAATCATGACCGAGAATATCGGCCAGGCGTTTGAGACGGCCCTCATTATATTTCCCGGTCGTCGCTGCGCTCCTCTTCGCCTCTTGATTATATTTCCCGGTCGTCGCTGCGCTCCTCTTCGCCTCTTGATTGTTAGTTTCGGCAGGCAAGTTCAGTGTCGCCCTGACCCCGTTGTGCAAGCTAAACCCGACATCGGCCCGTGCCATAGCCAGGCGTTTGAGCGTGTCGGATATGGCCATGCTCTCGGAGCGTTCCGTTTTGAGGAATTTAAGCCGCGCCGGGGTGGCGTAAAACAAATCACGCACCGAAACCCGCGTGCCCGACAGGCCAAAGCGCGGCGCAGGCTTTGGCCCCGACAACTCACCGCCCGCAACCGATAACTCCCAGGCCGCATCACTGCCCAGTCTTTGCGTGGCAATGTTCAAGCGCGACACCGAGCCAATGGACGGCAGGGCTTCGCCGCGAAAACCCATACTGGAGATATTGAGTAAATCCCATTTGCCCTCAATGTCTGGCGATAATTTGGATGTGGCATGGCGCTCAATGGACAACAAAAGCTCGTCCCTGGTCATGCCCCTACCGTCGTCGCTTACCGTGAGGCTGCGCCGCCCGCCAGCCTCATAGCGCACATCAATTTGCGTCGCTCCGGCGTCCAAAGCATTTTCCACCAATTCCTTGATCACACTGGCCGGACGCTCAACCACCTCACCAGCCGCAATGCGGTTGATGGTATGCTGGGGCAGGCGGCGAATCGTTGGGGTCGGGCTAGACATGAAAAGACCCTAGCGCTAACCAACGCCATGGTCGATAAAAATGTGTCGAGAAAAATGTGTCAGAAAAAAGTTATGCTTGGATTAAATTACAAGCCCGGTAATTTGGCACCGCCGGGCCGGCGTTTAATCTTCACCGGATTACCGCCTGTGGCCGATTGTACGGCACGTTGACGCCGTGCTTCTTGGTCGGGATCCAAAGGCTGACCGTCCGGGCCAATGGCTTTGCCGCCCTTCCAAAACAAGATACGATCAGTGAAACCTCGGTTTTTACGCTCGATGGAATTTTGTCCGTCAATAATCACCCGCACAGCCGGGTCGGCACGACCACCGCCAGCCTTGGCGATAAGCACCGCTTCGCCCTGGCTCGGTTTGGCCGGATCAATTTCGCCCAGCAGAGCCTTGCGGGCTGCGACTGTAGCATATTTTTCCTCGACGTTCAGCTCGCCGGTTCTGGGTGGTCGCAGATTATATTCCGGCGGCACCACCAAAGGCGGCTTGGTGAGGATATTAAATTCATTTGGCGTGGTCTTTTCCATACCCAAAGTTCTGGACATGGACGCACAGCCCGTTGCTGCAAGCGCACCGCCTACCAAGGCAACGAAAAGAAAATTACGAGATGTCATGACTGCTCCTAAAGTTTGGGTGCTTCTAACCAATAAATTCCCACAAGCCAAGTTAACTTATGCTTATTTTTGTTGTTTCTCTGCCGTTTTCTTGGCTTTCTTTTCGGCTCGCCCTTGCAAAAACATGGCCAACAACAAGCCAGCGACACCAACACTGATGGCAGTGTCGGCGACATTGAACACATATTTAAAGCCAATATCCGAGAAATTGATAAAATCCGTCACCGCGCCGTATAAAACCCGGTCAATACCATTACCAATGGCCCCCGCGATGATCAGGGCCAAGGCCAAGGAGGTCAGCTTGTCTTTCTCCCGGTTAAGCCAGACCAGCAAGACCACCACCATGACGGCGGCAAAGACGGAAAACACAATGCGCGATATTTCCGGACTACCCGAAAACATCCCGAAGCTAACCCCCCGATTACAGACCAGGGCCAGATCAAATACCGGGCTGACTTCGATCTCCAAACCCGGATGGGGGTTTACGGCACAAACATTTTGCGCCACACCAAATTTATTGGTGGCCCAAAGCTTGGTCAATTGGTCAAACACCACAATAGAGGCAGGCAATACCCCGCCCCAAAACCAGTAATTTTTACGGAGTTTAATCATGTCCAGCATCCCACTGCTTGACCGCAACCACATCTCGCGGTGTAATTGTTACGCCGTCTACCGTTTTGAAATATTTCCATGAGCGCCCACATTTAGCCAAGCCTTTCGTTTTCAAATCCTCAATACGCACACCGTCCACCTTGGCGGATAAATCGCATTCGCTGACGATTAAATAATCGGCCAGAGTATCCACCGGGTTAGCCGGGTCGGGATAAAAATCTTTGCGGGTGATGTTAAGCGCCGAAAGGGCTGCCACAAGCGGTTCCGGGGCTGGTGCAATGACCCGGGCTTCGAGGCTGGACTTGATCACACCGTCCTTGCGCAAGGGTTCGATAGTTTCAGCCGCCGTTCTTCTGAATTTTACCAGCGCGTCCATATGTTTGGCCAAAGCATCATTATTCCAGGCCGCAACATTATCCGGAAATTCGTGCAAATGCACGGAGCCGTCTTGATAGCGGTTTTGCCACACTTCCTCCATAGTAAAGCTCAGCACCGGAGCCAGCCATAATGTCAGGCGGTTCCACAGCTTGTCCATAACTGTGCGGCAAGCAAGGCGGCGGGTTGAATTGAGCGGGTCGCAATACAGCGCGTCCTTGCGCACGTCGAAATAAAATGCCGACAGATCATTGGTGCAAAAATTGAACAGAGCCGCATAAACCTTTTTAAAGTCGTGCTTTTTATAGGCATCTTTGACCAGAACATCCAGCTCGGACAATCGGTGCAACACCCATTTTTCCAGGGCTGGCATGTCATCATATGCCACCTCGTCCTTGGCATCATATCCGTCCAATGCCCCGACCATATAGCGCAGTGTGTTGCGCAGTTTGCGGTAAGCGTCGGCGGCGGTTTTTATGATTTCATCACCAATTCTAAGATCATCTGTAAAATCGGACGAGGCTACCCACAGGCGCAAAATATCTGCGCCGTATTGGCGGATGATTTGTTCCGGCGCTATAGTGTTACCCAGAGACTTGGACATTTTTCGGCCATCTTTGGCCATAACAAAACCGTGGGTCAGCACCGCATCATAGGGCGCTTCGCCGTAATTGGCGCAACTTTCCAGGAGCGATGATTGGAACCAACCCCGGTGTTGGTCGGAACCTTCGAGATACAGATCAGCCCGGTCTTTGAGATCGTCGCGCTGTTTAAGACAAAAGGCATGGGTTGAACCGCTGTCAAACCAGACATCAAGAATATCGGTGACTTTCTCCCAACCGTCCGCGTCCACATCCCCCATCAAATCCTGGATATCAGCATCAAACCAGCCGTCTACACCTACGGCCTTAACGGCGGCGAGAATGCGTTCGTTGATGGCATCCGCTTCGGGCAAGTCCGTGTGCAAGCGTCCGTCTTTATGCACCATCAAAGTGATCGGCACACCCCAATTGCGCTGGCGCGAAATCAGCCAGTCCGGGCGGTCTTGCACCATAGCCAGCAAACGGTTTTTACCACGCGGCGGAATAAATTCAGTCTTCTCAATTTCGGCTACGGCTTTATCACGCAAACCGCCCTTGTTCATAGACACAAACCATTGCGGCGTAGCCCGGCGGATCACCGGGGCTTTGGAACGCCAAGAATGAGCATCACGCAGTTTAGTAATGCCCCGCGCCAAAAGATTGCCGCACTCCATAAGTGCCTTCAAAACTTCAGGATTAGCCTTACCGTCCTGCCCACGTTTCTTGCCCGAGGTGCGGATAACATCGAGGCCTTGAAAACGTGCTGGCAGTACGTCAGTGTAACAACCATCATCGTCCAGGGTCATAGGGACGGCGGGATCTATACCAAGTGCCTCCAGTTTTTGCTGATTGGAAATCCAGGCCACATAATCATCCTCACCGTGACTTGGTGCAGAATGGACAAACCCCGTCCCGGCTTCTGCGGTGACATGGGCAGCAGCGAAAAGCGGTACAGGAAAATCAAATTTACCCTCTGCACCGTCCATATTTTTAAGCGGATGGTCGAGCATAAATGTGTCTAAAACATTACTATCAACCGTTTCAATACGTTTGGCTTCCTTAATCAAACCCGCTTTGGCAACAGCTTCCCAAAGATCATCGGCCACAATCAATTTATCACCCGGCTTTGACCAAGGCTCAAACTCCGCCTCTTGCATTTCGGTAACTTCGTAAAGGCCGTAAGTGATTTTAGGTGAGTAACAAACCATCCGGTTAGCCGGGATTGTCCAGGGCGTTGTCGTCCAAATCACCACATGTGTGCTTGTGCCGCGCACAGGAAACTTGACAAAAATCTGCGTCGCCCGTCTGTCCGCATATTCAACCTCAGCTTCGGCCAAGGCCGTGCGTTCGACCGGGCTCCACATGATCGGTTTGGAGCCACGGTATAATTGCCCGGACTTTGCGATTTTCAGAAGCTCGGCGCAGATTACGGCCTCGCTCTCAAACTTCATGGTCATATAGGGATTGTCCCAATCGCCTATGACGCCGAGCCGTTTGAACTCCTCGCGCTGGATGTCGAGCCAGTGGGCCGCATATTCGCGGCAGCGGGTGCGAAATTCACCGCCGGGCACATCGTCTTTGCTCCGGCCCTTTGAGCGAAATTCCTCCTCCACCTTCCATTCAATCGGCAGGCCGTGGCAATCCCAACCCGGCACATAATTGGCATTAAAGCCCATCATCTGGTGGGCTTTGACCACCATGTCTTTGAGGATTTTATTCATGGCCGTACCCATATGGATATGACCATTGGCATAGGGCGGGCCGTCGTGCAGCACATACTCAGGCTTGGCAGCGCTTTGCTTGCGCAGGCTATTATACAGATCAATTTTGTCCCAATGGGCCAGCCATTCAGGTTCCTTTTTGGGCAGGCCTGCCCGCATGGGAAAATCGGTTTTTGGTAAGAATAAAGTTTCGCGGTAGTCGCGCCCACTAGCTGGGTTGGTGGTTGTATCAGTCATGAGAATTTCTTTAAATTGGAAGTGTTAACAAGCAAGCCCTTTTTGGGCACAAAGTCCCGGACCCCCTTAGGAAGCCGGGCCAATAATTCGCATAATTCCTATGCCTATGTAAAATCCAAATTTCATACCCGCTACCTAACACGACCAAGGGCCGCAAACAAGCGGTCAATGTCTGTGTCCGTATTATAGAGATGCGGGGTGACACGCACCGAGTTGCCGCGCACCGAGACGAAAACTTTGTCCGCCGCCAGCCTGTCTGCTAGACCGTCCGGTACGCCGTCCTTATACTCGAGACTGACATAGTGCGGCGAACGGAATTTATCTTCTGTGACATGCAAACCTAATCGGCGAGCCCGTTCGGCAATACTAATATTGCGCGCGCCCAATGTATCCGAAATATTGCTCACACCCCAATCCAGAATTTGGCTCAAGGCGGCACTGCCCGCCAGCAATTGGGCCGGGTTGGATTTTTCGCCCATGTCAAAACGCCGGGCACCCGGCTGGAACCCGTCTTGGTAATCCACCAGGCGGGAAAAATCCTCAGACCCTTTGCGGTTCATCCAGTTATGCTCTAGCGGCACACCCATTTGCCACTCAGGCGCAATATAGACAAAGCCCAAAGAATACGGCCCGAGCAGCCATTTATAGCCAGCCACCACCATAAAATCCGGGCGCACGGCTTCAATGTCAAAGGGCATAACGCCCAGGGACTGGGTGAGGTCCAGCACCAGTTTAGCCCCGTGCGCCCGTGCCGACATGGCAATAATTTCCAAATCCAGAAAGCCGCCGTCTGCCCAATGGGTAGCTGGCAGTGCCAGGATTTCAGTGCGCGGGCCAACTGCCTGCAAAACCGCAGATGTCCAGTCGCCGTTTTCGGGGCGCACCACCGTGTTGACGGCACCCCCGTGCGTCTTGGACACTTCGCGCCACGGATAAATATTGGACGGGAACTGGTCTTCCAGCACCAATATTTCGCCCTCGGGGCGAAGGGGTAAATTATTGGCAGCAATTTGAATGCCGTAACTGGCGGAGGGCACCAGGGCGATATTGTCAGCACTTGTATTGACCAGCCTGGCCGCCAACTCACGGTAATTTTCTGCGTATTTGAAAAAATCAGCCCCGCCATATGTCCAGGGCTGTACTTTATATTGCACACCCACACCTGCCGCTTTGACGACGGAGTTCATCAACGGCGACATGTAAGCACAATTAAGATAGGCAATGTCGTCCGGCATATGGAACAAATGGCGTTGGTTGTTGATCATAGTTTCTCACAATTCTCGCTCATTCTTAATGGTCTGACAAAAAAGCGGCAAGGCGTTTCTATGCTGTTGCTGGCCCGGTTTTTGCGAGGTGAACTCTGAAAGTTTAATTCGCCTTGGGAGTGTATCATGTCGGGACAATATATTGGAGCCGCTATTTTGTTTTTTACCACCGTCGGGTTTACGGCTTTGCTGTGCCTACCCGCCGTCAAGTTTCGCCAGAAGAACCAATTGGTAAGATTTTACTGGACAGGGTTTTGGGCGTTCCTGGCTATTCTTATGGCTTTATCAGGCGCCCAGACCGTATTGTCTATATTGGGACAAGATGTGGACCGGTTTGCAAGCGCGCTTCTTTACGGCGTCACAGCAGCATTTGTGGTTTTCGTCATGTTTGCCTGGGCGCGCCTTGCGCTCAAAGGGGCTACAAATATTATGGTCAAGTCGAAATAGGCCTAAAGACTAACCGCCGCCGGCTAATTCTGAAAATACTGGTTCCGAAAATACTGGTTCTGAAAATACTGGTTCTGAAAATACTGGTTCTGAAAATACTGGTTCTGAAAATACTGGACGCCCCAGTTGCGCCGTTTCGACCGGTATTGTCGGGGCGGCCAAGCTGCCAGAATGACTGCCAGAATGACTGCCAAAACGACTGCCAAAACGACTAGTAGATATGGGCGCGTCCGGGTTATCAATAAAATCAGGGGCAGTTTGCGGGCGCGGCACAGGCGTCATATTTGTGGTCAAATCATCATGCAATGATCCGTAAAGACCAGACGGTTGCGGGGCATAAATTTGCGGCCTCGCCACGGGTGCCGGAGCCGGGTTTTGCCAGTTTTGCGGCGGTATATTTGCCTGAAAGTGCGGGATAGAGGCTTGAGGGACAGGAGCTTGCAAAATAGGCGTTTGTGGGTCGGTATAGTGTTGAGGTGGGCGGGGGGCAAAATTTCGAGCGTAGGTCTGTTCGGCTACGCGTCTTTGCGCCGCCAACATTTGTTGACGGTAGAATTGACGTTCCAAATTTTCTCTTTGGGCCAAATTTTCTCTTTGGGCCAAATTTTCTCTTTGGGCCAAACTTTCTCTTTGATTTTGCCTTTCTTGTTGCGGAGTTGGCGTACCCACATAGCTAATAGGGGCTGGCATGAATTTGGCTTGAGGTATAGGCAAGGATTTAATAACAGGTTTTGCGGGCGCAGTTTGCGCCTGACTTTCCATATGTGTCTTTTCCAGGTACATCTGGGGGCGGGTTGCGGCAGCAAGTTTACGTTTTGGGCTTTCCCGGCTTGGAACGACCCTGGGCACAATCGGGGTGCCGACCCGCACTGTGCGGCCTTGCACAGCTACGGCATTTCCTAACAAAGCATCAAGGCCCGTATTGACCTGGCCGCTGATACTGACCGGGCTAGACTGGGCGCGGGCTTTGCGGGCATTAAACTCGCATATACCTGAGCGGCTGCCCGGGTTGGGCCGGATGAAATTCCACCCCCGACACCTTGCATCGCCACGACATTGTTGCTCACATTGCACATGGTTTGCCGCCGCCGTTTTCATATAAGCCTGACCCGCACGGTAGGTATTGCGGTCTGCCCCATAACTGGCCGCGGACAGGCTGAATATGAACAGTACCAATATGGAAGCGAAAATAGAAATGCGGTACATCAAAAGCCCCTTTAAACGAATCACAAAAACGAATTAATGGCTCAAGCGTGCGCCCGATTTCTTAGGGATGTGTTAATGTTTTAATTGCTTTTGATTGCTGTTAATTGCTATTAATGGGTTTTACGAACAGGTCTTCTATAAGGATACCGCGACATATTCTTAAACGGTGCGGCCACCACCATGGCCCAATAGGTTTGGTAAGTGGTCTTGGGTTCATATACCAAAGCAATGCCGAAATCCGTCACATCATTTCGCAACAGGTTTTCGTTATGACCGGGGCTGTCCTTCCAGGCTTGAAACACTTTCTCCCAGCTCTTTTGCCCGGTCGCTACGTTTTCGGCGGCTATGGTGAAATAATATCCCCGTCTTTGTACACGATCCCCATGGCCTGAACCGTCCGTGCCTTTATGGGATATGGTGCCGTGGGCGGCCAAATCTTTGGCATGATCGCGCGACGCGGCGGTTAATTTGTCGTTGAACACCACCGGGTCAAGACCGTGCAAACGGCGGTAAGCATTGAGATCCGCCACGGCAATATTGACATTAAGGGGGATTGGCGGCGTGGACGGGAATAAAGGGTTGGCACCAAAGCCGTTATTGAGCCGACATATGATGAGAGGTTTGGTGATGTCCGGCTGCTCAGATACCGCGCCTCTGCATGTGCCGCTATCGGCCCGGCACAAGGCCGTGCATTGCGCGAAAGATTTGACAATCGTTTCGCGGTAAGTGCCGTCGTCTGGTAAAGTTTTGCTGGCCGCAGATGCCCCGACATGTAAAGACACCGAAACAAGTACCGCCAAAGCGGCTGGCAAAATTCCTAATATCCATGTGCGGCGCAACATGCCCACCTCCAAAACCAATCCATCACGACAGCCTTATAAAGACCAGCCCCCAAACTACCCCCGCCTGCATTAAATAGTACTTAATTCCTGATAGGATTTGGGTTAAATTAATGACATATGTCGTTAATGTTGAGGCACATATAGGTACAGTCAGGCGGTATGGCCGCTGACGCGGGGTTTTAGGTTTCATTTTTTCAGACAGGTTTTTTCAAGACCAACTCGGCCATAAATGCACGCGCCACACACCGCAGCGCAAACGCCCCATTTCGCCCGGCGGCGCACGCCACCAACCATGATCATAACAGACAAGCAATGCCCGCCTTTGCAAGACCGAGCCAGAATAGCGTATCCCATATATGCGCACCCGCCCCAGGGGCGACAGGGCACACAGGCGTTCCATAAATTGCGTAGGGCTAATCCCTTTTGGGCCAAACTGCACAAAAGTGGAAAAATTACGCACGGGCGGCAAAGCGCACCGGGCAATCCGGCACGCCATGCGGCGTCTGTACCGATTGCCAACACTTGCTGGCTCAGGGACGGGCAACGTATTTGCGCCGCCCAACCAAACATCCAGACACCTGTTGAGCCAAATATTAAAACAAATATTGAGCCAGACAAAAAACACCAAAACCCCGTTCGTCCGCCCTCCGGCAGACCCCTGCGCATATTTGTCCTGTTGGACAAGCATAACAGCACCCAAGGAAACCCCCTGTAAATAGTGTGCTTTAATCCCGGATTGATGTGCAAAGTCTAAATTCATAACACCAATATAAACCAAGAGCAAAAACCGTGGATTAGATTTTTTGGGGTGGTGGAAATGGGGGGGCAGGGCAATTGCATATGGACGAAATATCCTGGCATTATTTCCCCTCACCCGCAGTTCGCTACGCTCACGCGACCTCTCCCCAAGGAGAGGTAAAAAATCAAGATTTTTTTGAAAAAGAAACACTAAAATATCAGGTTTAATAGGGAAGATAAGAAGTCCAGCACTTTTCCTCTCCTTTTTCCTCTCCTGGGGGAGAGGTCGCGTGAGCGTAGCGAGCTGCGGGTGAGGGGAAATAATAATACACCGATACGGTCGTTCTTCGAATAATATTTCCATATACAATAGCCCTGGGGGGACACGGGTGAAACAAACCCTCCTAACAAACTCGCAAAGCAAGCTAATAAAAGACTGCTTTGGGGGCAGGAGGAGCCGTTAGGTAATATTTGCTTCTTACTACATCAACCACGAATTTATGGTTTAATAGGCCACTCACTACCGAATGAAGCTGTAACTAATTCCATAATAAAGTTATCCGCTCTTGAAGTGAGGTCAACTTCTTTGAGTATGCGTTTTACAACTAGTTCGGCAACGTAAAGTGCCGTTGCTGTCGTTGTTTCTGTTGCTGAGCGTTGTCCACTATGAATCGTTTTAGATCTGTGTCCGTATAAAGATTTAAATACTTTAGCAATTGCTTCCCTATCTTCGACTGTCTTGGCTATTACTACCGAACCTAATCTGGCAATCGTTTCATTTACTGGAGCGTCTTTCCCACGTGTGAAAATTGCCTCCAATGCGGTCATTGTAGCTAAAAGTTTCCCTGACTTGTCTTGAGTATGGCGAGCTGTGGATATCCATGCCAGTGCTAGATATATCCTTTCTCCAACAGATTTCGTATTATGCTCCATAATATTTGCAATAATAACCTGAGATTTTACGTCCTCTATTTCTGACTTTAAAATTGAGTTCAATTCAAACGTAAAATAAATGTTTCCCCCGCCTAAAGAAACACTAGTATCTGTAATCTTGAGCAAACTATCCCCCATATGCTTATCAAAGATCGTGGGGTGGCGTTCAAGTCGATTTCCATAAGGTTTTGGTCCTTCCCAAGTTTGCCCAAGTATTCTGATCAAACCAGACGCCACTTTAATTTTCCATAATGCTTCTTCATTTGCATTCTGCGAATGGGCGGTAACGGATACCTTCCACATAGTGGGGCTAGAGGGAGGGTGTCTAATTAAGCCACTTTTGCAATAAGTTACAGCGAGTTTTCCCCCATCAAAGTGAGAAGATGCACTTGGTAAGTCCGGTTTCTCTTTCGCAATTTCTTTAAGCTTTGTATTCAATGTTGAAGATACATCCATGCCATCTACAATTGTCACAGGTCCAACTTTAATTTCACTTACCCCTTGTAAGGCGAATAGATTGTTAGGCAGGTAAACATCAAATCTATTAGAAACTAGGTTTTCTAAATAACCCTGAAAAGTAATTATTAGTTGGCTGAAATCGTGTTTTTCCTCCGCCGCTGTCGCAACCATGTCAGGTATCTGATTATTCAAAGAATTACGTGAAGCAAATTCTAGTGGTAAGAGTTTTTCAATTCTTTCGCAAAGTTTTGCTTTAGAATCGTTTGCCATCTCACTATAAGAAATTGTACTTTTCTGGCGTAACATCATCCCATACTTAGAATTAAAAAAATTCTCCACGGTGTCGCCGGTTGGTGGGTTCTGTATAGATTTTTCAAACTCGCATAATAGCAGCTCCAAATGCTTTAGGGTCTCAGTGTCGGTAACAATTTTTTGAATATCCGTGGCCATATCGACACTTCCATACCTATGTTGCATGCGTAATTGGACTAACTTGTGTCCCCTTTAAAGCTGTAAAACAAGTTAATACTTTTTGTCCGCTTTTGAGGATGAACCAGACATCTCAATGGATACCCGCCTGCGCGGGCATGAGCGGGTTTATGGGTGGAGATTTAGTGGTCTG
The DNA here is from genome assembly GCA_964502015.1 of uncultured Robiginitomaculum sp. Taxonomy (GTDB): domain Bacteria; phylum Pseudomonadota; class Alphaproteobacteria; order Caulobacterales; family Maricaulaceae; genus Robiginitomaculum_A. Next base: position 25,982 of record CAZCUM010000020.1, on the reverse strand, counting down.
CTGTTTCTCTCCCCTCGCTCACCCCTGTGCATACAGGGGTCTATCTCTGAGTTATCGGGACAAACACAAAATCCGGCGATGGATACCTGCATACGCAGGCATGAGCGGGGGGGAGTAAGTATAGGCGAGCATGAAAATTTTGTGATTTTTGCATTGCGCTTACCCACCTTGCTCACCGCCCCTAATTCGCCCCGCTGGTCGCTGTATTGGCCGCCGTGTTGGCCACCTGGCCATTGGCCAGATTGCGTTCGGTGGTCAGGCTTTCCGTTAGCCCGGCGTAAAACTTTATCAGGGTTTTGGTTTCTTCGTCGGTGATGATGGGTTCTGGGGCTTTTAGGGGGCGGTTTTTTTTGCCTTTGTGGGCTTTTTGCATAAAATCTTTCCATGCATCCACCGGCAATAGACCACCCGTGACCTTTCGCATGGGGGAATTATCGTCATTGCCCATCCAGACGGCGGTGGTGTAATCGGCGGTAAACCCGATAAACCAGGCATCGCGGAAATCCTGTGACGTACCGGTTTTGCCCGCCGCTTGCCGCTGGCCAAGCCCGGCGCCGTAGCCCGTACCGCTCTCCACAACATCGCGCAACATGCTGGTCATTTGTCTGGCATAGGGCAAAGCATAAACCCGTTCAGGCCTGTGGTTTCTGCGGACATAAAGCTGGGTGCCTGCCGTATCGCTGATGCTCTCGATTAAAAACGGCGTGTGTTTCACCCCCTCATTGGCGAACACCATAAACACGGCGGCCATATCAATGAGATGCACTTCTGATGCCCCCAGCGCAATAGAATAATGGGCGCCGAGCTTGGTGGTTATCCCTAAGCGCCGGGACAGCTCAACGATTTTGTTGGGGCCGACCTCCGCCCCGACCTGGGCCGCGACAGTATTGATGGATAATTTCAGCGCTTCTCGAACGGTCATGGGGCCTCGGTAGCGGCGGGTGTAATTTTTGGGAGCCCATTCATGCTCGCCGCTGCCGATGGTGGTTGGTTGGTCAATGCGCACCGTACCCGGTGTAAACCCGGCCTCCAGGGCCGCCGCATAGACCAGAGCCTTGAAGGACGAGCCGGGTTGACGCAAGGCCTGGACGGCGCGGTTAAATTTGCTTTTGTTATAATCAAGCCCGCCTACAAGTGCGCGCACGGCCCCGGTTTCAGTGTCAATGCTCACCAAGGCCGCTTCGCTGACCTTGCGGGATTTCTTATATTTTTCCACCACTTTTGTAATGGATTTTAAGGCTGTGGTTTGCAATTCAGCATCAATTGTCGTGTGCACGACCAAATCTTTCGCACCTGCGCCGATCAATTGTCTGGCCCGCTCCGAAACCATATCAAACACATAACCCAGATTTTGCTCATCCAAATATGTGTCCTGGCCCAGATGAAGCACGGCGGCCTGTTGCTCGGCCTCATGCATTTCCTGGGGAGAAATTTTGCCCTGTACCATCATGGCTTGCAACACCAGCCTGGCCCTGTCCATGGATGCATCCGGGTTTCTGACCGGGTCATAAGTGCCCGGTGCCTTGGGCAGGGCCGCCAGAACCGCAGCTTCCATCAAGGTTAAATCCTTGGCCGATTTAGCGAAAAGTCTCCGCGCCGCCGCCTCAACCCCAAAGGCCCGATTGCCCAAATCAACCCGGTTTAAATACAGCTCCAGGATTTCTTGTTTGGACAGCACTTGCTCCATTTGGTAAGCCAGCCACATTTCCTGGAATTTTCGCTTGTAGGTTTTCTCGCGGCTTAACACCATGTTTTTGACCAATTGCTGGGTCAAAGTCGAACCGCCCTGAACTTTTTTACCCGCCTTGGTGTTCTCCATCAAAGCGCGAAATATAGCCTTGCGGTCAATACCTGGATGCTGCCAAAACCGTTGATCCTCAATGGCCAAAAACGCGTCCGGGACCCAGGCGGGCAGTTCGGATAGTTTCAAAGGTTTGCCGTAAAAAGGCCCCCTATGCCCAATAATGCGGCCCGTTTTATCCAACAGGGTGATATTGGGTTCTATATTCAACTCCCACATGACCTGTTTGTCAGGCAGTTCCGGCAAGCCGTCCAATAAATAGCGTTTGCCTTGCGAATAGCTCACCGCGCCTGCCACCAAAAACACAAGCAGAATTGTCCACAGCCAGCGGCGTTTTTTCTTGCCGCGATTGCTATCGTCAATACCCAAGTCTGCCCGGTACGTCTCCATATCTCTCTTTAACGCTTATTTACGAAAATTCCCAATTCATTTTTCATGATAATCATGTAACAATATGGCATGAGTGTGACCAAACCATTTTGGAAAACCAAATCCCTGGACGACATGAGTAAAAAGGAGTGGGAAAGCCTGTGCGACGGCTGCGGGAAATGCTGCTTGCTGCGCATGGAAGATGCAGACACCCAGGCCGTCTATGTCACCGATATTCGCTGCAAGCTTCTGGACGGGGCCACATGCCGCTGTACAAATTATGTAAACCGCAAGCTATATGTGCCTGATTGTGTGCAACTCACGGCCAAAAATGTGACAAAATTACCGTGGATTCCCCGCACATGCGCCTACCGCCTGCTGGCCGAAGGCAAGGACTTGTATGACTGGCATTATCTGGTCAGCGGCTCGCGAAAAACTATCCATGAGGCCGGCATGAGCGTCAAAGACGCCACCGTGTGCGAGAAACAGGTGGACGAAGCCGACCATATCAAACACATCACCATATGGCCTGGTGAGCCGGATGTGTTGCCGGATTGATTTTTGTGAAAGCTCGCACATTATTGTTTAACTGGATCCCCGCTTTCGCGGGGATGAGCGGGGTGTGGAGGTTGTGTGAACCCAATTAACTGCAAAACACCGTTAAACAACAAAAAACCCCGCAATTTGCGGGGTTTTTATGGGGTCGTGGGAGTGACCTTTAGTTTGTGTCAAGCGCTGATGCGCTCTTTGTTGGGTTCGCGCAGGACATAGCCCCGGCCCCAGACGGTTTCTATATAATGTTCGCCCTGGGAAGCTGCGGCCAGTTTTTTGCGTAGCTTGCAGATAAATACGTCGATAATTTTAAGCTCCGGCTCGTCCATACCGCCGTAGAGGTGGTTCAGGAACATTTCCTTGGTCAGGGTTGTGCCCTTGCGCAAGGACAGAAGTTCCAGCATCTGGTATTCTTTGCCGGTCAAATGCACACGGTGGTCACCAACCTCGACAGTTTTAGCATCGAGATTAACGGCGATTTCGCCTGTGCGGATAATCGACTGGGCGTGGCCTTTGGAACGGCGCACGACCGCATGAATGCGGGCCACCAATTCGTCCTTGTGAAAAGGCTTGGTCATATAATCGTCTGCACCGGTGCCGAGGCCGCGGACTTTGGTGTCCACATCGGACGTTCCCGACAAAATAAAGATTGGTGTGTTGATTTTTGCGAGGCGCAATGTTTTCAAAACATCAAAGCCCGGCATGTCAGGTAAATTCAGATCAAGCAGGATGATATCGTAATCATAGAGCTTGCCCAGATCGACCCCCTCTTCACCCAAATCCGTCGTATAGACGTTAAAGCCCTCTGATTTGAGCATAAGTTCGATACTTTGTGCGGTCGCAGTATCGTCTTCGATGAGAAGAACGCGCATAATTTCCCTCCAGAACATGCCCACCAAACAAATCCAAATGGGCGAATCACTTTGTTTATCGTTAATAGAAGTTAACGTATCGTTAGCCTTACGTGAATCCCGTAAAGCAAAAGTTAACGATAAAATTCATTTTTCGAGATAATTCCCGGTTTTTTGCCCCATAACGCTACAAGACGGCATAAACACCAATTTATTTTCATTTGTTTACCAGTTTGTAAGCCTGATTTCGTACAAACCCTATTAAAGGCGAAAACGCCAAATAAAGCCAAAGTTTAGGCATAAGGGTTAGGTGAACAATGAATACTTCAATGGATAAAAGTGTGCGCGCAACACGTTTCGCGATTTCGGACCTGCAAAAACGGGTAGCCGTACTGGAAGCAACCCGCGAAGACCTCGGACGCCAAATGCAAAAACTCAATGACAGCGTGCCCGAGGAAACTGTCGAGGCGAGTGCGCACAAGGATGGTTATGTTGCTTACGGCTCCTATGCCAATTCCGTTATAGAGCGCAAAAAGAATTTGCAAGTTACGATCAACGATATTGAACTGCAAAACAAGGATTTGGCCCACGAGCTGCGTATGGCTATGGACACTTTGGACAGTTTCGAACGTGTTCGCGCCCGCCAATTGGCAGCAAAGGCTGAGAAACTTGCCGCCAGAAAAGTTGGATAAGAAAAGCTGGATAAGAAAATACGGTACATGTCAGGCCAAATTATCGGGGAAGAGCAAGTCATGGCACATTGGTGCCATGACTTTTTTCCTGGCCATATTATGCTTGTAAAATTTATTGCGAATCGAGCAAAACCGCGTCATACCGTTCTAAATTCAGGAGCGGACATTGAACACTCATTTCCTCGGGGACATTCACATCATCGCGATTGCCGGCGGTAGTTGTTCGGGTAAAACCCGGCTGGCTCAATATACGCGCGAAGCCCTGAACGGAACTATGGGCGACGATAAATGCACAGTTGTGCGCCAGGACAATTATTATCTTGATCTTGGCGGCGCGGAGCCGGGTCAAACATTGCCAAATTTTGACCACCCGGATGCCTTTGACTGGGATTTATTTCTTACCCATTTGCGAAAACTGAAATCCGGGCAAGCCGTTGATATTCCCACCTATGATTTTACCACCCACAGGCGCACCGACATTACCGAACGGGTTGAACCCAAACCTATCATGTTAATTGAAGGTATTTTAATCTTGAGCCAAAAGCTTCTCTTGCCAATATTCGATTATAAATTCTTCGTTGCTTGCGCTCAGGATATACGTTTTGACCGCAGGGTAAGGCGCGATGTGCTCGAGCGCGGGCGGACATTGTCATGTATCAAGACGCAATTTGGCGAACAGGTTGTACCCATGCACGAGAAATTTGTCGAGCCCAGCAAACATAATGCCGACATTATTGTCACACAAGATCAATGTGGATTAGATACAATTATGGGGGACGGCCCTTTGATCAGCCTGTGTAATAATCTTCTGGAGAAAAAAACCCTGCCTAAAGATCTTTTGGGCCGCGAGATATTGTCCCATTAATATTGACCAAAAAGAGGAATATTGACCAAAAAGAGGGATATTGACCAAAAAGAGGGATATTGACCAAAATACGTGATATAAACCCCCATGACAAACACACACAACAAAACATGTATCATTATCGGGGCCAGCCACGGGGGCGGGCAAGCGGCCATTAGCCTGCGCCAAAACGGATGGACGGGAAACATATTATTGATCGGTGAGGAACCATACTTGCCCTATCACCGCCCACCCTTGTCCAAAGATTTTTTATCCGGCGGAAAATCATTGGACGAATTACTTATCAGACCAGCCGCTACTTACGAGACCGCAAATATCGACTGCTTGACAGGCCATAAAGTCCGCCAAATTGACCGCGACGATAAATTGCTATTTTTGCACGACGCCAACTCAGTGCAATATGATACAAGCACATTGCAATATGACAAATTGATTTTGGCGACCGGCGCAAGACCGCGGCTTTTACCCATAAAGGGCGCCGATTTGCCGGGCGTGTTTTATTTGCGCAATGCCGATGACGTGCTTAAAATAAAAACAGCAGCCAGGGCCGCCAAAAAAGCGGTCATTATCGGTGGTGGTTATATTGGACTGGAGGCGGCGGCGTCACTGACCAAGCAAGGGATCAAGGTTACGGTTTTGGAAATGCAAGACCGGATTTTACAGCGCGTGACAGCTCCGGTAATGTCAAAGTTTTACAAACATATCCATAGGGAAGAAGGCGTTGACATTATAGAAAACTGCACCGCAACGCAAATTAAAGACGGTTTGGAAATTAGCACGACAAAGGGCGTTTTTGCCGCAGATATGGTCATTGTCGGCATCGGGGTTATGCCAAATAGTGAACTGGCGGCGGACTGCCAGCTTGAGGTCGAAAACGGCATAATCGTCAATGAATTTTGCCAGACCAGTGACCCGGACATTTATGCCGTGGGTGATGTGACCTGGCACTACAATCCTATTTATGACACACATTTACGCCTCGAATCCGTACCTAACGCCACCGAGCAAGCCAAGACGGCGGCTCTTAGTATTTGCGGCAAACCCAAACCATATAATGCCCTGCCCTGGTTCTGGTCGGATCAATTTGATCTGAAACTGCAAATCGCCGGGCTATCTAGCGGCTATACTGATATTGTTCTGCGCGGAAATCCTGACAAGGGGCGCAGTTTTGCCGCGTTTTATTTCAAAGGTGAGAGATTGCTGGCCGTTGATGCGGTCAACCGCCCCGGGGAATACATGACCGCCAAAAGGCTCATACCCTTAAACAAGTCCATTGATAAAAAAGCATTGGCAGACGAGACCGTTGCCCTTAAAACATTTCTGAAATGACCTGGAGAAAGCCCGTGAAAAAAATTATGACAATTGCGTTCGCTGCACTGCTTGCGGCTTGCACACAAAACATAGCGCCCACAGGTGTCTCGGCGAAATTTGACAGCATAAAAAACAGCGAAATAGAGCTTAGGGCTTTCTTGCAAGACATGCCCAAGGGCGGGGATTTGCACAATCATTTGTTTGGGGCCGTCTACGCGGAAAGCTGGATCAAATGGGCCGAAGAGGACGGCTTGTGTCTGGACAGGCCAAATTTGTCAATTCGGTTTCCCGGCGAAAATGGCTGCGGTAATATGCCGGATGTCAAGACCGCATTGGGCGGCAATCAGGATTTACGCAATGATTTAATCGAGCGCTTTTCACTTCGGGATTTCGTCCCCTATGCTGGCTGGTCGGGGCATGACCAGTTTTTCAGAACCTTTGGCTCTATGGCAGCCTTGCCGTCGCGCTTCGGGGATATGGTGGCCGAGAGCGCCAATTTGGCCGGGGAACAAAACATACTTTATCTCGAGCTTATGCACACTATGGAATTGTTTGAGACCATATTGCCAATGGTGGCAAATGCGCCCATGACGGGAGATGCGGCCAAGGATTACGAAACTCTGATGAACGGTAAATTTGGCGCGTCCCTGCCTGACCTTGTGTCCCGTGCAAGGCGCGACATTGACACCGCTATGGCCCGCAAGGACAAGCTTTTGGGGTGCGGCACTGAAGACGCCAAGCCGGGCTGTGATGTAGAGGTTCGTTTCCAAAACCAACCCGTGCGCACCCTGCCCCTGGCTGCCGTCTATGCCCATACGATTTTCGGCTGGGAACTTATGGCCCAGGACGAGCGGTTTGTCGGCACAAATCTGGTCGCCCCCGAGGACGATTTTATCGCCCTGCGTGATTATGACGACCATATGGAACAATTGGGTTATCTCTATGAAACTCTGGGCCCGCGCAATATTTCCCTGCACGCCGGAGAGCTATGGCTCGGCCTGGTACACCCGGACGAGCTGCGCAACCACATCACCCAGGCCGTACATATTGCCCGGGCCAAACGCATTGGCCACGGCTCGGATATTATTTTCGAAGCCGGTTACAAAGACTTGCTGAAATACATGGCCGACAACAAAATCCTGGTCGAGATCAATTTGACCTCCTCAGACGCAATCCTCGGCATCACAGGCGACAAACACCCTTTGAAAATATACCAGGCGGCGGGCGTACCCCTATCCTTGTCCACGGACGATGAAGGTGTAGCCCGCATTGATTTAACCCATGAATATGTACGCGGCGTGAGGGAACACGGCTTCTCCTACGCCGAGATCAAAGACATGAGCTATAACGCCCTGCGCTACGCCTTCGTAGACAATCAAACCAAAGCCGGGTTGATTAAAAAACTGGACGAAAAATTTTCTGAATTCGAACGTGAATTCGAACGTGAATTTTAACGTATCACATAGCGATACAAGTCACTTGACGAATGTATCACCATGCGGTACATTTATTGAATGATACAAAGCACCAAAGGCAAATTGGTTAAACGTCTTATTGTCGGCGGTGCTATGAAAGGCTTCCCCGTTGATTTGGTGCGGCGGGCTGAAATGAAGATTGCCCACATTGATGCGGCTACAGATTTAGAGGATTTGCGCATACCGCCGTCTAATCATCTAGAAAAGCTCCGGGGCGACCGCAAAGGTCAACATTCCATACGGATCAACGGGCAATGGCGCATTTGTTTCCAATGGAATGGTCAAGATGCTTACAATGTAGAAATTGTGGATTACCACTGAAGTAAAGTAGAAATGGAGATAAAAATGATCGCTCTAAAAAACCCTGTTCATCCTGGGGAAATTTTACAACTTGAATTCATGAATGAACTAAGCTTGTCCTCTGGAAAACTGGCCAAGGCCATCAACGTACCGCGCACACGTATTGAAAGAATCGTTAAACTACAGGTCGGCATGACCCCCGATACAGCACTCAGACTTTCTAAATTCCTTGGTACCAGTGCCGAATATTGGGTAAATTTACAAAAAAACTATGACCTTGCTTTGGCCAAAAACAACCGCAAGCTGGCGCAAGAACTAGAGACTATTCTACCCTTGGCAAGTTAAACTGTGCATTCTAGCCATAAAAAACATCTCGGGTTTTGGGATTTACTCAGCATTTCCCTGGGCCAAATTATTGGTACCGGGGTGGTGGTACTGACGGGTATCAGTATCAGCATGACCGGTTATGGTGTGCCGTGGGCCTTCGTTCTGGCGCTTTTTATTGTTGCTATCCCGACCTTGTGTATTGCCGCACTTGGTTCAGCCGTGCCAGCACGCGGCGGAAATTATACTTATGTCCGGGATTTGCTTGGCCCTAAAACCGCAATTGTTTATCTGGGTTTGCTCATCGCCGGGCAAATAATATTGGCCAGTTTTGCTATCGGGTTCGCTGAATATGCCCAGGCATTGATGCCCAAAATTAACATGATGCTGGTCGCCGCATTGATTATGACGGCTTGTTATATGGCCAATTTGCTCGGGATAAAAACGGCGGCGCGGTTTCAAAGCCTGATGGTTTTGGTGCTCATAACGTCTTTGCTGGTTTATATATTCGCAGGGCTTGGCCATGTGGATAATATGCGCGTTTATACCAAACCTGCAAATATATTTCCCAGCGGCATTGGCGGATTTTTTGCCGCCGCTTTTCTTCTCCGCCTCAGCTTGATAGGCTCGGAATTTATCAGCGAGTTCGGCGACGAGATGAAAAACCCTGGCCACACAATTCCGCTGGTTATGGGGATTTCCTTGGCAGTGGTGACATTGCTTTATATCGGTATCGCCGTTGTGGCTACGGGGGTGTTGCCGCTGGCTGATGTGCAGGGCAAAAACCTGGCCGCCACCGCCAAGGTGATTTTCCCGCCAGGCGTTTATATTGCCTTTATCGCAGGCGGGGTGATGTTGTCACTGGTCACGTCCCTAAATGCAATATTCGCATGGAGCACACGCGGGCTGTCCATGGCAACGAAGGACGGTTGGCTGCCCAAAAGCCTGGCCGCCGAAAACCGTTTCGGCACACCGTGGATATTTCTCACATTATTTTATATCGTCGGTATAGTCCCCATACTCACGGGCATGAGTCTCGGTTATGTGGCCATTTTGGGCAATGCAGTCGGGGCCATATTCGGATTGTTCCCGGTATTTGCCCTGTGGGGTCTTGTGCGTAAAAAACCACAAGCCTATAGAGACGCCCCGTTTAAATTGCCCGTCTGGGCAACACGGGTTTTGCCGGTGCTGGCGGTGGTTATATACGGCTACGGCATATATGCATCATGGGGTTTTGTCGGCAATAAAGGCTGGGCTGCCTTGCTGGTTTACGGAATATTGCTGCTGGCTTACGCCCACTGGCGCGAGCCACGTAGATGCGCTTAATAGCGCTCCAACCGCCCGAAGGCTTTGAGCGTGTGCTTGATCTCAACCTCGCTAATACCAACCGGATCAATCCCCGCCGCGCGCAATTGCCAATAAACTTGCGCGCTTTTCTCGAACACTTCCAGCTTGTCAAATGCCCCCGCCAGAGTGTCGCCCGTGGCCAGCAGTCCGTGACATTGCCACAATACCAGATGATGACGCATCACGGCTTTGGCGGATTTAAGCCCCAGCTCCAAAGACCCCGGCAGCTCATGTTTTACAAACCCGATACCTTCAGGCAAAATCAACCTTGCTTCGCTTTGCATGGACAGAATTTTATCTGAAATAGCTTTTGCGTTATCAAACCCGTCAACATGGCACAGGGCAATCAGACTGGCCGGATGCGTGTGCAAAATGGCTTTGTCGCCCGGCCGGTATTGCTCCAGCGCATTGTGAATGGCGAAATGGGCCGGTAATTCCATAGACGGGGTTTTATTACCCCCTACCCAGCCATAATGTTGACCGTCATCACTGATTTTATACAGGCCAATATGGGGCAGCGGATCATCTGCAATTTCCCGCGCCCGTGTCCCCGAACCGGTCAGCAACACCGCTTTGCCAGCCAGATACGGGACATCTACGGGCAGTTTTATATGATCGGCTTCATGTAATTTGGCCAAAGAATTATTTTGGGCATCCAGCCTGATGGACATATTACCACCCGCAGCCTCCGACCAACCGCGCACGGCCAGCCAATATGCGGTGGCCTTGAAATCGTCCAGCTCATTCTTATAGGAAAATTTGGTCATAACGCATTCATTATAGGCTGTTGCGGACAAGATTGATAGACCGTAAAATCAGGTTATGGATACCCCTGCATGTACGCGTATGATAAGTTGGGTTTTGTTTACCGCAAAATGCTCATGCCTGCATACACGGCCTGACTGCCCAGTTCTTCTTCAATCCGTAAGAGCTGGTTATATTTGGCCAGCCTATCCGAGCGAGCCAAGGAGCCGGTTTTAATCTGGCCACAATTTGTCGCTACGGCCAGATCAGCAATGGTGTAGTCTTCGGTTTCGCCGGAGCGGTGGGACATAACGGATGTGTAGCCAGCTTTTGTCGCCATAGAGACGGCTTGCAAGGTTTCTGTGAGCGTACCGATTTGGTTGACTTTGATAAGAATACTGTTGGCAACACCTTCGTCTATGCCGCGCTTTAAGCGCACCGGGTTGGTGACAAACACATCATCGCCGACCAGTTGGCAGGTCTTGCCGATCTTGTCCGTAAGGGTTTTCCACCCGGCCCAGTCGTCTTCGTCCATGCCGTCTTCGATGGACAATATGGGGAAATCTGCAGCCAAAGCGGCCAGATAATCGGCGAACTCGTCCGAGGATAAAACCTTGCCCTCCCCGGCCAAATTATATTTGCCGTCTTTATAAAACTCGCTGGCGGCCACATCAAGGGCCAAGTAAATGTCTTTGCCCGGCGTGTAGCCCGCCGCCTCTACGGCGCTCATAATGTAATCCAGAGCGGCGCGGCTCGACGCCAGGCCCGGCGCAAACCCGCCTTCATCGCCGACATTGGTATTGTGACCGTCAGCACTGAGCTTGGCTTTGAGGGCATGGAATATTTCCGCGCCCATTTGCAGGGCTTGGGAAAAAGTGGATGCTCCTACGGGCATGACCATAAATTCTTGAATATCAATAGGGTTATCGGCGTGGGCGCCGCCGTTGATGATATTCATCATGGGGACGGGCAGCATATTGGCGCTGACACCGCCAACATAACGGTATAGGGGTGCGCCCTGGGCCTCAGCCGCCGCCTTGGCAACCGCAAGTGACACGCCCAAAATCCCATTGGCACCAAGCCGGGATTTGTTGGGTGTACCGTCCAGGTCGATCATGATGGTATCAAGTCGCACCTGATCCGTAGCATCAAGCCCGCACAAGGCATCAGAAATTTCGGTGTTTACATTTAGGACGGCTTTACGCACGCCCTTGCCGCCATATCGTTTTTTGTCGCCGTCCCTAAGTTCCACCGCTTCATGGACACCCGTAGACGCACCAGACGGCACAGCCGCACGGCCAAAAGCGCCGCCCGCAAGCAGAACATCAACTTCGAGGGTGGGATTACCGCGACTGTCGAGGATTTCCCTTGCAAAAATATCGCTTATGGCAAAAATATCGTCTATTTCAGTCATGAACGCCTCGAATTTGCAATGAATTTAATCTTCTTGGGCAGGCAGAACCTGACGACCATTATACATGCCGGTCTTGAGGTCAATATGGTGCTGGCGACGCAACTCGCCACTGGACTTGTCTTCGACAAAATTCGTGGCGGACAAACGGTCATGGGCGCGGCGCATACCGCGCCGCGAATTGGAAATTTTACTCTTTGGGACAGCCATCAAAGCCTCCTATCATTAAATCTGGTTAATCCGGCCATAATGCACCCGGAAATTTGCGCTGGCTTTAGCCCAATCCCTACGACTCCGCAAGAGCGTAAATAAAAGAAAACACAGAAACGTAGGGCGGATATTCCTTCCCCCATTTTTCATGGGGGAAGTGCCGGAGTTCTTGCGGAGGCGATGGGGGGAACAACTCCAGCCGGATGCAAGACGAGAGATCACCCCCCATCGAGCGCGACCTCTTTGGAATACCCTTGCGGTGCAAGAGGCGCCCACTTCCCCCGTAAACGGAGGAAGGAAGAATTATGTACCCTTATACTAGGTAGTGTACTCATAAACTCAGGCCACAATGGAGCTAAATATGCGAAAATATGCTAGGAAAAGGGCGAAAGACGGGCTTTCTGCCCGGCTGAGGTCTTTGACGACGCAGATTGAAGCAGATTTAGCTCCGAGTTTGCGGACAACCCTGCATGGCCACTTTGCCCACTTGGTGCGTTGTAAACTCTTGAAAATGCTAGCATTTCCTGCGAATTTACGCCTGCCAAGTGAACAAATTGACTCATGCCATTGTGGCCTGAGTTTATGAGTACACTACCTAACTCCCTAATCCTCTCGCCCCGGTTTTCTTCTGGTCGCTTTAATCTGACCTCGCTGGGTCTTTTTTTTCAGGCGGCGCTTTATTGACCCTTTTGACGGCTTTGTCGGACGGCGTTTTTTTACGGGCTTTAGGGCATGTGCCAGCATTTCGCGCAATCTTTCCAAGGCTTGGGCTTTATTGCGCATCTGACTGGATGAGGATTGGGATTTTATGATAATGACGCCGTCGCCCGTCAAACGTCGGTCGCGAATGGCCAGAATTTTTTGCTTGGACGCCTCGCTCAGGCTCGACGCACGAACATCAAAGCGCAAATGTACGGCCGTGTTGGTTTTGTTGACATGCTGCCCGCCCGGCCCCTGGGCGCGCACGGCGCTCAGGTCTATCTCGGAAAGAGGAATATGCGTATGGTCATTTATCTTTAGCATCAGTGTTCAACATGACCGGATCACCCAGCCCCAATTCCTTTAGCCGCTCGCCTTGGGTTTTACCGTCCCCGACAATGAAATAATACATGGCGTCCGGTCGCAAATACGCATCTGCAACCCGCTTGAACTCGGCCAAATCCATAGCTTTAACCATTTCGGCGTTTTTGCTCATGTAATCATCAGCCCAGCCATAAGCCACAATCCCGTCCAGCATACCAAGCTTGGCACTTAGAGTTTCGGTCCGCAAAGCCTGGCCTTTGATCAGCGCGCTTTTCATAGTGGCCAGATCATCTTCGGTAAAGTCCGGGCCGTAATTGGCCAAAATATCGCGGATCAGCTGCGTGGCTTCCAAAGTAACATTGGCCCGCACGCTGGAGCGCACCGTAAATGTGCCCCTGTCCTTGATGACACTAAACCCGGAACGAATGCCGTAAGTATAGCCCTTATTGACCCGAAGCTCGGTCATAAGTTTTGAAGTATAGATATTGCCCAACAGATAATTCATGGCATTGGCTTTAGGGTAATCCGCGTCCAAAGCCGTAAGCGTAGGATAACCAAACCGCAGCACAGATTGCTTGGCACCCGGTACGTCATAAAAATATAGTTTGGCCGCTGCGGGGGTTTTGGCTTGCGGTAGGCTTACGGCTGGCGGTGGCTTTGTCGTCCATGCGCTTTCAAGCTCTTGTAAGGCTGCTGCCACTTGGGCTTTGCTGATATTCCCGGCAACTCTAAAACTGGCCCCGACCGGCGCGTAGTTTTCGCTATGAAAGGCTTTCAGATCGTCAATAGTCACCATCTTTAACTTGTCCTTGGGGCCCAAGGATGTGTAGTGAAACATATGGTCAGCCGGGTATAGAATTTGCGGCCACAAACGGGTTGAAATAGAGCTGGGATTGCCTGCATTAGTGGTGATGGTGTCCACCGCCTCGCTGACGAGAAGCGCAAATTCTTCTTCGTCCCAGCGCGGATTTAACAGCATGTCTGTGACCAGAGCTATGGTCGCGCCGAAATTTCTGGCCAATGTATTGCCGCTGATCACTGTGGCGGTTTGACCTGAACCTACGGAAACACTGGCGCCAAGCGCACTGAGCGCATCTTCAAATTCGGCCGTGGTCAGAGACGTCGTACCTTTTTCCAGCATGTCGGCGGTCAGCGCAGCCATAGCGGGTTTATCCACACTGCCCCGCGCCCGGCCCGCATCCAGATAAAGCGAGAAATACACCAAGGGCGTTTCGTCGTTTTCAATGCCGATAAGCTTAAGCCCGTTCGCCAGTTGGCCTTTCCAGATGTCCGGCGAGGGCAAGCTGTAGGCCGCACCAAATGCGGGTTCTATGGTGCGGTCAAAGCTGGACGCAGTACGCGGCCAGTCCCGTTTATCTTGCACCTCCAAGGCGGTTTTTTCGGCCCCCTGCACAATGTTTTCCTCGACAATATCGGCCAGTATTGCCCCCTCCAAAGCCAACTCCGGTTTGCCCCTGGGTACGATAGAGGTCAAAATACGCGGCTTGTCCTTGATATAAGTTTCGTAAACCCGCATCACATCGGCGGTGGTTACGGCCTGGATGTTTTTAATGTCCTGATTGATAAACCCTGGGTCGCCCGTGAACATACTATAGCCGCCAAGCTGAATGGCTTTGTTTAAGGCCCCTTGCAAATTGGCGTAAAACGCAACCTCCTGGGCGGTCTTGATCATATCAAGATCGGCCTGAGAAATGCCGTCCTTCTCAAAGCGGGCGAAAGCTTTGGCGACACCCTCAGTTAGCCCGTCAATATCCGCGCCTTCTTTGGCGTCCACAAGAATATAAAACTCGCCCGCAATTTCTGAATTATTGACAAACATGCTCACAGACGAGGTCAGCTTGTCCTCGTCGATCAGCACTTCGTTAAACGGGGCGCGCTTGCCGTGACCGAGATAGGTTGAAAGCATGTCCAGGGCATAAGCGTCTTTGTGGTATTGGGGCACGGTCGGCCAGACCATGCCGTATTCTGCTAGTGTGGCGAAATTGTCTTCGTAATACAGTGATTTGGTCTCTTTGATACCGGACGCTCTCGGCGTCATTGGTCCAATATCAGCCCCGCGCGGGATTTCGCCGAAATATTTTTCAATCCAGGTTTTAGCCTGGGCCACATCAAAATCCCCGCTCAATGTCACCGTGACATTATTGGGCACATACCATTTATTGTAAAAATTTTTCACATCCTCAAGCTTGGCCGCGTCCAAATCTTCCAGCGACCCAATGACCTGCCAGTTATAGGGATGGTCGCCCGGGTAAAGGGCCTTGCCGACCATATACCAGCGGTGGCCGTAAGGGCGGTTATCAACCCGCAAGCGTTTTTCGTTTTTGACCACCTGTTTTTCCTTATCAAGCACCGTGGTGGTCACGGTATTTATGAAATAACCGATTTTATCGGCCTCGGCCCAAATAATTTTCTCCAGCGCATCTTTGGGGACGGCTTGAAAATACTGGGTCATATCTTTGGTGGTAAATCCGTTGGTGCCCTGGCCGCCAATGCGGGTGTTCATAGTGTCGAGCCCGCCAAAGCCGAGATTTTCCGAATCCAGAAACAAGAGATGCTCAAACAAATGGGCAAACCCGGTCCGTCCCGGTAATTCGCGGCTTGAGCCCACATGCACGGCCAGATTTATGGCCACGATAGGGTCAGACCGGTCCACATGCAAAACCACATCCAAGCCGTTATCAAGCGTATATTTCTCAAACTGGACTTCGGTGAGTTTTTGCGCGCCGACAGTTAAATCTTGCGGCTCATAACGACAAGACCCCAAGACCAAAGCGGCAGTAATTAAGACCAAAGATATGCGCATTAAATGTTTCATCAAACTTCCCCTAAACGGCAATTATCGAATAACAGTAAATATGATTTTCCCGCTCAAGGCAAGCCGGGATTTGCCGGTCTTTTGAAATACACTCAAACAAAACGTGATGGCTTTGCCCGACAGGTGTAGACAATTTAATTTGACCTTATGGTGTACAACATTAAAGTGTGCTTAGGGGGAGATATGAAGGTCAAACCAGTTTTATTTTGCACAATTCTATTGGCCGCAAGTATCATGCTGGGCGCATGTGCAACAATGGAGCGCGGCAGCAGGGACACATTTATCGTCTACACATCCCCAATTGCTGCCAGCGTCACCACTGACATGCCGATTGAAAACCCTTCTGGTGAAATTCCTTCTGGTGAAATTCCTTCTGGTAAAAACCCTTCTGGCGAAAATCCTGCCAGCAATAACCAGAAAGACAAATATTTCGGATGCGCCCCGACGCCCTGCGCCATCAATATGCCAAGGAAATACGGGTTTTCAGTCCTGATTACCAAAGACGGCTACCGGCCTCAATCTTACGCAGTTGAAAGCCTACGCTACAAAGAACTGGTCAAACGTAACGCCCAGGCGGTTGTAGGAACCACCATTAGCGCCGGGGCAATTTCAGGTGCCAGCATTATCACTCTCGATGCTATTTTGGCCGGGGCTGGCGGCGTGACTACGGGTACGGCTGCTACCGCAATTGCTATGGCTGCACTGCCTGTTGCCGCTTTGGGCGGAATGTCCATGGCCGTAGATGCAGGTTCGGGTGCCAATCTCGATTTTTACCCTAACCCTATGTCGATCAAGCTTGTTGAGCACACAACACCGGAAGAAAAAAAAGCCACCGCGCAGTTCATTGATGATTTTGATGCCAAAAGACGGGCGCAAACGCCGTACCAGTTAACACAACGAAAAAGATCACAGCCATGATGAAACATCTCTCCCTCATGTTAGTTGCCGGTTTACAACTTACGGCCTGTGCAACAGCGACCAGGGGCACCACAACGCTATTGGTTGTCAACAGCACACCAACAGGTGCCAATGTCATCACCAATATTGAAACAAAGCAAAGCCGAAAGCTTCGCATGTCCCAACGAAAAAAGGCTATGGAAAATGGCACCGAGAGCGATCTAAAGTTTGAATATCTGAGCTGTGACCCTACCCCGTGCGGTATTGAAGTGCGGCGAAGAGCCAGATTTGAAATACTTGTCAACAAAGCCGGGCATGTGCCGCAATTATTTTTCATCGACAGAATTCACCGCAAAGACGTCGCCAAACAGAACTCCGGTAAAGCTGCATTGGCAACAGGCGTAGCGGCGGGCGCCGGCGCAGCCACAGCAGTCGCGACAGGCGCAACAATCTTGGGAGCCTCTGCTGCAGGATTTTTCGCAGTACTTGCCGCCTTTCCAGTACTCGCCGCAGGCGGAACATCAATTGCGGTTGACGCCGCTTCGGGCGCAAATTTCGACCTGACGCCTAACCCGGTCACAGCTAATTTGCAAACCACTGTGCAAAGCCCGGACACACAGGGAGATATAGACTTTGTCATCAGCGAATTTTACAAAAGGCGGCAGGAAAAATCACTTGGGGTTAAACCGGAAACCCTGCAAATGAAAAAAATGGAAATGTGCAATGTAACACACTTAAAAAGGGTTCCTTGTGATGAGCTTAGGGAGAAATAACCAATTGACCATAGGTTCATTTTTCCCGTCTATTTTATTGGCCTCATGCCTATTGCCCTTACTTGGTGGTTGCGCCACGGCGACGCGCGGCTCGCAAACTTATTTTGTAGTGGAAACACTGCCTGTTGGCGCAAAGGTATATACAGATAAACTGAAAGCATCTGGAAGCACGTCAGAGTTTTACGGCTGCACAGCCACGCCTTGCAAAATCTCCATAGCCAGGCGCTCACAATTCAACGTCATGGTGACCAAAGATGGTTATGCGCCCTTCTTTTATGTTATCCAAAAGAGACCCTATAAAGAGCTCAAAAAAGACAAAGCCAAAAGAGAAGAATTTCGCCTCGATACAAATGGCGATATAATTCCCAATGATGAACTGTCCGCGAATGCTGGTTTAGTTCCAACGGACAGCCCGTCCCTTAGCGCAGCAACGGGAACGGCAGTGGGAGCATGGTATACGGGTGAAATGATAGTGTTCTTGTCCGCTGGCGCGGGGACGGCCATAGGAGCAGCCCTCATCGCAGGCCCTGCCCTGATGACAGGCTACGGCGTCGATCTCACCTCGGGTGCCCTGATCGATCTCACCCCCAACCCCATGATCGTAAAGCTAGCACCTGAAACAGATACAGATGAAACACAAAGACTAAAAACCGCATTCATCGCGTCGCGTGATAAAAAGGCGGGGCGTACGAGATAGGAAAGAGAGTTTTGATGAACTTGAAATTTGTAATTATTACTGTCACAGCTGTCGCTGTTACGGGCTGCGCTACCGCCCGGCGCGGCGTAAGTTCAAACTTCACAGTCATCACCACTCCGCCTGGAGCAACAGTTCTCACCAGTGTTGAAACCATAGAAAGCCGTAAACAATATGATTGGCGCGTGCGCAAAGCGGCATTGCAAACTGGCGATTTACCAGACTTTAAATATTACAAATGTGAACCCACACCTTGCTCAATGAATATTCCTCGGCGCCGGGAATTTTCCATGCTGATTACCAAAGACGGCTATAAACCTGTGGTTGCAACGCCGGACCGCATGCACAATAAAAAAGCGGCTAAATTGGCAAAACTACAAACAGGGGTGAGCGCGACAACTGCCGTAGCAACTGCGGGCGGTGTAACAGCAGCAGCAAATACGACTATGGCTGCAGGCGCTTTTATTTCTGGCGGTGCAGCAGCGGCAGCCGTGGCTATTGTGGTGGCTGGGCCCGCCTTGATTGTCATGGGTTCAGCTGCGGAGGCTGACCAAAGAACAGGCGCAAAATATGATTTCGTACCTAATCCTATGAGTGTTACATTGGTTCTGGAAGATAATGAGGTCGGGTTTTCTGATGCCTACACAGCATTTGATTCACTTAGGCATGCCAAATCTCTCGATCCCGTTGAAGCGGATATGTGCTATATTGGCAACACAAGGATGACATGCTTTGAAATGAAAAGAATTCATAAAAACCGAGCGAAAGCGGCGCGTAGGTAAAAGCGAACACCCAAGCGCCGGATCTAGGTTCAGTATGTTGGCTCAGGATCCAGGCTCAGTATCTTGGCTCTGGCTCTAGGCTTCGAGCTTTATAGCGTCGCGTAACTTACGCGCCAATCGGTCGCGGGTGGTATAATCTGCTGGCCGTACATGTGGGCTTTTCAATACGGTTTCCAAACGTTTCAAATTAGCCTTGATCGCCGATATGGATTGCCTGGCGGCGTTAAGCTTGTGACTTTGTTGATGCTGCTTCATGATGTCTCCCCAGACCTTTCATAGCTCAGTTAGCGTCTCACCCTCCAGACATTGTAATGACCCGTTATTTCCCCAAAAACATCGCGCCGCTCTACGATGCGCTTAAGCGAATCGTTATAAGTAGTATACACTCACTTCATTAACCTATCGTTAATAATTACAATATCAAACTTGTTTTTTGTAATATGGATAAAATTTAAGTGATGCATCCCTTGGCTGGATATAACGTATTGGAGCTTTCCGGCATAGGGCCGACGCCATATGCGGGGCAATTATTGGCTGATCTGGGTGCAAATGTGACACGTATCACGCGGCCTAATGCCCTTAATTTACCGGTAGAAAACCTAAGTAAAACCAGTCTTGAGCTAAACTTGAAATCGGATATTGGCCGAAACAGGGTGTTGGATATGTTGCCAGACATCCATATTGTCCTTGAGGGCAACCGTCCGGGTGTCATGGAAAAACTGGGGTTGGGGCCAAATGATTGCCATAGGGTCAACCCGAAGCTTATTTACGGGCGTATGACTGGATGGGGGCAGAGCGGGCCGTGGGCACAAAAAGCAGGTCATGACATCAATTTTATTGGCCTTACGGGCGCATTATACGCAATGGGAAACAATGTGCATCCGCCGCAAGTTCCGCTCAATTTTGTCGGGGATTACGGCGGCGGCAGTCAGTTCCTGGTCATCGGTTTATTGGCCGCTCTGTTGCAAAGCCAAAAAACCGGAAAAGCCCGCGTCATAGATGCGGCCATTGTCGACGGCACAATATCCATGATGGGTATTGTCTATTCCCTGGATCATCTTGGCATGTGGTCAGAAAAACGCGGTCGCAATTTGCTCGATGGGTCACGCCCCTTTTACAGATGCTACCAAACGCAGGACGGCGGTTTCATGGCGGTCGGATGTCTGGAGCCAAAATTTTTCAATGAAATGCTCCATATCCTGAATCTGGATGCACAAAGCTACGGCGATCAAAACGATCCGGCCCAATGGACACAACAAGCCCGACTGCTCACGGATATTTTCGCATCCAAATCCCGCGCACATTGGGAAAAATTGTTTGAAAACTCCGACGCCTGCGTCACCCCCGTCCTCACTTATAAGGAAGCCCCTAACCATCCCCACAATCTTGCAAGGGCTACGCATACCCAACATAACGGCCTCATCCACCCCGCTCCAACCCCACGGTTTTCGTAGGCTTGTTTATCCATAAATCAAACATGTCAGGAGCCCGCATTTTCTCCTATCTTTAATTAATGTTCATGTTATGTGTCATGCATCAAGAGGCGAAGAGTGCCTTTTGGCACGACAGGGAATATATCAAGAGGCGCGGAGTGCCTTTTGGCACGACAGGGAATATATCAAGAGGCGAAGAGTGAACGCCAGTGAACGACCGGGAAGCATAATGACCAGCCTTACACATATACGGGTTCGAGGGGCCCGTACCCATAATCTCAAAAGTGTGGATGTGGATTTACCGCGCGATAAATTGATTGTCATTACCGGTCTTTCGGGTTCAGGGAAGTCGTCGCTGGCCTTTGACACCATTTACGCGGAAGGCCAACGCCGTTATGTGGAGAGCTTGTCGGCCTATGCGCGGCAATTTCTGGAGTTGCAGGAAAAGCCGGACGTTGACAGTATTGAAGGCCTGTCGCCCGCCATTTCCATTGAGCAAAAAACCACCTCGCGCAATCCGCGTTCGACCGTGGGCACTGTCACCGAGATTTATGATTATATGCGGCTGTTGTGGGCCCGGGTCGGTGTGCCTTATTCGCCCGCCACCGGACTGCCTATTGAAAGCCAATCGGTCGCGCAAATGGTTGACCGGGTTATGGCCCTGCCAGAAAAAACCAAACTTTACATTCTGGCCCCTATCGTGCGCGGGCGCAAAGGCGAATACCGCAAAGAATTTGCGGATTTGATGAAGCAGGGGTTCCAGCGAGCCAAAATTGACGGCGAGATGATGCGCATTGAAGAAGCGCCGGCGCTGGATAAAAACTACAAACATGATATTGATGTGGTGGTGGACAGGGTGGTGGTGCGCGCAGGCCTGGAGACACGTTTGGCGGATAGTTTCGAGACCGCCCTGCGCCTCGCAGATGGTTTGGCCGTGGCGGAAAAGGCGGAACAGGCTGACGTCAAAGACGGGGAAAGCAACCGTATTTTATTCTCACAAAAATTTGCCTGTCCCGTCTCCGGATTTACCATCTCGGAAATAGAGCCGCGCCTGTTTTCCTTTAACAATCCCCACGGGGCTTGCCCGAAATGCGACGGGCTGGGCAATGAACTTAAATTTGACGCAAAACTGATCATCCCCGATATGTCCAAAACTCTGGCTTCGGGGGCCATAGCCCCGTGGTCAAAAACCCCAAGCCGCATGTACCGCCAAACCTTGGAAGCCCTTGCCAGACATTACGGGTTTAATCTGGAAACCCCGTGGCACAAGCTATCCGCCGCGCACCAAGGTATTTTGCTCCACGGCACCAAAGGCGAAATGGTTGAGTTTGTCTATTCCGAAGCCGGGCGCAAATACGAAACCAAAAAACCGTTTGAAGGCATTGTCCCCAATCTGGTGCGCCGCTTTAGAGATACCGAAAGCACATGGGTTCGGGATTTTCTGGCCAAATTCCAGTCCAGTGCCAAGTGCGAAACCTGTCAAGGCAAACGCTTGCGCCCGGAAGCCTTGGCGGTTAAAATCGTCGGTATGGACATCACCGAAACCGGAGATATGTCCATCAGCCACGCCAAGGACAGGTTCGAGAAACTGGCGACGGAATTGTCCGGCAAAGATTTGGAAATCGCCGAACGTATCTTGAAAGAAATCTCCGACCGCTTGTCTTTTCTCAACGCGGTCGGGCTTGATTATTTGACATTGGGGCGCGGCTCGGGATCATTATCCGGCGGGGAAAGCCAGCGCATTCGCCTGGCCTCGCAAATAGGTTCTGGCTTAACGGGTGTTTTGTATGTGCTGGACGAGCCGAGCATTGGCTTGCATCAGCGCGACAATGCCCGGCTTTTGGAGACCCTGCAAGGCTTGCGCGATCTCGGCAATACCGTGATTGTGGTCGAGCACGACGAGGACGCTATATTGAGCGCCGATTATGTGGTTGATATGGGCCCCCTGGCCGGCGTGGAAGGCGGCGAGGTCGTGGCGGCAGGCACACCGGCAAAAATCAAGGCGGCTAAAAAATCCCTAACCGGGCAATACCTGGTCGGCAAGAAATCCATTGAAATCCCCAAGACCCGCCGCAAAGCCAGCCATAAAATGCTGACCGTAAAAGGCGCCAGCGGTAATAATCTAAAATCCATAGACGCGGCATTCCCCCTTGGCCTGTTCATCTGTGTCACGGGGGTTTCAGGCGGGGGTAAATCCACTTTGACTATTGAAACCTTGTACAAAGCGGCGGCCCGAAAACTCAACAATTCCAGTGCCAACGTCATGCCCCACACCAGCATTGAAGGTTTCGAGTATCTCGACAAGGTGATCGACATTGACCAGTCGCCCATTGGCCGCACCCCGCGCTCCAACCCGGCCACTTATACCGGGGCTTTCACCCCGATCCGCGACTGGTTTGCCGGCCTGCCGGAAGCCAAAACACGCGGCTATAAACCAGGCCGGTTTTCCTTTAACGTCAAGGGCGGGCGCTGCGAGGCATGTCGGGGCGGCGGCGTCATCAAGATCGAAATGCACTTCCTGCCCGACATTTATGTGCAGTGCGAGACATGCCGGGGACAGCGTTATAACCGCGAAACCCTGGAGATAAAATTTAAGGGCAAAACCATCGCCGACATCCTGGCAATGAGCGTAGATGATGCGGCGGTTTTCTTCAAGGCCGTGCCGAGCATTCGCGATAAAATGGTCACATTACAACGGGTCGGGTTGGGATATTTACAGGTGGGTCAGCAAGCCACCACATTATCAGGCGGGGAAGCCCAACGGGTCAAGCTGGCCAAGGAATTGTCCAAACGGGCCACAGGCCGCACACTGTATATTCTCGACGAACCGACTACGGGCTTGCATTTCGAGGACGTCAACAAGCTGCTGGGCGTACTGAATGAACTGGTCGAGGGCGGCAACACCATGATCGTCATCGAGCATAATCTCGACGTGATAAAAACCGCAGACTGGATCATAGACCTGGGCCCGGAAGGCGGCGACGGCGGCGGCGAAGTGGTGGCCGTGGGGACGCCGGAACAGGTGGCCAAGGTCAAGAAAAGCTGGACGGGTCGGTATTTAAAACCGGCTTTGGAGAAAAGCTAGAGCCTATTCAAACACTTCAGCGTCTGCCATTTCCACGTCGCGTTTATATAAATCAGTAACGTGGGTGGAGATACCTGCGATCAGTTGCATCCAGATAGCGGCAATGAAAAACACAATAAAACCGACAATGCTTAACCCGACTTTGGTGCCGGGTTTTGATAATACGGTCTTGGCATGTTGCCAGACATCTTCGCCGCTGGCATTGCTACCAAGATTGGAAAACTCGCCCATAATACTGCCAACAAAGGCAAATCCAACGATCACCATAATGAAATAAAACACGGTCGTACCGATAATATAATGAAAAGCATAGGCGCCGATTGTGGGCCAGATCCGCCCCTTTACCACCGGCCAGACCTCACCAATGGCGAACCCCTGATTGGCCACTGACAAGGCTGCCGTCGGGGCCAAGCGCACCAAAACCCAAACCATCAGCCCCATTCCGGCGACGGTCAATCCAAAGGCGATTATACCGCCAACCACCCCCAATAAGGGTGCTGCCGCTGCCATCAGGGCCACCAATAATATTGCCAGAAGCATGACAAAATAGACCACAAAATACAGCCCCTGATAACATAAATATAATATCAGTTGCGACAGAATAGTGCGCCATTCATCGGCCTTGAAGCGCCAGGGAAACAGGCCTTCTTGCCGCTCGTCCAATAAGACGCGGCGGTGCAACGCAGATTCGATCATGGCCCATATAGCCCAACCACCCAGGAAAATCAGCAAATATGGCAATATCATCGCGCCCATAGCCCTGAACATCTTCCCCATCATTGCCAGAGCTTCTTCTTCGGACGCGGTCTCCATTTCCATCACAACAGTGAAAAAATCTTCCATAGGCCCGACCAAAAGCCGTCCAAACAGGGCAAAGAGAGCCGTCAATGCCAGTGCATAAAACAAGGCGGATTTAAACACAAAGGCGGCACTTCCCGGCCCGCTTTGAAACGGCAGGAAAATAGCGCGGGAAAAATTGTATGGCCGCGTGGCATGTGTCGGTAAATTGTTCATTTCGTTCCCCTTAATTAAGCTTAGTGTCTGTGGTTACAGAGGAAAAATCAACTAAAATTTCCGTTTTTGCTTTTAAGTATAGGTGTGACAGCCTAAGCAAGTTTTATGAATAATGACACGACGAAAAAAGTTCACATCATCGGCGCTGGCCTTGCGGGGAGCGAGGCGGCATGGCAAGTGGCCCAGGCGGGCGTGCCTGTCATATTACACGAAATGCGCCCGGACGTACAGACCGCCGTACACCAAAGCGGTGGTTTTGCCGAGTTGGTTTGCTCCAATTCCTTTCGCTCCGACGATGCGACAAGTAATGCGGTCGGCGTTTTGCACGAGGAAATGCGCCGCGCCAATTCGCTGATTATGGCCTGTGCGGATACCCATAAACTCCCCGCTGGCGGTGCCCTGGCGGTTGACCGGGATTTGTTCTCGGGCGCCGTGAGCAAAGCCCTGCATGATCATCCGCTGGTGACGGTGCGCTACGGCGAGGTCACGGGCTTACCGCCGAGCGATTGGGACAATGTTATTATCGCCACGGGGCCACTTACAACGCCCGCCCTTGCCGAAGCCATATTAGAAGCCAGCGGCGAGGATGCCCTCGCATTTTTTGATGCCATCGCGCCCATCATCTACAAAGACAGTATTGATTTTGACATAGCCTGGATGCAGTCCCGTTACGACAAAAAGGGGCCAGGTGGAGACGGCGCGGACTATATAAACTGCCCCCTCGACCAGGTGCAATACGAAGCGTTTATTGACGCATTGGTCAACAGTGACCAGACCGAGTTTCGTGACTGGGAGAAGGACACGCCTTATTTCGAGAGCTGTTTGCCCATAGAGGTCATGGCCATGCGCGGGCCGCAAACTTTGCGTTGGGGGCCGATGAAACCGGTCGGTCTGACCAACCCCCACAACCCCACCGTCAAAGCCCACGCCATCGTACAATTGCGCCAGGACAATGCTTTGGGAACGCTGTACAATATGGTCGGGTTTCAAACCAAGATGAAATACGCGGCCCAGACCGAGATTTTCAAGACCATTCCGGGGCTGGAAAAGGCGGTGTTTGCACGTCTCGGCGGTATCCACCGCAATACTTTTATCAACTCGCCCAAGCTCTTGAACCAACAACTGCAAATGACCGCCAGACCAAATCTACGCTTTGCCGGGCAAATTATGGGCGTCGAAGGCTATGTGGAAAG
>CAZCUM010000019.1:0-48913 GCA_964502015.1 uncultured Robiginitomaculum sp. | reverse complement strand
CTTTTCACACGTTTATTTCTGACCGGGTTGAACGTATTCCTATTGGGGTAGACGGTGATGCGGTCGGGAATATCGACAGTGCGAACCGTTACGGGATCACCTTCAACACCACACTTAAAGGCGACAAATGGGGGTTTAAAGGCACGCAGCTTGATGTGTCATTTCTCTTGCGCCGTTCATCCATCGTCGACCCGATTGGCGGATTTAACCGTAGACTGAACGGTGACACCAAATCTTACTGGAGCGTACAATTTCGCCACGACATCCCCAACACTGATTGGGCCTGGGGATTTTACGCCGACCAAAACATACGGGCGCAAAATTTCCGCTTAACCACCATCAACCAGTTTAACTTTAATGGCCCTTGGAGTTCCGCCTATATTGAACACAAGGATATATTTGGCCTAAAAGTCCGGGCCGAACTTGCCAATTTGCTTGACGCCAGCGACGATTTTCGCCGCGAGGTCTATGACAACCGCCGCGTCAATCTACTGCGCATAGAAGACCGCAGCCGTGAATTTGACCTCATGTACAGAATGCGGGTCAGTGGTACGTTTTAAAACACTATCTGACAATTTGTTTACTTTCCTTATACCTCAAATGCCCATAGACATGCTTTATATGGTCACGGTATTTAGAGGTAAAATTGCAATATTTAACTAAAATTATACGCATTGGAATTTGCCTGTCCTCCGTAGCCATTCTTGGTTTCGGACAGCTTGGCTATGCCCAAAATACGCAACCCACTAACACCATAAATTCTTACAACCTGGAGTATTTCGACCAATACACCCCGCGCACTGCCCTTGATATGATTGCGCGGGTTCCCGGATTTAGGCTCCGTAGCAGTGAGAACAAGCGCGGGCTGGGTCAGGGCGGGGCCAATATCCTAATCAACGGGGAGCGAATTTCAGGTAAAACCAATGCGGAAGATCAACTGGCGCGCATCAATGCCGGCACTGTGGTGCGCATAGAAATTGTCGACGGGGCAAGCTTGGACATTCCGGGCTTGTTGGGACGGGTTGCCAATATTGTTACCAAAAATACGGGTGTCTCTACAACCTGGCAATGGCGGCCGCAATTTCGCAAAAACATCAAGCCCAACTTGCTACGTGGTTCGGCAACAGTATCAGGCGAAACCGGAAATTTGACCTACGCCGCGACCTTGCGCAATAATGCTTTCCGCTTTGGCAATTTCGGACTGGAAGACCGGTTCACGCCTGACGGATTTATTTTCGAAACCCGCGATGAGCAAGGGCAATTTTACGGTGATAGTCCCGGCATTTCCACCTCTCTGACCTGGAAGCCCAAGGACGGGCATGTGGGTAATCTCAACGCGGAATATAATTTGTTTGATCTTGAAATTCGCGAGATATCAAAACGCACAGCCTTTGGCTCTTTAGGGGAAAATAACGAAACCTTGTTTTTAAGAACTGTAGACGATTGGAATGCCAGTATCGGCGCAGATTATGAATTCCCCGCCGGGCCAAAATCCTGGGAGGGCAAACTAAAACTCATAGGCTATACCCGCTATAAAAACGCACCGGCCATATCGCAGTTTGACCAATTTACGAACGGCACACAAAGCGTAGGCACAAGGTTCGGGCAGGCCTCCAAGGACGGCGAGAGCATAGCACGGGCCGAATATTCGTTCGCCCCCAAGCCGGGAAAGGACTGGCAATTGTCCCTGGAGGGCGCATTTAATTTCGTTGATATTGCTTCAAGCCTGGAGATTTTAAATCCGGCCACGGGTGGTTTTTTTACCGTACCCGTAGCGGGGGGCACCTCGCGTGTTGAAGAAAAACGCGGCGAATTTGCCCTCACCTACAGCCGGACTTTATTGCCAAATTGGGACGTACAAATTACCGGCGGGTTTGAATATTCACAAATCTCCCAAACCGGGGATGCCAATCAGGTGCGCGCGTTTTTTCGCCCTAAAGGCCTCATGACCACAAGTTATAAACCCAGCAGCAGCTTGACCATACGAACCCGGATGGAACGTAAGGTCGGGCAGTTAAACTTCTCTGATTTTATTTCCTCCCTGGACTTGCAAGACAATCTCAATAATGCCGCCAATTCACAACTGGTGCCAAATCAGGCATGGATTGGCTCTGTGGAATTTGACAAGGATTTTGGCCAGGGCAATAATTTCAAAGCACGGTTTTACGGCGTGCTGATCTCCGATCTGGTTGACCGCATTCCTGTCGGTATAGACGGTGATGCTGTTGGCAATATTGACAATGCCAAACGCTACGGCGTCGATTTCACCGCCACAATCAAAGGCGATAAATGGGGCTATAAAGGCACCCAGCTTGACCTTAGGCTTGATCTGCGAAACTCTGCCGTGGATGATCCCCTAACCGGTATCTCGCGGCGTTTGAACGAGGATAAACAAAGCAGATGGAATGTCGAATTTCGCCACGACATACCGAATACAAATTGGGCTTACGGCGGGACACTTGATCATGAAATAAAAGCGCCAGTGTTTCGCCTCGACACAATTAGCCGTGAAACCAATACCGGGCCAATGGCCACCGCATTTGTTGAACACAAGGATGTTTACGGCCTAAAAATCCGGGCCGGGCTTCGAAACCTGCTTGACCAAACCGATGATCTTGTGCGCCAGGTTTTCACCGCCAGGCGCGATCTCGGACAATTGGCATTTACCGAATCCCGTGTGCGCCCATTCGGGGTCATATTCAGCCTGGATGTAAGCGGCACGTTTTAACGGCTTACAGTGCGGCGCACTTATTTCCGTCTGGCCTTGAAAAAATCTTTCAATATCTGCCCGCATTCGTCCGCCAAAACCCCGCCCTTAACTTCCGGTTTTGAATGGCAAGAGGCGTGTTCAAAAAACCGCACCCCGTTTTGCACGGCCCCGCCCTTCTGGTCGGATGCGCCGAACACCACCCGGGCGATGCGGGCTTGGGATATGGCCCCGGCGCACATGGTACACGGCTCCAGTGTAACATAAAGGGTAAGCCCGTTCAGGCGGTAATTGCCCGTCTTATAGGCCGCGTCTCTCAGCGCCAGGATTTCGGCGTGGGCGGTCGGGTCGCAAATGCCGATAGGGGCATTGCCCGTGCGGGCTATGACCATATCTGTATTCGGGTCAACCACCAAAGCACCCACGGGCACCTCCCCGCGCGCACTTGCCGCTTGCGCTTGGGCCATACATTGGCGCATATAGTGTTCGTCGTTCATGGCTATGAATTGAGCCAAAACCAAGGATAGGTCAAGTGCCGCAAATTGAAGCAAAAAAAACTGCTAGCAAGGGTTCCAATAAAGGTGCCAATAAAGATGCCAATAAGGGTGAACGCATTGCCAAGGTTTTAGCCCGCGCCGGAGTGGCATCGCGCCGCGAGGTTGAACGCATGATCGCGGCGGGGCGGGTTGCGGTGAACGGCACGGTTTTAGACACGCCAGCGTTTTTGATCACTGGTCATGAAACCGTTTTGGTGGATAATAAACCCGTCCAAGCCAAAGCCGCGCCGCGTCTGTGGCGCTACCACAAACCGGTCGGATTATTAACCACCCATAGAGACCCTGGCGGGCGGCCCACCGTATTTGAAAACCTGCCCAAAGACTTGCCGCGTGTGATCTCTGTCGGACGGCTAGACATGACCTCTGAAGGGCTATTATTGCTGACCAATGATGGGGAGCTGGCACGAAAGCTGGAATTACCCAAAACCGGGTTTGCTCGCAAATACCGGGCGCGAGCTTACGGCAAAACCACCCAAGACAGGTTGGACAGGCTCAAGAGCGGTATTTTGATCGACGGTGTTAAAACCGGGCCTATCGAAGCTGTTCTCGACAAGCAACAGGGTACTAATGCATGGATTAGTCTGACCATTCGCGAAGGGAAAAACCGCGAAATACGCCGGGCGCTAGAAACTCTGGGCCTCAAGGTCAACCGCTTGATCCGCCTGTCTTACGGCCCGCTTCAGCTTGGTGATTTGAGACGCGGTCAGGTCGAGGAGGTCAAGCCAAAAACATTACGTGATCAACTCGGGCACTTGGTCGATGTCCCCAAAGAGCGACCCGCAGGCACGATAAAAGGTAAACCCAAAATGAAATCCAATTATAAAGGCAAGAGAAAGAGAAAATAATGGGCAATATTTCACTGTTATCCTTGCGTCCGCGAGGCAAAGCGGACTGCCGGGAGCAAATATAAATGCGCATCGTCGGCGGTAAATTCAGGGGTCGCAATATTGTGACCCCGAGCGGCAAAACCACCCGGCCAACTTCGGATCAGGCCCGTGAAAGCATATTCAACATTTTAAACCACGCTGAGTGGGCACCGGCTTTGGACGGGGCAATTGTTACGGATATATTCGCAGGTTCCGGTGCGCTGGGCCTGGAAGCCATGTCGCGCGGTGCAGAGTTTTGTCTGTTTGTGGAAACCGAGCCAAAGGCCCGCGCCGCCGTACGCGAAAACACGCTCAATATGGGGCTAGGCGGGATGACCCGCCTGCACCGCCGCGATGCTACCAAGCTGCGTATCGAGCCAAACAATCTCAGAGGGCCGTTTACCCATATATTCCTCGACCCACCCTATAACAAAAGACTTGCCCGCCCGGTTTTACGTAAGTTGGGCGAACAAGGCCTAATCGCAGAGGGAGCCGTAATAATTTACGAAATGGCAAAAGACGAAGAACCAAACCTGCGCGGCTACGAAGTATATGACACACGTATTTGGGGCGCGGCAAAAGTGGTGTTTATGGGGCTGGAAAAGTCCTAACCCCGCGCACCAACGGCGTGTAATTTATTGCCGTGTTTTTTGAGCCAGCTTTCCGCCGGTTTTACGGTATCAACCAGTTCATTACACAATTTCCAGAAATTCTTGCTGTGATCGGGGTGTATGAGATGGGCACATTCATGGGCGGTGACGTAATCAAGCACAAAAGGCGGTGCGCAAATCAACCGCCATGAATAGGAAATATGGTTGCCTGTGCGGCGGCTGACACATGAGCCCCAGCGCGAACTGGTATCGCGCACACTGATTTTGTCTACGGTTTTCCCCAGCGCCCTGGCATGGACACGGGTGCAATTGGTCAGGGCAATGCGGGCCTCGCGGATTAAGAACCGCTTTGCGCGCCCTTCCAAAGTGTCCGGATGGGCCGGGATGATCAGATGTTTCAGCCCTTCATCAACCTTGGGGCGGCCACGCGTGTCGGGGCTGTAAAGCCTGTATATCTCGCCGCGAAACAGGATTTCAGCCCCGTCAACAAATGCTTGTGCAGGCGGAAAAGCTTCCATCTGCACCAAAATCCAATCATATTTTTCGCGGACAAACTGCTTGGCATCTTTAAGCTTGCTGGCATTACCCGGAACCGTGACAGCAACTTTCCGGTTAGCCACGTCCATCTTTATACGGATACGCTTGGCACGTGGGCGCAGATAATAGGTAATACGCTCATCGTTATCATCATGCCAGATGGGATTGCCACTTGAATTGGGGCGCGTTTTGCTGTTTGTTGTGCGCAGATTTAATTTTGACAGGAAACCCGCCATGAATACTCCCAAACATAAAGCTCTTAAAGTTTCGACACTTGCACTGAGCGGTGCAATAGCCGCCACCCTTATACTGGGCGGTTGCGGCGACAAGAACAAGACAAAAACGTCCAAAGCAGCGACCTCTATCGAGAAAATTGAAGCTCGTAAAGTCAGCGACGCGGAAGGCCTGCAAGCCCTGGCCGCATTTTCCCTAGCCAAATCCGGTTCTGGCGATTTGCAGTGGGACAAAAGGAACGGCAGTGCAGGCAATTACACTTTTTCTGATATTACCATCAATAGTAAAGAGGATGCGGCCGTTGCCATTGGGCAAATTGAGGTTTGGGGTGCTCACATGGCCGGCGAACAAGCCAGTTTTGACAAAATAGAATTTAGAGATTTTTCTGCCCGTAAAGAAGACGATACTGATGTAACAATTGCGACTATAGCATTGGTCAAGCCCTCCCCAGCCCTGGCGAGTGGATTGGCTAAAGCTTTTGGCGGCGATAAAGACGCCTTTGACAATATTGAAGGTGATATCGGCTTTCAGGCAATTTCATTCACAGGGTTTAACCTTACCGACGATGACGTAAATATGAACATAAAGTCCGTGTCCATGGGGGAAACCAAAGACAAAACCGGCGTATTTAGCCTTCAAGGGTTTACACTGGATGCTCAAAATGATGACGGCAAAAAGGGTAATGTTAAAATGTCCCTTGGCGCCTTTGATGTTACCGGGGCAAATTTGAAAAAATATAAAGGCATCATAGCCGAAGCCATGAAAAACGGCGGCAATGATGGCAAGCTAAATGAAAAAGCTATGGCCAATCTCATGAAATCCATGAACGTCTATGACCCTGATTTCAAAACCGCCAGCATTCGCGACTTCGCTCTGAACGCCGAAGGCATGACCATCACCATGAAATCCTTTGACGCCAGCGCCGATAAAAAAGATGGCAAGGTAACAATGGTCCAAGAAATGTCCCCGCTTAAAATTGTTGCGCCAAAGGACAGCAAAGACCCGGGCTTGCAAAAATTCACCGAGAGCCTCGCTTCTATGGGTTATGACAGCCTTGAATTTACCATGGGCGGCAAAAGCATACTTGATGAAGAAGCTGATACCATGCAAAGCTTTGACACATATATCGCGCTTAAAGACGGGTTCCGCCTGTCCTATGATTTCGATTTAACAGGGTATAAAGCCTTCGCCGAAAAAACCGCCAGTTTATCCGCACAGGGAAGTGGGCAAAACCCTATGGCGGCAATGGACATGATGAGTGCTTTGCAATTTAATCAATTACGCATTTCCCTGCGCGACGATTCCATTGTTGATCGCGGCTTTAAATTTGCGGCAGAGCAGCAAGGCGGCACAGCTGATTCGTTGAAAACACAAGCAAAAGCCATGCTCGGTTTTGCCACTATGATGGCTCAGGACGAAGCCCAGCAAAAACTGGCCGCAGAATTGGTTGCCGCCTTGACCACTCTGATTGATAATGGCGGGACTTTGACCATAGAAATGAACCCGGAAAAGCCGGCTAATTTAGGCAGTATTGCCATGGGCGGCATGGGTGGTAATCTGGACGTCAAAGCTCTTGGGCTGTCCGTTAAGACAGAGTAAAGCCTACCCACCCTGCAAATACTTATTGATTATCGATAATAAATCCTGTACCTCTTGTTCAGGAGAGATATATTGTGACATTTTTTGCCAATTTGGCGACGGCCCAGCCCGGAGATACGGTCTCCATCCAATTATTCCCTGCCGGGCGCCATGAGGGCATTGTCGGCTCTGACGGGTATATTATCTCTCGCTCACGCCGCTACGGCGGTGTAACCAGCCTGCCGCCCAGTGTATTCTCAGACGGTAAACTACGAGATAATCACGGCTATATTGGTGTGCTAAACCCCGAAGAGACGGTGCGGCTCGCCGAAGCCCGTATCGGCGAGAGGGGTTATGATGTTATCGGGCATAATTGCGTACATTTTGTCAATGCGGTCAACGGACTGCCACCAGAAGCCAGAATGTCCGATAATGTGCAACGCTTTGCCTCCATTTCGGACATCGTATCAATTATCCCGCGCCGCCGCCATTGGTAGGCTAGATGAGGCAGTGGACTCATAAACTCAGACCAAAATGGTATGCGCCAATTTGTTCGCTGGGCAGGCGTAAGGCCGCAGGAAACGCTCGCATTTTCAAGGGCTTACAACGCATCCCCCCGTTTTTTGGCAAGCGGGCAAAGTGGCCATACTGGGCTTGTCTCAAGTCCGGAACTAAATCTGCTTTAATCTGCGTCGTCAAAGCGCTCGACCGGGCAGAGAGCCCGCTCTTCGCCCTTTTCCTAGCATATTCTCGCATATTTAGCTCCATTTTGGTCTGAGTTTATGAGTCCACTGCCTAGCTTGGCGCTTGCAAATTACGGAGCCGGAAACGGGTCAGACCATTTGGGATCAGCATACAAGTTTTGCCCCGTCAAAGTGCCCATAAACGCCACCAACTGGTCCTTCTGGGCCTGAGTTAGATTAAGCTGGAGAATATTGCCCATTGGTCGCAGACGCATATCAAGTGTACTCATGAATTGCGGGTCGCCGCCCGTTGGATCTTGAATGGCGTTATAATGGTTGACCACATCCATAAGTGTCGCCAGCGAACCATCATGCATGAACGGGCCATTTGGCAGACCGTTAGGGTCAACCACATCACGCAAGCTTGGTGAGCGGGTATTGGTAAAATCAAACCCGGCCGAGTTGGCAACACGAACAACGCCGTTAGTGCCAGAGTTAGGGTCAATATCAAATTCGGGCGGTCTGTGGCATATAAAACACCTTACCCCGCCTTGTGGCGGCGGGTTCATGAACAAGGCTTTACCAGCATTTTCCTGGGCCGTGTAATTTGGGAAATTATCCCGGTCAGAATTTACTTGCGCCCGGCCTGTATCGTACCGCGAATCAAATGAATAAATGCTTTTGGTAAATTGTCCCAAGGCCAGTTGAATTTTCTCCTCGGTAATTTCAGGGTCTAGAAATGCAAAGCGGAACAATTCTTCATAATATTCCAGCGCTTCCAGTTTAACCACAAGATCAGCGAATGTTGGCCGCCCGTTATTTCCACTATAGCCAAGTTCGTTATCATCCTTGATAGGCTCGGTTTCCTGGGCTTCATGTGTTGCGGCCCGCTCGTCCCAGAAAAATTTTCTTTCATCAGCGAATTGCGTGTTGACGAGGCGCATGGAATGGCGACCGGTGACACCGCCGTCAACACCATCACTAAGCACGCCAGGATCGCTAAACCCGAGCTCTTGCTCATGACAAGACGCACAAGAAAACGTGCCCGTAATGGAAAGCGCCGTATCGTAAAACAACACCCGCCCAAGGGTCGCACCGGGATTAGAAATCGGGTTTCCACCATCATTTAATTTGGTGACATAGCTAGGCACGGCTTGACCCGCAAAGGCATCCAGGTTTTCCAAATCAATCTTGCCATTAAATACGGCTTGCACAGCATTCTGGTCAACTGTGACTGAAATAATAAAGTTATCCGCCGCACTTCCGCCCTTGCCGTCATTACAGGTAATAGTCGCAGTGATTTCGCTTATTGCATTGGGTGTACCAGTGATAACACCTGCACTATCGACCAAGCCTGCCGCACCGGGATTATAACTCACCGTATATGTGAGGGCATCACCATCTGCGTCCGTGCAAACCGTTCCAGCCTGGCTTGCATCATAATTAAATGCGAATCCAACTCGGCCAGCCTGATCTTCGTTGGGTTTAGCTACGACAGGCGCCACATTGGTCGTGCCAGTGCCACCTCCCCCGGTCGTGCCGCCAGTCGTGCCGCTACTACCGCCGCAAGCCGCTAAAGATAATGCGACCAGCGAAACTGCATAAAATCGGTACATAATATTCCCCTCATATGGTTGTTGGTTGTAATTGACCTCAACATATATAAGGATTTTCTAATTTAGCAAGCTCTAATGTGGGAAATAATCCCACTATTTTAATATTAGCGATAATACGCTAATTATTGTCATTTTATGGCCAATAAGAGAATAATACACCCCGTTATAAGATTTAGTTAAAATAATATTTCACCGCCTAAAATGCTTTAATCCAACCTGTCCTGCAAATAAGGGTAAACCTGCTCCAACAAGCGTTCATCTCCCACGCAAATTATAGCACCCCCGTCTTTTGCATTGCCGCCGTGCCATGTGCTCACTGCGCCGCCCGCACCTTTGATAATAGGAATGTGGGAGCGGATATCATAGGGCGCCAGGCCGGCCTCCAGAACCAAATCCATACGCCCCGCCGCCGTCAACGCGTAAGCATAGGCGTCCAGCCCCAAGCGGGTAAAGCGCACGGTTCGGCGGATCAATTCATAAGCCCCAAGCTGGCTTCGAGACAGCATCGCCATAGGTTCCGTACACGACAAAACCGCATCATCCAGCTTTGCGCAAGCTTTGGTTTTCAGCACCGCCTTGCCCGCATGCGTTTCGCGCCAGGCCTTGCCCGGAGCGCCCACATAACGCTCGCTCAAGGCGGGATGGTCGATAATGCCGATGATAGGCTCATCCCTATAACTTACGGCGATCAGTGTACCCCAGACAGGCACCCCGGCCACAAATGCTCTGGTGCCGTCAATAGGATCAAGGCACCAACTCCAATCATTATCGCCAATTTTTTCAGGATATTCCTCCCCGACAATACTGTCACCGGGGAAGGTTTTTTCAATAAGACCACGCAAGAGACGTTCAGCGCCCTTGTCAGCTTCGGTGACCGGATCAAAAACACCTTTGTGGTTTTTATTCTCGGAGTCCAGACCGCGCACAAAAGCTGGCAGTGTGAGCGCCCTCACCCGTTCAGCCATATCACAGGCGGCGGTTAATCGAAGATCAATGTCATTACGGCTCGGCATAAGTACCCGAGTGTAAGGGCTAGCCGTGGGCGGTCAATGCCATTTTTCGCACGGCGGCATGAGCTTTTGCCGTAGCTTCCAAAGACTTGGCCAAATCAAGCAAATGCTTGCGCGGCATTTCGCCCATGGAATAATAGGCCCGCACCAAATCCATAGTTTCTTTCTTTGACAAAACATCCGGGGCCAAAACCCCGTGGGCCGGGACGCCGGTGATCGGATCATGCTCGGACAGGCCTTCATAAAAATGCTGTACAGGTACGCTGAGGGCTTCGGACAACTCGAACAACCGACTGGCACTAACCCGATTGGCCCCGCACTCATATTTTTGAATTTGCTGAAAGCGTATGCCGACCTGATTCCCGAGTGCCTGCTGGGTCAAACCCAATAGGCGGCGGCGGCGGCGTAAGCGTCTGCCTACATGTAAATCAATATCACTGGTCATATGGTTTCCTTGCGTTTCCTCATTATCCGGTTAGGCGAATTGCCACAAATAACTTCACTCCCCCCTAAGGAGAGCAAAACCCGTGCCAATTCCCAATTGTGATAAATGCCCATGAAAGCGGACTATGAGGAGACAACAATACACGCAGGGGCCTAAAAAACCGTTCGAACTGTGTTATTAACTTAAATCTGTTCCATTTCGAAACATGTGCCCAGTAGCCCTTTAGAGCAACATCTTGTGTGTTTTCCTTCACCCCCGTAACCCCTCACCTTGTTCCTCTCCATTTGGGGGGGAACAAGGTGAGGGGTTACGGGTTATCGGGTTAAACTAGGGGTGGCCGGGAAAATCAACCAGTGAAATCATCCATGCTTTTAGCTTCGCTAAAGACCTTGTCCAGAACCGCGACAGCCTCTCTGACATTATCTTCGCTAATGATCAGCGGCGGGGCCATGCGCAGGACATTGTCGCCTGCATTGCCGACCAATAATTTTTGAGCGCGGGCAAGATTGCGCACATCTATGGCTTTTTTCTTCAGTTTCATGCCAATGAGCAAGCCTTTGCCGCGCACATCTTCAACCACATCCGGATGGTCTTGCTTGAGGCGCTCAAACTGTTGGGTCATGAAATTGGCGGTTTTATTGACATTGGCCATCAGATCAGGATTGGTCAGTTCATCAAATACGGCACTGGCTACACTCATCGCCAAAGGCCCGCCGCCGTAGGTAGAGCCGTGGGTGCCGACCACCATGCCTTCGGCGGCACGTTCCGTCGCCAAGCAAGCGCCCATAGGAAAGCCGCCGCCCATACCTTTGGCGATGGCCATAATATCCGGATCCGCTTCGCCGTCGGCCCATTGATGGGCAAAAAGCTTGCCCGTGCGCCCGGCGCCAGATTGCACTTCATCATAAATCAGCAACAAGCCGTGTTCGTCGCACAAAGCACGTACATCTTTCAAGAATTGCACTGGCAAAGCCCGCACACCACCTTCGCCCTGTACGGGTTCCACCAAAATGGCGGCGGTTTTTTCGCTCATGGCGGCCTTTATGGCCTCCATATCTCCAAATTCCACATTGATAAATCCGGGCAGAGCCGGGCCAAAGCCCTCCAAATATTTCGGATTGCCGCCTGCATTTATTGTCGCGAAAGTACGGCCATGAAATGCACCCTTGCAGGTAATGATTTCGTAGCGCTCTTCGTGGCCTTCCACATATTGGCAGCGCCGTGCGGTTTTCATAGCGCACTCTACGGCCTCGGCACCGGAGTTGGTGAAAAACACTTTGTCGGCAAAACTGTCTGCACAGTATTTTTCCGCCAACTCGACCTGGCCCTTTACCTTGAACATATTGGAAAGATGCCATAATTGCCCGGCTTGCTGTTTGAGCGCTCCGACCAAAGCCGGGTGATTATGGCCCAGGCCATTGACCGCAATCCCGGCAATGAAATCCAGATATTTATCACCGTCCTCGGTGTAAAGATAAACCCCCTCACCGCGCACGAATTCTTCAGGCGGTGGGGCGTAACAATTATAGATATGATCATTTTTTGGCATGGTGTTCTCCGAATTAGGCTTTAAGCCGCCAACCTGATTTCAATACTTTAAGACAAACAATAAACAAGACTATATTTAGCAAAAACGTATAAATTACGCCGACCATGATATTGCTATCAGCCTGGCCCAAAAAACCGTAGCGCAGACCGTCGATAAAATAAAACAACGGATTGACTAAAGAGATATTATACAGCACGTCCGGTAATGAGCTGACACGGTAAAATGTACCGGACAGGAAGCTTAGAGGCAAAATGATAAATTGGTTGACCACAGCAAGCTGGTCAAATTTCTCGGCCCATATGCCGGTCAATAACCCGACCATGCCCATTGCCGCTGCGGCGGACACACTGAAATACGCTATTGCCCACACATGAGCGGGTAGTATCACGGCAAAAAACGACAGGGCAAATGTTGTGACCAATGCCACCAACAGCCCTCGCGTAATTGAGCCGCCAATATAGGCAACGGCCAGCTCTATGTGGGATAAAGGCGGCATTAACACATCAATGATGGAACCATTGACCTTGCTGGTCATAATAGAGGATGAGGAGTTGGCCGAGGCATTACCCAATATGCCCAGCATGATCAATCCCGGTATGAGAAACCGGGTAAAGGCCTCAGGATCTCCTGCAGCTCTTTGTTCGGCAAATGCCAATATGAATACGGTCATAAACAAAACATTGGAGACAATAGGTGCCAACACGGTCTGGAGCCAGACCCGCATAAACCGACCGATCTCTTTTTTGTACAATGTCCACAATCCCAGCCAGTTGACCCGGCCAAATTCCCGCGCACTGGACGGCGCGGCTTTGATCATTATTTTCATTATATCTCCACTTCCCATCAAGGCCGTTGGCCCATGACTTTGCCTGTATCACGACATGTTGGCACCGCAAACAGGCTTTACAAGCTGGTTTGCAAGACAATTTTACCTTTATCAATCACATTTTAATGCAAAAGCACACCACTACATATAGAAATCTGTGGATAGTTGCGATCTGCATCTTGTGTAAGACGGAGAAT
Organism: uncultured Robiginitomaculum sp.; assembly: GCA_964502015.1. Taxonomy (GTDB): domain Bacteria; phylum Pseudomonadota; class Alphaproteobacteria; order Caulobacterales; family Maricaulaceae; genus Robiginitomaculum_A. The sequence goes on along the minus strand of CAZCUM010000019.1, from coordinate 35,497 downwards.
TGGCTACGATATGTTGTGGATTTGTTAATTATTTTGTGAAGCTCTATAGACGGCGGCACAACATATAGTGTTTTTAAGGGGAATAGCATGGCTTGGACAGACGACCGGGTGGAAATTTTATCAAAATTATGGGCAGAAGGGCTATCTGCCAGCCAAATTGCCACCAAACTTGGCGGCGTGACGCGTAATGCGGTGATTGGTAAAGTTCACCGCCTTGGCTTGTCGGGACGGGTGAAACCAAAACGCAAAACCAAGCCAACAGCCCCGCGCCCGGCAACAACGGCCCGCAAGCGCACACCGGTAAAGCGCCGTGCAATTGCCCGGCCAGCCCCAACGCCGCCGCCCGTTCCCCTGAAAGCCAAACCTTTGCCCAGCGGCGAATATGCCACCATATTGACCATCACCGAACATTTGTGCAAATGGCCCTTGGGGGATCCAACCAGTGCAGACTTCCGGTTTTGCGGACGCGGGACGGACAAGGGTGAGCCATATTGCAAATCTCACGCGCAATTGGCCTATCAGCCATCAAGACGCCGCGTCGCCAGCAACCGCGCAATTACGCGCACCAACCGTATGGCACTAAGATAAATGCGCGCAAAAACGTCTGTAGCTTGATGATAATTATTATCGTTTTTCAATAATAATTATTGACTCTTATTATCTTAGCGGTATGTATAACCAAAAGGAGATATGGTTATGCGCTCAAGGACGACGATATTGATATTAGGTGTCAGCCTGTTTGGTTTGTCGGGTTGCGCCAATTTAAACTTGAACGGCGTTAAGCCCTCCAAAACAGAAACTGTGGCGGACATTCCTGCGCCCGCACAAAAACCTGATACCGATAAAGCAAGCTGGGTAGAAACCGCACCTGAGCGCATGCCCTCCACGGACTGGATTGCCGGATTTAACGACCCCGTCCTCAATGAACTGGTGAGCGAAGCCATGCGCTCAAACACAAATGTGCGCCTCGCGGCTGCGCGCCTGGCTGCCGCTGAAGCCGGGGCCAAGGCGGCCCGCTCCGGGCTTTACCCCAGTATAAATGCCAATAGCCGGGCCAGCCGCAACGAAAGCGCCAATAGTGCCGTTCCCGGCAGCAGCAATTTTTCCCTGGGCGGTACGTTAAGCTGGGAAGTGGACATGTGGGGCCGGGTGCGCGACACGGCCAGTGCTGGTGATTTGGAAGCCGCCGCGTCGAATGCGGATTATGCGGGCACACGCCTGTCAATTGCCGGAGCCACCACCCAGACCTGGTTTAACCTGATCGAAGCCCGCCTCCAGCGCGATTTGGCCCAGCGCAATGTGGCCACACAAACGCGAGCCTTGCGTCTGACCAAACGCCGGTTTGACGGTGGTGTTTCAAGGTCCAGTGATTACCGGCTGGCTAAATCAGCCCTGGCCAATGCGGAAGCCAGTTTGGCGTTTCGCAAACAAAATGAATTGGCTATTTCAAGGCAGTTAGAGACTTTGCTGAGGCGTTATCCTAAAGCTGAGCTTGCTGCCCGTGACGATCTGCCCGTTTTGCCGCCCTTGCTGGGCGCGGGTACACCGGACGAAATATTCCTGCGCCGCCCTGATTTACTGGCGGCTGAACGCCGCATGGCAGCTCAGGGGCTTCGCATAGATATATCCAAAAAGAACTTGCTACCACGTCTATCCCTGGACGCCAGTGCCAGTTCGGGCGGGGGATCACTAACCCGCTTGTTCAGCCTGGAATCTCTGGTCGCATCTGTGGCAGGCGGGTTGACCGCACCGCTTTTCCAAGGCGGGGCTTTGCGTGCTGATGTAGCCCGTAATGAAGCCGTGCTAACCCAATTGCTTGAAAATTATGCCGACACGACACTGACCGCCTATAGGGAAGTGGAAAACGCCCTGGACGCCGAAACCCATTTGCAAGAACGTGTGCGCGCCTTGAGCGTATCCCTAGACGAAGCCAAGAAGGCTGAAGAACGACTTGAACAGCGTTTTTCAGAGGGGCTGGCGAGTATATTGCAATTGCTCGATTCGCAAACACGGCGCAACAATACTGAAGGCCAATATATTTCAGCGCGACGAGAGCGTCTAGCCAATAGGGTCAGGTTACACCTGGCGCTCGGCGGCGGACTGTACGGACAAGAACAAACAAGAGAAAAATTGCCAAAACCAGAGCTAAAACTACCTAGCTTGGCAAGTTTAAATTAGCGTGCCAGGCTTGCATTGTTAAGCTTATTCGCGCAATACGAGAGTGAACAAATTATGCCATCGGCATAATTTGCAATAAAAGCCTCAGGCTAAATAAAGGGACATTGAAATGGGCAATGAAACTATAGGGGTGCAACGACAAAGTGGCAGTGTAGGCCGCAGAATATTGGTGATATTGATACCAATTCTTATCTTGTTGTTTTTTGTGTTTTTAGGCGGCGGGTTGAATGCTTTTAAAAAAACCCCGGAGGTTAAAAAACGCAGCCGTCCAGTGTTGGCAGTCAGGGCGACCACAGCCGTCTCGGACACGGTTCAGCTTAAGGTCAATGTACAAGGCCAAAGCCGACCGCGCACAGAAATCGACCTTGTCCCCGAGGTGGCCGGGAAAATTGTCTATGTGTCGCCGAAATTTATCTCTGGCGGACTTTTTTCCAAAGGTGATGTACTTTACCGTATTGACCCGGCGGATTATAATGTTGCCGTAGTGCGCGCAGAAGCGTCAGTGGCCCGCGCCCAACAAATCTTGGTGCGCGAACAATCAGAAGGCGCCATTGCCCGCCTTGACTGGGACGATTTGGGTGCAGGCAAGGATGCTACGGACCTAACCCTGCGCAAACCGCAACTGCTTGAAGCCCAGGCCGGACTACAATCGGCCCAAGCTGATCTGGACAATGCCAATATCCGCTTGCGCCGCACGGCTGTCACCGCGCCCTTTAACGGACGGGTGCGCGAAAAAGTGGCCGACATTGGTCAATATGTAAATCCGGGTGCGCGACTGGGCCGGATTTTTTCCACCAATATCGCCGAAGTTCGCCTCGCCCTAAGCGACGCCGATATAGCCCGAATTGACCTACCACTCGCCTATGTCGCAAAAAGCCGGGACGAGGCTTTGGATGTCAAATTATCGGCTATTATCGGCGGTAAAGTCCGGATTTGGCACGGAAAAATTATGCGCACCGATGCGGCCTATGATCCGCAAACCCGCTCAATATTTGCCATTGCCGAAGTGGTGGACCCTTACGGTAAAGGTGCGGCGGACGGCAATTATCCCATGTCGCCCGGTCTGTTTGTCGATGCGCAGATTGAAGGAAAAACTCTTGAAGGTGTTATAATCATTCCCCGTGATGCCCTACGCCCCAACGACAAAGTTTACACGGTCAACCAGGACGGCATTGCCAAAATCCATGATGTTGATGTGTTGGACACCAACCCTGAGCGCGCCGCACTTCTGGGCGGGGTTAATCCGGGTGCCTTGGTTATTGTCTCACCCATGGAACAGTCTCAAATCAATTTTAAATTCCGCGCACTAGATGCAAGCGACCCGACAATTGTTTTGGTAGACACCAAGAAAGAGGAAACAGATAAAGACAAGGATAAAAAACCCGGCCAGGCCAATTTAGCAGAGGCCAAAAAGAAGCTGGCCGAAAGCAAGAAAAACTACGCGGCGGCAAAAAAAGCATATGCAATAGCCAAAAAGAAAAGCCGCAAGAAAATTAAAAAGAAGAGCAAAAAACAACTGCGCCAAGAAAATCTGGAAAAAGAAAATCTGGAAAAAGAAAAACGTGAAAAGGAAAAGCTTGAAAAGGAAAAGCTTGAAAAAGAAGCCGCAAAGAATAAGCAGCAAGACACGACCAGTGCGGGGGCTGAATAATGCAAGGTCTTATTGCTTGGTGGACGAAAAACTCTGTAGCAGCAAACCTGCTTATGATCGCAATTATCACCACGGGTATATTCGGGTTTCTCATACTTGAGCGGGAAATTTTTCCCGGCGCTAAAACCAATGAAATCAGAGTGGAATCGGTTTGGCAAGGTGCGTCGCCTCGCGACATGCAAGAACAAATCATCACGCGCGTTGAAGAGGCCGTTCATGATATTGACGGTATTGATTATCTTGAAGCCCGGGCGACTGAAGGCAGTGGACGGGTTACCATTACGACCAAATCCAATGCTGATTTTGACCAAATTCTTGACACGGTTAAAACCCGGGTTAACGGCATCACCAATCTGCCGCCCGACGCCTTTAGATTAACCGTCAGGCGCACCAATATACAAATTCAATATATGTTTATGGCCTTGCACGGCGATATGGACCGCTTGCGCTTACAAGCTATAGCGGATGATGTCCGCGATGAAATGGCCGGACTGTTTGGCGGCGAGTTGACCGACACTATGGCCAGGCTTCCCTACGAAATCACCATTGAAATTTCCGAAGAAAAATTACGCCAATTTGGCCTCACTTTTCAACAAGTTTCCACGGCTATATCCGGCGCATCCATTAGCCAATCTGCCGGGGAGGTGAAAACCAGCGCCGGTAAATTACAATTGCGCACACGCGCCCTGGCAAATAGTCAGGCCGATTTTGAAAATATTATTATCCGGCAAAATCCCGGCGGCGGTAAAATACTGCTGAAGGACATTGCTACAGTGATAGACGGGTTCGCTGATGCAAATATCGCCGTCCACTATAAAGGCGAGGAAGCCATATTTTTTCGGGTGGTATCACCTGAAAAACCCAATGTCTCCAAAACCGGCAAAGCCTTTCGCGCCTATATCAAACAAAAAAACGAAACACTGCCGCCGGAACTGACCTTGTCCATGTGGTCAGACGCTTCAGTTAGCTTTGATTCGCGCATGTCGCTCATCGGATGGAATGCATTATTGGGCATGTTGCTGGTCTTGCTGATATTGACTATTTTCCTGCGCCCCGCCGTCGCTATTTGGGTTACAGTTGGTATTTTGGTTTCGTTTTTGGGCGCATTTGCCATCGCGCCTTTTATCGGCATATCGCTTAATATGATTTCTACATTCGCGTTTTTGTTGGTGATCGGGATTGTGGTCGATGATGCTATTGTGGTCGGGGAAAGTGTGCATTTCCATGTGGAAAACGGGGTAAGCGGCACACGCGGCAGTATTGCTGGCGCCAATATGGTATCCAAGCCGGTGATATTTGCGGTGATCACCACAATAATGGTGTTTCTGCCCTTGATGTTTTTGTCCGGCACGATTTCGGACTTCACTACACAAATCTCTTTGGTCGTAATCGCGGCTTTGGCATTTTCTCTGGTTGAGGCATTCTTTATACTGCCAGCCCATTTACGCCATTTAAAACCGCTTCCTTCTCGCGAAAAAATGAATGGGTTTTCACGGTTTCAAGCCATGATGGCCGACAGCCTGGTATTATTTGCCAGACAATATTTCAGGCCTTTCGTCGCCTTTATTATCAAATTTCGTTATGCAACATTGGCGACCTTTGTCGGGCTGATGTATTTATCCTTTAGCGCAATTCAGGCCAATCTTGTCAAAATACAAATGTTCCCGGATATGGGCGGCGATATGTTGATGGTACAAATCACCTTGCCCGAGGGGACATCATTTGAACGATTGACCCAGGTGCAAAAACAGCTGGACGGGGCGATTGTTACGCTCAATGACAACACCCGTGAAGATTTTGGTGTTGATTATCCACTTGTCCCCGCCCCGGGCAGTTTTATCAATAACAATAATTTACAGGCTTTTCTGGGCCTGGCGCGGGCAGAAGACAGAGGCGAGATTTCATCCACCAATATTGCCGACAAGCTCGAAGAATATCTCGGCGATATCCCCGATGCTTACCGGGTTAGAATCAGTGCCGCAGGTGGCCAGCGCAGCGGCGGCCCAACCATGCGCTATGCCATTGCATCAGATAATGAAGACGATTTGTCCCGCGCCATGAAAGAGTTGAAAGCCCAGCTTGAAACTTATGGCAGCGTATCACGCACATGGGACAGTTTGGAAAGCTCGTCCCAGGAAATGCAATTCACCCTAAAACCCGGCGCCGAAAGTCTGGGGATTACCTTGGCGTCATTGACGCGCCAGGTACGCGAGGCATTTTTTGGCCGCGAGGTTCAACGTATACCGCGAAACGGCGAAGATGTACGGGTTGTCTTGCGCTACCCTAAAGCGGCCAGAGATTCCATCGACAGCTTGCAGCAATTACGTATCCGAACCCAGGGCGGTACGGAAGTGCCGTTATATTCCGTGGCAGATGTAAATTTTGCGCCGGGCATAAGCCGCATTAACCGCCGTGACCGCAAACAAATCATTTCCGTAGGCGCGGTCATTATTGGTGGCCCCCAGGCCCGGCAAGAAATACAAGCCGATATGACGGAAAATTTTCTGCCAAGCTGGGAACTCGCCAACCCCAATGCCGAGAGGCTTTTGATCGGTGCTGATGATGAACAAAGAACATTTTTGCGAGAAATGACCCGCTCGGGCTGGTTTGTGTTGGCGGCCATGTATTTTCTTTTGGCCGTTGGTTTTCGGTCTTATTTTCAACCCTTCCTGATTTTGGTCGCCATTCCGTTTGCTTTCGTTGGCATGGTGTTTGGCTGTATCGTCACGGACGTGCCGCTTGGTATGATGTCCGCATTCGGTTTCTTTGCCGCCGCCGGTGTGGCGGTCAATGACAATCTGGTGCTGATTGATTATGTCAACCGGCTCAGTGCCAAAGGCGTTGGTGCCTATCAGGCCATGATCGATGCTTGTGTGGCCAGGTTCAGGCCAATATTGCTCACCTCGGTGACAACCTTTGTCGGTGTTTTGCCCATGTTGGCCGAAAATTCAGCCCAGGCAGAGTTTCTCAAGCCGATGATTGTGGCTTTGGCCTTTGGGGTTTTGTTTGACTTCTTCCTGACTTTAATGCTCGTGCCTGCACTTTACGGTATTGGTATTGATATTAAGCGCGGCGTTAAGCGCCTGTGGACAGGTCAAAAACAGCCCCCGCTCGGATCCAGTTATAACCCCGAGATGGCCATTGCCTTGGCAGAACACGGAATAGACGAAAGTGTCAACCCGACTCAACTGAACAAAGCCACACAATAGCCCAGTGATTAGCAATTATTAGCAATTATTAGAAGGTCACTACCAACAAACAAGCAGGAGAAAACAATGCCCCTTCACAAACTCATCGTCCCGAGCCTTTTGGCTCTTGGCCTGGCCACTGGATTAAGCTCATGTGGTAAAGAAACCGCCCCGCCCGCGCTAACCGTGCAAGCCCAGCCGGCTGTGCTGGGTACATTCGGCGTGGCCCTGGAGAACATGGACAAAACCGTTAAACCCGGTGATAATTTTTTCTACTATGTCAATGGTACCTGGCTCAAAAACACGCAAATCCCGGCAGACAAATCTAATTACGGGTCGTTTAATATTCTGGCTGACCGTTCACAAGACCAGGTTAAAACCATTATCGAAGATCTCTCCCAAATGGACAACGCAGCAGGATCGGTCGAGCAAAAAATTGGCGAACTATACGCCGCATTCATGGATACGGACACTATTGAAGCCAAAGGCATGGCCCCGGTACAAGCCGACCTTGCCAAGATTGCGGCCCTGGATAGCCGCAAAGCCGTGGCCGCAATGATGGGTGACCCGGCTATGGGCGTACGCTCCCCATTTGGCGGGTTCGTGACGACGGACGCCAAAAACCCAAAAGCATATCTGTTTTACCTGACCCAATCCGGGCTTGGCATGCCCAACCGTAGCTATTATCTGAAGGATGACGAAAAATCTGTCGGACTGCGCAACGATTATATCACATATATGACCACAATGCTTGAGGCGGCAGGTGCACAAAATGCAGATGCGCGGGTCAAGGCCGTCATGGAATTTGAAACCAAATTAGCAAATGTACACTGGACACCGGTAAAACGCCGCAACCGGGATTTAACCTATAACAAGATGACCAAGGACGAGCTGATTGATTTCGCGCCGGGATTTGACTGGGCCGCAATGGCAGACGCCGGGGGAATTGGCGGCGAAAAAGAATTCGTTGTACGCGAGACCGACGCCATTCAAAGCTCCGCCAAAATTTTCGGCGAAACACCTCTGGCAGTTCTCAAAGATTATATGACAATCCATTATGTTGGCGGGAACACGTCCGCCCTGCCTAGCCATCTAGATGCGGCTCGTTTTGCTTTTTACGGCACAGCTTTACGCGGTACTGAAGTTCAGCGAGATCGCTGGAAACGCGGCGTTAGTCTGATCAACCGCAATCTCGGTGAAGCTATCGGTCAGGTTTATGTTAAACGCCATTTTCCGCCCGCCGCCAAGATGCAGATGGATGATCTGATTGAAAATCTGCGCGCCGCTTTCAAGGACGGTATTGACAATCTGGAATGGATGGGGGCTGATACAAAGATCGAAGCCCAAGACAAACTGGCCAAATTTAACGCCAAAATCGGATATCCGAGTAAATGGAAAGATTATTCCAGCCTGTCCGTGGACAAAAATGATCTCATTGGCACTATAAAATCTGCCAATGTCTGGAGGTGGAATGACATGATCTCCAAACTTGGCGGGCCAATTAGAAAAGAAGACTGGGGCATGACGCCGCAAACCGTCAACGCCTATTATAATTCAGGCCGAAATGAAATCGTCTTCCCGGCGGCGATTTTGCAAGCACCGTTCTTTGATCCGGGCGCTGATCCGGCAGTAAATTACGGCGGTATCGGCGCAGTCATCGGCCATGAAATGGGCCACGGGTTTGACGACCAAGGCTCTAAATCCGACGGCGATGGTAAACAGCGCAATTGGTGGAGCGAGGCGGATCAGGCTGCGTTCAAATCCAGATCCGAAGCCCTCATTGCTCAATATGATCAGTTTGAACCCTTGCCAGGCGAGCATATTAACGGCCAGCTTGCACTGGGCGAAAACATCGGTGATCTAACGGGTATCACAATGGCCTATGCCGCTTACAAAAAATCACTGGGCGGCAAACCTGCCCCGGTCATAGACGGCTATACTGGCGACCAGCGTTTCTTCCTGGCTTATAGCCAGATTTGGCAACGCAAGTTTCGCGAAGAAGCCATGCGCACCCAACTTAAAAACGGCCCCCACAGCCCCGGAGAATACCGGGCCAATGGTATCGTGCGCAATTTTGACAAGTGGTATGAGGCTTTCGACGTCCAGCCTGGCGATGCTCTATATTTGGCGCCAGAAGACCGCGTGAAAATTTGGTAGCTATGTGCCCCCTGCCGTTTCGGGAGGGTTTTTCTATATTTATATTTTGTTATAGTATTGCATAATCTGACGCCACTGCTATAATCCGGTTTATGGGACTTGTCCGACAACATCGTAGCTGGGCTTTTGCGCTTCTTGTCGCCGTGTTCTTCCTATGGGCACGGGCGGGCAGTATTGCCCATGCGGCCAATTACGGCTCTGCGCCCCATAATCACGATAGTGCTGTCTGTGTGTTTTCCGTTTTGGCAAATGACGATCTGGATGATTTGGCCATGCCGCCAAGCAAGGTCATTATTTACGTGCCGCCCCGCGCACATCTCTTTGCACTTCCCACACCACAGCCCCATATGCCCGCACACAGTATTGCGGCTACTGCGCGAGGCCCGCCCAGCCGATAGTTTTTTACTCTTCAAATTATCGTGAACCGCACCGCCTGTCTCAAATATGAGAAGCATTGGTGCAGACATTCTGGACACACCCACATGCAAAACACATTATTACGCTCTACGGCGGCTATATCCGTTGCAGCCGTTTCGGTATTTCTCCCAATTATGGCCAATGCCCAAACAAATCATTCATCCACACCAGACAAAGATTTAGACGAAATCATCGTCACAGGCTCGCCTCTGTCCGCGACGGCCGGAGAAAGCCTGGTCGGCATATCCGTCATGAGCGGCGAAAAACTCGCTAATAATCTGTCCGGGTCACTGGGCGAGACCTTAAAGAAAACGCCGGGGGTTTCCTCAACATTCTTTGGCCCTGGCGCATCACGGCCTCTCATTCGCGGCCAGGGCGGCGACCGCATTCGCATTCTCGACAACGGAATTGGCTCCATCGACGCTTCCTCCTCCAGCCCAGATCATGCCAGTTCGGTCGAACCGGCTATGGCCACACGCATCGAAATAATTCGCGGCTCTGGCCTGTTGCGCTACGGTAGTTCTGCGTCGGGCGGGGTCATCAATGTCATCGATGGCCGTATCCCGGACCACGTGCCTGATAAACCGCTTACAGGCGCAGCACGTATAGGAGCATCCAACGTTGATGATGGCTATGAGGGCGCCGTAGGTGTAAACTTTAAACTTGGCGGTTTAGGCGGCGGTTTTTTGGTCGGACATGTGGACGCCAGCATGCGCAAGACACAAGATTATAGCATTCCCGGGTTTGCCGAAAGCGCCGTTCTTCGCGCCGCAGAAGGTGAGGCAGCCGAAGAACATGAGCAAGACCAAAACAGAGTTGAGAATTCTGCCGTACAGTCCAGTGCCTTGGCTGCAGGTGTGTCCTGGGTTGGCCAAAATGCGCTGGTTGGTTTTGCACTTCGCAATCTCGACAGCGCCTACGGCGTCCCCGGCGGACATGAACACGAGGAGGAGGGCCATGGGCCAGGAGACGAAGAGGAAGAGGGCGGCGTAACCGTAGCGCTGGAGCAAACCCGTATGGACAGCGTTGTGCGTATAGAATTTGACGGCCCGATCCAAACTTTGACCATTAATGGCGGCTATGGGGATTATGAACACCGCGAGATTGAGCCAGACGGCGCACTCGGCACCGTATTTACCAATCAGGGGTTTGAGTTACGCGGCGAATTGCTACAAGCAGAGCGCGGAAATTGGCAGGCGGCCTACGGCGCACAAATTCGCCAACGCGATTTCGCCGCCGTGGGCGCAGAAGCCTTCGTCCCTCCGACCAGGTCAAAACAGAAGGGCGTATTTACATTTCAAGAGCTTAATCTTGGCGATTGGCACCTGGAGGCCGGTATGCGTTATGAACATAACCAGCTTGACAACCCTACCGCCAATATATCTCGCAGCTTTACCGGCTTTAGTGCATCGGCCGGTGCTGATTATCACCTCACAGATACCATCCGTTTGGGCGGCACAATATTCAGCACATCTCGCGCCCCGACCAGCGAAGAACTGTTCTCCAACGGCCCGCATCTGGCCACCAGTCAATTTGAAATTGGTGATAACGATTTAAGCCTTGAGCGCGCACGCGGTGTTGAAATGTCTATGCGCTTTAAGGAAGGTCGCGCCTATGCCAGCTTTAATATTTTCTCCACCAAATATAATGATTATATTTATGAGCGTGCTACAGGCGCCCTGCAAGACGGGTTGCCGGAGTTTAAATTTACCGCTTCTGATGCCCTATTTAAAGGCTTTGAATTTGAGGCTGGTGCTAAATTGGCGACAATTAATAATTTCGATTTCGCCCTCGACGGTTCGGTTGAATATGTTAAAGCCGATTTGGACGCAGACGGCAGCGCCCAGCGCACTTTCCTACCACGAATCCCGCCCCTTGGCATTGGTCTGGGCGCGGTTTTTCAGAACCATGATTGGCGGTTTCGCGCCGAGATTGACCACGCGGCCAAGCAAGATAATACCGCGCCGGGAGAACTGGTCACAAATGGTTATACGCTGGTTAACCTACAAACCAACTACAAGATCAATGATGCTTTGACCATACGCGGCAGCATCAATAACGTCTTTGATCAAGATGCCCGCCAACACACCTCATTCTTAAAAGACACCATCCCCCTACCCGGCCGAAATTTGAAAATATCACTCAGCGCGAAATTTTAACGAAAGCCCTTTTGTAATTCTTTTAGCTTTGCAGCGCCGGGGTTCAGTTCGTTGTAGGGAATTTGGTTCAGGGGTCTGTCTTCCATGCGGGCCATTTCGTGCATGTCTTTATGGTCTTCATTGATATAAAGAAGCCCGGTAACGATTTCGCTGCCCTGATTGCTTTCAAACAATTTCCCGATAGCTGCAGCCCGGTCACGGGGATCATAGCCGTTTTCCAGCTTGCGCAACTTAATCTCCCCGCCGTCGTGTAGTTTCACGGGCATAACCTCGCCGGCGGCGTAGGCGGCTTTGATCTGTTTACTCGGCGGCACATAGTCGGCGTGAATGGCCGGGTTATAATATTTATAGGTATGGGCATAGGATTTGGTGGAACCCTTATGGTCATTGAAACTGACGCAGGGCGAAATTACATCAATCAGACCAAAACCCCTATGTTTAAGCCCGGCCTTGATCAGGGGTAATAATTGGTCACGGTCACCGGAAAATCCGCGCGCTACGAATGTCGCACCCACCGACAAGGCCAAAGACACCGGGTCAATAGGCGGCAGCTCATTAACCGCACCTTTTTTAGCCGTAGAGCCAATATCGGCGGCGGCAGAAAATTGGCCTTTGGTCAGGCCGTAAACACCATTGTTTTCCAACACATACAGCATATTAACATTGCGCCGCATGGCATGGACAAACTGCCCAAGACCAATAGACAGACTATCCCCGTCCCCCGACACACCAATATAGGCAAGCTCGTGATTGGCGGCGATCGCACCGGTGGCTACGGACGGCATACGCCCATGCACGGTATTGATGCCGTGGCTCTCGCGTAGAAAATAGGCCGTGGTTTTAGACGAACAGCCAATGCCGGAAACCTTGACAGCCTTGTGGGGCTCTATGGACAATTCGAAAAACGCCCGCGCCATGGTGGCGGTGACCGCATCATGACCACAACCAGCGCACAGGGTGGACATGGCCCCGTCGTAATCGGCCCGTACAAGCCCAAGCGCATTGGTTGGTTCGTTTTTGCGGCGGATAAACGGTTTTACAAACGAGGTCATGCGGTTTTCCTCAACTTTAAAGCTTCACTAAGAGCGCCGCGTACAAATTTATAATCAAGCGGTTCGCCTGAATAATGCAGAAGCGGTATCAATTTATCGCGCGGGGTATTGGTCTCGGATAATAATAACCCGAGCAATTGGGCATCGCGGTTTTGCTCAATGACGAACACCTGGTCATGCTCGGCAATAAATTCTTCCACCGCGCGGGCAAACGGAAAGCCGCGAATGCGCATATAATTCAGATAGACACCGTCCGCGCCCAACCTGTCGCGAGCTTCAATCACCGCACCGTCACAAGACCCAAGCGACAGTATCGCGGTTTTGGTGGCTTTCTTGGCCCGTTTCACGATAGGCACAGGCAGTTTCTCTGCGGAGCTTCTCCACTTGGCTTTGAGCCTGTCAACCACCTCTTTGTATTCGGCGCCGTCTTCCGTATAGCCGCCGTATTTATTGTGGCCGGAACCTCTGGTAAAATAGGCACCCTTGGGATCCGTGCCCGGTATGGTGCGGTAGGGAATATGATCCCCGTCCACATCCAGATAGCGGTGAAATTTATCTACGGATTTTAAATCCTCAGCCGACAATACCTTGCCCCGATCTGGTATATAGCTATCGTCCCACTGAAGCTCGTCCACCATCCAATCATTCATCCCAATATCAATATCGGAAAGCACGAATACAGGCGTTTGGAAACGCTCGGCCAGGTCAAGGGCATTGACCGCCATCTCGAAACATTCGCCAGGATCCGCAGGGAACAGCAAAATATGCATGGTATCGCCGTGGGAGGCGGTGGCACAAAGTTGAATATCGCATTGCTGGGTACGGGTCGGCATGCCGGTTGACGGCCCGGTACGCTGAATATCGAACAGCACCATGGGTATCTCGGTGTAATAGGCAAAGCCGATAAATTCGCTCATCAGAGATATACCAGGCCCGGAGGTTGGGGTAAAACAACGCGCCCCGTTCCACGCCGCCCCGATAATCATCCCGGCTGCGGCCAGTTCGTCCTCGGCCTGGATTATACAATATTTATGCTTGCCGGTTTCAGGATTGATGCGCAATTTTTTGCAATATTTGACAAAGGCATCCATCAAGGAGGTCGAGGGCGTGATCGGATACCAGGCACCAAAGGTTGCCCCGCCGTAAACACAGCCCAGCCCGGCGGCGGTATTGCCGTCTATCATGACTTTACCTTTGGTCAGGTTACGGGCTTTGACCTTAAAACCGTTCATGTCCGGGAAATGTTCTTTGACATAATCATATCCCAGCGCAACAGCTTGCAAATTCAAGTCAACCAGTTTGGGTTTGGCGGCAAACATTTCGCGTAGCAATGTGTGAATAATATCAAGATCAAGATCAAGCAAGGCGGCAACCGCGCCCACATAGGCGACGTTTTTCATCAATATGCGAGAACGCGCCACCTTAAACGCGCTATTACACATTCGCGCAAGCGGCACGCCAATAACGGTAATGTCGGTACGGGTCAGGAAATGCGGTCTGGGCCAAGTATTGTCATAGATCAATATACCGCCGGGGCTTAGTTCGGCTAAATCCCTTTCATAACTATCCGGGTTCATGGCGATCATAATGTCAATATCACCGGAGCGCCCCCGATAGCCTTTTTCGGTGACCCTTATCTCATACCATGTTGGCAGGCCTTGAATATTGGAGGGGAAAATGTTTTTCCCAACCACCGGCACACCCATGCGAAAAATTATTTTCATCAACAAGCCATTGGCACTGGCAGACCCGGTACCGTTAACATTACCGACTTTTATAGTGAAATCATTGACACGTGTATTACTCATGCTCCTAGCCCTGTTTTTTGCCCGCCGTCCTGTTCATCCGCATAATGTATCTGGATCAGAGATTCTTTCATATCCCACGCGGCGGTTGGACAGCGCTCGGCGCACAGGCCGCAATGCAGGCAGACATTTTCGTCCTTGATCATCACCCGCCCGGTCAAAGGCAAAGCATCCGAGACATATAAATCCTGCCCCTCAATGATTTCAGATGCGCTGAGACTGGCCCGCAACTCTGCTTCGTCCTCTGCGTCCGGTGTCATGCTCAGGCACTCCACCGGGCATATGTCGATACAAGCGTCACATTCTTCACACAAACTGGGTTCAAACACGGTCTGAATATCGCAATTGAGACAACGCTCAACCTCTGTGGCAATTTGGTCGGCGGTAAAACCAAGCTCGACCTCGACGTCCAGATCAGCAAAGCGTTTGCTCAGCTCCACATGGGTCATTTTGCGGCGCGCCGCATCATCATAGGAGTTGGAATAGCGCCACTCAAACATGCCCATTTTTGTCGGTGCCATTTTCACATCATTGGGCAAACGTCCGCTCAACATTTTACCCTGGCAGTGTTTGTGGATGGAGATGGCAGCCTGGTGGCCATGCTCCACCGCCCAAATAATGTTTTTAGGCCCAAAAGCAGCATCGCCGCCAAAAAATACACCCTTGCGCGTGCTTTCAAATGTGGCCTCGTCAACCTCGGGCACTTGCCATTTGTCCAGTTTGATGCCGGATGTTTCTTCGATCCACGGAAATGCATTGTCCTGACCAATGGCCAAAATCACATCATCACAAGGGATGATGGTTTCGCCTGTCACTTTCTGGTTGATTATTTTACCGCCTGCATCAATTTCGTATTCCATCAACTCAAACACCATGCCCGTTAATTTGCCGTCTTTGACAACAAATGATTTGGGTGAATGATTGACAATAATTTCGACATTTTCTTCTTCCGCGTCTTCCAATTCCCAGACGGACGCTTTGAAAAATGCCCGTGGTTTGCGGGCCATGACCTTGACGTTTTTGGCACCAAGTCGCAAACTTGTGCGGCAACAATCCATAGCCGTATTGCCAACCCCGATGATCAGGACATTTTTACCAATTTTTTTGGTGTGCTCAAAAGCAACGGATTCCAGCCAATCAATCCCGATATGGATATTTTCGCTATCCTTTTCATCTTTATCTGGGCCGTCCTTGTCCATTGTGTCCCAACGCCCAGGTAGATTTAAATCCTTGCCGCGCGGCGCGCCCGTGCCGACAAATACCGCATCCCAACCCTCTTCCAACAGCGCGTCCATGCTGTCCACAGCCTGGCCCAATTTCAGCTCGACACCCATGTCCAGAATATATCCCAGTTCTTCAGACAAGACCTGCTCGGGTAAACGGAACGCCGGAATATTGGAGCGCATCAAACCGCCCGGTTCACTGAGTTTTTCAAAAACCGTGCATTCATAGCCAAGGGGGGCCAGATCATTGGCCACAGTAAACGATGCCGGGCCAGCCCCAATCAGGGCGATACGTTTGCCGTTGGTTTTGGCCGGTTTCTTGGGCAGTTGGTCTGTAATATCGTCCCGGTGATCCGCCGCAACCCGCTTGAGACGGCAAATGGCAACAGGTTCTTCTTCAAGCCGTCCGCGCCGACATGCTGGCTCGCACGGCCTGTCACACACCCGGCCTAATATTCCGGGAAATACATTGGAATGGCGGTTGAGCATATAAGCATCGCTGTAACGCCCTTGGGCAATCAGCCGGATATAGGCCGGTACGGGGGTATGGGCCGGACAGGCCCATTGGCAATCAACCACCTTATGAAAATAATCAGGATTGCGAGTGTTGGTCGGTCTCATAATTTATACATTTCCATAATTTTCACATTGCCAAGCGCCAAATAACCACCGGAACCTAGCGAGACACGCGCAGGCTGGCAAGCGGGATTTAGCTTCACGCAAGGAAAAGTTATCAGAGTTAATCAATCGGCATAGCGAACTTATAAGTGTGGATTGCGATAAGAAAATATGACAGAACATACTGTAATTTTTTGGAGGTTCTTATGGGCACTGTTATTTCCCGCCTGTTAATTCTTGTTATCATCAGCGTCGCTATACACGCGCCATCCGTTCATGGGCAAGATGCCACTGGCTCATTAGCTTTTGCGGGCTATGACCGGGCGCCTTTCCATCCCAAGGTCGCAACTGACGGAATGGTGACGGCACAAGAGATAATTGCGGCTGAAATCGGGCGCGATATTTTGGCAGGGGGGGGAAATGCGGTAGATGCGGCCGTCGCCACCGGGTTTGCGCTTGCCGTCACCTTTCCGGCAGCGGGAAATCTGGGCGGCGGCGGATTTATGTTGGTGGCCATGAAAGAAGCGGACGAGGTCATCGCCATAGATTTTAGGGAAATGGCACCGAGCGCCGCAACGCGCGATATGTTTTTGGGGGCGGACGGAGAGGTTGATAACCAAATAGCCCAATACTCACATTTATCCGCTGGCGTTCCCGGCTCGGTTATGGGTCTGCTAGATGCACTGGACGCCTACGGCACCATGAGCCGTAAACAGGTTATGGCCCCGGCCATCCGGCTGGCGGAAAAAGGCATGCCTGTCTCTTACGGCATGGCCCAAGGTTTTGCCGCCAGCAAGGTTTTGTTGTCCAAGGACCCGTCCACGTTAGCGTATTTTTACAAACCCGGCGGGGCGCTGTACCAACAAGGTGACAGGCTCAAACAGCGGGATTTAGCCAAAACCCTAAAGCGGATTTCCAGGCATGGTCGCGCCGGTTTTTACGAGGGTAAAACCGCTGATTTATTGGTGACAGAAATGCAAAAAGGCGGTGGTTTAATCACCCATGCAGATTTGAAAAACTATCAGGCGCTCAAGCGCAAGCCCGTGAAGGGTGTTTACCGAGGCTATGAAATTTTCTCCATGCCGCCGCCATCATCAGGCGGTGTGCATGTGGTGCAAATGCTCAATATACTTGAAGGTTATGATTTGCGCGCACTGGAGCATAACAGCGCAGATTATCTACATTTGCTCATTGAAGCCATGCGCCGGGCCTATGCTGACCGCTCCAAATATCTGGGTGATCCGGATTTCTTTGATGTACCTGTGGAAGAACTCACCGATAAATCTTACGCCGACAGGTTACGCGGCACAATTGACAGGGGCAAAGCCAGCCGCTCCCAGGATATTTTACCGGGTCGCAACCTCCCCAAAGAAAGCCCTGCTACCACCCATTATTCAGTTATGGACAAATGGGGCAATGCGGTATCTGTGACCACGACCCTGAATTTCAGCTTTGGTAGCGGCTATTCCGTAGATGGGGCCGGGTTTTTGCTCAATAATGAAATGGATGATTTCTCGGCCAAACCTGGCACACCAAATGGCTACGGTTTGATCGGCGGCGAGGCTAACAAGATCGAGCCGCAAAAGCGGCCGCTCTCGTCCATGACCCCGGTTATCATCAAGAAAGACGGCGAACCCTATTTCGTCACAGGTTCGCCCGGCGGCTCCGCTATCATCACAGTGGTTTTGCAAAATATTCTTAATGTGATCGATTTTGACATGAACGCTATGGAAGCCGTCACCGCTGCGCGTATTCATCACCAATGGCTACCGGATATTATCATCACCGAGCCAGGCATCTCGGCAGATACTGTGCGTATATTGGAAGATCGCGGCTTTAATTTTTCCAAAGACGAGAAAGCCAAATACAAACGCACAACATTAGGCCGCGCCAATGCAGTTATGCAAAAGCGCGGCTTTTTATACGGTGCTGCTGACCCCCGCTCTCCCACGTCTGGAGCCGCGGGACATTAAATGTGTCGATGCCTAGAAGCGGTAGCGACCACGGATTTGCAAGGGAATTGACCAGCGGCTACTGCCATTGTTCATGCCTTCAAGCGCAGTTCCTGCAACAAATGAATCGTCCGAATCACTTTTACCCATATACCGAATACCAGTTTCAAGACCGATAGACATATGTCTGCTAATTGGTTTTTCAAAACCCACAAGCGCACTTGCGGTTGGAATATAGCGCCCTTCATACATTGCCGCCTCTGAAGGTACAAGAGCTACACCATTTAGTTGGACGTTTTCCATTTGAAAATCACTGGTGCGGGCTATACCAATCCGTCCCTCTACATAGGGTTGGACAGATTTAAGCAAAGGCATACTACCTTTACTGAGATTATGACGCAAACCAGCATCAATACCGTAAGCCTTATAGTCGCCAAACTGGGTCGTAAACGATTGTCCTGGAGCGTTGGCAAAGACCACATCGGACTTGCCTTTTGCTTCTTGGTAGAAACCATTGATCGTCAAAGATTGTTTGCCGTTAAGCGCATAGGTAATACCGGCCTCGCCCCGATAGCCTGGCTTATATGCATTTTTCATAGAGACTTGATGCACATTGAGCAGGCCACCCGTATCATTGCCTGTGACGGCATTACCGCCGACAATAAAGTCCGTCCCGATTGCACCTGTGATTCCCCATTTACTTAATGGTTTGTGTTGTGGTGCCCCTGTGGACACATGACCAGCACTTGATGAATGTGGCCCCGTGTTATAACTATATGGGCCATAATTATTACCCAAACCCAGCCACGAACATCCAGATAACGCGACAGCTGCCGCTCCTACAAATAATATACGCATAATAAAGTTCCTTACTTAGAACCTGCCCCATGCTGGTTCACATTTGATTATGTGTAGTAAAGAAGCAAATACCGTGCCAAGTTTTGAAATTGTTCTAATATACGCAGTCTTCGTAGGCCCGAATTATATCGCCGCCCCAATCGCCGTGATAAAGCTCCAACAATTTATCCGCATTATTTTTACCGCTTTTAGCCATATCATCAAGCTCGGCCAGAAACACGGTTTCGCTTTCCCCGTAAGCATTTAGTTTATGGCGGGTTTTGAGGCCTTCGCGCGACAACACCAAGGCCCGTTTCACTAAATCCAGCATGGTACCGTTTCTGAATTTAGCCGCGAACCCGTATTTGGGGACGTCGCGGCGCAATTGGTCGCGTTCTTCTTCGCTCCAGTCTTTCACCCAGTCCCAAGCCGCATCCAACGCCGCCGGGTCATAGAGAAGCCCGACCCAAAACGCTGGCAAAGCGCAAAGCTGGTTCCACGGGCCAGTATCAGCACCGCGCATTTCCAGAAATTGTTTCAGACGCACCTCGGGGAATATAGTCGAGAGATGGTCTTCAAAATCGGCTATGGTTGGTTTTTCTCCCGGCAGGACATCCAGCTTACCGTTCAGGAAATCCCGAAAGCTCTTGCCCGATGCGTCCAGATAGTCCTCACCTCGGTGGACGAAATACATGGGTACATCTAAGGCATAATCTACATAGCGCTCAAACCCGAACCCGTCTTCAAATGCGAACGGCAACATGCCGGTTCTATCCGCGTCCGTGTCCAGCCATATGCGAGACCGGTAGGAATTATAGCCGTTGGGTACACCGTCCTTAAACGGTGAGTTGGCAAATAGCGCCGTGGCAATTGGTTGCAAGGCCAAGCTTACCCGCATTTTTTTAACCATGTCGGCTTCGGAGGCAAAATCCAGATTGACTTGAACCGTACAGGTACGAAACATCATCTCAAGCCCGTGTGTGCCAACTGTCGGCATATAGGCGCGCATGATATTATAACGGCCTTTGGGCATCACTGGCACATCTTCAAGCCTTGTATCCGGACGAAAGCCGAGGGACAGAAAGCCTGCCCCTATCTTGTCTGCTATTTCTTTGACCTCACGCAAATGTTGGTTCACTTCCCCGCATGTCTGGTGGATAGTCTTAAGCGGTGCGCCGGACAATTCGAACTGCCCGCCTGGCTCCAGGGATACGGACGCACCATCGCGCTTCAAGGCGATGAGATACCCGTTTTCGACGACACCCTGCCAACCGAATTTTTTCAGCCCCTCCAGCATGGCAAGAATACCCGTTGCGCCGTCGTATGGCAACGGCTTGAGACTGGCCAAATCAAACCCGATTTTTTCGTGTTCAGTACCAATCAACCAAGCAGCAACGGGCTTGCAGCCAGCGGCGATCCAGTCGACCATTTCGGATTTGTTTTCGATAGGGGCTAGATTTTCATTCGACATAGGAACTCCTGTTGAACGACCAAAATAGAGACACGCTGTGTATAATACAAGTATCTCGCAACATTGTGATGAACGATTTTGGCTCCCCAAATGCAATAACCCGAAAACTAGAGCACTCTAGGCTTTCGGGTTATTGCTAACTCAAGGCGATTTCTGCCCAGTGCATATGTGCTGATATCCGGTGCGGATGAGAAGAACTACTCTTCCTTATCTTCTTCCTCGCCCCGACCTTTGCGAAACTCTTCGTCGAATTGTGCGACAAATTTTTCGCAGTTCTTGTTGGATAACTTAAACTCACCCTTTAAAAACTCGGCTTTATAGGCCCGGCTAATATCCACTTTACAGTTCTGCCATTCAAGGTCGGCTTCAAATTTACATCTTCTTTTTACCGCCCCTTTTTCTGCAATAATGAAAGATTTCCATTTTTTGGCATTTCGTGCTTCCCGCGAAGATGAAGGGACATTATCAAATGCAACGACGGCAGCTGACCGTTTCACTGACCAAGGCGCATTTTTTTCTTTTTCGTCCGTGTAGGGGCAGGCAATGCGGCTTTCAGACGCCGCGTCATCATAGCGGCAAGACGCGATCAGCATCCAGGACTTGCCTTGGTCATAACCAAGCTGCATGGCTTTTTTGAAAGCATCTTCAGCTTTGCCGCACTGGTTTTCCTTGTAGAGCGCTTCCCCTAAATCTGCATAAAGCTTGGCCGTACCCGAAGTACTTGCCGCTCTTTCCAAAGCCGGTATTGCCCGCTTATACTCACGTGCTTGACGGAACAGATCGGATAATTGCACCAATTTTGCGGGCGATTGCTTGATACGGCCAGCATTCATTTCACGTTCAAGGATTTCCGCAGCCTGGTACGGCATCTCGTAATAACTATAATACTGGATGACCTTTTCAAGGTCTTGCTCGGACTTGAGCGCACCGCCAAGATACAACATTTTGGTGACTTCGAAAGATTCTTGCTCCCGGCCACCATTGGCCAACATAGACGCCCAAGCGTCCCAGAGGTTTTTGTCCTGGGGCCAACGGTTAATCATTTGTTTGACAATATCCGCCTGCTTGGCCGGCATGTTCAAATGATTGTACATAAAGTTCAGAAGGTCGTAATGCTTGCGCTCTTTTGGACGCGCTGCATTAAACCATTTTTCCGCCCACGGCAATGCCCGCGAATATTTCTCGGCTTGCGACCAGGCCTGCCACAACATTTCGACATGTGCAGGCTTTAATTGCCCGCCATTGCGGTTCCAGTCTTCCAGCATTTGCGCCCCGCGTACATACTGGCCGTTGCCGATCAAAAGCTGGGCAATGTTGACACGTAGAGCGGATTTTTCTTTTGGCAGTAACCCACCTGAAGCAATAGCGTTTTCAAACGCCTGAATAGCTGCAGGGTATTGGTCAAGGGCATAATACGACCCACCTTGCATCTGGTAAATCGTAGCTTTTTCGTATGGGTTTAAATCCGGCAATGCCAAGGCTTTCGCCATAATGCCTAAAGCAGCACTGTGCCGTTCTTCATTGACCTCCATCAGAGCTTCATTGACAATTGCTCCGGCCTTAGCACCAAATTGACGACCTTCAACTGGCTTGTCTGGCTTATCATTATTTCTCTTTGTCCGTTGGGCATGAGCTTCATCTACCACAGCTATAGAAAATGCACCCGTTATGGCCACTCCCAGTGCCAAAGGTAAAATGAAACTCGCGGCGCCACGGGCCATAGATCGCAGTAGAGATGAGCGCAGAAGAGATGTTTTTGTCGTCGGTGTACGGGTCCGTGAACTGGTCACATTTGCCTCCATTTACTTCATATATAGACGCCTTGTAGCGCCATTATCGTTTCGTTATTCAGGAATAAGATTCCCGCGTTCATCAGTAAGCTGAAAAGTAATTTGTGATTCCACACCTTTACGAGATACGGTTCTGCCATCAACAATTTTTGGGTTATACTTCCATTTTTCCACAGACTTAACCGATGCACGCTTAAACACATTCGAACTGCAATAGGTCGCGGCAACATTGAACGGTTGTCCTTGGGGGCTCACATCAAATCTGACTTTACAGTGTCCGCTTTTTTCGGCGCGCGGCGGCATGATCGGCGGGATGCGCACCAAAGGCTGGGCATCCCGGTCAGACACAGCAATTTTAAAGTTTTGGCGATCAAGTTTCGGGGTTGTAAAATCCGGAATAGCCCCTTCCAAAGACGCGATGGCCACGGATGGTTGCGCCGCCTGCTGGCGCTCAATCATGGGCGGCGGCGGCGGGGTTTCAACTCTGCGCACCTTGGCAACTTTTACATCTTTGCGCGTAACTTTCGGGTCTTCAATTTTCGCATTGATTTCAAAACTAAGCTTTTCCGGCTTTTCGGCCAGCTCGAACTTACCCTTGATCAGGAGCATCATTGCTATGAACAGGAAAAAAGTTACGACAGCCGCTATACCTGTGCCTAATATCCAACGTACAATTCCAGTCATTTTTGTCTCCTACTTGGTCGCAACACGGGTATCAATACCCAAATCCGACATCATTTCCTGTACGGCCATCACCAAGCCTGCATGGGCTTCCGCGTCCCCGAGAATCATACCGGGCGCTTTTGGGTTCTCCGCCTGCAAGGCCAAGATAACCGGCCTGATCTCGTTTAGACTATAGGGCGATTTATCAATCCAAATCTCATTATCCCGACTAATTGCCACCATAATACCCGGGGCCAAATCTACAGCCAATGTAGCCTCAGGCTTGTCAGGTTCAAAACCAGGGGTTTTGATAAACACAGAGGTCACAATGAAGAAAATCAGGAGAATAAACACCACATCCAACATGGGCGTCATGTTCATTTCTGTTTCTTCCGCCTCGACTGCTACACGACTACGTCTTGCCATTTTGTTACCTTATCACTATTCGTTTTAGATTGCAAGTGTTATTTTGTAATTTTATTACACTATCACCCTTTGATAATTTCGATTTTTGTGTCCCGACCTTTGGCATCAAAACTGTCCTTCAAGCCAACCAGATATTGGTTGTCAGCGGTTTCGTGGACTTTCAGAATGATATTGGCACCTGGTTTATCCGCCAAAAGGCTTTCAACCGTCAGGATCACCCGGTCACAATCAGCCGCCAGCCCGTCAACAGAGCATCTGTTTTGACCATCAACATACACAGCAATGGCTGGTTTGGAAGGAGGATCAATATCACTCGGCGGCGGTGGTGGTGGTTGGGTTAGATCAATACCTTTTTCGTCCAGGAATGTGGCCGTAACAATAAAGAAAATCAGCATGATGAACACAATGTCGAGCATTGGTGTCATATCTACATCAGCGTCATCTCCGCCGTGGCGTACACGTCTTCTCATATCTACTCTCCATATCCCAATGTGTCGGCAAATTTAGCCGTCTCGCGCGCACTCAGCTTTGGCAACCAGTTGGAAAACGGCAAGCCGGTTAACGCGATCACCATGCCCGCCATTGTCGGGATTGTTGCCTGAAACACGCCCCCCGCCATCAGCCTGGCACTTGACGACCCGGATAGAGCCATGACGTCAAACACGACAATCATGCCTGTCACAGTCCCCAGCAAGCCCAAAAGCGGAGCCACAGCCACGAGAGTTTGTACAATACCGACACTTTTAGCCGTCTGAATTTTCACCTGCGAGACCAATTCATCACGAATTGCCCGTGAGCGCCATGACCGCTTATCTGGCCTTGCATTCCATTCCGAACGTAGCCTGGTCTTGAGTGCTGCATGGGCAAACATATAATATGACATGCGCTCCATTATGAAAACCCACAAAAAGAAAGCGAGTATCATGATTGGAACCAGAACCCAGCCACCTTGGGCCATGAAGTCCTGCAACCCCTCAAATGCGAGTTTCGGATTTAACCATTCGGGCATAATGACACCTTATTTTATCCACCAGTTTTAAACCCGGCCACAAAACCTGCCTGTGTTCGGGCAATAATGAATGGGTTCGGCGCGAGGCCGAACCCATATACTCTCTAGCCGCGACGGCTTTCTATATGCCGCGCCACGATACCTGCGGATTGCTCCTCCAGCGTACCTTGAACACCCCGAGCCAGGGACGCACAGAAACTGTGCAGAACCAGCAAGGGAATAGCAGCAATCAAACCAACCATGGTCGTAACCAAAGCTTTGGAAATACCACCGGCCATCAATTGCGGATCACCAGCACCATAGATCATCATGGCCTGGAAGGTCTCGATCATACCTGTAACCGTACCCAATAGGCCGAGCAATGGCGCAATCGCAGCACCGAGTTTGAGCAGGTTAAGACCAACCTCAAGTTTCGGGCTTTCGCGCAAGATCGCTTCATCCAATTTCAGCTCGATGATTTCCTCGTCCTTATCCTTGGCACCTTCATAGGCCATCATAACGCGGCCAAGAGGGTTGGATTTGGATGGTTGCGCTTTCTTCTTCTGGGCGCGCACCGCCGAAGATATCAAGAACAAGCGGATAATATTGAAGATACCAAAGACAGCGCCAATAATCAGCACCCAACCGATAATGACGCCAATACCGCCGCCGTGGCCACCGTTGAACAAGAAAGGATTACCAACACGTTCCACGACAGTTGGCACACGCTCCAAGGCTTTCAACAAGCTACCACGGGTCGGGTCGACCGGGCCAAATACCAAATCATCGGAACCGGCGTTTAGCACGTCCTGGGCGGCTTTATTGATCGCACCACCGGGCTGTTTGTTCAAATATGTCAAAGGCAGGACACCGGGCTCTTTGGTGTTTTTATATTCCAGGAAATCAGCCCCATCATTTGTAAACACGTTAAATGCGCCAACCCGGGTGAGCACCATGGGCGCTCCAGGATTGTCGCTATTGCCAACATTTGCCTCAAATGACACCACCTGACGCTGGGCTTTAATTTCCCCAAGCATGGACTTCCAAATAGCATCTAGCTCGTCGGAATTCGGCAATGCTTTGGAATTGGCAATTTTACCAAGAACCTCAGTCCGTTTCGGATATTGCGCCGTTACCAATGAGCTGTCCAATGTCGCTTTAAATTCACCAGCACTTTGACGGGCAAGACCAAACACATCGCGAAATTCACCAAGAGCCGCGTTTAGCTCTCCGTCTAATTGTGCAATTACGTTCTCATTGGCCTCAAACTGCCGCTCAACACGGCGAACGTCGGCCTCAAGCCGGTTCAACTCCCTGCGAGCAGCAGCCAATTTGCTGGCCTGCTGATCACGACGGCTTTTGAAATCCGCTTCACGCCGGGCATTTTCCGCCTGGGTTTGACGGGCATCCTGGCGAACCTTATCCAAAAGCTCGCTAATGGAATTAATTTGAGCGCCGGCAGGCACAGCCATACCAGCAACTAAAACACAGCCCACGAAAAAGGCACTGAGTTTTTTCATTATTTTAGAAATTCTTGTCATTTACTTGTCCTCTTTCTCTATTTAGCACCGGGCATGGGCGCGAATACGATTTGCGCTGCAGCTTCACCATTAGCAATACGAATAGCTTGACGCACACCAAGAGCCTGACCTGTATCAACAGGTCTCCACTCCCCGGATGCCAGATCATATGCCCCCAAATCAGCCTCGTCCTTGGTCATGTAAATCAAGGCCAGACGACCAATCATTAAATAGTCAACCTTGACACCGGATCTGGTCGGATGCGCACCCTCATAACTTTCGATAGCGGCACCATATGCCACTTCGTTTTTATAGGCTGCCAACACCTGACGATATTGTTCAGTGGGCGTCACAGTTGGGTCAGCCAAAACCGCTTTCATGCGCTCCATCCGTTCCCTACGCTCCCGTAGCTTGAACGGCATATCAGCCTTGATAGAATCCTCTATCTCGGCTGCCATCCTCAGCATCATGGGAACCATACCGCGTTTAACAACCTCGACCGAACCTAACTGCTCGGTCAAAGATATTATGTCACCCTTTTGACCCTCAAGGTAAATATTTTGCTGGTCAAAAAACAACTTCATGTTGTCGGTTTGCTGCAAGATAGCCCGGTAATCCCGTGCCATACTATCCGCATCATCATCCGCTTGCTCAACACGTAGTTGAGATGCAGCACTAGCGGCGGTGGAGTTTTTAGCAATCCCCAAAGCCTGTTCAAGCTGTGCTTGTGCGGGCATAGCGACAGCCATTACACACGCTCCAACCAGCAGGGCACTTATAACTTTTGGCCTGATTTTTGAAATTTTCGACATGTCTTCCTTCCGATCTAGTTTCGTAACTTGCTCGCCGTGCAGACCACCTGCAGTGCGAAATTTTAGCGGCGTCACCACCGCAGACGAGCACAACGGCTCAAAACACCACCCTTTATTTAAGGTGTATTAATAATAGGAACCCTAACCACATTTGGCGCAGCCTCCCCATTGGCAATCCGCACGGCACGGCGGATATCGACAATATTTCTCTTGGGTAAATCCACCCAAGCCTTTTGCGACAAATCATAGCGCATGGCACCCGAGCTGTCCGCAGCCAAATAAACATAAGCCAAACGTCCATAGCGCAAATACGAACCATCAAATATCTCTTCCCGCTCGCCAGTCTTCTTATCAAATTTAATCGTGCCGTCCTCATTCTTCACCCAACGATCATCGCCCACGCGAATGGTAGGATTGACAGGATGATTACCCTTCTTGGCCTCCAGACTTTGGCCATAATTGACCTCAAGCTTGTAGACGTTTAAAGCCTTGCGGTATTTTTCTGCGATGGATACCGTTGGGTCTGCCACCGTGTTTTCCAAAGATTCCAGACGCGGGATACGACGATCCATTTCAAACGGGTAATCAGAATTTATCTGCGCGGCAATGCCCGTGGTCATCTTACCAACCATGGGCTCAATAGATGATTTAAGATCATCTACACTAGCGATTTGCGCATTGAGCAGTTCGATTTCCCCGCCCTGGTTTGCTACAAACAATTCTTGTTGTGCCAAGCTGATCTTTTCCGAAGCAATCGCTTGCAAGAGCGCACTATAGCTCGCTTCGTTCTGCGTTGCCGTTTGTGCATATGCACCCGGCACCAAAAGGGCCGAGACAAATCCAACTACCGCCAAACCTTTTACGCTTGAAGGAATATTCACCACACATAGCTCCCGATATTTAGGGCCGCCATTCGCGATGACAGCCTATTTTGTTATTTGTTAGGACAACGCTTACACGGCTCTTTCGCGTTAATCAATCGTTAGGATGTACCAAAATGCAATTTTTTTGCTTTTTTTCGAAAAAAATTCCCTTGACATAGTTAGGTTTTTCGGATTGCTCCCTTTTTACGCGCATACAATGCTGGCTGAACCCACATGAATAATTTTTTCGAATAATTTTTTCGAATAATTTTAATTTGTAAAAATATAATTTATGAAACACTTCAGTCACATTTGTGAGCTTGCATCGCATTTGCGAGCTAATGGTTGGGGCGGCTGGATTCGAACCAACGATCACGGGATCAAAACCCGATGCCTTACCGCTTGGCTACGCCCCAAAAGCGTATTGTCTGCACTGTACCTGAACATTGTAACTTGAACATATTTTCCAAGCCGGACATCAATACAGTAATAGTGGGGCCGCTTACTATCGCCAAAACCAAAACAATGCAACGGGTTTTTCGGACTATTTGTGCAATTCGCCCTGGGCCGCCCCTCCTGCAGAATTATTATCGTTTATCGAGAATAAACTTTGCATTTGTAAAAATACATGTAATAGAGGCTAGTAAGAGAAGCTAGGCTGTTTCTTTAAATTAGATTATTAATGGGTTTATTCATGCGTCATTTTTTCATCTCCTTGTTTGCGTCTGTCATTGGCTTTTTCGTCGCCATGTTTTTACTGTTCATATTTTTCGCGCTTTTGGTCGGGGCGGCTATTGGTTCTGCGTCCAAAAAAGATGCTGTCAGCGGTGATGCCATAGTCTTGACACTGGATTTGCGTAAATCCATGCTCGACCATAGTGGCGGCTCTTCCCTGTTTGGCGATACACCTTTATCTGTTGTCAACACAGTGCGCACCTTAAGCCGCGCCAAGGACGACAAAAAAATCAAAGGCCTGTTCATTCGCGCCAATGGCTGGGGCATGTCCCCGGCAAAGGCCGAAGAACTGCGCGCCGCCATCAAGGATTTCAAAACCAGCGGCAAATTCGTTATCGCTCACGCCCAGGGTTTTGAAGGCACGAGCTTGTCGGCTTATATGTCGGTAGCAGCAGCGGACGAAATCTGGTTGCAGGACACCACCGCATTTGCTCTGGCC
This sequence comes from uncultured Robiginitomaculum sp., assembly GCA_964502015.1. Lineage (GTDB taxonomy): Bacteria > Pseudomonadota > Alphaproteobacteria > Caulobacterales > Maricaulaceae > Robiginitomaculum_A. The sequence goes on along the minus strand of CAZCUM010000019.1, from coordinate 6,553 downwards.
GGCATGCGCGGCGAGGTCGAATTTTTTGGCGGTGTGTTTGAAAAAATCGACGCCAAACCACAATTCGTCCAGTTTTATGAATACAAGAACATGGCCAATACATTTACCGAAAAAACCATGACCCCGGCCCATAAAGAAAGCATGACGTCCTTGCTCCAGTCCTTGATGGACAGCAATGTCAGCAATATTGCAACAGATCGGGGCTTGTCTGAAAACGCATTTCTGTCTTTCTTGCAAAACGCGCCCCACAGCGCCGAACAAGCCAAGGAACTTGGTTATGTGGACAAGCTCGGCCATTATGTGGACGCTCAGCAATATGCCAAGAAAAAAGCTGGCAAAGATGCCGCTTTCCAAAGCGTTGCCGATTACGGTGTCGGGTTTAACTCGGGCCCACTTATTGCCTTTGTCGGTGGCCAAGGCGGGGTGGTACTCGGCAGTTCCGAGGACGGCTCCAACCCGTTTTCCAACAATATTTCCATGGGTAGCGACACCTTGTCCAAAGCCCTGATCAAGGCATCCAAAAACGACAAGGTTAAAGCCATTATCCTGCGCGTCGACAGTCCCGGCGGGTCGGCTACGGCATCCGACCAAATCTGGGACGCGGTTGTCAAAGCCAAAAAAGCCGGCAAACCCGTTGTCGTCTCCATGGGCCAATACGCGGCGTCCGGCGGCTATTATGTGGCCGCGCCTGCTGATAAAATCGTCGCCATGCCGACTACGGTCACCGGCTCTATAGGTGTGGTCGGCGGCATTATCAATATCAGGGATACCGCCGCCAAGGTCGGGTTTAATGTGGAAGCTATCAATATTGGCGGCGAATATTCTGCCGCCTATTCCGCCTTTGAGCCGTGGAGCGATACTAACCGCGAGGCCTTTCGGTCTGGCATGGAAGAAATTTATGTTGATTTCACCTCCAAAGTTGCCGACGGGCGCAATATGCCCATAGAGCGTGTGCGCGAAATCGCCAAAGGCCGGGTGTGGACGGGCGTTCAAGCCAAGGAGCTTGGTCTGGTAGACGAGCTGGGCGGATTTATGAAAGCCCTGGAAGTGGCGAAAGAATTGGCCGAAATCGACGCAGACACCAAAGTCCAGATCAGAAAATTCCCCCGCGAGTTGACCGATATGGAGAAGCTGGAGCAAATGTTCAATGTCACCGCCGAGGCCACAGCCAATTTGCAAGACTTGCAAACCTTGACGTCGAGCGCAGAATTCCAGGCCTTCATGCGCGCCAAAGCCTTGATCAACGAAAAGGGCCAGGCACAAATGAAAGCCGACTTGCCGAAATTTGAATAGGCGCGTTTGAATAGGGACTCACGCTTGGTTCTCTGTCGGGGCCATCCAATCCATTGAGGCACGAACGCCCGTGTCCAGCTCTTTCTGAAATTCCTGCTCCCAGATAGATAATAATTCCTGCCCCAATGCCAAAACTGTCTCATCATCATATTCAGCTTGGCATTCGCAGAGAGGGCCCAACTCGCCCACGGCCTTGTTTAGGGACTGGAGCCGGGCCTCCAATTTACATATAGTGTTTTTGTTCATGCTCTTGTTCATACTCTTGTTCATGGCTCGGCCCTTCCAATAATCTTATTTTCAGATTTTCACTTTCCAGCTTTTTGCCATTTCCCTTTTCTTGGGGCCCCTTTTCCTGGAGGTCAATGCGCCAATGAGCCATTGTCTTTTCATATAATTCGCGCACTTCCAAAAAATCTGCATATGTATATATATATTCAGAATCGGGGCTTTGACAGTGGCAGGGTATTTCGCGCTTTTTGGTTTCCCGTACCAAAGTCCGCTCGGCCTTAAGCACGGCGCGGCGCAAGGCGGCGGTACGGGCATCCAATTTACTGACTGCGTCATGTCCGGGTCTGCTCATACATATCTCCAGTAGTTTTGAGCTCCAGCAGTTTTGCCGCCGCACTAAAAGTACGGACGTGATTGGTGTTGGCTTAGAACACGCGGCATATTGGGACATCATAATGGGACGCCCGTGTGGTTTCGCACCGCACCGGATTACCGAAGAAGTGCACAAAAAGTATTTCGCACGGTATAAAACCACACGGCGGCGTCTTTTCACATAGGGGGCCCGTAGAACAGTCGGGGTTCAAGGACCTCACCCGGAGCCGGCCGACCACTCCACGTTACCAGAGCATCTACACCGACGAAACGCCGTCTCCCCTCCAGCCAACCAACGATCGCTTGCCTGTCCCAAAGAGAAGAACAATTTGAATATACGGGTGTTCGCAAAACCGTGGATAAGTTTTTTGAAATTTTTGAAATGAGCAAAAAAATACCCACCTTCCCGCTCATACCCAGCTTGACTGGGTATCCAGTTTAATCAGATATGTGCGAACTTTGCTCGCTCTTTATACGCTGGATTCCCGCCCATCTTTAATCAAAAAAGGGGTCGGGAATGACCGGAGTGTGGAGTGCGTTAGCACTTTCAAACTTATTACAGACAATCCGATTAAGACTTGCTACAAACGACAAAAAAGGACTGGGGATGTTATTACGCAGTATTACAAAACATGTACGTGACCAAAATTGGTTTGCCGTATTTTTAGATTTTTTCATCGTTGTTGTCGGTGTATTCGTTGGCTTGCAGGTTTCCAATTGGAGCAATTCGCAGCAAGACAGGCGCGACGAAACCACTATTCTTCACGCGCTTCATGCAGAAATAACAGAAACAGAGCAGCTTGCCTCAAATATTGTCGGCAAGCGCACCTATTATGCGAACATCATTGCCGAGGCGACAAATATCTTATTCGGTTTGGCGCCACATAGGGAGCTAACTACGGTCGAATGCACCGCACTTTCTTATGCGCACGTCTTATATTTTGGCCGCACTAATTTGCCATCCCTTGAACGGCTTCAAGCAACCGGACGATTGGATATCGTGCGGGACGCTGCCTTAAATAAAGCTTTAGCAAAATTACTACAACGGCAAGAAGCTCTTGAATTCACGACAAGCTTGAGCGCTGATGCCTATGACATCGGTCATCTTTACCCTGAAATAATTGAAATTTCCTCACTACTTGAACACAGTGACACACGCAAAGAACTTGAACGTGAAGTAACGGCGACTTGCACGGCGAAAGCCATTAGACAGAATAAAGGTCTCATGGCAGATATAGCCATAAATGCTGACACATATGATGCCTTTATGCGCGACGGACTGCGCCCGTGGCTCGCCCAAATTCAGGAAGTTCACCGCCAATTAGATGTAACGCTCAACATTCAACATAATGAGGATGAATAATGAGGATAAAAAACCCCCTACTCGCTACGCCTTGTCATCCGCGCAAACACATAGCCCGCCAAGCCGCCCGCCAAGGCCTGAAACGCTAAGCCCAGTGTACTTCTCGCACCCGCTATTATCGGGACGCCGAAAAACACGGCTTGCATCAGGTAGAGCATGACCACGAAACAGGCCATGCCAGCAACCACGTAGATTAAAGCCCGTTTGGTCTTGGCAAAACGGTAAACAAGCGCCGCCGCCAAAAACGCGGTGGCCAGCCCGATCAAGATGAAAATTCCGTAAAGCGGCCCCAAATGCCCAAGGTCATATAGGGTCATGCCGAGGCGTTCACCCAGACTAATTTTTGCGCCCGCCCCGGCCAGTCCGCCGAGCACAAATTGGCTTGAAAACAGGGTGGCCAGCAAGGTGGCGATGACTACGCTTAAAATAAAAATCAATCCTGTTTTAATAATCCGGCCCATTGTCGTCCTCTCGTTTCATAACTTGTGCTTCGTGCTTTCGTTTCGCGCCAATATGGGCTATGATTTACGCAAAGGTCAAGGCGGGAGCGAAGAATGAACAAGCAGTATTTAGGTTTAAGTTTGGCACTCACCCTGTGGGTCTCCGCCTGTTCGCCCGCCCCGGATCAACAAACTCCGCAAAGACCAGACGCCGTCATCAGCCAGACAGCCGTCAATGTGCAAACCATTGCAGATAATTTACGTGCGCCGTGGAGTGTGGCAGTGTTGCCGGACGGCAGTTATCTGGTGACGGAACATCCGGGCTATTTGTTGCATATTGCGACAGACGGTTCGCGTACAGAAATCGCCGGCGTGGCGGGCGATATTTATGTGGAGGGGCAAGCCGGACTGTTTGACATTGTACTGGCACCTGATTTCGCGCAAACCCGCACCGTCTATTTCGCCTATGCCAAAGGCACAAAAAACGCCAACGGCACGGCTTTGGTACGGGCGCGACTTGTGGACGGCGAACTTGTTGACAGCAAAGAATTATTCCGCGCCGCACCTACCAATGATACCTCGTCCCACTTTGGCGGACGCATTGCTTTTCTAGGGGACGGGACTTTGGTGCTAAGCTTGGGCGAAGGCTTTGCCCACCGCGAGGCCGCGCAAGACAAAAACTCACATTTGGGCAAAATCGTGCGGCTTAACCCGGACGGCTCCGTGCCAGCTAACAACCCATTTGTCGGCGTCTCTGGTGTGCGCCCGGAAATCTATAGCTTGGGCCACCGCAACACCCAAGGCCTGCATTTTGATAGCGGCACATTGTGGGCCCATGAACATGGTGCCAAGGGCGGCGATGAGTTGAACATTATTGCGCCTGGTAAAAATTACGGCTGGCCCATTACCACCACGGGCACAGATTATACCGGGGCGAAAATCACCCCGTTTCAGAGCTACGACGGTATGGAAGCCTTCGTCCTAGATTGGACGCCGTCTATCGCCCCGTCTGGCTTGACTATATACCGGGGTGATTTGTTTCCGGGTTGGAACGGAGATGCTTTGGTCGGCGGCTTGGTATCGCGTGATCTGCGCCGGGTGGATATTGAAGACGGTAAATTTGTCAGCGAAGAAAGCTTATTGGCAGATTTAAACGCCCGCATTCGCGATGTCCGCACCGCCCCGGACGGCAGTATTCTTGTCCTGACCGATGACGCCAGCGACGGTAAATTATTGCGGATTACACCAAAATAAAAACCCGGCCAGAAGCCGGGTTTTTGTAAAGTCGTGCAGTGGATAAGGGCTTGCGTTTATGCGCCTACTTCTCCGACCGCATCTTCTGCACCTTCCGCAGCCGCCGCTTCGGCGATTTCTGCTGGCAGGCTTTCGTCGCTTGGCTCTACGCCTGCGGCGCGCATCGCCAATAGTTTGGTATCACGGGCATTGGCCAGGTTTTGGTATTTGCGTAAAGTGGCGCCTGTACCAGCCGGAATGAGACGACCAACGATGACGTTTTCTTTCAAGCCTTCCAGCATGTCTTCCTTGCCCTGCACCGAAGCTTCGGTCAGCACACGGGTGGTTTCCTGGAAGGAGGCCGCCGAGATAAACGAACGGGTTTGCAGGGACGCTTTGGTAATACCCAGCAAAAACGGTTTCGCCGTAGCCGGGGTTTTGTCCTTGTCGCGTTCCAGCAATGCCGCATTAACCTCGGCAAATTCGATCCGGTCAACCTGTTCGCCGCTGAGCAAGCTGGTATCACCGGCATCGGTGATTTCAACCTTTTGCAACATCTGGCGCACAATAACTTCAATATGTTTGTCGTTGATCGGCACGCCTTGCAAGCGGTAAACCGCTTGCACTTCGTCGATCATATATTCCGCCAGAGCCTCAACGCCGAGAATTTCCAGAATATCGTGGGGCGCAGGATTACCGTCGATGAGATAATCGCCTTTGACCACACGGTCGCCTTCGCGCACGCTCATATGCTTGCCCTTGGCAATCAGGAATGTGGACGGTTCGATATTTTCGTCGTCCGGGGTGATCTGGATACGGCGCTTGTTTTTATATTCGCGGACAAACTCGATCACACCGTCCATATCGGCGATGACCGCATCGTCCTTGGGCTTGCGGGCCTCGAACAGCTCGGCCACACGCGGCAGACCACCGGTGATGTCGCGCTGGGTCGCGCCGCCTTTGGCAATACGCGCCAAACTATCACCAGGGTGAACCATATCGTCGTCATTAACCGACAAAATCGCGCCAACTGCCAACATATAGCTGGCCACATTGCCGTTTGCGTTTTTCATCGGTTCGCCGTTTTTGTCCTGGATGATCGCCATTGGCTGGAGATCGCTACCTTTGGCAGATGAGCGCCAGTCAACGATAACCTTGGAGGTAATGCCGGTTTCTTCGTCGGTTTCTTCGCGCACGGACACACCGTCGATCATATCGACCAATTTCACTTGTCCGCCAACTTCCGTTAAGATTGGTTCTGAGTAAGGGTCCCATTCATTGATCTTGTCACCGCGCGAAATTTTCGCGCCGTCTTTGACCGAAACTTTGGAACCATAGCTAACCTTGTGAAGCTCTAGTTCTTTGCCATCTTCGGAATGTACCGCGATTTGCATATTGCGGCCCATAACTACAAGTGTGCCGGAGCTGTCTTTTACGACATTGCCGTTAATATAGACAATTTTGCCCTCATTGGAGCTTTCGGTCACGGATTTATCCGACACAGACGCCGTACCGCCAATATGGAAGGTCCGCATGGTCAATTGGGTGCCGGGCTCGCCGATGGATTGGGCTGCAATCACGCCGACCGCTTCGCCCATATTAACCCGCGTACCGCGAGCCAAAT
>CAZCUM010000018.1:0-50306 GCA_964502015.1 uncultured Robiginitomaculum sp. | reverse complement strand
ACAAAACCAAAATAGGGTACGCATTGTAAGAAGAAAGGTGAATTTTAGGAAGCGGGGTTCAAAGTGAACTTCGCTCCGTGCCAGCGCAAGGGTTTGGCGAAGCCAAAATCTTCAGCGCGTGAACGGACGATTAGCACAGCTAACCGGAAATCAAAAATTACCTTGTTATGTGAAAGATGAAAAACATGTTTAATAAACACAAAGTAGAATTGGAATGGGCCGGAAAAACCCTGACACTTGAAACTGGCGGCATGGCCCGCCAAGCTGACGGCGCGGTGCTTGCGACTTACGGCGAAACCGTATTGCTCGCGACAATTTGCGCGGCCAGATCAGCTAAACCGGGACAGAGCTTCTTCCCGCTGACCGTTAACTACCAGGAAAAATTTTATGCTTCGGGGAAAATCCCGGGCGGCTATTTCAAACGCGAAGGTCGTCCAACCGAGCGCGAAACCCTGATCTCCCGCTTGATCGACCGGCCGTTCAGACCTTTGTTTGTCAAAGGTTTCATGAGCGAGACCCAGATCATTATCAATGTGCTACAGCACGACCTTGAAAATGAACCTGATGTTATCGGCATGATTGCCGCCTCTGCGGCCATCACATTGTCCGGTATTCCGTTCATGGGCCCCATTGGCGCAGCCCGTGTCGGCTATATTGACGGTGAATATGTATTGCAGCCTAGCTTGCAAGACATGGAAGACAGCGCCCTTGATTTGGTGGTCGCTGGCACCGCCGGTGCCGTGATGATGGTGGAAAGTGAAGCCAAGGAGCTGACCGAGGAGGTCATGCTCGGTGCGCTTGAATTTGCCCACGCAGGCTTCCAGCCCGTCATTGATGCGATCATAGATTTGGCAGAAAAAGCGGCTAAAGAGCCTTGGGACTTTGCAGCCCCTGATCTTGCGGACGAGAAAAAATCCGTGGCCAAATTGCTGGAAAAAGACATCGCCAAGGCTTACAAGAAAACCGACAAAATGGAACGCCAGGCCGCCCTTGGCGAGGCCCGCGATAAAGGTGCGGTGTTGATTGCATCTGAGGACAACCCGGACGGTATGGACGGCGGCGTATTTTCCGACGCTTTTAAAGCCGTCGAATCCGCTGTCGTGCGCTCCAGTGTTATCAAAACTGGCAAGCGCATTGATGGTCGCAAGCTTGACCAGGTACGCGCAATCGTCTCCGAAACCGGAATATTGCCGCGCACTCATGGTTCCGCCCTGTTCACACGCGGCGAAACGCAAGCCTTATGTGTGGCCACTTTGGGTACATCCGAGGACGAGCAATTTGTTGATCAGCTTACAGGCACGATCAAAAATAAATTCATGCTCCATTATAATTTCCCTCCGTTTTCGGTCGGAGAAGCCAGATTTTTGCGCGGTACATCTCGCCGGGAATACGGTCACGGTAAATTGGCCCAACGGGCTTTGGCGGCGGTTATGCCAAGCGACGAGGAATTTCCTTACACCATTCGCCTGGTTGCCGAAATTATGGAAAGCAACGGGTCTAGCTCTATGGCTACGGTTTGCGGGTGTTCACTGGCTATGATGGATGCGGGGGTGCCGATCTCCAAGCCAGTATCGGGGATTGCAATGGGCTTGATCAAAGAAGGTGATGATGTGGCGATCCTGTCTGATATTTTAGGTGATGAAGATCATCTTGGTGATATGGACTTTAAGGTCGCTGGTACCAAAGACGGTATCACATCCTTGCAGATGGACATTAAAATCGCCGGTATCACTATGGACATTATGAAAGACGCCCTCACACAAGCCAGCGGCGGACGTTTACATATCCTGGACGAGATGAACAAGGCCATGGTTGAGGCCCGCGAAGATGTTGGCGAATTTGCCCCGCGCATTGTCACCATCAAAATTCCGGTTGATAAAATCCGCGACGTGATTGGTACGGGCGGCAAGGTTATCCGCGAAATCGTCGAAGTCACAGGCGCACGTGTTAGTGTTGAAGACGACGGCACGATCAAGCTTGCTTCCAATGATGCGGCGTCTATTGAAGCCGCCAAAGACTGGATCGAAGGCCTGACCGCCGAGCCGGAAGAAGGCGTGATCTACAAAGGTAAAGTGGTCAAGGTTATGGACTTCGGCGCGTTTGTGAACTTCTTTGGCAAACGCGACGGTCTTGTCCATGTCAGCCAAATTGTTTCCGAGCGGGTTGAGCATCCGAAAGATCATTTGTCCGAGGGCGATGAGGTCTATGTCAAGCTCATGGGCTTTGACAAGCGCGGCAAGGTTCGCCTCTCCATGAAAGTTGTTGACCAGGAAACCGGTGCAGAGCTTACAGGCGATGACGACTAGGTTTTGCTTTTCATTTATGATAACGAAAAACGGTGCGCCGCTCGGCGGGCCGTTTTTTATTGCCCCCTTACGCCTCCAGGCCTAACCGCTCTCGCACCCTTGCTATAAAGGCTCTTTGTTCGGGGTTTGGTTTGCCGTCCGCATGGGAGATTTTCTGGAGCATGTCGGAAAGGTCATCGGCTTCGGCGCGGCGAATAGTGCCTGACAATACATTGGTCATAGGGGCTAAGGCTGTGTCTGCTTGCGCCAGGTCTTTGACGTTCCAGCGCATTTGGGTCAAAAGCTCATCCGCTTCCACTGCTGATATTTTCATATAAGTTTTTAGTATATCAATAATCCGTCCTGTGGATGCGCCGCTAATAAGCCCGTCATGGGCAGCGGAATAATCGGATAATTTGGCAATGCTGACCATGAGGATGGTTGCCGCTTCCCTAGGATTATCGATTAAATCCAGCCCGCGCTTGCCCGCTTTGTTTTTAAACCGCATCCGGCGCGGCATATTGCGCAAAGTCTTGGCGACATCTGCCACATCTTTGGCCCCTCTGGCCGCCCGGCTCACCCAAAAAATGGCCGTAGCAACCGCAATAATAATTCCCAATAAGTGCATAATTGATCCTTTGGGCGTGATTATAGGCTGTTTTTCAAACCAGAACAAGCGCGGCTGTCATGGCCTGATGACACGATAGGTTATAACCCTTGGTTTGACGGTGAATTTTAATGACAGGACGAGTTGGGGCCTTGGTCAAGATGAAAATGGTCTTTGTGGGCCGCGTTAAAATCTGGTGTCAGCACCACATTGAACAATTTACAGGCGGAAGCACGGCTTTTTTTGAGAAATTTACTGCGCGCCTTGGCCACTTTGCTGCCATCACTGCGCCAATGTTTGGTAATGGAAATCACCTGCCCGTCTTCAAGCTCAAAGCCTGTGATGTCCCAGGCATTGGCAAAGGCGTGCTGGGACCAGGTACCCGAAGCATTACCGCGTTGGCGGCGGCATGAATACGTGCCCGTGTGATGGGTTTTTTTGAGCCCGCTGCCCAGATATTTTTGGGCGTGGCCATCGACTTCCAAAAGCCAGATATAGGACGCCAACACGACCTGGCATTGGGCCGTGACCGTGTGGGGGCGAAATTTTGAGCCGCCTGCTCCGGTCATGTTGGCGGCAATAGTCCAGCCACAAGTCCTGCCCTCGTTTTTGGGTGCGGCCTGGGCATAGTCCAAGTGTTGTGCCTGGCTTAATTTGTTCAGGCACACACGGCTGGGGGCTAATGCAATAAGGGAAATTTTTGCCCCTGTTGCCAAACCAACCGGGGCATCCATATCAAGTCCGCGCCACGGTAAATGACGATGGGACACCAAAAAATCAGCCAAAAAACCCAGAGTTAATAACACGACAAGCGCAATCAACGCCTTGCGGCGAAGTGTGATTCTATAGCGCTTTCGAAAAATAACTCTAAGCGGTTTTGGGGGCGGTTTTGGGGGCGGTTTCGGGGGCGGTTTCGGGTGCGGCTTCAGCTATTTTTTTGACCAAAGCGCGTTTGATTTTGCGCGCTTTATCCGTCAGTTTTGCATTTTTGGTGCCGAGCAAAAACCCGTCAAGACCGCCTTTGAAATCAACGGTTCGTAAAGACGCTGCCGTTACACGCATTTTGAATTTTTGCTCAAGTGTGTCCGATGTTAGCGTCACATTACACAAATTTGGTTCAAACCGGCGTCTTGTTTTCACATTGGAGTGAGAAACATTATTCCCGCTCATTGGGCCTGTGCCCATTAAATCGCAACGACGTGCCATGCCAATATCCTTTAAGTGTCTTTAAGTATTTAAATACATTATATGTAGCCTAAATCAGGCTATATTCCAAGTTGGTGCGACATAAACCACCCAGCCAGCCCCGTCAAGCAAGGTTTTTACGATATATGTGTAGAAAATAGCCAGGCGGCGTAGGCGGCTTGCCCTGCTTGTGCGGCCCGACTATAAGGCTGTCATGAAATTTTATATTATGAATGGTGCCGGCAACAGGTTTGGGGTGTTTGACGCCCGAAAATCCGCCAGTTTTGTCATGACCTCTGAGTTGGCCAAGGCCACTGCGGCTCAGAGTGGCCCCATGGGCAAGCTTGGCGCAGACCAGATCATCATTATGCGACCGCCTAAAGTTGAAAATGCCAAATTCGAAAGCGCAGATGTATTTATGGAAATTTGGAACGCGGACGGGGGGCAGGTTGATGCGTGCGGCAATGCGTCCAGATGTATTCCTTGGCTGGTTATGGTTGAGACCGGGCGCGACAAGGTCATGTTAGAGACCAATGCCGGGCTGCTACAAACCAGGAGGACAGGCGGGTTTTCTGTCGCCGTAGACATGGGCGAGCCGCGCCTTAAATGGGACGAAATCCCCCTCAAGGAATATATGGACACCCGGGTTATCGACGTGAAAGTCGGGCCTATAGACGCCCCCGTTCTGGCCCGCCCCGGGGCCGTCAATATGGGCAATCCCCACTGCGTGTTTTTCGTGGATGATGCCGAAACGGTGGCGGTCGAAAAAATCGGCTCTATGATTGAATATCATCCTTTATTCCCGCAGCAGTGCAATGTCGGGTTTGCCGAGATCAAGAGCCGAAGCGAAATCCGCCTGCGGGTCTGGGAGCGCGGCGCAGGCCTCACCAAAGCCTGCGGTACCGGAGCCTGCGCCGCCCTGGTCGCTGCCAACCGTCAAAACCGTACAGGTCGTAGCGCACGAGTGATAATGGACGGCGGCGATCTGCACATAGAATGGCGAGAGAGCGATAACCACGTCATAATGACCGGCCCGGTGGAGTTGGAATTTGAAGGGGAGTTGGGGGTTTAGGGCAAGAACATTTCAATTATGGGCCGCGATACGCGTCTATATTTTGACTACCGATCGTAAATGTGGCGGCAATCGTTTTTCTATCAACTATAACCCGCGCGCCGTAATTCTCATATTGTAAAATTGCTTTGCATAATGTTACTCTTGCTTCATATTAACCTTGTAAAACGCTGCAAAATTAGGGACCCCATGATGAAAAAACCACTTGACGCTATTAAACCAAACTCGGCATTATTTGAAACACGCGCCTTGATCAAACCGACTGGGTTTCGGGAATATGATGCGCGTTGGTGGTTTGGGCATCACGGCAGTGACAAACCGCCCGAGATCAATCTTTACGGCATCCAGATGCTCGGTGCATCTCTGGGTACGTTGATCTTTGAGCTGGGTGTGCGCCCGCAAATCGTGGTCGGTCATGATTACCGCTCTTATTCCCTGTCGATCAAACAAGCGCTTATTGTCGGCTTGATGAGTGCGGGGGTTGAGGTGAAAGATATAGGCCTGGCCTTGTCGCCGACCGCATATTTCGCGCAATTTGCTCTGGATGTACCGTGCGTGGCTATGGTGACGGCCAGCCACAATACCAATGGCTGGACGGGGGTAAAAATGGGGGTCGAGCGACCTTTAACCTTTGGCCCCGACGAAATGAGCCGCCTGAAAGATATTGCCCTGTCCGGCAAGGCGGCGATGCGCAGCGGCGGCGGTTATGAATTTATAGATGATGTGGCCGGACTTTATATGCGCGATCTGGCCAAGGACATTAAAATCAAGCGCAAATTGCGCGTTGTGGCCGCTTGTGGTAACGGTACGGCGGGCGCATTTGCCCCCCATGTTTTAAATAAAATCGGGGTCGAGGTTATCCCGGTACAGTGCAGTCTCGATCATAATTTTCCAGCCTATAATCCCAACCCCGAAGACATGAAAATGCTTGGAGCCATGAAAGATGCGGTCAAGGAACACGGGGCTGATTTGGCCGTTGGTTTTGACGGTGATGGTGACCGGTGCGGCGTGGTGGACAATGAAGGCGAAGAAATTTTCGCCGATAAAGTCGGGGTGATGCTGGCGCGGGATCTCTCGGCCAAATTTGAAAACGCGCAATTCGTGGCGGACGTGAAATCCACCGGGCTTTACGCTACCGATCCTGTGTTGATTGCTAACGGCGCCAAAACCGATTACTGGAAAACCGGGCATAGCTATATCAAACGCCGGAGCAAGGAAATTGGTGCATTGGTCGGGTTTGAGAAATCCGGACATTATTTTTTCAACGCCCCCATCGGGCGCGGCTATGATGACGGTATTTTATCGGCCATTGCCATTTTGCAAATGCTTGACCGAAATCCGGACAAGTCTATGGCCGATCTGCGCCGGGCCTTGCCCAAAACCTGGGGCAGTCCAACTATGTCCCCTTATTGCGACGACGAGAAAAAATACGGCGTGGTTGATAGGGTCATTGCCGAGTATCAGGAGGCTTTTAAAAATGGTGATAAATTGCTCGGGCAATCCATCCGCGACATTAACACCGTCAACGGTGTCCGCGTCACCCTGGAAGACGGCACCTGGGGTCTGGTGCGCGCAAGTTCCAACACGCCCAACCTGGTGGTTGTGGTCGAAAGCCCCACGTCTGAAGAAAATAAAACCAATATGTTTCGCGAGATAGAGGCAAGGCTGGCTAAATACGAAGAGATTGGGGAATACGACCAGAAGATTTAATCCCGGTAATCTTCAAGTGGATATGATTTGTCAGGGAGCGCGCTAGGCTGTTTTTGGGCCTTTATTTTGGCCTTTTATTTCGCTGTACATATGTAATCTACATTTGCGTTTGAGCTTTTAAATGGCTCAATCAAACTGTCCGTGACTTCGCCAAGTAAACGACGTTTTTTGGGCAGGAAATTGCGGCGGTAAAATTGCGTTAATCCCGCCACCCGTTTGCCCTTGGCGGTGATCCGGATACATCCGCCCGTAATCACCACAGTTCCCGAGCTGAGGGCTTCTTGCAAGCGTACATCCATGAGCCTGAACTCGGGGATATATTCTTCGGCAAATATCCGGTTGAGCGCATTTTCTTGCACCGCTCCACCCCTTTGTACCAGTTTTTCCAAAATATAGGCAGACAAAGACCGGTCGATAACGGTGGGCACTGTGATGGCAAATATATACCCGCAGCTTAGACCGAGCAAACCAGACAAGACCAGGCTTTGCGGGCTGATTTTCAAACGCTTGCGCAGGAAAAACACGTAGATCAATGCCAAAAAACCCGCCGATAAAAACACATCAAAAAAGGCCGCATAAAACACCACATCAACAATAAAGAAGCGAAAATGTAGCAGATGCACACAGATAAATAATGCGCCCCATAGTCCAAGCAGGCCAAATATATGTAAAAACGAAGTCTGGTCCGGTGTACGCATAATTTATCAGATATCGCAAGACTTACAATTTTCTGTTAACCAAGATCGGTTTATAAACACCAAAACAATAACGGCTATACGTATGCCTATAAGTATCACCATGAGTATCCCCATGAGCACCTTATGACCAAAACAAAAATAAATTTGGCAATCGTCATGCCCGTCTATGAAGACAGAGATGCGGCACGGGAATTGTTCAAACATCTGAAAGAGCAAGTGGGGCAAAAATTCACTATATTTGCAATTGAGGACGGCAGTATATCCGAACCGCTACGCCCGAAAGATTTTAAAGATGCGGGTGTGGACGGGGTGATTGTCCACCTTAAACGCAATATGGGGCACCAGCGAGCTATAGCGGCCGGATTGATTTATCTCGATACACATTATAGCGCAAAACAAACAGTGGTCATGGACAGCGACGGCGAAGACAAGCCCGACAGCATCCCGCAAATGTTGACATTGCTGGCGGATGCGAAAACCGATGTGGTGGTCGCCACCCGTAAAGCCCGCCACGAAACACTGGAGTTCAAGCTTTTTTATGTACTGTATAGATTGGTGTTCAAGGCCCTGACCGGCAAGCCCGTGGGGTTTGGCAATTTCATGGCGTTGACGCAAAAGGGCGTAGCGCGAATCGCCGCCATGAATGAGCTTTGGTTGCATTTGGCTGGTACGGCCATATTGTCAAAACTACGTTTGGTTCACCTGCCCCTCGACCGGGGCAAGCGTTATAAGGGCCAATCAAAGATGAATTTTGCCGGCTTGGTTTTGCACGGAATGCGTGCCGTCATGGTGTTTGGCGAAGATGTTTTGGTGCGGGTCGGGATTTTTTGTTTTGTGCTGATGCTTGGTGCGCTTTGGGCCATATTAATGGCCGTTATCCTCAAAGCTCTCGGCATGGCTTCTCCGGGCTGGTTCTCCACCGCTATTGGTCTCTTGTTGATTATTCTCATTCAAACCGGGTTTCTAAACCTGCTCTTATTGCTCATTTCCGGTGCCAACAAGGGCCGTGCGCCTTTGCCAGCAATTGATCTTTTGCCGCTCATCGACCGGGTTGATGTGGTCAAGAAATAATAATGAGTTAGCCTTGTGATGTCCAACCCGATCAATATAGGATGCCTGCAATGAACACGGTTTTATTTGTCTACGGGACTTTGGCGCCGGGCGAGGAGAACGCCCATATCATGGACGGCATGGTTGGCGAATGGCATAAAGCATCAGTGCGCGGCAAGCGTCACAACAAAGGTTGGGGTACCCACAAAGGTCATCCGGGCTTCATCCCAGACGCAAACGGCGACATCGTAAACGGCCTGGTGTTCATCTCAAACGATCTCCCCAAACACTGGGCCAGACTGGACAAATTCGAGGGCAAAGACTATAGGCGCGTCCCTATTCGAGCCAAGCTGGAAAACGGCGAAATCATCGAAGCGCAAATATACCGGGCGGTTTAAACACTTTCGCAGGTCAAACTGGATAAATCGTCTGTGATTTTTTATAAGCGCGGGGTCGTTGCCCCCGTCCTGCATATCAAACACCCCCTGACTATTTCTGGATCGTTTTGGTGGTAATTCCCTGGTCTATTGCCCTGGTGCTGGTATTTGCACTATTCACAGTTGACGGTCTTTTGGGTGCCAGTTGGGAGCAGCGCCAATTTAATAAACAGATGCGTAAATATGACCGCTGAGCGTGGCGGATATCAGGCCGCAAACCAAGGAAAGGCAAAAAAACACCGTTTATACAAAAGGCGCTTGCAATTGAACAATAAATCAGGTTTAAGGCGCTTCTCGCTCTAGCAGTACGCACTGGTAGCTCAGTTGGATAGAGTACTTGACTACGAATCAAGGGGTCGGGGGTTCGAATCCTCCCCAGTGCGCCATTACTTTTTCAGTGCTTTCAAATCTACCTAAGACC
Organism: uncultured Robiginitomaculum sp.; assembly: GCA_964502015.1. Taxonomy (GTDB): domain Bacteria; phylum Pseudomonadota; class Alphaproteobacteria; order Caulobacterales; family Maricaulaceae; genus Robiginitomaculum_A. The sequence continues at coordinate 40,841 of CAZCUM010000018.1, read as the reverse complement.
TTGAAAGGTAACGATATTTTGGTGTTCGAAAACCCGTTTTCGCGGGTATAGGGTATCTGGCCTGTAAAGGCTAATTTAAGGACATTACGGCGGTCTAGGAAAGACCCATTTTCCCATATATTCCAAGGGTTTGAGAGGAATCTCAAAGCGTGTTCGAACATTTCGCTAAAGCTACGTCTGGGTTTGCCTAAATTCTCACATTTTTGGACGATTGCGAGCTTATTTTGCTCCATACCGTCTAACTTATCCTCAATCTTTTGAACCACAAGTGTGTTCTCTGTCTCAATAAGCCTATCGACTAGCTTGGACATATCGGTGTCAATCTTTGTGATTTGCGCTTTAAGGCGCTGGGTGCGCTGGGCATTAGATAGTCTTTGAAAGTCCCACAGGTCTTTGAACATCTTGCCCGCAATATCAACGAGCTGGCGGGTTGGCTGTAAGGCTTTCAGTAGCTCCACAAACTCACCTTCAATCTTATCGCGCCTAATGGACTTTCTGTAGCTTGCACAGCCCTTCTTGTGGCACAGATAATAAGGATGCTTCTTACCCGACTTGCTGGTGCTCCACGCCGCCGTGAGCGCGTGTCCGCAATCGCCGCAAACAACAGCCCCTCGAAGAATGAAGTCTTGACCGATATTAACGCGGTTTGTGACGCGCTTTTTGCTTACGAGAAAATTCTACTTATGAGTACCCCTAAATATGGGGGTATTACCGTATATTTCAATGACTTAGTCGAATCAGAGGAGCGGGTAATTTCCCAGCCCCCAAGTAAAGATCAGCAAATGTCCGAAAGGCCTGTCACCCTGCTGTCTGGTTGGTTCCCTAGGGCCGTGCATGAATTTCTGCTAAGACTTCCTTGCGCAAGGGGTGGCATTTAATGTTTGTTCCCATGTTTTCACCTGTGTGTCTCATATCACAGCTTAAACTTTTCCCCAGACTAACAAGTCAGGATACAAACCGGGACAAGTCCACGCTCACAAGCGCTGACGTCAGACAACAGAGAAATGAGGCCAAGTCATATTTTCAACACAGCTACGAGCCTTGTCACCTTTCGCGAGTGCATGAGCAGCTGTCGCACCTCCAGCCATCACAACATATCCTTTTTTCAAGATAATTCCGGCCGTATCCGCAAGACGGGAACCAGCGACAAGTGCTTCAACCGGATCACCTAAAATAGCCTTACTGCTACCTTCTTGCACAGTGTTCCCGTTGATTTGTAGTACCATTTGCAAATCACCAAAATCCATGTTTGGATCGACCCATTCACCAACAACAAAACTAGAAGAAGACGAGTTATCAGCCACAACATCAGGGAGGTTGAACTTAAAGTTCATGTAACGACTATCAATGATTTCAATGGCCGGTGCTACAGCTTCAATTGCCTCAAAAGCTTCTGCGCGTGTAATTATACCCTGTATATCATGCTTTATGCGAAAGGCGAGTTCCGGCTCAAAGCGTGGATGTACATAAGCATCTATTTTAATTTTACTGCCATTTTCCAGCCGCATTTTATCCGTTAAACGTCCCCAAATTTCATCATCAAGGCCCATTTGCACCTGTTTTGCTTTTGAGGTAAACCCCATTTTAATACCGATTAATTTTTCACCGCGTGCATACCGTCGCTCCATTGACGCAGCCTGCACTTGATAGGCCTCATCCAGTGAAATCCCATAACCGCTTTCGGACAATTGGGGGATAGCTGTACCCGTTCGAGCAGCTTCATCAACAATTTTTGCTATTGCATTAATATCAGTCATTTTTATATCCTTCTCTTTTCTTTACAATGTCTAGGGCGACATCAACAATCATATCTTCCTGGCCGCCAACCATGCGTCGACGGCCAAGCTCCACAAGAATGTCGCGGGTATCAAGCCCGTAAGTTTCAGCAGCGGTTTCTGAATGGCGTAAAAACGATGAATAAACACCTGCATACCCTAATGATAATGTTTCACGGTCAACCCGCACCGGCCTGTCTTGGAGTGGGCGGACTAATTCCTCAGCGGCGTCCATAAGTTTGAATACATCACAGCCATGCTTCCACCCCATTTTATCCGCTGCGGCAATAAACACTTCCAAAGGCGCATTACCGGCCCCTGCGCCCATAGCCGCCAAACTCGCATCAACACGCCGCGCACCGTTTTGGACAGCAACAATTGAATTTGCTACCCCCAGTGATAAATTATGATGTGCATGAACACCGCGCTCTGTTTCCGGTTTTAATACTTTGTCATAAGCCTGCAACCGAGCCTTATACCCATCCATATTAAGGGCACCACCACTGTCCGTGACATATACACATTCAGCGCCATAACTTTCCATCAATTTTGCTTGCTGGGCGAGGTGATCCGGTTCGATCATATGGCTCATCATTAAAAAGCCAACCGTGTCCATTCCAAGGTCACGGGCAATCCCAATATGTTGTCTAGCTATATCAGCTTCTGTGCAGTGCGTAGCAATTCGTACACTCGTTACACCCAGGCTATGTGCGTGACGGAGTTCATCTGCTGTCGCGATACCCGGCAAGCAAAGCGTAGCAATTTTTGCCTTTTTAACTGAGTTTGCGGCCGCTTCAATCCATTCCCAGTCCGTATGTGCGCCAAAGCCATAATTAAAGCTCGATCCGGCTATACCGTCCCCGTGCGCAACTTCTATTGCATCAACGCCCGCCGCGTCCAATGCGCTCGCAATTTTTTCAATATGGTCAAGACTATATTGATGGCGAATGGCATGCATACCGTCACGTAATGTTACGTCCTGAATGTATAGTTTTTCGCTTTTGGGGTCATTAATTCGCCCTGTATTTATGTTTTCACTCATGGGCTTGCCCCATATCTAAGCCTTGCAATCCGCTCCGCTGTCGCCATGCCTGCCGACGTCATAATATCAAGGTTTCCCGCATAGGCGGGCAGGTAGTGCGCAGCCCCTTCCACTTCGATGAAAATAGAACATTTCAAACCTTCATATTCACCCAGGCCAGGTATTTTCAAAGGACGGTTTGCCCCAAAACGTTCAAATTGCACCTCTTGCTTTAACCTGTAACCGGGTACATAGGATTGAATTTCTTTCTCCATTTCCAAGACAGATTTCGTGATTTCTTCTTCCCGTCCTCCTACGGAAAAAGCATATACTGTATCGCGCATCAGCATTGGCGGCTCCGCAGGGTTCAATACGATAATGGCTTTCCCCTTTTTTGCACCGCCAACGGTTTCAATCCCGCGTGACGTCGTTTCTGTAAATTCATCAATATTTGCCCGTGTGCCCGGGCCTGCCGATTTTGAAGATATAGAAGCTATAATTTCAGCATAGGGGACGCTATCCGAAACGCGCGCAACAGCATGAACCATTGGAATCGTTGCTTGCCCTCCGCACGTTACCATATTCACATTTGTTTCTTGCAAATGCTGTTCCATATTCACAACAGGCACGCAATAGGGGCCAATGGCGGCTGGTGTCAGGTCTATCATTTGTTTTGAATCGCGCTGACAAATTTTATGATGCTGTTGATGTGCGCCTGCAGATGTTGCATCAAATACGATATCTATATCTTGCCAAATGGGCATTTTCGTTAAACCGTCAAGGCCTTCATGGGATGTTGCCACATTCAACCGTTTAGCGCGCGCTATACCATCTGATTTTGGATCAATTCCGACCAGGGCGCCCATCTCTAAAACGGTAGACATTCGCATGACTTTTATCATCAAGTCTGTACCGATATTACCAGACCCAAGTACCGCTACTTTTATTTTATTCCTCATGATTTTATATAAATTTGGCGGTACAATCGCCAAGACCTTCTATTTGAACATGCATTTCATCTCCGGCTTGAACACTTTCCAAAGGAACCAGTGAACCCGATAGAATTACTTCTCCCGCCTTCAACGGTATGCCCCGTTCTCCCAAAGTATTCGCAAGCCAGGCTACGGATTTCAATGGCGAACCAAGCGTTGCCGAACCAACCCCTTCACTAAGTGGTTTCGCGTTCTTGGTAACCACCGCTTTACAATTTATCAAATCCAAATTGCGAGGATCCAGTTTCATATCGCCCACAACAAATACGCCACAAGACGCATTATCGGCAATTGTGTCCTGGATTTTTATTTTCCAGTCTTTCACGCGGCTATCTACGACCTCAAAACACGCGGCAACGCTTTCGGTAGCTGCAAGGACGTCCTTTGGCGTAATTCCCGGGCCTTTGAGATCATCTTTCAAATAAAAGGCAATTTCTGCCTCGGCTTTTGGCGAAATCATTTTTGATGTATCAATGATATTGTCTTGTGCAAACATCCTATTGGTCAAAAACCCAAAATCAGGCTGGTTAACGCCGAGCATGCTCATGACGGCTTGCGAAGTCACACCAATTTTTTTACCAATGATGACCTCCCCGGCAGCTTGCCGTCTTTTTAAAATCTGCAAGGAAATTTCATAAGCATCATCGATGCTAAGATCATATTTATCTGTGAGAGGCGCAACCGGACTAGCCTTGCACAAGGCGTCATACAGCATGTCACCAAGATCAATATTTTGCTTACTCATTTTTTTCTCTAAAGTTTTATGCAAATGTTTTTTAGCTCTGTGTAGAATTCGAGCCCATGCACGCCGCCCTCACGACCAATTCCACTTTGCTTCGCCCCGCCAAAAGCCGTGCGCAAATCACGTAAAAACCAAGAATTAGCCCAAACCACTCCGACATCAAGTTGCGAAGAAACACGGTGCGCCCGTGACCCGTTTTCCGTCCAGACAGCAGCACAAAGGCCGTATTTCGTATCATTTGCCAGAGCAATCACTTCCTCTTCATCCTCAAACGGCAGCAGTGAGCAACACGGGCCAAAAATTTCTTCTTGCACCACTATATCTGTTTGTTTTGATCCCATCCAGATTGTGGGTTCTATCCATGCTCCACCATTAAGCGCATCACCCATATCGGGAACACCGCCACCCAAGATAACCTCGCTACCTTGTTCAACAGCTTTTTTATAATATGACAGAACTTTATCGCGATGCTCATGGGAGATAAGCGGGCCCATATTCACCCCTTTTGCATCTGGCGCACCTACAACAAGCTTTGCGGCTTCTTTGGCAAGTCGTTCGGAAAATTCCTGCATACGGCTTTTGTGTACATATACCCGTTCTGTGCCAAGGCAAACCTGCCCACAATTCATAAATGCAGAACGCAAACTACCTTCAATAGCTTTTTCCATATCAGCGTCATCAAATATAATCGCAGGATTTTTGCCGCCGCACTCCATTGAAATATTGCGTAAACCTACGGATGCAGCGCGCATAATAATTTCGCCGGTTCGGGTTTCGCCCGTAAATGTAATCGCATCAACATCAGGATGCTCTGTCAAGAAAGCACCAGCACTATCAGGGCCAAATCCGTTTACAACATTAAAGACGCCCGGCGGAACGCCGCATTCATTCATGACTTCACCAAGTAATGATGTTGTCTGGGGGGTTTCTTCGGAAGGTTTGACAACAACTGTATTTCCGCAAGCCAGCGCAGGGCCGACTTTCCACGTCATCAGTAATAATGGTAAATTCCAGGGCGATATGACCGCTATGACGCCTTTTGGCGAGCGCTGGGCATAATTGTGCGCTCCTAACCCATCTGGTGTATGTAAATGAAAGCTCTCTTCAGGGACATTTTTAATCAAATCGGCAAAAACTTTGAAATTTGCGGCACCTCGGGGAATATCAATATGAGAAGCCATGCCTCTCGGTTTTCCTGTGTCCGCACATTCAGCTACCAGAAAGTCCTCAAAACGCTCATTAATACGGTCGGCTACCTTATGGAGCAAATCGCTACGTTCAGCCATGCTCATGTGTGCCCAAGGGCCACGTAAAGCCGCACGCGCCGCACTTACGGCGCGGGTAACATCTGCTTTACTAGCTTCTTGAACTATTGAAACAAGAGAGCCGTCCACTGGAGATATATTTTCAAAAGTTTTCCCGGTGGAACTTTGCAAATACTCACCATTTATGAAATTCATGGTTACGGTTGTGCTTTGCTTGTCCGCTTTTAGAATGTTTAAACTCATGCTATCACCTTCCTACCTATTGTCGCACCTATTGCCTGTAGCCCGGCAATTGCACATTCTATATCTTGTTCTTCTGAGCCCCCTGAAACCCCAATACCGCCAATACTTTCATCATCAAAAACAATCGGAAGACCGCCTCCAAATAAGACCAGTCTTTCGGCTGCCAACATCCCATCTCTTAAGGGGGAGTTGTCTTTTACCATGTCATAAAAATCCTGCGTGGACACGCCAAAGCCCGCCGCTGTGTAGGCTTTATCTTGCGCAAGGGTGATGGAAGGCAAGAATGCTCCATCCCCACGTAAAAATGCCTGCAAATTACCCCCGTCATCGATAACAGCCACATTTACATTACAGCCAAGTTCCAACCCTTTAGCGATGGCAGCTTCGACCGCTATGCCAGCCGCTTTACAGGTAAGGGCATGTTTGTTTAAATAACTTTTCGCCACGCAAAACCCTTACGTATATACGTCTGTAAACGAGGCAACCAATTCACGCGTATGATAAAAAATACCCGCGCCTAATTCATCTTCGGTCCACGTTACAACCGGGCGATCCGGCTGCGCCAAATACCCAAGCCCGCCAAATGTTTCATTTCGGTTTCCTGACGGGTCAAAGAAATAAATTGTATATCCGCGCGTAATACCGTGCCGCTGCGGGGTTACATCAATTTTGGTTCTGTTTTTTGACATAACATCTGCAGCTTTGAGTACATCTTCCCAGCTATCAAGGAAAAATGCGCAATGGTGAAAACCCTGGACCGGACCGCCAACAAGCGCAAGGTCATGGGGCGTGTTGGTGCAAGATAGCCATGTTGCCAGTTGAAAAGCCCCTTTTGGGCCAACTACAACCTGCTCAACAAGATAAAAATCTAAAACATTGCAGGCAAATTCAGTCGTTTCAGCGACCTTATTTATGCCTTCTTCAGGTTTGAATTCACACATCAACAAAGCATGATCAAGCCAATGAACGCCCGCCCCTTTCAAACCGTCAGGCCAAGGATCAGGGTTTGTATTTCCGACTGCTGTACCAACGACTTCCTTCTCTGCGTACAAATAAAATTCATGACCACTTGGTAAGTTAAACTTAATTGCCCGACCGACACATTCCAAAGTACCTGCGGCAATATCTTCAACATCAATTCCGTACTCGATTATCCGTTTTTTATACATATCCAGATCGGAATCTTCTTTTACTTTGTAGGCAATATGGTTCATCCCCGCACGATCAGATTCACTGAGTATAAGTGAATATTTATCCCACTCATCCCATGCTTTCAGGTACATATTGCCATCACTATCTTCGTGGACTTTATCCATCCCCAAAACATTGATATAATGTTTAAGCGCTGCTTCCATATCCAGCACTCTGAGATTAATATGTCCTATTCTTAACACAGCCATGATTTTCTCCTTTTAATTGGCAAATTTCCCTTGGTTATACAAAGCCGTATTTTTTCTTGGCGATGGTCTTGACAATATTATCTTGAAGTTTTCCGATAACTTTTAGGTCTATGTTTTTCTTGGGAAAGGAACGGCAAGCTAAGACAATGCCGCGTTTCTCTTCTTCTAGGGACACATGCGTGCGGCTCATCACCAGATTGCTGACTTCGCCTGCACAAATTTGAATTTTACAAACACCACATCCGCCCCCATGGCACCCCGACGGTATGCCACGCTTTCCCATTTTTGACATGCCTTTCAGGAGATGCTCCTTGGATGTGCACAGAAATTTTTCTTGCGTATCCAGAATGGTGATTTCAAATTTCATAGCGGCGTGCATATGTATCCTTAAATCGACTTAAATAGTGGGCTACGCTGTGTCTCTTTGCTCGATTGATCAAAGAAATTTTCCATAAACATGTCTCTCTCGAACAAACGCCCTTTCATGAGAGTTGATATGCAGGCATCAACCATAAGTGGAGGGCCGCACATATAGGCTTGCATGCCCTCAAACTTACCGCCGAAACATCGCGCCGCAGCCTCATGAACAAACCCGCGTTCTCCTGCCCACTCAGACCCTTCAGGCTCAGCAGAAAGTACGGGTATATAATGAAAATTACTGTGCTTTTTTGCGAGAGCCTCGAATAAATCTTGGTAATATAGTTCTTTGAAATCCCGGGCACCACAAATCAGTGTTATGTGGCGTGTTTCGCCTTTTTCAAACAAATCCAATATCATTGACTTTGGACTAGATAGGCCAGACCCTCCTGCCATAAATACCATTGGCTCGGGGCGGGAACCACGAACAAAAAACCTGCCAAATGGAGCGGAAAATTTCAGTTCCATACCCTCTTCAAGTTGTTCGTGTATCCAGGTCGTCGCCTGGCCACCAGTCACCAAACATATGTTTAGCTCTATGGTTTTTTTATCCGCTGTTGCACTTGAAATTGAAAATGCACGCGTGCCGTCCATACCGGGAATTTCTAGATTTATGTATTGTCCCGGCTGAAAATCTACACCTTCACCCTCAACTTCTAAAAACACGCCCCGTATTCTTGGTGTGAAATCAGTTATCTTTTTAACAGTCGCTACAAAGTCCTGAACCGGGATACCCAGTGCATCTTCATCTTCTTCTATATCAGCTTCGATGACAAGATCGCTAGTTGGTGTGGCACAACATGTCAGACATTTTCCTTCATCTCGCTCCATATCCATCAAAGCAAATGGAGAAGCATCGCCTTGCTCAACATCACCTTCAAGTACATCCACTTTACATGTAGCACACAGACCATGACAGCAAGCATGAGGCAAATATATTCCGGCCCGCAAGGCCGCGTCCAATATAGTTTGCCCCGCTTCGACCTCAATGACGTCACCCAAAGGCTCTATGGTAACTTCATAAGCCATGAATTATCCGCCCGTTCCGCCAATACCGTTTAGACCTGGCGTTACAAAACGAATGACAGATTTATGACCAACGCCATTGTCTTCCAAACTCGCTTCAAAATTTGGCGTAAAAGCTTCTCCGTCGAGCATCCATTCCACATCATCCCATTTTATATTTGGCCAATCAGGATGAGGGCTATATGCGGCGGGTATCACATCACTTACAAAAGCGCCAAACGGCATACCAGGCGGCAATGGAAATGCCATGGGCGCATCAACCATGACATGATGATCCCAACCTAAAATAACCATGATATTTCCGTGAAAATTCTCTACACCATCTCGAACAAGAGCCGGATATTCGCCTATTGATACGACTGCCATAATTGTCTCCTATATGTTTTAAGGCTTAGCTATTTGCGGCAAATGACTTCGCGGCTGCAACAGATTCTTCGTCAAAGCCCTTCCATTTTTTCCAGCGCTTTTCGTCTGGCGAACCAACATAATCCATATTATCACGTTGCTCTTCCGTTTGGTTGAAGCCGTACCATTTGAGTACGTTTTCAATGCCTTCTCCGCCGCAATTACCTTTGAATATTTCTTGTGGCGGCATCCAAGATTGACAATATTTCTCCGGCTCATCATCGAAAATCTGTTTGCAAGGGTCTGAACACATATGGTATTTATCGCCTTTATATTCTGATGTTCGGTATGAAATGAGCGTAGGATTATCCATCTCGGTAAATGCCATTGGGATTTGACAGGTTTGGCAAACACAAGGCAATGTCTGGCTGTAATAACGTTCACCCTTGGCCTCTTGCTCGCGCCAATATTCAAAACGCGGTCTGTAATATTTGTCAAATGTCTCTGGATATTTTTCAGACAACCAGTCCATTTTCTTGTCATCCGGCATCCAGGTATGGATCGCTGCGGCACCGGAGTGATTGTACAAAACACCCCAAACCTGATGGCTTAAATGATGCTTTTCTTTAGCACACAAATCGGCATAGCTTGGTACTGTGATACCATAGCGCGCCAAGTCATTGAAAAGCGCTCCACCGTTTTGTTCAAAATAAATTTCCCAGGCTTCTTTCCAGGACATAGGACTTTCCGGAAGCATGTAATCCATCATTGCACTAATCAGGCTAAGAACCTTATATCCGCGCCACAGCCACTTATCGATCCATTTTTGAACGATAGGCACATTAGCCTCATCTTGTTCAAGCATGAACTTGATAGCTTCAAGGCCCAGTGTCATATGTCTCGCTTCATCAGATTGAGCAGAGAAACCAAATGTCACCGTAGACATATCGCCATTAAAGGCAGCACCCGACATAAATGGTACAAATAATAAATTTGTTAATACGTATTCAAATGAAAACCCGACGGCGATCATAAATTCAAATGGCCCTGCGGAATTGGCATCATCAAAGAATGATTTTGGTACGGAAAGATACCAAACACGGTCATGCCATTTTGTAAAATCATGCATACCGTCAAAATGTTTGTTAAAGTGGCTCATTGTATGCACTTGCGTTTGCACATGACGCAATTCATCAATGGACTGCATCTGGCACGCTACGCGGGCACCATCTCCGCGCAAATGCCGTCCTTGTCTCGCAAAGCCCCGATGCGCTTGATATTCAAGCGGGGAAACACCTTGTATGAAGAGCTTTAAGGCATTTACATAGCGGGCATCACTGATATTCAAATGCCCATTATTTTGTGCAAAAGCATCCATAATTGCATAAAGCTTTTTCTCTTTTTCGCCTTGGTATTTCCAATATGCATCCATGGTCATCCGAAACGGATCTTGCCAGGCATCCCAGTCTTTAATCTTAATGCCCTCGTATTTGTCATAAGGAAAAACCTTGTCCATCGGCTGGTAAGTTGTGTCCCAACCAAGGCGCGTCATATGCTTATAACGCTCTCTCATATTCAATCGTTTTGCCATTTTACGCTCCTATTTCCGCGTTAATCATTCCAATAGATTTTGAAATAATCGTCATCCTCATCAACATTGCCGCCAAAAGAAATCATCACAAGCTGTATGTCTTGCGGATTCCAATCTGCCCCGATCAAATCCGAAACGGTTTCGCGCTTCACAATTAGACTGCCCTCAGCCGTAATGCGTATCATTGCAGGGGGATATTCTATTGAAGCTTCTGGATTATCTTGCTGAATAGCCTCAACAATCGGCCTGGCTTCATCAACATCTTGTAATGCTAAAAATACTACACTCATAATCCCTCCTTAAATATCAATTCCGCATTTTTTGGCACGGGCCAAAAGCGTTTGCTTGACCTGATCAAGCGCATCCGCGCCGCCCGCAACAGCCCCGTTCGCCAAAGGCGCTAATGCCTTTTCCGTCTCCGACAACCAAGCACTAAACCAAGCTGTAACAAGTTTTTTATTTTCCTCTGACTCAGCGCAAGCAACAGATATTTGCTTGTCGACCCAGCGCTTTGTTTCAATTTTCCAATTGGTAATAAACTCGGTCAACAATGAGTAACTTGAACCGCCCGCCTTGTTTATCTCGTCCTCAAACACCACAAAAAATAATTCATGAACCATGCCGTCCATGACAAGGTTTTGCGCGACAAAAAGCTCAAACCAGTCTTCGACAACCAAGCTATCCTCAACCAATTTACGCACGCCTTGCCAGTCTTTATTTTCAAGCCAGTCTGTTTTCACATCATCAAGAATACCTGTGTCATTTTCAGAAAGCGCTAAAGCTATTCGCGTGATATATTGTGCATTCCCGAGCCGGTCTGATCCATGTAAAGAAGCTGCGGACGTAATTGATGCCCCATAACCAACTGAACAGATTTGGTAATTGTTCATATTTGCACCCCACTCATAGTGGCGCAGGGGAATGATGTAGTCCTTTATCTTTTTGCGTTGCTCCTCAGGCATTAAGGCCAGCAAACCACGCTTTTCAACAAATTTAAAATTCTTATCCGCTGAATCTTGCTGGGCGGCACGCGCAATTACATAATTCCCATAATAATATTGTCGAGGGTCAAGGAACTTATACCAATCCTCCATAACAATCGCGGTCCGCGTAACATCGTACAACTCCTTATCGGGCTGCCAGGTGGGCCGATAATGAAAATTTTCGGTAGGTTGCAAGTCAAAAACTGCTTCTTGGTACCGCGTTGCAGTTTTACCCTCACCAATACGGCGCGCAACATGGCTATATGTATGGCGAATCGGCTCTATTTTCCTTGCCTTAATGTCGATGTGCATATCGCATCTCCTTTTTTATTCTCTGACTACTGCCTAATACCTGGCCTACCATACCGCCATTTTAGTCGATCATAATCCACCCGCGCAGCTTCTTCTTCACTCAAATGTTTTACATTGTTGTTGGCGCAAAATGATTGAAAAGCTTCAAAGGGCAAGATGAGCTCGACGTACATTTCCGGCTCCCCAATAGAGAAGTCAAACTCAATCATTTTGTTGTTAACAATGCCCGTTATACGAACATAGCGCTTATAAATATCGAGGCTTTCGACACCTGACTCCGCTATATGTTTTTCGTTACGAGCAGTCATATTTACTTGCTTTCTATCAATCTTGCTCACGTGCAAAGTTTCATGTCAATACTAGTAGCGTCACTACATATCGACTGTCAATTGAAATATCGAGATTTTTATTGTTTATTAATTCTTGATAAATTCTAGTTATTCAACTATTCGTGTTAGTAGGAATCACTACATGCAAAGTAGGGAACACAGAATTTTTTAATCTGGAACTTAAATTCGGAGACACACATTGATATTGCAGACTAAACCGACTAACGTAAAACCTACCAATAAAACCGCAATCGAAACTGCTTACGTGCAACTTCGCGAAGATATATTGAGCGGCAAGTTCGCTCCTGAAAGCCGGTTGCGTGTCGAGCATATTCGGAGCGACTATAATGTTGGCTCAAGTACTATGCGTGAAGCCTTATCGCGGTTGGTCTCCGACACCTTAGTTACAACAGAAGGCCAGCGCGGCTTTCACGTGGCTCCAATTTCAGCTAAAAGCTTTCGGGATATTGCCAATGTTAGAAAAATACTTGAATCAAATGCCTTAAAAGAATCCATGCAAAATGGAGACGATGATTGGGAAGCAAATGTGGTTGCCGCATACCATAAGCTAAGTAAAATGGAGTCTCGTGTGGCAAAAGAACCTGGTCATTATGCGTCCGATTGGGATAAACTCAATAAGAGTTTCCACGATTCCCTTGTTGCAGCAAGTACGAATACCTGGTCCAGCCACTTTCGCAAAATACTATATCACCAATCTAGTCGATATTTACGAGTGGCGCTCATTGATCGAACCATACCTAGAGATGTTTCCGCTGAGCATAAAGCGATATTCGATGCAGTTTTAAATAGAAACATTAATCTCGCCTGCGAACTTTCTAATGATCATATTAACCGAACAGTTGATGTCATTGCCGAAAAAGTGGCTGAATGGGAAAGAAACTTTAAATAACCCATCATACAATATCTAGGCGCCAGTTAACGCCCTACTGTAAGATCATCATCCTATCACTGTAAAACATTAAACCCATACATATGTAGGATCAAACCTTCACTGATCGTCGGCGTGCGCCCTAATTATACTGAGCTTCCCACAATTGCCCTTTTAATATATATAGCTATAATGCGATAATATCGAGATTGAGCTTGACAATCGATTTTTATGGTGCCTATTTTAAAGAAAGCTTAATAAGTCAAATAACGAGGCATCCGGGGAATGAAAATACGGAGTAGAATTTACGCAAGCGTATTTAGCTTTACTTTTGTTATGGCTGCAGGCTGTCAAGCGCCATTGCAGCTTGATGATGTTGCCGCACAGTCAGCCAAGCTCACGCAACGATATGACGCATTTCAAACAGCGGCCATACAGGGCACAACGGCTTTGATATTAGGGAGCGACGGCATTGTATTGGAGTTGGACACACTAGACCCCAAAAATGATAAACGTATAAGCCTCAAGAGCGCTAACGGGGCAAGCCCGTCATTTATTGCATCTGCAACATGTTCCGACGGTAGATTTTATGCCTTAACCGTCGCCGCTGATGTTTGGGAGCGCCACAATAACGGACAATGGGTTGAAAATAAAATTGACACGATAGAATATGTACAAGACATAGCATGCGCACCCAATGGTACATTATGGGTGTCAGCAAGTTTTTCAACATTATACAGTAGTAAAGACAATGGAAAAACGTGGGTGGAAGCCACGCAAAATGAGGATTCTTCATTCAACCAGCTTTCTTTTCCCGGCAATAATACCGGCTACGCCCTTGGCGAGTTTGGCATGGTTTTCAAAACCGAAGATGCGGGGGAAAGCTGGCATTTTCTCGACAGTATAACGCCGGAGTTTTATCCCTTATCGGCTTATTTTAAAAATTCAAACGAAGGATGGGCGGGCAGTTTGCGCGGCTCCATCTATAAAACAAGTGATGGTGGTAATACTTGGTCACGGCAAATCACGGACAGTACTGCGCCAATTTACACAATCAAAGAAGTTGATGGGCACATGGTTGCACTTGGCAATTATGGAACTTTTTTAAGCCTGCAAAACGGCCAATGGAAAACTGTAAAAAGTGGTGCTCCAGAAACATATGGGTATTTGCGCGCACTCACGGCCTCAACGGGTAAAAACCCCACCTTGTTTATAGGCGGCCAAGGCTTTGCCGCGCGCATCAAATTACAAAACATAAATTTAGGTAAGCCGCAATAATGAACCAATTCATTTCTATTTTATCTCGCTTAGAGGGTTTGGTTTTTCATAACCCAAAAAAGATACTCGGATTAATCGCACTGATTACCGTCTTGTTTGCGTCTCGAATACCATATCTTCAAATGTATTCTGACTTTTCGGATTTGTTACCTCAAAAGCACAAATACATTCAGCTTCACAATGAAATTCGCGATAATTTTGGTGGCGCAAATATTGTCATTCTTAGTGTTGAGGTGGACGAGGGCACGATCTTCACCCCAGAAACCCTACAGCTTATACACGAATTAACACAGAAAGTAGACACGTTGCCAAGCGTAAATCACAATCTAGTTACGTCTCTGACCCACCGTACGTCTCGAAAAGTCTATTTAACAGAAGAGGGTGATATTAATTCCGAGCCCTATTACGACCCGCAAGCACAGGCCTTGTCTCTATCACAACTAGACAGTTTGAAAAATGATGTAATTGCAAACCCCAGAGTTTATGGCCTGTTAGTGTCGCCCGATCTTAAAGCAGCCCTTATTAAAGGAACATTGAATGAAGGCGCTTTGGACTACCCAGCTATTTTCAAAGAAGTCCAGGCGGCGCG
Source organism: uncultured Robiginitomaculum sp. (assembly GCA_964502015.1). GTDB lineage: Bacteria > Pseudomonadota > Alphaproteobacteria > Caulobacterales > Maricaulaceae > Robiginitomaculum_A. Next base: position 25,644 of record CAZCUM010000018.1, on the reverse strand, counting down.
CGCTCTCGCTAAATCCATTGATGGTGTAACTGTCTATGCAACAGGGCAACCAGTTTTAATCGGATGGGTTCATTCTTATATTGGGGAAATTATAAAAATTTTCCTCCTGACAGCCCTGATAATGCTTGTGCTCCTTATAGGAAGCCTCCGAACGCTTTATGGAGTATTAGTGCCAACAATCGGCATCATAATATCCTCAATTTGGGGGCTTGGAATTATTTCAGCACTTGGCATCAACCTAGACCCCCTCGTTTTGGTTATTCCATTTTTAATTTCAGCAAGGGCGCTTTCCCACGGCATTCAGCTTGTACAAAGATACTATTACGAGTTACCTGATGCAAAAGACGGCAGAGAAGCCGCTCAACGTACATTTGAAAGTTTATTTCGCCCAGGTTCATTAGGGGTGGTTTCTGATGCTATTGGTGTGTTTTTAATTTCTCTAGGGTCAATACCCATTAACACGAATCTTGCCTATTACGCATCATTGTGGGCCTTTAGTGTGCTTTTTACCGTTCTCATCGCAGTTCCCCTAATATTATCCATATTACCAACACCTAAAGCAGCCAGTGCAGAAAAAAAATCCAAGACTGATGCTGGATGGTACCAAAGAATGCTCGTCAGAAACAGTAATTTTATGGCAAGCCTTAAAACAGCTAAAAGTGCATTGGTTTTTGCTGCTATGGGACTAGTTGTAGGCTTGTTTTTGGCTTCCAAGGTTCTTGTAGGCGAATCGGATCCGGGATCCCCCTTGTTATACCCTGATCACGATTACAACATTTCTGCAAAAGCCATTAACGATAGCTTCCCCGGATCTGAAGAACTTTATGTGGTTGCCCGTACAGAAACGAAAGGCGGCATAAAAGACCCTAAGGTTCTGCAATCAATGAACAGTTTAAAAAATTATATGCTTAATGACTCTGAGCTTGGAGGGGTAAAAGCCTTACCCGATTTGGTGAAACAGGTTAATCAGCTTATACATTCCAACGATCCACGGTGGCAACAAATCCCAGATAGTTCGAGCTATGTTGGTGGTTTATTATTTACATATATGGCCGCCAGCCCAATTCCAGGCGCTCTGAATGAGTTCGTTACGCCTGATGAAAATGAAGCAAGTCTTGTTTTTTACTATAAAGATCATAAAGGCGAAACAATTAGGCGTGCTATTCACATGCTTAAAACATGGATTGATGACCCTGCCAATAAAGTAGAGGGTTTAAGTTACCATTTGGCAGGAGGAATAATAGGTGTGACCGCAGCGGGTAATGAAGCCGCATTTCAAACCAACCTTCTTGTTCTCCCTCTCGTACTCTTACTAATCTTCGTTTTTGTTACTGTCTTTTATTGGTCTCTTGAAGCGGGTGGCATGATGTTTGGAGCAATGTTCTTCGCCACAACACTAAGTTATGCCTATATGGGCGTTGTGGGTATGGGCATTAATATCAATACGGTTCCCATCATCGCTGTCGGTGTCGGTGTTGGTATTGATTATTCCATATATATCATGGACCGCATCCGTGAAGAAATGTCTAAGGGCGCCGCTTCGTTAGAAATTGCAATTAGCAAGTCTATCGAAACAACAGGCGTCGCAATCGGATTCACAGCCTTCACACTTATGTCCGGCGTGATTATGTGGAAATTTGTCTCAACTTTACGCTTTCAAGCTGACGCTGCCATGTTGCTAAGTGTCATGATATTTTTGAATGCCGTGGCTGCTCTCGTAATAGTGCCGTCCTGGATTCGAGTATTTAAGCCAAAATTTATTACCGAGCCAAAATTAAAGAAGACCCAACCACCGTTGTTTATTTTAACATAGAAAGGGGAATAAAATGACAAAACTACAAAACAAATTTAGAGCAAAGTGCTTACTCTCAACCATCATGGGAAGCATGGCACTGACATCACCCGCATTGGCGCAAGGCAGTGATTGGGATATCAGCGGCTTTATTGAGAACGCGACCTATAGCCGGGAAGGCAAGGGTTTTACTAAAATAAGAAACACATTACAAATAGAGGCCCACAAAAACTTTGGCAATCAGGGAATCTTTTCAGAATTCTCTGTTACCGGCATCTTACGCGGTAGTTATGACGCAGTATATGACGTTAGCGATGATTATGGCAAAGGAAGCGGTAGCGCCGTTAATTTTACAAGCGTTGGCGTTGTAGCCGGCACTTTGGGCCCTTGTCAAGTCAATGCCATTCCATCCCTAACTACACCATTTGGTTCTAGCCCAATTACGACTGGCTTCCCTGTGGTACTCCCCCCTGCTTGCGACCCAACTCTTGGACCTGGGGTTGGTTTTATTCCTTCCGCATTTGGTTTTGATACGACAATAAATCCCAACTCGGGCCTAGCTATTCTTGGAGCCGATATACACGGCGGTGGCGGCAGTGGTGTCATACTTGCCTATCCGACCCAGCCTTGTGATATTGACCCCAGAGGCTGTATTGACGGGTATATGGATTTGACCAGCAATGGGTTGAAATTTGCAGAGTTTAATGATGAACTGGATTTCATCCGCGAACTTTATTTTGATGCGACCCTCCCTATTGGTGACAACGGAACTGAACTGGGCATTCGCTTTGGCAAACAGCAAGTCGTTTGGGGGCGTACTGATCTATTCCGTGTCTTGGATGTCATCAACCCTGTCGATTTTTCGCGCCAAAACATCTATGATGAATTAGAAGATATTCGCATCCCGCAATGGATGGTGAATGCCGAGTTTAGGTTTGGTGCCAAAGGACCCTTTAGTGATCTTAATCTATCCGCTGTTTATAACTTTGATAAATTCAGGCCAAACAATCTAGGGCAAGGCGGCACACCCTATGCAATCCTAGACGCGGGGTCTTTCTTCCGCGCTTTTAAAAATTGTTGGGATAATGGCTGTACGGTTGGCAATTTCGCGGGCGGTGGAGTTTCCACTGATTTTGGCCCAGGTCAAATCGGCATTAGACAAGCAAATTTACCGGACGGGCGCGATCAATTTGGCATTAAACTTGAAGGCGTTATCAACGAAATCGGGTTTTCCCTCAACTATGCTGAATACTATTCACAACTTCCGTCGCTAAGGGGCGGCATTCCGGCGCAAAATTCATTCACAGGACAACCAGATACTATCTGGCCTTACCTTATTGCCTTTGACATCGATTTTCCCGGCGTCAAGTTATACGGCGGTTCGTTAGACATTTATAACGACACCTTGGGTGCCGCTATTCGCCTTGAAGCAGCCTATACAACGGGTGAAGAATTTGCCAACACATTGGAGGAACGTCTCTTTTCGGAATCAGATGTTTTGCGTTATGTTATTGGTGTCGATAGAACATTCTTTTTTCCCTTTATCCCTTCAAATTCCGGCACACTATTTTCGGGTCAGCTTTTTGGTCAACATATCCTTGACCACCGGCTAGAGAAAAGCGCAGGGCAACTTGCTGGCGCTCCCGGGTTCACCGAAGTCGGCATGCCTGATTGGAAAGATAATTGGATTGCAACCTTGCTGATACGTCAGCCATTTAAAAATGGTTTGATAAACGCACAGGTTATCAATGCCTATGATTTCAAAGCACAGGCTGGCGCTATAGCACCGTCTATTGAATGGCTCCTTAGTGATAATTGGAAAATTACGCTTGGAGCAAATATCAAATTTGGTACCGGTGCAAGAAAGTTCGATGATTGCAGAAGCTGTAATCCGTTTACACCCTTTACGGCTACGCCACTTCACACGCCAGGCAACCCTTTCCCGCAGCCTGGATCCGTAGGTCTATCCGGATTTGAACCGCTTGGCCGTTTCCGGCAAGGGCCAATTGGCACAGCTATCAATGAAGACGAAGTGCAGCTTACTGTCCGTTATCGGTTCTAAGCTTATTCCCATCAGGCCCGCCTGGCTACGGCCAGGCGGGAACTGCATTTCACATGTTAAATCACAGAAAAGCAAAACATTATTATGTTACATTTAAATATCGCAAAAGGAGAAAACCATGAAAATGAATAAATATCTAATCGGAATTGCCACTGTGGCTTTGCTGGCTGGTACGGCCAACGCCGATGATCTGGAAAATAGTTTTTACCCCTACAAAAGCGGGGTGCCATCTGCAAGCGGAATATCAACTGGTACAGTTATTGATACGACGAATATTGGAGAATTATCTGATGTTCTTGATCCGGCTATGGCGCAACATGTACGCGATGGTTGGCTGAAAATTAAAGTTGGCGCAACAACATCCTTTGACCTTCATCCAAATTATATAAAGGCGTCCAAGATAGCCGACGGGAAGGTTAGTTTAGGTGAAAACTTGGGTGAATTGAACGGGTTTATTTCTGGTCGCCCTTTTCTTGCCGAGCCGTCTGAAAGTGACCCCCGGGCTGGTGAAAAATTGGCTTGGAACTATAAATACGGTTATAACTGGGGTGACAATGCCGCAATTTATCCTTTTTACTGGAAATACCGCAATATGAAAAATGGAAAAGTTGAACGGACAATCAAGTTTAACTTCCATTTCTTGAACTTTACGGGCCGCGTTAATCAAGAGCCACTACCCGAAGTCGAGAACAATCCAGATGATATATTCCGCGCGATCTATGTGCAGGTTTTAGAACCATTTGATCTTAAAAATACGCAGCTATTGATACACCGTTACAAGGATGACCTTAAACGGGATAATGCTTGGCTATATCTTGGTTTTCAGCGCCGCGTGCGTCGGCTTGCTACGGGGCAAGTCACAGATGCTTTCTTAGGCTCAGATTTGATGATCGAAGACTTTGAAGGTTATAATGGCCGCATATCTGATATGAAATGGACGTATAAAGGTACAAAGAACATTCTTCTACCATTTTACGACCATGACAAGGTCACCTTAACAGATGAGTTCAAAGAAAAGGACGGGTATAAATTTGTTGAGTTTGGTGGCAAAGGTGGTTGCTTTCCGGAAATCACTTGGCAATTGCGCAAGACTTTTATTTTAGAGTCTGAACCGACAAATAAAAACCATCCAATTAGTAAACGTACGCACTATGTCGATGCGCAAACATTTACCTTGCCGCGTACTCTCATATATGATCGCAAGGGTGATTTGTGGAAATCCTGGACTATTGGACAAGCGCGTCCAGAGGCTCATGACGATGTAAACCACACTTCTGGTGTATCTATTGATGATAGTTTTTCAATGGTAGATGTGCAGGCACAGCATTGTACAACTGGACAATTCAAGGGTCAGGTTGTATCGGAACTGAATCCACTGAAAAAATTCTCGGTGCAAAATCTTCGAGCATCTGGGAGATAAGCCCGACATCCAATGCTTTAACTTAGGGGGCATAGCCCCCTAAGTTTTTGTTGCGAAAGCCTATTATGACAATTGATGTAAAGCTGTATTTCAACTTCAGAAGCCCATATTGTTATCTCCTGTCAACGCATATATTTAAACTGGATGATGAGTTTAACTTCAACTGGCTATGGCGGCCTCTAGGGGGGTGGAACGGGCGTTCTGCACCCGATCGCGTTGTAAAGAAGTTACCCTTGGTTCGTCAAGATGTGGCTCGCTGGTGTAAGCGGTATGGCATCCCAATGAACCCACCGCCTAAAACAACGGACCCGACCAAAGCTGGTGCCGCTTCTTTATTTGCGCAAGAACAAGGTGTGTTGAAACTTTTTATCATCGAAACTATGAAAGCCGAATGGGCAGAAGGATTAGATATTGGCCAAGATGAAACGCTCAAAATTATCGCCGAGCGCGTGGGCCTATCCGCTGACGCCATTATAAACGCCGCCAACAGCCCTCACTATTTAAAACAACTAGACAATAACACGCGTGAAGCAGAAAAAGATGGTGTCATGGGGGTTCCAACCATCGTAATTGGCACAGAGATTTTTTGGGGAAATGACCGAGTTGATTTTGTTAAAGAATATCTTATTTCTCTTGGGGCTAAAAAGTAATTATGCTTACTTTATATAACCGCGAAGACTGTCCATTTTGTTGGAAAATTCGCATCGGTTTTAGCTTTGTAGGCATATTTCCCAAACTCATAAATGTGCCTAGAGGAACCCAAAATAAATTTGTTACAAAAGCGCACGGCCCGGGAACAATCCCCGTCCTAGAGACAGATAATATTGTTTTAACACAATCGACCATCATACTTGACTATATCAATGATAAATACGCAAAAGGGAATTTATTACCTGGAAATACCGATGACAATGCCCGTGCAAGGAGCTTATGCCATTACAGCGATACTATAATCGGTGCCGCGCTCAGGAATGTTATATTTCAAAGGCGCGATGCCCACAAACGCGATCAAGACACAGAACTAATAAATCAAGGGCTTATAGCTTGGCAGACCTGCTTGTCAGTATTGGAAGATCAAATAAAGGGCCCTTATTTCATGAGAGATTTTTCAATAGTAGACTGCACTCTTTGGCCACGTATGGCATTGGCAGAACGCTACGGCGAGAACATAACCCGAGATTATCCGAAACTTTATACCTATTGGCAAAGCGCAAAATCAGACCCGTGGTTTAAACTGTAAGAGTTTCGACTTGATCTGACAGTTTCCGGTAACTATTGCCGTAACCTACTGCCGGACGGGGTTCAAACCCAGTCCGGCAATTTAGGTCATTTTGTTACTTCATCGCAAACCCATGTCGCAGCGTCATCTAAATAGGAATAACTTAAGCTACCTATACATATTCCCGAATTGAGCTTTTTTGCGTCACGTTTTTCCATATAGTATATCTTGTTACATAGTTTTACAGGAGTAATAAATACCGATGTATTATCTAATTTAGGGTTCATATAAGCGTAAAACCTCTTGTTCCTGTTTTTCTTACTGCTTCTACAAGTTGCGATCATTTTGCCCTCTACCCTACCAGAAGGCCAATCCTTGGTCACTTGTTTTAATTTCGGTTTATTTATACTGGATGACGCAGTGTTCCGCCCAGAACTTAGTTCAATGGAGTTAAAGTTTGGGCTATCGTCTTCTTCTATCACTTCGTCTTCGTATGAATACGACGAAGAACTGGATGAAGATGTGTTTTGCCTTTGCTCTGTGTATTCTGTAGCTACTTGACCTGCCACCGATAAGATGTCACCCCAAAATTGTCTGGATGCAGCTTTCTTCTTTGCCCTTCGCGCTCTATCTTCTCTGAGTTTCTTTCGTATTTCCGCGATTTCTCTCTTGGCTTTTGCAGCCTCGACAACGGCGACTTCGTATTCTTTCTGGGCAGCAACGCCCTGATCGAAAACATCTTCTGTGCCTACGGACAGGTTATTGGTTGCGGGATTATCCGCTTTGTCCTGAATGCCGGCCATTTGATTTCTGAATGAGCCAACAGCCTCAGAACTATCATCTTCATCAAAATTATATTGTTGCAGTGCTTGTTTCTTGGCTTCCGCCTCTACATTTCTTGTCGCTTCTACCTTTGCAATAGCCTGTTCCATCATTTCCTTACCGCGTTGGTTGGCAAGCTCAAAAGCCAGGGGAAAATTTTCCGACCCGACAAATTTGCTTGCATAATCAAGATAGGCTTGTTGCGTATCAAGTTTGCGAGCTTTCTGCCAAGCTCTTTCTTCCCTTTCTAATTTGGCGATTTCGGCTTTTCGCGCATTGATCATTGCTTGTAGTTGTGCAGCACTTTTACCCGACAGATCATAAGGGCTTAAGCCAAGCTCAAGTGCGCCGCGTTCTAAATTTGTAATTTTTGCGGCCTTGATCATTTGGTTGTTTTTTGCGTCCAGAGCATCAGATTTAGCTTTGCGGCGGGCCGCATCACCCTCGTCCAGAATGCTGTCTACCGCCGCAAAGAAATTCTCCCCTGCCACGGCTTTTTCCCTGGCCAATGCGTATGCTTGTGAAGGTGTCATGCCAGCAGGCACCGCCCCGGGATTTTCAGCCATTTGCTCGAAGAAATAATTTTTATAAGCAGATTCTCTTTCCTGATCCCATTTTAGCTGCCTATTGCCGCTTACGGCATCATAGATGTTAAACATTTGCTTTTGCGTAGCTTCGTCCACCGTCGGACCGCCCGGCCCGAGGCGGACATTTTCACCGATCAAGCGGCCAGTTCCCCAGCCCACATCAAAGGCCATTTTCATATTACCGTAACCGGGGACAAGTTTTTCCTTAAAGCGGTCAGTAATTTCGTCCTTGGCTTCTGCGTAAGCATATTCGGCCATTTGCCCTGCGTCACCTTGTTGCATGAGATTTGCAATTTGCTGGGCTTTATTGGCTTTTGCATAATAGCCCATGCCCTTGCCAACTTTCTTGTAATTGCTATCAGCAAGGGCGTTTAGTTTTTTCCTTGTCTCGGATTTGCCGGGAATATCACTAAAAATCCCGGGTTTTTTGAGGTTCGGTGAGCCTGAACCATTTTTGCCGAGCTTTTCGTCAAGAAACCCCTGAGTTTGTTTTAATCTTTCTTTGGCATCGATCAGGTCGGATTTTTTCTTGAAATACTGTCTGGTGATTTGCCGCTTTTCAGGTTCCGATAGATTATCATTATTCAATTTATCTGAAAGTTGCTTCAGCTCAGCATTGTTTTGAGCGAGGTTTAGCGCAGAGTTTTTGTCGGCTTTTTGCAAGGACAATGTCTGTACATCCTTTGAGGTTTTGAACCAGGCGTCAACGTTTCTGGCATTAACGCCAATATTTTCCCAATTTCTATTGTGTAACGCCGCCAAAGTTTGCCTGTAAGCTTCGGGTGTGCCGGATAACTTGTTCTTCTGCATGAAAGCCTTAAGTTCTGTGTCGGATATATTCGACATCATTTTGTTGGTGCTTTTTCCAAATTTTTGTAATTTACCCCGGTTTTTTTGCTGTAATAATAATTTCGAGTTTTGGTTGCCAAGATTTATGCCATCTGTGGCTTTTTTCATGTGATCGCGTTTTTCAACCGCCTCACGCATCCCGGACAAAGACTTGTTTTCTTCATCAATGCCAGCAAAAAGAAACCGCTCTTTATTACGCGCATCGGCGTAAAGTTGTTCCTGCGTCGCGCTACTGCCAGCAAGAAACCGTTCATTGTCGCGGGCGGCAGCGTCACGTCGGTCTTGCAAGTCCTTACTATTGGCATCACCTTCAGGGCTATGTGCATGACGGTTTATGGTGTGTTCAATTCCAGGCATGTCCACCGTATTTCCGTCTCTTATCACCTTAATGCCGTGGGCCTTTGCAATATTGGCTAGATTATCTATGCCTTTGGTTCCGGCCTGGGTGTCAGTATCGCTTAAGGCACCTGAATGTGCGGGGTTTCTGACCTGAATTATTTTTGTCTGACCGTTCTCAATGATGGTTTTTTCCAGGTACAACCCCTTTCCCATGCCAGCTGTTACTCTTTCGTCATCGGAAAGCCCCTGGTTGGCTAACTCCATAAGACGTACATTTATCGGCTCGCGCAAATTACGCACCAGTTTCCAGCTTCTTGTTCGGTACTGCTCTTGAACCTTACTGATCTTGATCCGTTTTTCCTCGGCAGTAAAGTTTGGATTTTTCTTTAGTACCTGGATCGTATTATCCCTATAGTTCGCATAAGCGGCTTCCTTGGTAGCAAAGTTCTTTTTGTAGGCCTTAACCGCTTTTTCCAGAACCGGATCAATGCGCTTGCCTGAAACCATCATAAGGTTTTGATATGCTTGTTGGTCTAGCTGCCGTTTTTTTGCGTCTTGGCTCCACGTGGAAAAAGGAGTGAAAATGCCGAGAAATATACCGAGCATGATTGCGGTGAATAGGCGGGTTTTCATTGTTCATTCCTCCAATAGGCGGCTAGGTTTCTGGCAGTGGTTTTAATCTCCTGCGGTGTTTTTGTAGAAGAAATGGTTGCATTCAACAGTCTCAATGCTTGTGCGTCATAACCGTCGGCTTTGAGCAATATGCTCTTGGCCACCAGAATTTTGCCGTCGTCCGGGCGGTTTTTCAAATAAGCGTCATATATTTCAACACCCCACCCCGCCACATCAGCAGAAATAAAGGTCAAATTCATCTTGTGCAAATCAGACGCGATGACCTTTTCGGGGTATTGCTCAAATAATACGGCGTAATGCTCTGCTGCTTCTTCGTACTCCCTGTTTTTAAGAAGAATACCGATTAACATTAACCGGGCCTCGCCGTCTTTAATATCCATATCCAAAACGCGCTTGAACGATCCCTCTGCCTGTATGTCGGATATCATACCCATTTTAGCCGCCAGATTGATAAGCCCGAATGTTTTCCAGAACCGGGCGGTATACGGTGCAATCTCTGTCGCGGATTCAGCGTAGCTGAGCGCAGAATTCAGGTCAATTTCCTCCTCATATGTTTTATAATACTCGAAGAGGGCTATAGCATAATCGTGCCGCAACCAGGCCAGCATGGAGCGCTTTGCAGTTGTGTTATTGTTTTCAAGTGCGGCCAGTATTTTTGCCTCCTGTTTCAGAAATTTTCCGCTTACTTCCTCCTGAGTAAGATACGTTTTGAGTGTCGGGGAAGTACCGTCTTGAGTTCTCGTGCCGCTCGGCGATTGCGCGGCAACATCTGCAGGCGCGGTGCTGAATATGATGCCCGCAAGCAGCGTTAAAAAAAGGTATTTATGTAATGGTTTAATCATTTTCCTTATTTTCCTCATTCGCTTCTAAAACCTTACAAATCCAGAGCTTCTCGCTCCTTATTAGCTATTACTTCGCTCAACGGATGATCGTATTCGACTATGCCGTCCCAATACTTCCCGTCGGAAGAATAGCTGCAACCCAAACTGACGGCGACCAGATGCTTTGCTTTGGCACTGTCCGGTACGGATTGGCCGTCTTTTTGGGTGTAAATGGAGGTTTTTTCAGCAGTCTTAAAACCATCAAAATAGACATCATCGGGAGTGAGTGTAAGTCGTGAAATATCCCACGGAATATCGGCGGGTTCTATATCCTTAAGTGTCTTTTTGACATTATCCTGCGTGCTGTATTTCATTACAAGCCCTTTGGCAGCGACGACTAAAACCCGATTACAATGAGACTTGCTGTTAAAACGTCCTTTCGCACGAACCTCCATAACCGAATTTGTCAAAGGCGACGTATAAACAGTGTATTTGGTAAACACCTTGTGCGGCCCGGGTGGATTAACCGCGAATATTTTGAAACGAGTATCTTCGTAGTCCTTTGATTGTATTAGCGCATTTGGCAATAGCTGGGCCAGCCCAACGCCAAAAGGGTTCATATAATCTGGCCGCTCACTTGGGTTTTCGAGGTTGTCATAAAAACTGCTCCACCAAGGCGTTGCCTCGATACTTTCGGCAATCCGTTTTTCAACTGACGGGAAATGGACAAATATAATTTTTCCGTCACCCTCCTGACAGGATAAAATCAACCGGACACCGGTCAAACTATCCGCATCAGCCAGTTTAAGAGGATGTTGAGGGGCGCGAGGTGGTTCCTTTACATTAAAGTCCGCGACAAATAATTGAGACTGATAGAACTCACTAGTATAGTCCGAAACACTACTCCAATTTGCCGCAATAACCGGATCAGAGGCAAAGCTTAGAGCATTTTGATAGTAGGCACTTAACACTTTGCGGCATTGGGCTTGGGAACCGAAATCAATACGGGCCGAAATTTTATAGACCTTATCCGAGGTTTTGGTGGTTGATACCGTAACCTTCTTATAATCTGCTTTACCGGGGAACCCTTGCTCCGGCTTGACCCCGGCATAGGTATTGTGCAGAGGGTTGGAGCTTTTGTAAAAAGTGCCTTTGAGGTCGTAGCTCAACTCTGCGGGGAAACGCTTTCCAAGAACAATGCCAAAGGGTTTCATATGGTCTGGATATTTGTCTCGCCAACTGGCGCGGGACGCTAAAAAACCTTTGACGTCAAGTTCTTTCAACTTACCGGGGGTGAGTTTTTTGATGTTTTCAGGCTGACCATCTGCAGACATTTCTATCCATTTATAGGCAGCGGCAGGATTACGGTTGACACCAAACCCCTGCATATAAAGCGCTCCTAATCGCGCCTGTGACCTGGCATCGCCTTGTTGTGCAGCATAGGTGAACCACTTTACCGCCTGCTTGTAATCCTGCTTCACGCCTGTGCCGGTGGAGTAATAGATGCCGAGCCTTTGCAGGGCGTATATTTTTATCGGCCTTTGCTCTGCAAAATGTCGTTTGGCCGCAACTTTTTGAAACCATTTTGCCGCTTTGGCATAATCCCGTTCGACCCCGTAGCCACCTTTTTCGTAAATAACGCCGAGACTATACTCAGAGGAAATGTCAGCTTTCCCGGCGGCCTTGACGAACCATTTGACTGCTTGCTCGTAATTTTTTTCTACACCCTCTCCCTTTTTGTACATCCGACCAAGCATGTACATAGAATAGACATCACCGTCCATTGCCTTTGGTTCAAATTTTTTCAGAGCCGACTGATAATTACCGCTTTTCCAGTCATCATAAGCACTGGAGCCATAGGCGTAGTTGGACATAGACAACAGCAATAGCAGGGACAACAGCAATATAAGGGAGTAGAAAAAAGCATATCGCCATGTATTGGGCATCGTTTCTCCCTATTTTACGTACTGCTATGCCTTTATGCTTTCAAGCCTCTCTCCCTAAAGCTTGACGAGGTGAACACTAAGATAATACCCACGATATTTGAGGGTATTTATCGTCTGACGCCAAATCAAATGTAGTATATTTAGTAGAGCAAAATTAGTTTGACTAAACAAGTTCGTTTGATTGCGGCATTTTGTCATGGGCGCTGTAGTGCGTTGTGCCGCAAGCCTGTGCAGAGTAAACCGCAAGTCAGTTGGCTGTTATTTCTGCGAGTGAATAAGGCTATTTCTTATAACTGGAGTAAAAATCAGATGAAATGTTTTTAAGTTTCAGAGGTCTTTGGCTTGCTACAGTGGACACGGAAATGCGCACACAAAAACTGGACGCGGTTGGAAAATATCAGCGACTTATAGTTCAATGCTGGTAGCGCATTAATTGCTTCGTAAACGAGTTGGGTTATGGCGGGCTATCAGCCAAAGCATAACTTGTACTGCGTCCGCCCGCGCTTTCTTTTGCTAAACCTTGCGCCAACTGTGATTTTACTCATGCCGCTACGCCCTTTCGGGAACAAGGCAGCGTGCCAGTCATACAAGCGTTCGTCCGTTAGGGGTTGGTCATAGTTCTGCGTTGCGTCCAGCATCATTTCCACGACCCCGTCCACATGATGTTCAGAGGGTGTCAGGCCAACTATGCCCATGCCAAGGCGGCGAGCAACGGATGAGCGCACTTGTTCTTTGTCCAGCACTTCGCCCTCAATCTCGCTTGATTTAAGCACATCTTCGGTAAGGGTATGCAGGGCGGCCTCTGCCCGCAGGTTAAACCCACGAGCTTCCATCCGACCGATTAACCGCCCCTGACGATGCCGCACAGAAGCAAGTCGTTCCGTAAAGTGTTTGTCATTCCAATAAAAATTTGGCCAAGCCTTGTCCTGATGAATGTACATCTTAACCTCCGCATATTATGCGGTGAATATAGGGCGCAATCACCGCATAGTTTTCTTTTGAACAAAACTCTTGCCTATTTTGTGGTACACAGGGCATCATTCACTGTGGTGCATTTTAGGTTTGATATGTGGCTAAGTTGTAGATATAACTGAACTTATATTCTCTGATCTGCGTATCCCCAATGCGCCATTTTTCTCAATAAAATAAAAAAGATATACAGATTGACCTTTTGATTTGTGCAGTTATTTCAAAATAATCTTATCTAGTTTTGTCGAGTTTTGCTCTAAACCGTCGATGTATTGCCGTATGAGTTAGACAATATTTGGGTAATTTGTTTCACGCCCGTTCTTGCGAAAGCCATAATGCTGGGTTTGGGTGAAACACGGTTCGTTGTTATTCAGGTTTTATGACACCTGTTTTACTTTTGGTGAGCTATTTTAAGTGCATTTTGCATGGGTTGCAATGGACATGGGCTGCAATGCACCTGTCACGGGTAAGTTTTGAAAACTGTGCGAACTAAACAGCCTCTGGCAAACCCTGGGCGGTTCACAACTTTCCATTGATTTTATTTAATTATTCCCTATGTGAAAGGTTAATGATAAGGGCGTCGGCATGGGAAATGATAATGTGGCAATTAAAAATGGCCGGTTAAATAATGAAGCAATTGCCGAGGCATTTCGAAAAGCTGTTGGTTTCGAAAATTTACTTGGGCAAGAAGATACGGCTGTAATCTTCTATGATCTGGCTATGATACAGCAAAGACTGCAAAAATTGCAGTCTTTGTTTCCGAAAAACACATTACATGCCGTTGCGGTTAAGGCCAATCCGTTAGCCAGTGTTCTAGAGAGAATAACTGGCATGGACGCAGGACTGGAAGTCGCGTCTTTCCCGGAGTTGATGATGGCTATTGCTGCCGGATGTGCGCCAGAAAACATTGTATTTGATTCGCCCGCCAAGACCAAAGACGAAATCAGGCAGGCGCTTGAAATGGGCTGCATCATCAATGCGGATAACCTTTACGAGTTGGCCCGGATTGATGAAATATTGAAAAAATTCACACCCGACAAACCGTTGGCAATCGGTGTACGCATAAACCCGCAAGTTGGCTTGGGCAGTATAGTCTACACAAGCGTCGCCGGGGCATATTCCAAATTCGGCGTGCCGTTAGCGCAATACCGGCAAGAACTGATCCAGGCCTATGTGCAATATCCGTGGCTGAGCGGTGTGCATTGTCATATAGGCTCCCAGGGTGTGTCCATGGACATGCTCTTGCAAGGGGCGGATACATTAATGGCGTTTATCAACGAGGTTAATCAGGCCCTGGACGAAGCGGATACGGGGCGCCGCATCACAATGATTGATATTGGCGGCGGTTTTCCGGTCGCCTATCACAAGGATCAAGACGTCATTAAAATCGAGGATTATGTGGCGGCCCTGAAAAAACACAGCATGTTGTTTGCGCCTGATATTAAACTGGTCACAGAATTTGGGCGTTGGGTGCATGCCAATGCTGGCTGGACGGCTAGCCGGGTTGAATATGTCAAGCCAGGTCAGGAAAAACATACGGCCATGATCCATGTGGGCGCCGATATGTTCTTGCGTAAATGTTACCGCCCGGATGACTGGCATCATGAGGTGATTGTACTGGACGCGAAAGGGTATATAAAAACGGGTGTTGACGACAAGCCCTATAACATCGCCGGCCCGCTGTGCTTTGCCGGTGATATCATTGCCAGAGATATATATTTGCCAAAACTGGAAGAAGGCGACCACATCATCATCACCGACACCGGAGCCTACACCCTGTCCATGTGGTCCCGCTATAACTCAAGACAAATCCCCAAAGTACTTGGCTATGTGGAGCAAGGGAACAGGTTTGAAGTTTTACGGGAGCGGGAGAGTTTGGGTGATTTAGTTGGGTTTTGGAGGTGAGTGTGGATCAAGAAAGTAGAGAAAAACTAAACACAATGCATATTTATCATGATGATGTTCCTGAAAAAGATGAAATAGGGCATGAATATTCAACAAAAACTCTGGTGAAGCTAATCTCCTCGGTAAGCTTAAAGGCGAAAGGATCATTTACAATAGGTATCTATGGAGAGTGGGGTTCTGGAAAAACGACGATGCTCAAACATATCCAGACGATGCTTGAGGATAGCCAAAGGGAAGCTTCCGAGGGGTATGACACGGTGACAATTTGGTTTAACCCGTGGCAGTTCACTGCTGGAGAGAATATTGTGAATTCCTTTTTCCAACTATTATCCCTTAAGCTTGAAGAAATAAGTAAGGTTCAAAAAAAATGCTCTAAGGGGAGAATGAAACATTTCGCGACTGCGCTTAAAAAAGCAGCGGCTTCATATGACAAAGAAATAAAGGTTCAAGTTGGAATTCCGCTCGTCGCGTCAATTGAATACGGACATAAAAAAAGAATTCAAGACGATGCTAGTATTTACTACGATATGATTAATTACTTGCAAAAGGCAGCTAAGAAGATGGAGGTGAAGATAGTCATTTTTATTGATGATCTTGACCGCTGTGTACCTGATCAAACTGTGCAACTTCTTGATGGATTAAAGGTTCTTCTGGATATACCGAACTTTGTTTTTGTTATAGGCGTTGCTCGCAATGTAATCCAACGTGCCGTAAACGAAAGATATAAAGGATTGTTTCAAAACAATGACACTGATGCCGAAAGTTCAAGCGTTGATTATTTAGACAAGATCATACAGTTCCCGTTTTATCTACCAAAACCGGATAAGACCAAGCTTAAAAATATTTTGTTAAATCCCTATTTTTCGACGCTTAAGGAAAAAGATAAATATTCTGACATTGTTTTAGTTGTCTTAGGGACTAATATGAGATCCATTAAACGGTTTTTAAATGTGGTGACGTTTTCAAAACACCAGACGGTAAGTCGGTTTGATGGGGGCAAACCAATTTTAGAACTTATTGTGAAAATATCATTACTTGCTTATGCGTTACCTGAGCTGTACGAACAGTTAGAAAATGCACCAAAAGGTTTGTCTGAGCTTAATAAAAAAGTAGCAGCCGTAGATAAAACCAACGTTGATTGGCACAAAAGCATAAGAAGCGGCAATACATCAATAGACAATCTAATTACTAGAAGGGTAGCAATACTTATTTATAATATATTAGAGTGTGAATGTGAGGACGTAGGATTTACTAGTGAGAGTATAGCGACGGATTATGTACGCTTAACGGCTAGTGCACTGAATCGACAGGAAGTAAACCGTTCTGGCAGTAATCGGTCAGATAGCTCGAGAAAATCATACATCAAGGTATTAGATCGATTGGTAAAGATTTCTCCAAGTGTTCTGAATAGGGAAGAAGGGGGCTCTGAACCAACATCAATTACCATATTGAAACCTTTTCTTGTCGATCCTTATCCGGTTACACAAAAAATGTACTCCCAAATTGTTGGCAAAAACCCTTCTTATTTCCAAGGAACAAACACATCCTATAGACAGTCGGATCAGCTACCGGTTGAAACTGTTACTTGGATGGAAGCGATAGAATTTTGTAATAAACTATCGGAAAAATATGATTTAGAGCCCGTTTATTCATACAGTGACCCTGATCCTGAAAAATGCAATGTAAATGCGAACACTGATAAAGATGGCTTTCGCCTACCAACAGAGGCTGAATGGGAATTTATGTGCGGAGATAAGGATATAGACGAAGAATATATAAAGAAAAAGACATGGCAAATGGGAAATTCACGCTCCCAAACTCATATTGTGGGTAGTTGGGATGCCAATGAGTATGGAATTTATGATATGCTGGGAAATGTGTGGGAGTGGTGTTATGACTGGTCTTCGGACAACTCTCTAAGAGGTAAAAATGTAAACCCACAAGGCTCTAAAGTTGGGAACAAAAAGGTATCCAAAGGTGGGTCTTGGGGAGATTTTCCGGAGTCAATAAACCCTAAAGAAAAACGCTTGCAATATCCGGATTTTCCAGAGGATAATATAGGTTTTAGGGTTGTATCAACCGCAAAAACATCGACCTAGTTAGGCTAATATTTAATGAAAAAGGATACATTATGGCAAACCAAGACACAATAGCTGACCAAGGCACAGAAGGCATGGCAGACCACGATACAAAACGTTTAACGATTCATAAAATGCTTTTGATAGGTACTGGTGGAACTATAGCTAATGAGGTGTCAGTAAGCAAAAAGCTAAAGGACAAATTGCTATCAGCTGAAGACTTTAAAAAATATTTCAGAGAGGTTACCAAGTTTATTCGGGAAACAGAAAATATTGCTATTGACATGCATTATGAAGACCTTTTTTCAGAAGATAGTTCCGACATTAATCCAGATCATTGGAAGGCAATCATTGACGAAATTGTAAAGGAATATGATTATTATGATTCCTTTGTAATCACACACGGTACCAATACTCTTGGCTATACGTGTGCGGCATTATCATTTGGAATAATTAATCCAGGAAAACCAATTGTATTAACGGGCTCACAAGTACCGCCAGACTTACCCGGTTCAGATGTAAAAATGAATATTGAGAATGCAGTACGGTTAGCGTGTCACCAAAAATATAAGATCAAAGGGGTTGTTGCTGTCTTTGGGAGCCACATAATTACAGGCACTCGAGTGAAAAAAGATACTGAGTTTGACTATGATGCTTTCAAATCTTTCAATACCGGAAGTATTGGGAGAATAGGCCGTATTATCGATATCAATAAAGAGAATTTAGCTAAACATAATAAATTCCAAGAATTAAATGGTAGTTATGCAACGAGCCGCGCTAATCTGTCTTATTTTAATGATTTTGAAGCGAAAATAGTATCATTGACGGAATTTCCCGGAATGAAACCAGATTTGTTACTAGAGCTCGCAGAACGCTATGGTGTAAAAGGTATGGTGATAAGAGCATTCGGTGCAGGAGATCTAAGTACTGTGTTCGCCGTTGAGGGTAAACGCATTAGAGAACAAAATGGTCAAATTAGTAAAATACTCATTCCAGTTAAAAAAACCGACGGTACAACGGTTAAAGATGAAGACGGTAAAGTGAAAACTGAAGAAACTACTAATTTGAGTGCAATGGATAAGCTTTACAATATGGGAATCCCTGTATTTGTAACAACGCAAGCACCTAATGGAACGGCTACAATGGACGTAAATGAACCGGGGCAAAATTTACTTGACAATAAACTAGTAATTCCAGCTTACGATATGAGTATAGAGTCGCAAACAACAAAATTAATGTGGCTTCTCGCAATGCAAAAAATGGATAATCAACACGAATACTATAGGAACTTTACTCAAGTTTTGAAGGGTATGGAGGAAAATTTTAAAGGGGAAATTAACCCTGTTGCAGAACAAAAAATACGTGAAATCAGTTAGTAAAAACGCCTAGGGAATACACAATATTGTTGAAAAGAGTGCGCAATGCAGACTGATAATATTAATATGAAAATTCGTGATTTACGTAATTTAGTTGAAACTAGACTAAATGATGCAGGTGTATGGTGGGTTGCGCACCCAAATAAGTCCTTGAATAAAGCCAAAGGGTGTATACAGGCGATAAGATATCGCAATCGTCTTGGATCCAGTAATCATGGTGGTGTACCTCTTTGGTCTGAACTTAGGAGTCAGATAGGGTATGTATTGCAAGGTGGCGAAAAAACTTATTTTGCTGTTCACACGCGTGCTAATTTGAAATTTTCAGAAACTAAACTTTCACAATATTTTGGTGTAAAGCCTGAGCAAGTAATTCTAACGCAGGCGTTGGCTGGACTAATAAGGCCAGAAATAAAAAAGGAGTCTGTTCTTGCTATTGACCATGATAAGCCAGAAAATTCTCCAATTTTTGGACTCGTCAATCCATTTAATATCGATGCAATATTTGATCTTTGTAATCTGGACAATAATATCAATAATATTCTGCAAATTTTTGATGAAACTATACTTTTACCTGGTGGTTATCCAGATACAGTAACAACTAATATTGGTGATAGGCGATATGCGTTTGAAATTCGGCCAAACGATTTAATCGAGAGCACGCGACTTTATTTTCCCCGTACAGAAGTATTAAATATTTCCACTAAAAATACAAAATGGTGTGGTACTGGTAAAAATAAGTATAAGAAGGAACCTGAGTGGTATAACTTCCCTCCACCTTATGGGCCGAAAATAGGCATATTAACTGGAAATTCTCCAGAATCAGGTTTGGCTTTATGGGGCGATATACTTGATAGTTTTAGACAGAGTTTTCGTAAAACTTCTGAGAGTGATAGTAAAACTCCTGATGTTTTTATGCCCGAGTTTATGATTACGTCATTGCCGCAAATGGGTTTATCCATGGAACTTGTTGACCGCGAAGATGCAGTATGGTTGCATATGGAAAAAGCTATAAAAGACATGCTTAAATCTGGTTGTAAAATTATTACTATTGCCTGTAATACCACTATATATTTTGAGCCAAAGATAGTAGAAATGTGCCAACCTTTTAATGCAAAATTTATTTCAATCGCCGAAGCTTGCATGGATCAAATTAATGAGCAACTTGTAGTTACAAACAGTGAAAAAATAGGTGTTGCTCTTATAGGGATTGGACCTGTAATTGATGTGTTAGGAGAATTTTCAGGCTATAAGCATCATTTTGATGCACATGAAATACCAGTAACCCCGGTCAATGGTAAAGACCTTGCGTATGATGTAAAAATAATCGGGGACGATCCCGACAAAATCAAACTACTAATTTCCAATTTCTTTAACACCATTAATAAAGCGGTGAAAAACGAGGTGGTTGTTGTTTTAGCACTCACTGAGGTCTCTATGGTGTACCGTGAACATATCGAACGAACACAAAAAAGTGGTTCAAAGTATGTCTTTATCGACCCGCTACATGAACTGGCCAAACATATCGTGCTTAGTTATATAATCACGGGTTATCGGCAATCTCCTGTGTGCCAAATCCCGGATAATTTTATCATTGAGGATTATTGGCGTGAAAAAATAGCGCAGATATAGGTTTCGTTGCTCTAGCTAATAGTTCGCTCCTATTGTTAGCCAGATTTTTTGGGTGTCTGTGGCAAAACCGTTGGCGTTGTAATCGGCGAATTTCAGGGCGCCGTAATATTGTTTTCCAAATTTCTTCGAAACCTGCAAATTAATTTCATTGCCATAATTGCCGCCAGTGTCGGCGCTAAAATCGTGGTAGATTGCATCAAACTTCAAGCCCTTGAGCGGCCCGTCCGTACCGACCTTGTAGGAAAGGGCGCCGTAAAAATCCTTTAAACCATTAGCAGGCGTGCCTAAAAATTTATCGGCCCAGCCATTGAATTTATGCAAGGTGGCAAAGGGGGTCTGGAAGCTGGCGATACCGTTATCCGAACCCAAAACCTCCAGCCCGATTTTGCCCGTAAGACCGCCCGCGCTCAACCCGCCCATAAGGTGGTAATATTGTGCGTTATAGTTTAAAGGACTGTCTTTGTAATCGGATTGTACGGCGAACTCTAGCTCGTAAAGGGCTGTGACCTTACCACCACCGAGTTTGTGTTTGCCGTCAAACCGCACACCCAAAGTCTGGCTGGAACGTCCCAATACCGGCGCATCGTTAAGATCAATGAACAGGCCGTAAGCCGTCAAATTACCGAAACCGAGCCCCGTGTATTTACCGTTGGCTATAAATGTATTCGTATCCAGATCGCCCAATGGATGATCATCACCAAATATTCTGTTGACATTCCACACATAACTGCCCGTAAATGTCAAATCATCATTTGGCTTTATAATCCCGGCCAGCAAATCATAAGTCTGGTCGTTTTGTCGCCAGCCAACCGTGCCGATAAAACGCTGATTGTCCATATTCAATGCCAGACGACCCGCTATGAGCTTTGTTTTGTCAATACCCGTATAGGCCAGATAGGCTTGATTGATTTCAGTTATTTTGGGATCCGCTACGACCGGACGATTGGCGCGCCCATTTATGGTGCTGTTATAATTATTATCCAACGCCAATACATTATCGACCTCAATCACGGCGGCAAAGCCTTTGAACACTCCGGTCGAATATTTAAGTCTTGTGCGCAGCGTCAGAGCATTGGCATTATCGGCAAAACCGTCCTGGCTTACATTTTCGTTACGAAGGCGAAAGTTGATTTTCGTTTTACCTTTGGTGATGGCCTCGACGAGTGTTTCTGCTTCATCGGCGGCAAATGCCTGACCGGAACCGAGAATACCAAAAAATGTAAAGGCTGCTACAGAAGCTAGGAGTAGGGTACGCATGATTTTTTTCCTTATGCATATGGGTTTGATGGGCCCAATATACACTTGCGCAGGAAAGAAAATTTGACCCATGTCAAAGTGGTTTATGTTATCGGTGGACAGAGTGTCGCAGTTTGTAAAAACCTGAAAGCCTGTAGGGTGGATTAGCGTCTCTTGCGCGTAATCCACCCTACAGGTCTATATCAAAACCTCTAGCGCTTGCGCACAATCTGGTAGCCTGTGCGGAACAGATATTTTATCGGGGCGCTGAAAATATGCACCAGCCTTGTAAATGGCAAGATGAGAAAAATGGTCAAGCCCAGAACAATGTGCAGTTTGAAGATGATGTTTTGGGCCAAAATATGTTCAGCCGCACCGCCTCTAAAGGTGACGATTTTTTGCGCCCATGCGGCCAGCTCGATCATGGACGAGCCGTCCATATGTTTGGCCGATTGGGGGATGGTGAGAAGGCCCAAGACAAGTTGCGCCAGCAATAAAAGCAAAATCGCCTTGTCCCAAAAACTGGACGTGGCGCTGACGCGTGCGTTGCCAAATCTACGCACAATCAATATGAGCAAGCCGACGAGCATCAGGCTGCCGAAAATACCGCCCGCAACCATGGCTAATAGCTGTTTTTGTCCGGATGTCATGAACGGCTCGTAAGCCCAGTGGGGGGTCAAGAGACCGACCAAATGGCCAAAGAACAGAAAGATAATGCCCACATGGAACAGATTGCTACCCAAACGTAAACCCTTTTTGCTCATGAGTTGGCTCGAATCCGCCTTCCATGAATAGGGGTCACGGTCATAGCGCAAAAAACTGCCGATAATCATGGTGCCGATTGCGAGATAGGGGAAAATACCAAAGAAAAATGTGTTAATAAACTCGGTCATTGCCTCGCTCCTATAGTTGAGATGTCTCCTTGATTGGCAGATTGACTTGCGGGTTCAAGCGGCATGGCGCTTGACGGGCTACATACGGCGGTATTGCAATCATCACCGAAAGCTTCAGGCTCTTTCCACTCCTCGTCTAGCTCGTCCAAAGTTTGAATATTGGGCAGGGAAGCGTCGGCGGCTTTGGCAATATCTGCCTGGTTTAATTTTGCGCCGGACAATTCAACAATTGCCGCCAAAACATTGGCATAACCGCTCTTTTGGCGTTTAAGTTTCTCGCCAATTGTGGCGATGACAGGCGCGGCTTGGGCCAAAGTTTCCAGGCCTTCGCCCGGATCGCAAATGGAAATAAATTCCAGAAACACCGGCAGATAATCCGGTAACTCACCGACCCCGATTACTAAACCTTTCTCGGCGTAGCGTTCGGATAAGTCCAGCATGGCTTGGCCGCGAAACCGCGATTCTCCGTGCACATGCTCGAACAAATGCAAACAATGTGCCCGACCCCGATCAAACAGCTCAACATAGATTTCCTGGGCGTCCATGAGGTCTTTGCCAGCATATTCGTCCATAAAAGCGCTAAGCCTTTTAAGCGTCCCGGCTTTAAGAAACCCGTCCTCGCGCAACACATCTTTCAATGCGTCCATCTGCCCAAGAATTTCAGCGTTGGGATAAACCAGTAATCTTGATAATACACGCAAGCTTCTCATGATTTGTCTCCCATATTTTCCTTGTTTAGGGTTTTTACCCCGCCGTCGCCAGGGGTTTTCCCGCCGCGAAAGGAACCGTCCATTGTGTTGGCGTGGCTTTGGGTGCCGAACAAATTGGAGCGCCCTTGCGCGCCGCCGCCACTATCATGGCAACCATTACCAAAGCTAAAGCCGCATTCGGAGCGGGTGGCAAAAGCAATTTCCTGGTCGAACGGCCCGTCCCCGGCGTATTCGCGGTGATTAGTCGGGATCACGAACCGGTCTTCATAATTGGCAATGGCCATCATCTGGTACATGTCGTCCATCTCAAATTCGCTCATGCCGACTTTTTCAAGCAGTTCAGTGTTTTTTACACCGTCCACAGTTTTGCCGCGCATATAGGCGCGCATGGCCAGCATACGTTCAAGCGCATTTGTCACGGGAGCTTCATCTCCGGCGGTCAACAAATTGGCCAGATATTTAACCGGAATGCGTAAGCTTTCCACGTCAGGGATCATACCGTTCGTGCCTTCTTTGCTGTCCATTAGTCCGGTTTTGTGGGCCGATTGAATGGGCGATAGCGGCGGTACATACCAAACCATAGGCAGAGTTCTGTATTCAGGATGTAAGGGAAATGCGATTTTCCAATCCATAGCCATTTTGTAGACCGGAGAGGCTTTCGCGGCCTTCAGCCAGCTATCGGGAATACCGTCGGCTTTGGCGCGGGCGATGACGTCGGGGTCATTGGGGTCGAGGAATAAATCGCACTGGGCCTGGTACAAATCTTTCTCGTCCGGCACAGACGCTGCATCTTTAATCTGCTCGCTGTCATAGAGAAGCACACCCAGATAGCGGATACGGCCAACACAGGTTTCCGAACATACTGTCGGCTCACCCGCTTCTATGCGCGGATAACAGAACGTACATTTTTCCGATTTACCCGACTGCCAGTTGAAATAAATTTTCTTGTAGGGACAACCCGAGACACACATGCGCCAGCCCCGGCATTTATCTTGGTCGATCAGGACAATGCCGTCTTCCTCGCGCTTGTAAATGGCGCCGGACGGGCATGAGGCTACACAAGACGGGTTTAAGCAATGCTCGCACAGGCGCGGCAAATACATCATGAATGTGTTTTCAAACTCGCCGTACATTTGTTCTTGTATGTCTTTGAAATTATAATCACTGCGGCGTTTTTCAAACTCGCCGCCCAGTAATTCTTCCCAGTTCACACCCCAGTCCGGCTTGTCTTTGGTCTTGCCGGTAATGACGGATTTCATCCGGGCCGTGGGCACGGTCTTGCTTTCGGGGGCGGATTTGAGGCGGTCATATTCGTAAGTGTATGGGTCGTAATAATCGTCAATTTCCGGTAAATTTGGGTTAGCAAAAATTTGCGTCAAAAGCCCGACCTTGCCGCCAGCTTTGGGTTTTAGTTTGCCGGATTTCGTCCGCTCCCAGCCGCCTTTCCATTCTTCCTGGTCTTCCCAGTTGCGCGGATAACCAAGCCCAGGCTTGGTCTCGACATTGTTAAACCAGGCGTATTCCACGCCGCCTCTGGACGTCCAGACATTTTTACAAGTGATTGAACATGTGTGACAGCCGATACATTTATCCAGGTTCAGCACCATACCTATTTGCGCACGAATAGTCATTCTGCTGCTCCCAATTTAAGATCAATATTGATGGGTTGGCCTTCTTCGTAAGCCTCCTCCATCCAGTCGAGTTTCTTCACCTTACGGACAATGACAAATTCGTCGCGGTTGGAACCAACCGTGCCGTAATAGTTAAAGCCCCAGCTAAGTTGCGCATAACCACCGATCATATGGGTCGGTTTGACCACGGCCTTGGTGACGGAGTTATGGATACCGCCGCGTTTGCCGGTGACTTCATTGCCTGGCGTATTCATGGTTTTTTCCTGGGCATGATACATCATGCTCATGCCTTCGGGCACACGCTGGGAGACAACGGCGCGGGCCGAGATGGCTCCGTTAACGTTATAAACTTCAATCCAGTCATTATCCTCGACATCGATTTTTGCGGCGTCGATTTCGGAAATCCAGATGATTGGCCCGCCCCGGTTCATGGTCAGCATTAGCAAATTATCGGAATAGGTCGAATGAATGCCCCATTTTTGGTGCGGGGTAATCCAGTTCAGCGCAATTTGCTTGGTGCTGTCACCCCGCGTCTTAATGGCATCATTGATAGTACGGGTCGAAATCGGCGGTTTGTAAACACAAAGCGTCTCACCAAAATCGCGCATCCATTCATGGTCTTGATAAAATTGCTGGCGACCGGTCAAGGTGCGCCACGGGATCAATTCATGCACATTGGTATAGCCGGCATTATAGCTGACATGCTCGTCCTCAAGCCCTGACCATG
>CAZCUM010000017.1:0-54629 GCA_964502015.1 uncultured Robiginitomaculum sp. | reverse complement strand
GCCCGCGAGATTTTAAGCCCGTCAATAATAGGGCGAAACAACGGCCCGACAATCAGCGGCGTGCCGGAATCGGTGAAAAACAACAAACACCCGCTGGCCCACGCCCCCATTTGTGCTTTGATTTTGCCGTTGATATATTTGATCATCATGGCTGCAAAGGCGGCGGCCCCGCCGGATTTTTCCATAAGGCCGACCAGGCCGGCAATGAAAATCATTAGGATAATAATGCCCATATTGGCGCTCTTGGAGGCCTGGGCAACCAGATAGTCCTCGACCAATATACTCATGCCCGTAAACGGATTTATCCCGTTGAGCAAAAGCACACCTGTAAACACGCCGATAAACAGACCCAGAACCACATTGCGCGTCCACACAGCAATGCCCAGCGTCACCAAAACCGGCAGTAAAGATAAAAACCCAGCGTCTGTCATAAATCCCCTTTTATTAGATGCCTAACAGGGGCGGGCGGGTTTGTCTTGCGAAATGTGTATGGTTTGTATCTCCGTAGGGTGGGTCAGGTTTTTTGGACGCACCAATTGGGCATTCCCGTCGGTCATAATCCACCCTACATTTTTATCGCCACGCTAATCCCGGTCATAGGTCAATGCCATAAACACATCTTCCAGATCCGGCTCTTCTGTTTGCAGGTCGGTTATGGTAATATTTGCTGCACTTATTTGCGCCAGCAGGTCGGGGATTTTGGCTTTGGCCGTGTTATAGGTGATGGCCAGGGTACCGTCGTCTCGCAAGGCGGTGTTCAATTTGCCTAATGCGGTTGGGATTTTCGTCAAAGGGGCATCAGGTGTAATCACCAATGTTTTTTGGTCGAGACGACCCATAAGGGTTTTTGTGGCTTCATTGGCGGTTATTTCGCCGTTGTGGATGATGGCAATCCGGTCACAAAGTGCTTCGGCTTCTTCCAGGTAATGGGTGGTGAGTATCACCGTCGTGCCCCTGTTATGAAGTTCGCGTACATAAGCCCAAAGTTGCCGACGTAGCTCAATATCTACCCCGGCTGTTGGTTCGTCCAATATCAGAACTGGCGGATTGTGGACAAGGGCTTTGGCAATCAGAAGCCTGCGCTTCATGCCGCCCGATAATTGCCGCACATAGGCGTCGCGTTTGTCAGCCAGACCCAAGGCTTCAAGGATTTCGTCACTGCGTCGTTCAGACTTGGGCACGCCGTAATACCCGGCCTGGTTTTCCAAAGCCTGGTAAGGCGAGAAAAACACATCCATGGAAATTTCCTGGGGCACAACTCCGATGGAAGCTCTCGCCTGTCGGGTTTGGGTATCTATATCATAGCCGCAAATTTTGGCACTGCCCGCCGATTTTACCACCAACCCGGCCAGAATATTGATCATGGTGGATTTACCGGCTCCGTTGGGCCCAAGCAGGCCGAAAATAGAACCACGCGGTATGGTTAAATCCACGCCTTTTAAAGCTAATTTAGCTGGAGATTTTTTTGACGCCCGATAGGTCTTGGTCAGGTTTTTTATTTCAATAGCGGGGGATGTCATAAACGGGTTTCCATTGACCTTGTTGTGTGTGGGTAATAGATAGGGGGTAAGTTCCACCACTTCAACAGCAATTGGGATCGTCATGTCTGAAAACGCAACAACAATTCGTGAGCCGGAAACGCAGATCGTGCATTCGCACCGTATTTCGTGTGACGGTGGTGCGGGCGGTCATCCCAAAGTCTTTATGGATATGGGCCAGGCAGACGAGGCCGTGTGCAAATACTGCGGCAAAAAATTCGTTTTCAAAGCCTAGGGCCTGTGACCTGTCTTAAATGTCCACAGACCCTAGCTTCCCGCCGTAAATTTATATTTTCGCACATATCTGCTGGTTGCCACGGCTCGTCCGGCTTCGGTTTTAGGGTGAAATTTTGAGGCCATTGCCGCACGTCTGGCGGCGCGGATGAACTTATCTTTATAGCGAGGGGCCTTCGCTGATATGACTGTCGTTCTCACCACATGACCGCGCTCATTTATATCCAGAGCCAAGGTGATTTGACCAGATATGCCTTTGCGAAAGGCGGTGCGGGGATAACGGGGCCGCTTGGCAAATTTTACCCGCACCGGGCGGTTTTGCGCCGTAGCAAGAGGTTGAGGTATATTGTGGTTTGGCACAGTGCTGTTGGTAACGGTGATATTGGTAAATGTCTCCCCGGCTAAAACGTCCTCAGCCCGTCCTTTGGCATATTGGGAGTTTCGGCTAGACGGGCTATAATTTGGTAAATTTTGTCCATCTACGCTATCGGTCATTTGGCCGGAGGTGTATTTTGTCGGCTGTGTTTCAGCCAGTCCCGTCGCGTTGCGCAATTTAGGCAATTCCGCTTGACGATTCCAGACACCCCAATTGGCTTTGTAGTCGGCTATGGCGCGGTTTTTATGTTCAGGTGTTTTGCCTATGTCATACAGAAAATCAGTCAGGTGCGCCCAGTCATTTTGCTCATAAACATCCAGTGTATCTCGCCCGGTTTTTGCCCGGTGCGTATCGGCATTTGGCGGTGTGTGGGCGATAAAGTCCTTGAGCCGGGCCAAGCGTAACCCGGTATGGGGCTCACCAAGAATGTCAAGATAGGTTTGTCGAGCCGTGATTTTCTGGTTTGCTGGGATAGCTTGTGGGGTTCGAAAGCTTACAGCCAGCAACAGGCCAGCGGCAATTATAAGAGAGGGCAACAAGAAAAATACCTTATACCTGTTATTGGGTAATAGATTTTCCTGTTCTTTACCTTGTTTTATGTTTGCACGATTCGGCATTTACTTCCCCTAATGTGTCAAGCGTATTTCGTAAAAATGGCAAAAATGCGGCAAGGTATAAATCGGCTCTTGCAAACTCCGCCCAGCTTGCGCACACTCATAAAATGACAGATTTTCACAAAAAGCAGGCTACACACGCCAAAGCCGTTACCCAGCCTGTTAACAGCGATTCCCATGTAGTGCTAGTGGATGGTTCAGGCTATATATTTCGCGCCTATTATGCTCTACCAGCCCTGACCCGGCGCACGGACGGGCTGATCATCGGGGCGGTGGCCGGGTTTTCCAACATGTTGTTCAAGCTGTTGCGCGAACAGCACGGCGATGAACGCCCGACCCATTTTGCCGTTATCTTTGACGCCAAAGGCAAGACATTTCGATCAAGTATTTACCCCGAGTACAAAGCCAACCGCCCACCAGCCCCCGAAGACCTGGTGCCGCAATTCCCTCTGGTGCGTGATGCGACGCGGGCGTTCGGGGCGCAGTCTCTCGAGACACCGGGTTTTGAAGCCGACGATATTATCGCGTCCTATGCTGACCAAGCCGAGAAAAAAGGCGCACGGGTCACAATCATTTCCAGCGACAAAGATTTGATGCAATTGGTCAGCGACCAAATCTGCATGGTCGACACCATGAAAAACAAAACCATTTGCGCACCGGAAGTCATGGAAAAATTTGGCGTTGGGCCAGATAAAGTCATAGACATTCAAGCATTGGCCGGGGACAGTTCCGATAATGTACCAGGTGTGCCGGGCATTGGTGTCAAAACTGCCGCCTTGTTGATCAATCAATTTGGTGATCTGGATACACTCCTGGAACGCGCCACAGAAATTCCGCAAAAAGCCCGGCGCGAAAAATTGATAGAATTTGCGGATCAAGCCCGCATGTCCCGTGAACTGGTGACACTGAAACGCGATATGGTGTTGGATGTGCCGTTGGAAGACCTGGCCGTACAAGACCCGGACAGGGATATGCTGCTGGATTTTCTCGAAGACATGACATTTCGCACCCTGACCAAGCGGGTAATCGCCGCCTTGGGGGAGGGCGAAACCGATGGCCTGCGTAAAGACGACAGTAAGGAACAAGGCCAGTCGTCCGTCCCGGTATTTGACAAAGAAAAATATGAATGCGTGCAGGATATTGCCCGGCTCAAGCATTGGGTCGCCCGGTGTTTCGAGGTCGGTATGTGCGCCGTTGATTTGGAGACCGACAGTCTTGACAGTGCGGCGGCCAATTTGGTCGGGGTGTGTCTGGCGGTGGCTGATAATGAAGCGTGTTATATTCCCCTGGGCCATGTGGGCGCGGGTGATTTACTGGGGGCCATGGAAGGGAAAAGCGCGCCAAAACAAATTCCCATGCAAGCGGCGCTGGATATTTTAAAACCGATGTTGCACGACGAAAGTGTCCTTAAAATCGGGCAAAACTTTAAATATGATTTGGGGGTGTTTTCCCGTTACGATCTTTATCCGGCCCCATTTGATGATACCATGCTGATTTCCTATGCGCTAGAGTGCGGGTTGCACGGGCACGGCATGGATACGTTATCCGAAATGCATTTCGGCCATGAACCCATCCCGTTCAAACAAGTAGCAGGTACGGGCAAAAACAAAAAAACCTTTGACCAGATAGACCTGGAGATCGCCGCCCCCTACGCCGCCGAGGACGCGGATGTGACCTTGCGTTTGTGGAAACATCTAAAGCCGGAACTGGCCCGCGCCCAGGTGGCCACAGTTTACGAAACTCTGGAGCGCCCCATGCCGCCCGTATTGGCAGAGATGGAAAACGCGGGCATCAAAGTTGATAAAGCCGTTTTGGCGCGGTTGTCAGCCGATTTTGAGCAAAAGAAATGCGCGCTGGAGGCCGAAGCATTTGAGCTGTCCGGGCGACCTTTTAATCTGGCCAGCCCCAAACAACTTGGTGAAATCCTGTTTGACGATCTGGCATTGCCGGGCGGCAAGAAAACCAAAACCGGGGCTTGGCAAACCGGAGCAGGGGTATTGGAGAAGTTGCAAGACGCCCATGCTTTGCCAAAACTTGTCTTGGACTGGCGTCATTATGCCAAACTGAAATCCACCTATACGGACACCTTGCCCAAAGAAATAAACCCGCGCACCGGACGTGTCCATACCAGCTATTCGCTGGCTTCTACCTCGACCGGGCGCTTGTCCTCATCCGACCCCAATTTGCAAAACATTCCGATCCGTACAGAGGACGGGCGTAAAATCCGCACCGCTTTTGTGGCGGAAGCCGGCCATGTTTTGGTAGCGGCGGATTATTCCCAGGTCGAGCTTAGGGTGTTGGCTCATATGGCCGATTTACCGGCCATGAAACAGGCGTTTGCCGACGGTGTGGACATCCACGCCATGACGGCCAGCGAGATGTTCGGTGTGCCCATTGAAGGCATGGACAGCGCCACACGCCGCCGGGCCAAGGCGATAAATTTCGGAATTATTTACGGCATTTCCGCTTTCGGCCTGGCCAACAATCTCGGTATTTCGCGCACCGAGGCCAAGGAGTATATTGACAGTTATTTCGAGAAATTCCCCGGCATCAAAGCCTATATGGAAGCCGCCAAGGACGAGGCCCGCGAAAACGGTTATGTCAAAACCCTGTTTGGGCGCAAATGTCATGTGCGCTCCATCAATGATAAAAACCCCATGTACCGGGCCGGCGCCGAACGCCAGGCCATCAACGCCCCCATTCAAGGCACCGCCGCCGATATATTGCGCCGTGCCATGATAAAAATGCCGGGCGCCATTGAAGAGGTTGAGGGCGCAAGAATGCTGTTGCAAGTTCACGATGAATTGATTTTCGAAGTGCCGGAAACCCGCGCTCGAGATTTGATTTTGCAGGTTAAACCTGTTATGCAGAACGCCTGTAGGCCAGCTTTGGATTTAAGCGTACCCTTGGTCGTAGACGCAAAAGCGGCGCGTAACTGGAACGATGCACATTAACTTGGAGACTAACATGAAGTTTTTTATACTGACCACTGTAGCAGTTTTGAGCCTGGCAGCTTGTCAACAGGCAGATGCGCCTACACCAAAAGCCACAGAAATGGCAGACGGAAAAATGATGGACAAAGCCGTTGAGATGGCCGGAGCTGAAGAAAGGGCTGAAAAACCTGCTAATATGATGGGCAATCACGACGCGGTTATGAAAGCTATGCAGGCCGAAGGTCGACCAGAGGCCGATCTGACAAATGATGTATTGCGCAAGGCGGCTGATGTGCTGGCGTTTACGGGTGTAAGCGCCGGTATGACCGTGGTCGATCTTGAGGCGGGGAGCGGTTATTATAGCGAGCTCTTTGCACGCATTGTCGGGGAAAACGGCAAGGTTATCATGCAAAACCCTGGGGTGATTGATAATTTTATCAAGCCGGAAGTTTTTGAAGCCCGCCTTGGGAAAGACGGAGAACGTCTCAAAAATGTCACCCATATTCGCGGCAATTTTGATGTGCTGGATGTGCCCGATGCATCTGCCGATCTTGTAACTTGGTTTCTCGGCCCTCATGAATTATGGCTAAAAGACGAAGACGGTGCGCTCACCCTTGGTGCGCCTGATGATGTGTACGCAGAAATTTACCGTGTGCTGAAACCCGGCGGAAAATTTATCGCCCTTGACCACCAAGCCGCCCCAGGCTCCCCCGCGACAACCGGCGGCACGACCCACCGCATTGACCCGGCCCATGTTTTGGCCAGCGCCCAGAAAGCCGGGCTTGTCTTCAAGAAAAGCAGTGATGTTTTGGCCAATGGGGAAGATGATTACGCGATCATGGTGTTTGACCCGAAAGTCCGCCGCAAGACCGACAGGTTTTTGCATATGTATGTAAAGCCTGCGAAACAGCGCTAAATTCAAGGGTAAAAGGTAAAAACGGGCAAAAGGGGTATCACATGACGAAACTGGTATTGGTGCGCCACGGCCAAAGCGAATGGAATTTGCAAAACCGCTTTACGGGCTGGGTCGATGTTGATCTGACCGAAAAAGGCGTGGCCGAGGCCAAGTTGGGCGGCGAATTATTGGCGGCCCAGGGCTTGCGCTTTGACGCCGCCTATACGTCCTATCTGACCCGGGCCGTGCGCACGTTGTGGATGGCCCTTGAGGGGTTGGATCAATGCTATATTCCGGTAACCAAAGACTGGCGGCTTAATGAGCGTCATTACGGCGGCCTGACTGGCCTGAACAAGCAAGAAATGCGCGACAAACACGGCGATGAGCAAGTGCATATTTGGCGGCGCAGCTATGATGTACCGCCGCCGCTAATTACGCCTGAGCATAAGTACCACCCGGCAAACGATCCGCGCTACGACGGTATTGATCCGGAAATTTTGCCCGGCGGCGAAAGCCTCAAACTGACCCTGGAGCGGGTCTTGCCCTATTTCGAAGCTGAAATAGTCCCCAAAATCAAAGCTGGAAAAACCTTGCTAATCTCGGCCCACGGCAATTCCCTGCGGGCCTTGCTGAAACAATTATTCAATGTCGCCGACGCGGATATCCCAGGCTATGAAGTCCCAACTGGCAACCCGCTGTTGATTGATCTGGAAGCCGGGACGCTCAATGTGAAAGCGGCGCGGTATCTGGACGACAGCCGGGCCAAACCGTTGCCGCCTTTTGGTAGGCGCGGCTTATAGTCTTCGCGTTTAGTTGGCTCAGATAAATTTTTCGTTCTTTTCTTCCCCCATTTTTCATGGGGGAAGTGGGCGCCTCTTGCACCGCAAGGGTATTCCCAAGAGGTCGCGCTCGATGGGGGGTGATCTCTCGCCTTGCCCCAGAGTTAAGTTGTTCCCCCCATCGCCTCCGCAAGAGCTCCGGCACTTCCCCCATGAAAAATGGGGGAAGGAAAGTATGGGTTATTCGTCTTCGGTGGTTTTTGCTTCTTCTACTTCCATTCCCGCCAAGGCTTTTTGCAGTTTCTTGAGAACGCCGTTCCAAAGCTTAGGCAATGGCCCGGTTAGTTTCTTGATGATTGGCGTGAACGCTTCCATAACGGCCAAAACACCTTTTAACTGTGTGACCATCCAATTTGACCAATTGGGTATGTCACTGGCGGTGGCAGCGATGGCGAGGGAGTGTTTTAGTATTATCAATTCTTCAGGGCTCAGGCTGATGGGTTCTTGGTTGTCACCCTGTTCCCAAGTTTCTACGGATTTGTATTGCTCTAGGCGTTTAATAACATCATCAAAGTCTGATTTTTCGTAGAATTTCGGTTTATTGACTTGTTTTAATTTAAACGGTGGCCCTTCTAAAGCATCCATAACCGCTTTAAGAATCATGTCGGGGCCAGACTTTACACTATGCTCCGCAACCAACTCCCTGATCCTGGCATTGGTTACGCCTGCGCCTTTTTTCCAGTATTCGTCCGGGTCGAGGTTGATGATGGCAAGCTCTAACGCTTTATTGAGCGGCTTGCCCGCCAGGCGGTCTTCATACCAGTTTGTCCATACGTCCCAGTCTTGATCAAGGCCCAGGAGGTTGGTTTTCAGGTCTTGCCACTGTGTCTCCAAATCTGGCGGCATGTCTGTATTGGGCCATAGGGGCTGATGGGTCAAATCCGTAATGGGCGTTCCAGCAGGGCGATCTTCAACCCAATTTTTATCCTGACAATAAGCAGCATAAGAAGCAGCACCATTAGTAACCGCAGCAATAGCAGCCGCAGCAGCAGCATCAGCAGCACGAGCACCATCAGTAATAGTAGCATAAGTGGCTGTAGCAAAAATAACACTATCCGAAAGATCAAAAGCAGAAAAAGCCCGTTGCGTCTTGCCAGACCGATTGCTCGCAGACAGGGTGGAGCCTATGGCCCAAAATGATGGCAGAATGATGTCCGAAGCTGATTTTTTTATCGGTTGGTTATATTGTGCTCCATAAGACAAAGATGGAACCGAGCGTAGTGCAAAGCGGGCGGAGAACAGCACACAGGCTTGTCTATCCTGTGCGGTTAACCAGTCGCGGACTTCTTCACGGAATATGAAGCTGTCAAATTTTTCCGGTGCTTTGCCCATTTATGTTCCTGCCTGACACATGGTATAGATGCGTGGGCGGTTTGGTGCAACGCTCATCCTTCGCAAACATCCGTCAACACCTTGGCCCCCTCTATCCCCGCCGGGAAGCCTGCGTAATAGCTTAGGTGGAGCATGACTTCTGTTAGTTCATCTTGTGTCCAACCCGTGTTGAGGGCGCCTTTTAGATGTATGGCCAGCTCTTCGGGTTTGCCCAATGCCACCAGGGCGGCGACGGTGATTAGGGAGCGGGTTTTTAGGTCTAGTCCCTCGCGGGGCCAAATTTCGCCGTACACATGGGCGAAACTGGCTTCGGCGAATATTTGTGGTGCCCCGGTTTTGGGCATTTTATCGCCGAACAGTTTGCTGGCGGTTTCAAACGCTTTTTGGATAGCTTTTGTGGTGGTTTCATCTTTTGACATAAGGTCTCCTATCAAGACTTGAACATCTCTCTGGCAATTCTCTCCCGAACACCTTACATTAGTCCCATGCAGTTTGGCGAACATTTTATTGATGAACTTAAAGCCCGCCTCCGGCCTTCGGATGTGATTGGCAAGCATGTCAAATTGAAACGTCAAGGGCGGGAATATGCGGCCCTGTCACCCTTTAGCAATGAGAAAACCCCGTCGTTTTTTGTCAATGACGAGAAAGGGTTTTACCATTGTTTTTCCTCGGGCAAGCACGGGGATATTATCTCGTTCCTCATGGAGGTCGAAGGGCTTAGTTTCCCCGAAGCGGTCGAGCGTCTGGCCATACAGGCCGGGATGGAGCTACCCGCCGCCGACCCGCAGGCCGAAGCCCGCGCCGCCTCCAACAAAAAAACCATCAGCATTATCGAGCAAGCCCAGGTGTTTTTCGAAAAATCCCTGCGCCGAAATATGGGCCGGGACGCACGGGCCTATTTAAAAGGACGCGGGCTGACGGGCGAGGACTGCAAGCGTTTCGGTATCGGTTTTGCGCCCGATAGTTTTACGGCTCTGGTGGACGAGTTGAGCCAGGCCGGGGCGTCTATAGACCGCTTGGTCGAAGCTGGGCTGGTTATACGCCCGGACGACGAACGCGAAAATAGAAAGCCGTCTTCCCGCAAACCGTGGGATCGCTTTCGCAACCGCATCATGTTCCCGATCACCGACGCCCGTGGGCGGCTGATTGCATTTGGCGGGCGGGCACTGGAAAAAGATGCCAAAGCCAAATACCTCAATTCCCCTGAAACAAGTGTGTTTCACAAGAGCCAAATTCTGTACCGTTATCCCAATGCCCGCAAAGCCTTGCACACGCCGAACAACGGCGCACGCGGTTTGATTGTCGCCGAAGGCTATATGGATGTCATCGCCCTGGCGCGGGCCGGGTTTAACCATGCCTGTGCGCCCCTGGGCACGGCCCTGACCGAAGAGCAATTGGCTTTGTTGTGGCGGGCCGGGCCGGAGCCTATCTTGTGTTTTGACGGCGATAAAGCGGGCTTGCGGGCCGCATTTCGTTCAGTAGAGCGAGCTTTGCCCTTGGTGCGCCCCGGTCAGACTTTGCGCTTTGCGCTTTTGTCGGACGGGCAAGACCCGGACGACCTCATCCGCGCCGAAGGGGCCGAAGCCATGAGGCGGGTTTTGGAAAAATCCATACCCCTGGTGGATATGTTGTGGCGGCGCGAGGTCGAAAAAGAGCATTTGGATACCCCCGAAGCCAAGGCGGGGCTAAAGAACCGGATATTTACCGCCCTGCGCGAAATTAGCGATGAAGGTGTGCGCGACCAATATAAAACCGCGCTGCTTGGCCGGTTTGACAAAGAATTTGGGCGACCCAAATGGACGCCGGGCGGCGGAAAACCTTGGGACAAAAAATGGGGCGGCCAATCCTGGGGGGGGAAGCAAAAGCCAAGCAAATCCCAGGAGCAAAAAATGCAGCCCGAAGCCCAACACGTGGCCCGCGAGCGGCGACTTATTGGCGCGGTATTGGAATGGCCGGAATTGCTGGAAAGTGTTGACCAGACATTATTTGGCCTGAAATTCATCTCGCCCGTGTGTGAAAACCTGCAAAATGTGTTTTTAAGCTATTGGCAGGACACAATAGCGGTTGATAAACGTGCCTTGTTTGCCCATATAGAGGAAAATGGATTGGCGAGGGCTTGCAAGCCTTTTGTACGAGACCGGAATTTGACCATTGCGGCCATGGGCGGAGTTGACGCGGCGTTAACCGATCGCACGGTAAAATGGTTGGCAGAGGCCCGAAAACTAATGGGGCGTGAGGACGCCCACGGAGCTAAAATTGAGACACGCGGACGCTTGGCAGACACTATTCGTTCGGACAAAAGAGATGCATTACAGCGTTTGGCGCGGGCCCTAGGGCCGGAGAAACCCTAAAGGCCCTAAATTAGAGATGGGGCCAAAGGTCATAAGGTGTTCGCGACGAATGCAAATGGATATAGCCTGCAAATTGCAGGTGCAAAAATAAGGCTCCACCTGCCCTCTCGGGCGGGGAAGGGTTTGTTTGGCGTTTACAGCCAAGAAATGGAGAAAGCATATGGCGAAGGCGGCCACATCAAAAACAAAAACCACTAAAGCAACAACGGCTAAGGTAAAGACCAGCAAAGCGAAAACTAAAGTGGCGGCCCAAGATGCTGTCGAGCCATCTGGTCAGATCCCTACGCCTGCAAAGAAAACAACAATGCTTGATATGAACAATGTCGAGGTCAAGCGTATGATTGCCGTGGCCAAGAAAAGCGGACTATTGGCGACATCTGAGCTTAACAAGCATCTCAATGCGGACGAAATTACACCGGACCAAATTGAGGTCACATTATCGGAATTATCAGATCTGGGTATTTCTGTGGTCGACGACAAAGACCAGGGCGATACTTCCGCCAACACATTGGTCAAAGCAGACAGCCGCGTGGTCAAAGGCGGCAACTCCAAAGCCGCCCATGACCGCACTGATGATCCGGTGCGCATGTATCTACGCGAAATGGGTACGGTCGAGCTGTTGTCCCGCGAGGGCGAAATCGCCATTGCCAAGCGTATTGAGGCTGGCCGTGACACCATGATCAAGGGCTTGTGCGAAAGTGCGCTGACCTTTGAAGCCATCATGGTGTGGCGCGAGGAACTTGAAGAAGAACGGATTTTACTGCGCGATATTATCGATCTGGACACCACCTATAACCTGTCCATTGGCAATATTCAGGAAGACCGATCCGACGCCGCCGTGCGGCGCGAAAAGATTGAACGCGGCGAAATCGAGCCTGAAGAAGGCGAGAAAATCGAAAAGCCAAAGCATGGTCCGGTTCTCAAAAAAGCCACCCATGCGGAGGGCGAAAAAACCCTTGAGGACGACGACGAGGAAGACGAAGACGAAAAAATCAACCTGTCCATGGCCGCCATGGAAGCCGAGCTGCGCGAAGGTATTTTTGACATCCTCAACAATATTTCCCGCGATTTTGCTCGCTTCCAGCAATTGCAAGACATGCATATTCGCGCCCGGCTCAAGGGTAAAGCCTTGCGCAAACCGCAAGCAAAACAATATGCCGACTTGCAAAACATCATCATCAAAGAGCTTAAATCTCTCCAGCTTAACAATGCCCGGATCGAATCCCTGGTCGAGCAGCTATATGCCATCAACAAGCGCCTCATAGGCCTTGAAGGTAAGTTAATGCGCCTCGCTGACGGCAATGGTGTGCCGCGCCAGGAGTTTCTGGCTTGTTATCTGGGCAGTGAACTTAACCCTGAATGGGTTGAGGAGTTGCGCGGGAAATCGGAAAGCTGGGACAGATTTATTGGGCGCGAAAACCGCTCCATTGAGAAATTGCGTGCCGAAATCGCTGAACAAGCCCAGGAAACCGGCGTGCCGGTTGACGAGTTTCGCCGCATTGTCCAGACCGTGCAAAAAGGCGAGCGCGAAGCGGCGCAGGCCAAGAAAGAAATGGTCGAGGCCAATTTGCGTTTGGTTATTTCCATCGCTAAAAAATACACCAATCGCGGCCTGCAATTTCTTGATTTGATCCAAGAAGGCAATATCGGCCTGATGAAAGCCGTGGATAAGTTTGAATATCGCAGGGGGTATAAATTCTCCACCTATGCTACATGGTGGATCAGGCAAGCCATCACCCGTTCCATCGCGGACCAGGCCCGTACCATCCGTATTCCCGTCCACATGATCGAGACGATTAACAAGATCGTGCGCACCAGCCGTCAAATCCTGCACGAAATTGGCCGCGAGCCGACCCCGGAAGAGCTGGCCAAAAAACTGGCTATGCCCCTCGATAAAGTGCGAAAAGTCATGAAAATCGCCAAGGAACCTATATCTTTGGAAACGCCAATCGGCGACGAGGAAGACAGCCAGCTTGGTGATTTTATCGAGGACAGCAGCGCCATCCTGCCCATCGACGCTGCCATTCAGGCAAATTTGCGCGAAACAACCACCCGCGTATTGGCAAGCCTGACGCCGCGAGAAGAACGCGTCCTAAGAATGCGCTTCGGCATAGGCATGAACACCGACCACACGCTTGAGGAAGTGGGACAACAGTTCAGTGTAACGCGGGAGCGGATACGGCAGATTGAGGCGAAAGCGCTGCGTAAGTTGAAGCATCCTAGTCGGTCACGGAAGCTCAGGAGTTTCTTGAACCAGTAGGCAGTTTTTTTGCGGCGTTGTTTCGTACTTTGTCTGCCAAACCATTAATGTTGTGTGCGCTTTCAATCGTGGCTTTATCAATTTCTTTGCCACTCAGCATGTTTGTTATTTCCTGTAATAATTTATCGGAGATGTGATCTAAAAGTTGGGGATATAGAGAGGTGTTATGCTTTTTTATCGATGCTGAAAATTCAGGTAGAGTCGTTTGCAATAATTTCGAGGTGAAGTCAGTTTTAATTGGACTTAAAGACTGCCCCGAAGAGGTAAGTGTAACACGCAAATAAGCATCTACAATTATAGCTTGGTAAGCACTATAATATGCCCAGACTATTGGGCTAACAAATGGACGCTCCTTCATAACCTCAATTGTACTCAAGTCATTCACATTGAAGCTCTTCAAAATTTCTTCACATATTCTCTGTGTTCCCGCATCAGGGGTTTTATTCTCGTTTACAAAATCCCAGTTTATGCGTGATGACAATTCTGATACTAGGGCACCTTTCCCTAAGTTCACTCTCGCTTCCCATATACGGCTGGCAGATTGAACCTGTTTGTCAAACATGAGAGCTTGACGTTTGGTCAAATTAGCTAAAGCACTGGATTTAAGTGATGATAGCTCAGATTTGCGTTCTTCCAATTCAAACTTTAAGATTTCAATTTCTTGCGAAAATGTATTTTTTATATTTTCGAGTTTCTTATTATAATCGTGTTTTATTGAACTACTCAGTCTTTCAGAAAACCATTTTCTTAAAATCCATAATATCAAACCAAACAAAGACGTGGTCGTAATTGCAGGTATCCAATTTAAGTATTCAAACAATATCTTACTCTCTAATCTAAGACCGCCACCGCAAAGTCGTCGCCTTCACCGGGTTTACGAACTCTCTGCCCTCCGCTCTTGATTTGGCCCATTCTTTTTTGATCGCGTAATACCATTTGGCTTGCCTGTCTGCATCATCGATCAGCATCAGGCGCGGGTCGTGTTTCAGGCACTCTGCTTGTAGTTTTATGATGTCGCCGTCCTGGTTTAAGAAAATGCTTGCGCCTTTTTTCAGGATTGGTTTTAAGAGTTTAACAATGGTCATATCAGAGAAAAATACTGATGTGATTTCCGTGTTGTTTTCGTCAATGGGGACAACGGCGGTGAACGATAAAATACCTTTGTCGCCAACAATAATCTCTTCGGTGCGCACGCCGGGCAGACGAAAGGCGATCTCCGTGACCGGTTTTCCGCCCAGAATTTTATAGCCAAATGAGTTAGACGAAGGCGTGTGGGCCGCCATAGCAAAGCCCCGTTCACGCGGCTCAAACCGTTTTTCTTTTTCGTGCATGGACGCGCCGCTGCGCCACCACCATTGGCGGTGCAAGAAGGACACATGGGCCGGGTCCATCAGGCCGATAACTGCGTGGTCAACATGGCAGTTAAGTTTGAGACGCTCGACAAAAACCGCTTTGCGGTCTGTGCGCGCGAATTTTGGTGGTTCAAACTTTGGCTCGCCTTTGAATTTGGGATCAGCCGCAATATAGACCCAGATCAATTGCCCGTCCTCGCGCACCGGGTAGTTTCGCACTTTAATACCGCCTGCCGGGTCTTTTTGCCCCGAACATATGGCCGGGATATGGGTGCATTGGCCGTCTTTGAGGCCAAACCGCCAGCCATGATAGGGGCACTCGAGCGTGTCGTCGTCCATGACTTTACCCGCAGAAAACGGCGCGGCGCGGTGGGGACAAATATCGCGCAGGGCGAAATTTTTTCCGCTCTGGCTGCGCCCGACAACGATTGGGTGCCCGGCAATGGTTTTGTGGGT
Organism: uncultured Robiginitomaculum sp.; assembly: GCA_964502015.1. GTDB lineage: Bacteria > Pseudomonadota > Alphaproteobacteria > Caulobacterales > Maricaulaceae > Robiginitomaculum_A. The sequence goes on along the minus strand of CAZCUM010000017.1, from coordinate 39,449 downwards.
CATTTGCCCGCGTCCAAACTCGGACGCTAGTCCGGCGAAATACCAGATGTCTTCCACGAATGTCAGTGCTGCGGCCATGACGCCTCTTATCCCAACGGCTCACAAAGCGCCAGAATATTCTCAGGCTCTGCGCCCGATTGCCGCATTGCCCGTAAGGTTTGGGCTTTATCGCGTTTGGCGAAACGCTTGCCGCTTGCATCCATTAATAATTCATGGTGATGATATTGCGGCACAGGCCAGCCCATGATTTCCTGGAGCAGGCGGTGGATATGGGTGGTTTCCAAGAGGTCACGCCCGCGTATAATATGGGTGATGTTTTGCACGGCATCATCATGACAGCAGGCAATATGATAGGACGTGCCAACGTCTTTGCGCGCCAAGATCACGTCGCCAAGTTTGTCCGGGCATGCTTTGGTTTTTCTGCCGTTATTGATGAAATGCAGTTTATTATACCGTGGACCAAGTTTTAGGCGGCACGCCTGCAAAGACAACCGCCAGGCAAAGGGTTTTCCCAGTCCCATCAGGTCTGTTTCTTGTGCTTTTGGTAATGCAGCGCCACTAAAAACTTCCCCTGCTGCGTGGGGTGCGCGGGCAATATCGACCAAAATTTCCTTGCGGGTTTTAAAACAGCGGTAAACCAAACCTTGGGAGCGCAAGTCTTGCAACACTTTGTCATAATCCGCGAAATAATCGCTTTGCTTACGTACAAGTGTGGGCCAGCGAAACCCCAGCCATGCCAGATCATCATAAATGGCTTGCTCATATTGTGGCTTGCATCTGGTTGTGTCGATGTCCTCTATGCGCAACACACAAATGCCGCCTTGCTTTTTGGCAAAACCAAATGCCTGGTTAGCACTGGCGGCGTGGCCAAGATGTAGATACCCGCTCGGCGAGGGGGCAAATCTGGTGACAACTCCGTTCAACCTGCTGCTTGCTCCATGCGTTTGGCCAAAGCTACATCTTTCTGCGTCACCCCGCCTGCATCATGGGTCGTCAAGGTCACGTCAACCCGGTTATAGACATTATACCAACTGGGGTGATGGTTTAATGCCTCGGCTATAACCGCGATTTCAGACATAAACCCGAAGGCTTGGGCAAAGTCTTTAAACTGAAAAACCTTGGTGATAAAATCATCCCCGCCGCTCCAGCCCGGCAATTCGTCCGCAATTTGTTTTGGGTCTAACACCTGCATAATTTAACCTTTGTTCTAGGGTCTGTTGACAATTAGGACAGGGCACTGGCACCTGCCATTTTGTTGCTGATAGTTCACAAAATGTGTAGGACTAGCTTGGCTAATTCAAGCATTTTGTTGGCTTTCAGCGAGAAAAAGGCAGGCGTCCCCCAATATTTCACCTAAAAGCGGGATTTGCCCCAGTTTCCCCCAGTTTTGCACCTTCCCGGCTTGAATATGCTATGGCATGTCTGGCGCCGAACATGTACAAACCTGGAGAAAACCGGGGCAAACCAGTGCCCTGTCCTTATTGTAAACAGACCCTAGGGTCTGTTTACAATAAGGACATAAATGTGCCATAATTGAATTGAAGATACTATTGTTTTTAGCTGGTGTTTTTAGCTGGTGTTTTTAGCGGATGTTTATAAAGGGCGATTATTGTGGGTGAAAACGAATGTTGTATTTGAAATTTGGGCAAGGGTTACGACGGTCATTTTTGGGCCTGTTGATACTATTTGCCACAATCATTTTAGTAAAATCCCTGACCCCGGCTTTGCCGGGCCTGTCTATTAGTCATGCTGATAAATATATCCATGTCTTGGCGTATTTGGTGCTTGGGCTCGTGACATTACCGGCCCTGCCGCGTATTCGGCCCATATTGGTGTGGCTGGGAGTGGCCGGGTTTGGTGTTGGTGTCGAGGTCATGCAAGGCGTGGTCAATACGGGCAGATCCGCCGATATTTATGATGGTATTGCCAATGCTTTGGGTGCATTATTGGCTATAGGGGTGTGGATGTTGTTTTCCAAGGTCATGGCAAAACCTATGGGCGCAGGGTAAAATAACTGAGGGCACTCGCCTCAGCAGCGAATTTTGTCAATTTTTGCGACAAATTAACTCACTTAATCTGTACATTTAATTTGACCAGATAATTAACCTATCTATGGTTAACGCAGGTGTGGGTTTATGTTTTGGTTGATAAAGGTGCAGACTTGAGGTGAAGGCTAGAGGTGCAGGCTTGAGGTGAAGGCTAGAGGTGCAGATATGGGTTCAATTTTAAGGAGGCTAAGCCTTGCCAGTGTACTTGCACTCGGCGCCGGGTCAATTGCCATATCCGCAAGCGGGCAAGCGGCCGCATGGGAGCCGGATTTATTACCGTCTAACCCGCAGGTTGGCAAATGCTATGGGCGGGTGAAAATCCCGGCACAATATTCGACCACAGAAGACAGGGTGTTGGTCTCGGAAGGGTATGCTAAAATTAAGGTCTCCCAGCCCCGTTTATCGTCCCTTCAAGAACAGGTTTTGGTGAAACAGGCCAGCGTACGTTTTGAAGTGCGCCAACCTCGTTTTGAGACCATAACCGAGCAGGTTTTGCTCAGGCCATCATACGAGAAATTATCCGTGAGCCCGCCGCAGTTTAATACCGTAACGCAAGCCATTCAGATATCGGCGCCAAGATTGGTGTGGAAACTTGGCAACCCGATCCGTCTGGAGGCCCAAGGCTATAAGATACACAGTGTCGCCGATGGGCGTATTCGTAGCCGTGGTTATGGCGGCTCATCTTCCAGTTCGCAAAGGTCACAAAGGCTTGGCGGATATCAAGGCTCTTTTCAAGGTTCTGCGACAAGTTGCGGCGAAACCTGTGAAATCTGGTGTCTGGTTGAAGAGCCGGGCGAAACGGTTAGTTTTAACCGCAGGGTCATGACATCATCCGGTACCGTGCGCCGCATTAATGTTCCGGCAAAATATGCCTCTATCAACAAACAAATTGTCGCCGATCCCGGCGGGGTCAGGGAAATTCCGGTGCCAGCCGAATATCGCAGCATCACGGTTGAAACAATTGTCGAAGCGGGTCGCGAACATATGGTCAATATACCCCCGGTTTATGGTCTGGTTGACAAGAAAACACTGATAGCACCGGAGCGCTATGAGTGGCGACAAACGGTGTGCGTCCCCGGAAGCTTGCGTTCATCTACGATGCCAGCGGGTTATAGTTCCACCTACGGCTCAAGCACAGCCCACAGTGCTGCGTCTCATTCAAGTGCAGGTCATTCAGGTACGGGTCACTCAAGTGCGGGTCAGTCAAGTACGGGCCATTCAAGCACAGGTCATTCAAGTATAGGCCACTCAAGCACAGGCCATTCAGGCACGGGCGGTTACGCAACCACAAGAACGACGACGTATAGTGGTGCAACATCCCAAACCCAATCCCGCTCCTCCAGCGCCCGGTTTGGCACCACCCGGTCAGGCCGCTCCTATTATTACGGCACCAACAAACCGGTTAAACCTCATAAAGATTAGGTGTAAAACTTTTCCCATGTATTCCACCCACATGCAATTCCACCCACATGCATTCGCACCCAGGAGCACTGCATCTAGTTGTAGGCATATAATTTCCTTCTCCCATACAATGGGGGTAGGAAAAGCAGAAAAACATCATGTGCGTATAACTACATAGCTAAACACGAAGTCCCAAATCAATCAGGCGTTCCATCAACATTGTGCAACCCTTTAGCATGTGCGCTTTCGTCGTGGGGTTGGATTGGGCGTGTGTCTTTACCGCCGCGTGTCATGGAGACGACAACGCCGGACAACAGCAATACCGCGATCAAATTGGGTGCCGCCATAGCTGCATTGCCAATATCGCCCAGTTTCCAGACCGATTTTACCGCGAGTAAAGCCCCCATGAACGTAAAGATGCACCAAATAACCCGAAACGGAAGCACGGATTTTTCGCCAAACAAAAACGAAATTGCCCGTTCGCCGTAATATGACCAGCCCAATATCGTTGTAAAGGCAAACACCATCAAGGCAAAGGTGATGATATAGCCACCCCCCGGAATCCCTGCGGCAAAAGCGGCAGAAGTAATACGCGCACCTTCAAGATTGGATTGCCAAGCATGATCAACCGCCTGTTGAACCCCGCCTATATCAGCCGTGAAATTACCCTTAACTGTCAAAATTACCAAGGCAGTCATGGTGCAAATTACAATCGTATCAATAAATGTGCCGAGCATGGCGATGGTGCCTTGTTGTACCGGATCTTTGGTTTTTGCGGCGGCGTGGGCAATGGGGGCCGAGCCTTGCCCGGCCTCGTTGGAGAACAAGCCCCTGGCAATACCGGCGCGAATGGCCAGTGCAACCACGGCTCCCGAGAAACCGCCCGTAGCGGCGGTGCCGCTAAAGGCACCCTCAAATATCAATTTAAACGCTCCGGGAATACCAGATGCATTCATGATAAGAACAATGATAGCGGCGGCCACATAACTGAACGCCATGAACGGCACCAGTTTGGAGGCAAATTTACCAATGCTTTTAATGCCGCCAATGATCACGACAAAAGCCAGAGCCGCCAATACCAACCCGGTGGCAACACGCGGTGCGCCAAAGCTCTCATTGACCACATCGGCAATACCGTTGGACTGCACCATATTACCAGCGGCCACAGCGCCTGCCAGCGTACCGACGGAGAAGATTATGGCGAGCCATTTCCACCTGGGGCCGAGGCCGTTTTTGATGTAATACATAGGGCCGCCTTTGAAATTTCCGTCCGCGTCCACTTCACGGTAACGAACGGCGAGCATGCTTTCGGCGTATTTTGTTGCCATGCCTACCAAGGCAGTCATCCACATCCAGAAAATCGCGCCAGGCCCGCCCAAGGTTATTGCCGTAGCCACACCCGCAAGATTACCCGTGCCGACCGTAGAGGAAAGCGCTGTCATCAGTGCTGCGAATGGTGTGATTTGCCCTTCTTCGCCTTCCTTGGGTTTGCGGCCTTTCCACAACAGGACAAAACCAGCAGGAATGCGCCAGATCGGCATGAACCGCAAAATGATGGTTAAATACAGCCCCGTACCCAGCAAGAGAACAGCCAGAATCGGCATTTCGCCGAGAAAAGGGATATTGGTCTTGAATATCGAATTTATAGAGCCCCAAAAATAATCATCTGCCAATGTCGCGACGATTTCATTAAATTTTTCCACAGAAATATTCCCCAGATTCGTTGTTTCAAATTTTGCGCGACCATAGGGGGTTATGTGGGGAATTCAAAGGGAAATTTGTTAATCTTGTATATGTGCGCATTTGCCCCTTTTCACGTCGGGCAATTTCGGTTAGCGAGGTGGCGCACTACTATAAGAGGCCTACATGTTTGAAAGTTTAAAACCGACCCCGCCCGACGCCATTGTTGGCATGATCAAATTGGCTGCGGCTGATCATAGCCCGGATAAAATCGATCTGGGTGTTGGTATTTACCAGGACAAGTCTGGGGCGACGCCAATTATGAGGGCGGTCAAACGGGCTGAAACCTTGCTTCTGGCCGAGGAAACATCCAAGAAATATATCGGCATATTAGGCAATCCGGATTTTAATAAATTATTTAGCGAATTGATGTTCGGCGCGGGCAGTGAGGCGGTGACATCAGGTCGTCTGGCGGTGTCGCAAGCGGCGGGCGGAAGCGGGGCACTTCGCCTGGGAGCCGAGTTGATTAAACTGGCAAATCCTGCGGCCACTATCTGGGTCAGCACACCCACATGGGCCAATCACCAGCCGCTTATTGGCTCGACCGGACTGCCCATCAAGCCCTATCCCTATTACAATAAACAGACCCAAACCATAGATTTTGACCTCATGTGCGCCGAGTTGCGCACCAATGCCGACGCGGGTGATGCAGTGCTGTTACACGGCTGTTGTCACAATCCGACCGGGGCAGATTTGACCCGTGGGCAATGGCAGGAAATTGCCAACTTAATGTTGGAAAAAGACCTGCTGCCTTTCGTTGATTTGGCTTACGCCGGACTTGGCGACGGGCTCGATGCGGACAGTTTTGGTTTGCGTTTGCTGGCGGACACAGTTCCCGAGCTGGTTTTGGCGGCGTCATGTTCCAAAAATTTTGGCCTGTATAAAGAACGCGTTGGTCTCGTGGCCGCATTGACCACAAGCCCGGAGGCGGCAAAATTGGCCGAAGGGCAAATCGGCTTGACCATGCGCCGGATGATCTCCATGCCACCGGATCACGGCGCTGCTTTGGTGGCCAAAATCCTGGCCGACCCGAAATTGAATACTGATTGGCGCGAAGAGTTGGAAGACATGCGGGTGCGCATGAACGGCTTGCGCACCGCATTGGCAGACGCGCTTACCGCGCAAAGCAGTACACATGATAACGGACAAATGGCGGCGGCCATCGCTGCACAAAAAGGCATGTTCTCCCTTCTGCCCGTCACCCCTAAGCAGGCTGAAACTTTGCGCAGTGGGCATTCCGTCTACCTCCTGAATTCAGGCCGCATCAATATAGCCGGTGCCAAAATGAAAACCATAGACAGGCTAGCTAGCAGTATTTTAGCCGTATTATGAGCGCGCCGCTACCAGTATATAATTCACAACATCCTCGCGCAGAGGTGCTGGTTTTAGTTTTAAAACATCTGCATAGTTTCATATTGGCCACCCAATTTTCAACCTTTAACCGAATAGAAAACTAGTTTTGTCTTATTGCCCCATTGGTGTTGGAGGGAATGCTAAAGTGGGGCGCAGTGCTATAATTGGAAGGATATGGGCGTCTATCTTGACAATGGCTAATGTTTCAGCGCCCTGGGGGACGCAATTGAATCGGTTCCGGTATAAAAAACACCACTATTTCAGCTAAATTCGCGTCTTTCTTGCAATCACAACTGTATTCACCCAACGGCTTGGCCAATAGTAACCTTTCATTAACACATTTGCTTCGTGAGATATGTGGGAGCATTGAGGGGGAGACCGATGTTAGCTGGAACCGCATTGCGGCATCAAATGATATTACCGGAGCAGCAATTTTTGTATGATTATTGGCGCTCTAAATGTCGAAATGGACAATTGCCATCGCGTTCGGATATTGACCCGTCTGATATATACCAACACTTGCCGATGATTTCCATTATTGAAATTTGCTCGCGAACCCAAACTGATACAAAGGCGCAAACAAATATACGCCGCTTTAAATACAGGCTTGCCGGCACCGGGTTTTGGGATTTGTTCGAGGCGGAAATCACGGGCCAGTATATTGATGAATTGCCCATTGGATGCAGGTGCGCCTATTGGAGTCGGGTTTTGGGCCGGGTTGTGGATATAGGTAGGCCATCGGCGGGCGTTACCAAGCCTGGCACACCGATGCGGGCCCATCTGGCGCAGTTCTGGATACGCTTGCCCTTGTCAGAAGACGGGGTCAATGTGACATCAATCCTCGGTTTTGACCATTTGGTCAAATATGCTGATCTGCCCCAACAACTGGCAGAGCCTCAGAGAATATTTGCGTAAAAACAACGGCTTACGGGGTTTATGGCGTGTGCTACCAGATAAAATTTACCCTTTGCTAACCATAATAATAGGAAAATAATCCTTTAAAGGAAAAGTAGTCCTATAGTGGCCTTCTGATGTGAGGAGGATAATATGCGCGGCGAGATAGATGTACTGGACAAAACCAGCAAGCAAACCAGCAGGCAAACCAATGAGCAGACCAGTAGGCAAAATAGCGAGCAAGAATGTGCATTAGCGCATCTGGTGTGCGCGGTGGTGTCCATAGAATTTGGGGTGCAAACAAACCAAATCATTACTTTGACCAAGGGCCCGGCCCATCTTTGTTTTGCCCGGCAAGTGGCAATGTATTTGATGCATGTGGTTTACCAAATTCGTCTCGCCGCTATTGCCCGTGCCTTTGGCCGCGATCCCAGCACGGTCAGCCATGCTTGCCGGTGCATAGAAGAGGCTCGGGATGATCTTGCTTTAGACGTGAAACTCACGGCACTTGAAGACTTTCTCGACGCACCCGCTCTTATGAGAACAATTGGTGATGCAAGCTAGAGAACAGGTAAGGGGGACGATATGGGCACACTTGATAAAACACTAAAATTGATGCTGGACAAGCAAGGGCATATATTACCGCAAGGTCAAGCTAGCGATATCTATATTATGGTGCCCCGTGGTGATCGGCGTTTGCGTCCGGTGGGCTGGGTTAAGAAACCCGTTGTAAAACGGCTCTTGGCCAATGGGGCCATTACCCAAAAAGGTGCGGCGTATATTTTATCTGACAGTTTTATCCAGCGCAGTGCGGCGGGGGCGGCTCACGGCTTGGCGCAAGCTCATGCCAACCAGCACCGGGATTTACAACAACGCGAAATTTACCACTCTGACGGCATCAAACGCCCGGCCCGTATCAACCACAGACTATCAGTATTTCACAAATTGGCCAAGGCGACCAATAAAGACGGATCGGCATTTTTGCAAGCAGACGAGATCGAGGCGGGTACGCGGTTTGCCGCTGATTATGACCGTTCCATGATGGCAGCCGTGGCCACGCAAAGCTACGGCGCTGTGACCAACGGTGGCAAGAACCGGGTCAATACGGCAGAAAACATCTCCATTAGCGCCATGGATGCAAAAAAGCGTGTTATGGATGCCCTCGAAATGGTCGGCCCCGGTTTAGAGCGGGCCTTGATGTCCCTTTGTGGCCGTGATTGGTCATTGGGCCAGTTGGAACAGGCTGAAAACTGGGCCACTGGTTCAGGGCGGGAAATTCTAAAACTGGCACTGTCTCGCCTCAGCGCATATTACGGCTGCAAGCCGGGCATCAGCGCCCGGCGGTAACATTACAATAGGGTGCGGGCGTCTTGTTTTATGCGGGCGACCATGGCATGGAGGCCGTTGGAGCGTTGGGGGGTTAGATGTTCTTCCAGTCCCAATTTTGCCAATATTTCTATGGCGTCCAAATCAACGATTTCCTGGGCTGTGCGTCCGGAGAAAATCGCCAAGACTATAGCCACCAGCCCTTTGACAATATGGGCATCGCTATCGCCCCGAAATGTCAAAACGGGCGGGTTGGCATCTGAAATTTCTTGTACCAGCCAGACCTGCGAGACGCAGCCTTTGACTTTGGTAAGGTTGTTGCGCTCGGCGTCTGTTAATGGGGCAAGAGATTTACCAAGCTCGATGACATGCATATAGCGGTCTTCCCAATCGTCCAGAAAGGAGAAATCCGCAATCAAATCATCAATGTTCTGCACGCTGGTCATCAGGGTGACATTTAGGCACGGATGTGAGTAAACGCAAGGGGGGTCTGGCTTTCATGGCGAAGCTTCTAAAGCACCTTTCTTTCTAAAGCGTGTTTTGGGTCAAACAAGTGCTGATTTCTTTAAGCTCGTGTTCGGCAATGCAAAATGCGTCTTCGTATTTGAAATGCCCGGCGGCAATACATTGTTCGGTGTTGAGCCTTGCCGTATTGACGCATTGGGTTAGCCGGGGTGAGGTCATATAGTTTTCGATCCATTCGCTGCTGTCACTGCTCGTTGCGCCCAAAATTTCCAGGGCCGATAAAGTCAAGGCTTTGCGGTGCATAACCCCTCTATACTGACTGGCAAAAATTTCGGTTTGCGGCGGCGCAACATGGCCAAAAACCTGCCAAAAATCCTGGCGTTTTTGTGGGCCGTCCGGGTCGGCTTCCCTGATTGTACCAATTTGTGCGATTTGTCTTTTGGTTGCGTCGGGAGGCTCAAACCGTGCGGATTGTGCTTGTGCGACGGCTTCGAGGCGTTCGGCACGGCTGTCAGTCCGAAGTTTCTTCCATTTCGGTTGTTTTTGTAAGCTGTAAGACTGGTCTTTCACATGGGCGGCGCTGCGCCCGATAGCTGCGATATCACTGGCCCAGGCATTTTGGATTTCCCCGGATGCCTCTTGTGCGCCCGGCAAAGATGCGGCGTAATCTGGATCCACATAGAGTTGGTAAACTACGGTGTCCAGGCCCTGGTATCTGGCCGTTTCCATGACCCCCTCGGCAAATTGTGTGTTTTGCGCACCGATCAAAGCGCCGTAGCCAATAAATGCAGGCCCGATACCAGGTGAAAACACCTGTGACAGCCCGTCCATGATCTGGTTCAGATGTTCAGGCGCGCTTATGTTTTCGCTCGCCGTTTTGTGAATGTGACCCATCAATACAGCATGATTGCCGGCCAGCCGTACCAGAGGTTCACCCATGCGGGTTTCGGTTGGCCGGGCGGGAATGTGTAGAGGCGGCGGCGGGGCAGGGGGGGTGATTTCCTGAGGAGGTGTTGGGGTGACAAGAACTGGCTGTTCAGGCGGGGCAGTTGTACATGCGGATAGTATGAGGATTCCAGCCAGTGAAGAGGCCAGTGAAGATATCCGCAAAAAAGCCTGCAAAAAAACCAGTATGGGGCGGCGCAGCCAAGTCGTGTACATATAGTCCCTTTACGCCCCCGACGGCCCAGATAAATATGACGCCCCAGCTAAATATGACACCCCAGCTAAATACATTGTCTAAAACGCCATATTCTATACACTATACTTCGTTATACACAAATGATTCTGGTTGGCGAATTAACTATAGTCGTTTTCACCTGTAGCATGAAATAGCTGGTCTTGGCACGAAAAATCATATTGTGTGGTAAAAAACCCGTTATAAAATTTTGCAAAGAGAACTTTGGACATAAACCGAAAGCAGAGGTCAGTATTTTGAATTTTAACACAAATCGTGGGCTAGCTCTAAATTCCGTCGTCTGGATATTGGCGGTACTGGTTGCGTTTGCGGCCGCCTATTTTAAGGGTGTGGAGGTAAAAACTTTAATGCCGTACGCCGGAGCAGCAATACTCCCTGCTTTGGTTGGTTTGATCATGTGGCCATTTTCGCAGCGAGAATGGGTGCAAATATTTGTTATATTCTCATGGATAGCCTTGGCCATTGTCGCCAGTTTTGCCATTGCATTTATCCCTATGGCTATATTGTTCTTGTGCGCGCCAGCCGCCGCAGCGCTGTTTGAACGGGCCAAAGTCATTGAAGCCGTGTTTTTCGCCGCGATTTTTGCTGGCGCAGTGTTTTACTTTCGCCAAGCCGGATTTGCGCCCGAACCGATCGCTAATATCCAGCAGGCAAGCTGGGGCGCCCTGGCCGGTATTATGGCGACCATAGCCTTTATAGTGGGGGCTATGTATGTATCTGCGGGGGACAATGTATCACAAGATCCAGCCTCGCAAACGAAAGCCGGGTTTGCCGATGCCTATCCGGGCGCGGCTATGAAATTTACCCCGGACGGGTATTTGGAGATGGCCACGCAAAATGCCCGCCGTATTTTTGCACTCGAGGACACGGATATTGAAAACGTCAGCTTGACCAGTTTATTTTCAGACAAGGGCAATAAATTGCCTATGTTAGGGGCGCTCGACACACTACATGACGGCACCGATCCTGTATCATTCGCAGTCAATTTGGCCAATAGCCAGCAAGACAATAATGAGCAAGGCGACAATGAAGTGCCTGTTCATGGGCCTAAAAAACTGGAGTTCACCCTTGTGCCTCTGGGAGACGGCTCTTTTTACGCCTACTCTGTAGATTGTTCTTTGAAAGAAGATGCAATCCAGGCCTTAGAGCACGCCCAATCCAGTGCCAAAAAAGAATCTGATGAGAAGACTTTGTTCTTTGCCGGGGTCAGCCATGAACTGCGCACCCCGCTCAACGCCATTATCGGTTTTTCTGACATGATGCGTTCGCGCTTGTTCGGACCATTGCCGGAGAAATATGCCGAATATGCAGACCTGATCCACGATAGTGGTCAACACATGCTGGATTTGGTTGGTGATGTTTTGGATATGTCCAAGGTTGAGGCCCAGCAATACCAGCTCAACTATGACAGTTTCGATGCCGCTGATGTGGTCAGAAGCAGTATTAAAATGGTGCGTCCGTCCGCAGATGCTGCGGAGTTGACATTGGATGCGGACATAGAAGTTGACAAGGATTTGGTGGTTGAAGCTGACCGTCGTGCTGTACGGCAAATCTTGCTGAACCTGCTCAGTAATGCCGTAAAGTTCACGCCAAAGGGCGGGCGGATTACATCTTCGGCCTATATTAAAGATGATCGCTTGGAAATTGGCGTCTCTGATACGGGAACCGGTATGAGCGCCCGTGATCTGGAAGCTGTAGGCAAGCCCTATCAGCAAGCGCCTAATGCGGGCATGGTCAAGGGGCGCAGTAGTGGTTTGGGTTTGGCATTGGTCAAAAACCTGACCCAATTGCACGGCGGCGATTTTTCCATCACCAGCCATCCGGGTGTCGGCACCAAAGTGCTGGTGTCTCTACCTCTGCAAAAACCGGAATAATTTCAGCTTAGCGCCTTGGCCTGCCCTTTGATTGTTTACGCGTTGACATTGGCGAGGCTAATGCCGTCAGGAAAAATGCCAGAAAAACGAGCAACAGGAAAAATGCCGTAGGGTTGTGGATGATGTCTTGCCCCCATTTGCGTATTTGGGTGTTCTCAAATGTTGAGGTTGAGGTTTTTTGCCACCATGCGGTCAAATCCCTTCGGGCTTGCAGACTTGCCAATTTGAGCTTGGTCATGGAGGGGGCTATGAATTCAGAGGCTTTGGCCAAAGATGCGCGTAAACCCGTTGTCTCCATTACAGGTTTTTGAATGTCTGATTTGGCAGGTAAACCACCTCGCAATTTTTGTTCCGGTGCGGTGTCTATTATTGTGTTACGTATAGTGTTACGCATTGTGTTTTGTGGAGATATCGCGCCGGCCAATTTAACATTTGCCGTATCCTTGCTCATAGTTCTTTGCCCATTCGGCAAAGCTTGGGTTTTTCCAGCCGAAAATGAAGAAAACCAGTTTTTAAGACTAGCGGCAAACCCATCCGGCTTGGCCGTAGGAGCGGGTGTATCAACGGAATAATGCGCGGTACTCATATGCGGGATCGTTATTTGTGTCATCAAGATGGATTTATCGTCCCAGCGCACCACACTACCGTGCAAGGCGTTCCAGTAGTCTTCAGTGGAAACCAGTTCCATAGCGCTGGCGAATTTTGACGTGTGGTCGGCGCTAATAAGGCCGATCACACGGTTGGCGGCGTAGGGGGACGGGAACAAAGCGGCCAAGCCTCCAGATTGCAACCGTGATGTGGGAAGGCGTGAAGTATTTTGTGCCGCCATAGTTTTGATGATTTGTTCCACGTCGGATGAAGCAAATTGGCCAGGTGATGTTGTGGTCACGCTTGCGTGGGGCCTGCCCCTTTTCTTTCGCAGAGCCAGTTTTAACCCGCCAGGAGCGGCGTTAAAAAGCACTGGATCGGAAATAGGATCGGGGCCAAGGAACAAAATGTTTTTGTCCTTTATCCCCCTGGCCGGGAGTTTGGACACATATTCGGCATTTGCCCATTTTGGGCCAAATTGCCGGGCTGCATAGCCAAGCAACCCGAGACTGGCTTGTCGGTCTTTGAGAGACGTTGCGGTCATGACAATCACGGTGTTTTTGTCAAATGGCGTACCCGTAGCGGCAAAACGACTAAGATCCGTAGCCGGAGTTGGGGCGTCAGTTGTGATCTGAAAACGCGAATCATTGCTGATCAGGATAGTCGGGATATTCTGCTGCATATCACAAATACCAAGCTTTTTACCAGGCAAAATTTCTGGCTTGAAATGCAAACGGTTATTGGTTGGGTTAAACATGCCTGGCTCAACTTTAAATGCGACTGTTTTTGATGATTTGTTCAAATGGGTATAGCCAATAGTCTGGTTGTTCAGACTTACGGACAGTCGTGATTTAGGGTTGATGTCTTTGGCATTATGAATGTTCAATGTCAAAATGCCGCTGGCCGAACCGGGATCAGCAATATTAAACTTGACCAGTGCTGGTTCAGGCCGCCATGATTGCGCCAATGCCGGGCTGCCAATATCAGATAGCCTGAACTCTCCAGCGCCGACGATAGCATGGGGAGACAGTTCGGTGCTTGAATACAGGTCTTGCACTGATACGCTGCTTCGCCGTGCCATTGGTAAATGATAGCTGGCAAATGCGCGCACCAATTCCAAAACCTGTTCTTCGGTTTCCCCGCCCAGGATCAAAACCGGTTTCTGGCCCGTGTCAATCAATACTTTGGCACCTTTGGTATTTCGCAATGACTTGTTATTCAGCCAAGGTTCTATCTGGGTATATGTCCCGATCAGAACCACCATATCTGTGACACCGGATCCCAATTTGAAATCCGGCACAAAGTCCATGCGCCCGGCGACGGCTTGCGCACCCAGAGCTTCATAGGCCAGTTTATTTTTACCTACGGCAATAATCCCGACCCGTTTGGGTGCCGTCATCGGATGGGACAGGCGCTTTTCAATTTCCACGATTTGCATGGCGCGTTTCTTGGCACGCACACTGGCCACCAGTTTGGAGCGAGATAAATCCAGCACCCATTTACCGTTATCCGGCCTCAGGCAAGAATTGCCTATGGGTGTTTTATAGGTAATTTTAATCCTATTGCCTGTCAGTCTTATGCGCGATGTGTCCATGCGGATATGGGCGTCAAACCGTGATGCACGTCCATATAACGGAACCGGTGCGGCCCCGTTATAACTGATCAACAATGGGGTGCTTTGCGCCACATTGCCCTCGGGGTAAGCGCTGAGGAACAGGTCAAGTTTATCATACCAGTCATGGGCGGGTAAATCGAAATTAAGTTCATAAGACTGTGTTTGCCAGTCCAGCTCGGCAGTGTCGCGCCTGGATAAATCCTCCAGGCTTGATTTAAGGATTTTAGCTGACGGTATTTCGGATTGACCGCCCCTGGCTACAGAAGCGCTTGCATTGCCAAAAACCAGTATGGAGGCCAGACAAATCAGCAACAGGCAAAACCCTGCAGCTCTGAGGACACTGCCGTTTTCGGTATGATTTACAGTCTGTTTGTACCTATTATGGGACATATGCGCGCCTTTTTTTGGTAATGCCCTGTTCATCAAGCAAATTAAGTGCCAGTTTCCCCCCAAAGGCGAATTTTATGATACCAGCTTTAAAACCATCCGTCTGGGTCTATGCCCTGATCCGCCGGGCCCAGATTGGCGCAGCTTTCGCCGCATTGGTGCGCAAGGGCGATGCGGACGGTGGTGCGGTTTTGGTCAAGGTCTGCACTTTAGACGGGCAGGCGGTGCTGTACCGCCCCATCAGCAATTTTGACGGCGAACGGGTATGGCTACCCAAAGGCCCCATGTGTGAGCGCGAAATCGACCGGTTGATCGGCAAAAGAGTGGCAACCGACCCGGATGTCTGGGTAGTGGAAATAGAAGACAAGCAGGGCCGTCATTTCCTAACCGAGCCCATTGAAGCGGATTAGGCCTGTGGTGGCCAAATGGTGACAAATACGAGCGAGGCGTAAGGGTGTTTTACGGCAATATCCTACCCCCGCCGCCCGTACTTGTCGCCCTAGCGGTAAACCCTGCGAAAGGCCGCGTCCAGGTCTGCTATTAAATCGTCGGGGTGTTCCAGGCCTATTGAGATGCGGATCAAGCCTTCCGTTAGCCCGCCTTGTTCGCGCACATCTGCCGGGATGCCGGAATGGGTGGTGGAGGCGGGGTGGCTAACCAGGGTTTCTGTACCGCCGAGGCTGACGGCGGATTTAAACAAGGTTAGACCGTTGATGATCTTGAATGCGTCCTGCCTGTTGCCTTCAATGACAAAAGAAAATGTCGAGCCGGGGCCGGAGCATTGGCGCTTGTATATTTCTTGATATATCGCGTCCTCAATAAATTCCGGGTGCAGGACTTTGGTTTTGACATAAGGGTTACTGGCCAGCCACGCCGCTATTTTACTGCCGCTTTGAGTGGCACGCTGCATCCGCAAGGTTAATGTTTCCAAAGAACGCGATATCATCCAAGCCGTATTTGGATCCAAATTCATACCCATGGCATTGCGTATCCCCCGCGTCTTTTTGATGGCTTCGCCGTTGCCCATAACCGCACCTGCAATCAAATCCGAGTGGCCACCAACATATTTGGTCAGTGAGTACACCGCCATATCAATGCCTTGTGCAACGGCTTGCTGAAACACCGGGCCGATCAAAGTGTTGTCGCACACGGTCAGTGGCCGCACACCCGTCTCGGCTTCAAGTTTGTCTTGCGCCTGCCTGATGATTTCAAAATCGAACAAAGCATTGGTCGGATTGCCAGGCGTCTCCATATAGATCATTTTTACGGGGCCAAGCTTTTTGGCTTTTTCTATGGCCGTGTTTAAACTCACTGCTCTCATACCGTCTTGGTACTCAACCGATAAAATTCCGAATTGTGACAACAGATTACGGATCAAAGTCTCGGTGCCCCCGTAAAGCGGCGAGCCGTGGACAAGCACATCCCCAGGGCGCAGGACTGACAAAAGCGCACAAGATATTGCCCCCATGCCTGACGCGCATAACACACCTTCTTCCGCCCCTTCCAGCACCGCCAACCGGTCTTCGGTGATCTCGGCGTTGGGATGGTTAAACCGAGAATAAATCAGACCAGCACTATCACCGCTCGGCAAGGGTTTGCGCCCGGCCATCACGTCAAAAAATTCTTCTCCGGCTTCGGCATTGGGGAATAAAAATGTTGATGTTAGAAAAACGGGCTGCTTCACTGCACCTTCTGACAGCATGGGGTCATAGCCATAACTCATCATCAGGGTTTCGGGGTGTAATTGGTGATTGCCGATCTTGGTTTTATTGTTGATGACACGTTTCATGTAGCTCTCCTAGAGGCTGTTTTTGAGTTAGGGGCAGTGTTAGCCTAAATTGGAAAAAGCGAAAGGCTAATCTTAGGGCCTGTGGGCAATATTATTTATCCATACTATTTATCCATATTATTTATTCAGGCACCACATCAAGATCGCTTTTTGCGCATGAAGGCGGTTTTCAGCTTCATCAAAAACCACTGAGCGCGGCCCGTCTATAACCGAGGCCGAAACTTCCTCGCCCCTGTGAGCTGGCAGGCAATGCAGGAAGAGAGCGTCGTTGGCGGCACCCGCCATCAATTCATTATTAACCTGCCAATTTGCAAGGTCGTTCATGCGCTGGTCAATATCCGTATCGCCCATAGACACCCATGTATCCGCCATAACCACATCTGCATCCGCGCAGGCTTGCCTGGGGTCTTGTATCAGCTCAATGTGGGCACCTTCTGCCTTGGCCCGCTCGACCATCTGCCCGTTGGGCCCATAACCCGGCGGCGTTGAAATCACCAAGTGATAGCCAAATTTGGCTGCGGCGTTGATAAAGCTTATGGCGACATTATTACCGTCTCCGACCCAACACAAACGCAAGCTTTTTAAATCCCGACCATGCTCTTCCAAAGTCATCAAGTCGGCCATAATCTGGCACGGATGATTATAATCGGTTAACCCGTTGACCACCGGAACCGTAGAATTCTGCGCAAGCGCCAGCAAAGAATTATGGTCATTGGCCCGCAACATAATTGCGTCAACAAATCTTGACAAAACCCGCGCCGTATCTTCTATGCTTTCACCGCGCCCAAGCTGCATGTCACCCGAACTGGTGAAGATGGACGTACCGCCCAGCTGGGTCATGGCGATTTCAAAAGAAAACCGGGTCCGGGTCGAACTTTTTTCAAACAGCATTGCCAACACATGCCCGGCCAAAGGTATATCCGCGTCTACCGCCCCTTTCGTCAAGCCTGAACGCGCCTTTTTACGGCGGTGGGCTTCGTCTAGAATGTCGCGTAAGGCCCCCTTACTCATGTCTGATAGGCTCAAAAAATGTCTGGTCATAATACTTTGTCCGTCAAGTCTAATAGCGAATCCAATAGCTATTATAGCCTTTCTTTGCAATGTAATTCAGGGATAAATTTTGCCCAATCCATTTCGTCCTGCTCCCATGTCTGCTCGGTAAAAGCGATACCCTCTTGTTGCAGCATACGCAAAATTGGCTCATATATTTGCGGCGTAACGGGCAAGACCATGCCGGTCTGTGTAATATGTCCGTCCATTATCAATTGCGCCGCCATAGCAACTGGCAGGCCGACCGTGGCTGCCATAGCACTTATAGCACTCACAGCATTTGTGCCGTTTTGCTCGCCGATACATTTGAGTAAGGCGGAGCGGTAATATTTCGTGCCGTCCTTGCGTTTGATGATAAATTTATGCTGCAAGACAATCATGTCTTTCTCGCCGTCCAGATAGGTTAGTTTTGCCAACAGCAAATCACAAAACGCGTCCAGCGGTGTGTGCCCGGTATTGACGGGCTCGTCTGAAAACACACCGAGCCAGTCCAGTGCCTGCCAGGCGGTTTTTGGAGCATCAGCCCGTAGTGTTCCTATTGATACGCCGCCATTGAGGCTGGATATATAATCTTTCCAGCTTGCGGCATTTGATACACTGGTATTTTCAAGACCAAACAGGCCCAGGGTTTTGGCCAATTGCATAATCTGGCAAAAACCAGGATAGCGTAATGTGCCGCGAATAAGGGTTTTAACTTCAGGAATTTTGTAAATATCTTTATAAAGGAGCGAATTGCGGTTGGGGTAACATTCAAGATCAAGATCACCAATGCGTACTGGCTTGGCCCAGTTCATCAGATTTTCGGGCGCAATAGTCCTGTCAGCGCCATCTTGCATATACCGTGCCTCGTTCAGCAAAACCAAAATCGCACCCTTGGGGTTCCACGAAAATTTATAGCCGAGTGGATTATACAAGTGGCCGGTTTCGCACTTGTTGTCATCAGGTGCAGGGATGCCGCCGCACCACGATACGAAAGCTTCGATCTGTTCGCCCTTGGCGTGCGCATTATCAATGATCTGCATGGCACTTAAATGATCTATGCCGGGATCAAGCCCGATCTCGTTTAAGATAGTAATTCCCGCCGCCTCGGCCTGGCCCGACAAAGCCAACATGTCCTCGGATTGGTAACTGGCACTGACCATATGGGTTTTTGCCCCAATACAAGCCCGCGCCACCAAGGGATGAAAAATTGGCGGCACCATAGACAAGACCACATCGAAGCCGGCGGCGCGGTTTTGCAAGGCTTGTGCATCTGCTACGTCGATCTGCTCGGCGCTGGCATTGCTAAAACGTGCCGCCAAATTCTGCGCATCAGATAATATATTATTGGCAATCACGACGGTGTTATCGGCCCGACGGCACAGATATTCCACCAATGGTGCTGCAACCAGCCCCGCACCCAAAACCAAAAATTTTTCCATATCTGCCTTCCCGAAAAGCACAGATTATACCCATTCTCCAAATCAATGATAGCTCGTCTTTTATTTCGTTGCCGCAAAAGGAATTAAATTTAACCATTTAACACAAGGCATTTAACACAAGGCATTTAGCACAAGTGCTGTACAGTTAGGCTGTAGTGAATTTCTTTTTTGAGCATCTGCACAATTTCAAGTTTGGCGGGTAAATGCTATCTTAAACCATAAAGACAAAACTAGTTTTCTATTTATGCATTATTGCCGTTTGGATGGTAAAACCGTATTTCCCACATTACTCTTTTCCCCGCATAAATTTCTGGTGCAAACGCCTTTCTTCCTTGACGCACCGCGCACCTGCTATATTGACACGTCCGTTCTAGATAAGTGCGAGGTCTGTGATGGATATGTCCAAAATTGCGGTCGGGGAAAACCCGCCCTTTGACATCAATGTTATTATTGAAGTCCCCCTGGGCGGCGAGCCGATTAAATACGAAATGGACAAAGCCTCCGGGGCTATGTTTGTGGACAGGTTTCTTTATACCGCCATGCGCTATCCGTGTAATTACGGTTTTATTCCCCACACACTCTCCGACGACGGTGATCCGTGTGATGTGCTGGTGGTTGGCCAGCGGGCTTTGATGCCGGGCTGTGTGGTGCGGGCCAGACCCGTGGGCGTATTGTTGATGGAAGACGAGGCCGGCATGGACGAAAAAATCGTCGCCGTGCCCCATTCAAAACTAACCCCGTTTTACGACCAGATAAAATCCTACACGGATTTACCCGAAGTCCTGCAACAACGCATCCCCCATTTTTTCGCCCATTACAAAGACCTGGAAGCTGATAAATGGGTAAAGATCAAAGGCTGGGCCGACAAGGGCAAAGCGGGTAAAATGATCGAAGCGGCGATTGGGGCTTATAAGAAATGAAGCAAATTCTACTTGCCCTTAGCCTTCATCCAAAAAACCCTAGACAAGACCAATTTTCCCACTAAAACGTCCATAACTAAATTTTGGACTTTTTAAAATCCTTAAGGGGGAAATTATGCCAGAAACTGTGAATGTTGCTGAACTTGCAAAACTGCCGCCAATCATTGGCATCTTTGGTCTTTTGATTGCGCTTGCCTTGTATTTTATTGTCAAAAGATATCCTGAGGGTGATGACAAGGTCAAAAAAATTGGCGACCAGATACATCTTGGCGCTATGGTGTTCATGAAACGCGAATACAAAATGCTGACCATGTTTTTGGTGGTGTTGACCATAATTGTCTGGCTGGCTTTGGGCAAGGAAACCGGTATAGCCGTCATCGTCGGGGCGGTATCCTCGTCGATCGCGGGTTGGCTCGGCATGTATGCGGCCACCAAGGCCAATGTGCGTACAGCCACGGCGGCCAAAGATCATGGTTCAGCCAAAGCCTTGACGGTGGCGTTTTTCGGCGGCTCTATCATGGGGCTTTGTGTAGCGGCGCTCGGCCTGATTGGTCTTGGCGGCCTGTTTGTGTTTTTCCAAATCGCCAGCGTGGAAGGGGCGACCCTTAAAGACAATGTACATGCTTTGGAAGGTTTTGGTATTGGCGCGTCCTGTGTGGCTTTGTTCTCGCGCATTGGCGGCGGTATTTTTACCAAGTCTGCCGATGTTGGTGCTGACCTGGTTGGCAAACTTGAAGCTGGCATCCCCGAAGATGACCCGCGCAATCCAGGCGTAATCGCGGATAATGTCGGCGATAATGTTGGCGATGTTGCCGGCATGGGCTCTGACATTTTTGAAAGCTATTGTGGTGCCATGATTGCCTCTATCGCTATTGCTGCGATAATGGGTAGTACGGCCTTGATGTTTTTACCGCTTGCTCTGGCAACCATTGGCTTGCTGGCATCTATTTTGATGATCGGTGTGATTAAAATGTTCGCAGGTGCGGCTCCGGCGACGGCACTGCGTATCGGAACTTTGGGTGCGCCGGTGTTGTTTTTGGCGGCGGCTTATGTTCTCATTCAAAAAATAGGCATTGAGACGTCCGTTTTGGAGGATATTGAAACACCGTTTAAAGTTTGGCTGGCGGTTGCCAGTGGTGCGGCCGGGGGTGTAGCCATTGGCTTGATCACCGAATATTATACCGGCGGCTCTCCGGTGCGCAAAATCGCCAAGTCCGGTAAAACTGGCCCGGCGACAGTGATGATCACGGGTCTTAGCGTCGGTATGCAATCGGTGGTTATTCCGCTCCTGGTGCTGGCAACGATTGTTTTCGTCTCTACCTCTTTGGTTGGTATTTACGGCGTTGGTATTGCCGCAGTTGGCATGTTGGCCACGGTCGGTATTACCATGGCCATTGATGCTTACGGCCCTGTGGCTGATAATGCCGGCGGTATTGCAGAAATGGCAGGCATGGGCAAAGAGGTGCGCGAAATCACCGACGGCCTTGACGAGCTTGGCAATACAACGGCAGCCATTGGCAAGGGTTTTGCTATTGGTGCAGCCGCCCTTGCCGCTTTGGCAATCATTGTTGCTTTTGGCGCCGTGGTTGCTTCACACCACAGCGAGTTCTCCATGGAGCTTTCCAATCCGAAAGTATTGGTTGGCCTGTTTATCGGCGGTACAATCCCGTTCCTGGTTGCAGCCATTACCATGACGGCTGTGGGCGATGCGGCCTTTGAAATGATCAATGAAATCCGGCGACAGTTTAAGGAAATACCTGGTCTTTTAGAAGGCAAGGCTGAACCTGATACGGCCAAATGCATTGATATTGCTACGACGGCGGCGCTCAAGAAAATGTTGCTTCCTGGCGCAATCGCCGTTGGCGTACCGCCGCTGGTTGGGTTTGTGCTGGGTGCAGAAGCCCTCGGCGGTTTCCTGGCTGGTGCACTTCTTACCTGTGTGCTCATGGCCCTGTTCATGGCCAATGCAGGCGGTGCCTGGGACAATGCCAAAAAATATGTGGAAAAAGGCAATTACGGCGGCAAGGGTACGGACACCCATATGGCTGTGGTTGTGGGCGATACGGTTGGTGATCCCTTCAAGGATACCTCCGGCCCGGCTATGAATATCCTGATCAACGTCATGGCCATTGTCAGCTTGGTGATTGCACCGTTGTTGACGACACACGGAATATTCTCCTAGGGGTTTATGCCTGATAATAAAACAAAAACCCGGTGCTTAACGAGCACCGGGTTTTTTATTGTGCTATATTTGCCTATGACATGCAAAAAACATCTAAATCGTTTTGTCGGCGTGCTGGTTTTAGCACTTCTCTTCATGCTGGTTTTAGCGCTTCTCTTAGTAATGGCGGCTTGCACGACAAATGATGTTTATTCTCAAAACGCCAAAGCACCTGTGTGCGAAAACAAATTGTGGCATGAAACCAGTCTTTTTTTAGGGCGGGGCATCAATACGGGTGGTGAAGTCTCTGAAGCTGATTGGTACAGGTTTTTGAGCAAAACAGTTGTTCCAAATTTTCCGGACGGGTTTAGTGTTGTTGATGCCAACGGGTTTTGGAATAACGCAGGGACAACCGAGCATGAAAAAAGCAAGATACTCATTATATTGCATACTGGCACAACCGCAAGCCACGGCAAAATCGGGTAGTGCATCAGTTTGAATTATTTTTCTTCTTATAAGTTTTAGGGCGTCCCGGCTTTGGCGCTTTTGCATCAACTAAACCAACAATCCACTCAAAGTCATGAAGCGTATCGGAGATGCCAGCTTCCATAGCAGGGGTAACGCGCAACGTCTTGTGTATTTTGATAAAGTTATAAAACACCGTGTAGAGCGCAACCATATGGGCGTGGTTTTCAAACTTCTTAGAAAACGCATTTGTAAGACGGGTAAAACGGCGCATGTGCATCCGCATGGTTAGATTTTGACGCTCCACATAAGAGGTGGATACCAATTCTTTAAGGGGATCGCCCTCAATACGTCTTTTCTTAGTGCCTTTACACTTAGACGGGCTATAACGGCCCTTTGTGCCATCGGGCGACTTACCATAAATCTTAATCAGTTGCGCATAATCCACATCACAGCCAAACGCACCCTCTACAGCTTCTAGATATGCCTTATGACCGTCCGTAGTCATTTGAACGCGGTTAGCAAGCCGGGAAGCTACATCGTGCATGAAAGCATTTGCGTATTCACTATCGCGTCCACCTACGAGATAAGACACAATCAATTTACTATCAGGGTCAAGAGCCGTCCAAGTCCAAGTATCACCCGCGCCCTCTGGTGCGGACTTGGCTTTCTTGACGTTCTTTTGCTTGGCATAGGTAAATGACCATATTTCGTCACACTCGATACGGGCGGCGCTTACATTGCGTACAGCTTCATCATGGAAGCCTGCGCAAGCCCTGCCCGCATCAATGAGTAGCTTTGACACAGTGTTAAAAGAAGCCCCTGTCATGCGAGATATAGCCCGCATGGACATTCCCTCACAAAGCATGTGGAGGATTTGGGCACGAGTTTTTATAGACAATTTGTTCATGCCTTTAATATATGAACTATTATGCTTAGCGTCAAGCATTGTATTCATTTTAAATGGACTGTTATTGCTTTACTTGTAGCATAGAGCATGTTACTTATCTCTTTCGGCCAAATACTTATTGAGCACAAGGTGCAAAACATGCCCAAAACAATATCGATTGATGATGCTCGTTCTCGAAGATTTTTCATAAATGAGCTTTTCACACCCTCAAGCCCAGTAAGATTAGCCGAACTTTTTGCTGGTAGAACTGTACATATTAATCAAGTTTTAGATGCTATAGCTGAGCCAGGCAGGCATGCAATTATATATGGCGAACGTGGTGTTGGGAAAACTTCACTAGCTAAGGTAATTGAGCTACTGATCCCGTCCCTTAATAGGCGTGTAAAATACCAAAGAAAATCATGTGCGCCTGATGATAACTTCACATCTATTTGGCGAAAGTTTTTTGAGACGATGGAATTTCGCTCTGAAGAAACGGGAAACCAGCATTCTGTATCTGAAATATATCCTAATAATATTACAATTAATGATGTTGTTAATGAATTAAAACATTTTAGCGTAAACGATATTCCTATCTTTGTTATTGATGAGTTCAATGAGGTAGAAGATGAGCAAACTAGAATTTTAATGGCTAATTTAATAAAAGCACTTTCAGATGACGTAGTAAATTCAACAGTGGTTATTGTTGGCGTAGGCGAAAATGTGATAGACTTATTTGATGACCATGAATCTATAGAACGGTGTACTGAAGAAGTCCCTATGCCTCGTATGACTCAAAACGAAATAGGAGAAATATTGGATAAGCGACTAGGACAACTCGATATGAGAATTGATGCTGACGCTCGCTGGAAGATACTCGTTCTGTCAAGGGGCCTACCAACTTACACACACCGACTTGGTAAGCACGCTGCTTTGAGAGCTAATACTGATTTAAGAACAAACATCACAGAAGATGATGTAGATGGAGCGGTAGAAAAGATACTGCAAAGCTCATTGCAAAGTTTGCGAAATAAATATCAAATGGCAACATCTAGCCACCAGCCGGGGAATCTATTCAAAGAGGTGCTTTTAGCATGTGCCATAACAAGGTCAGACGATAATGGTTATTTTAAACCCGCCTATATCTCTGAACCTCTGACAGGGCTTGTCAAAAGAAATATGCAAATTGCAAATTATCAAAATCATTTAACTTTGTTCATTTCAGAAGAAAGAGGCCAGGTATTACAAAGGATCGGTGGTGAAAGAGCATATAAGTTTAGATTTAGAGACCCGGCAATGTTGCCTTACGTCATTATGAAAGGGCTTCAGTCTGGAATGGTGGGAGACGACGTTAAGTCGGTTTTGAGTTATCCAGAACAACCTGATTTTTTTCCCAACGCTTAATTGCCGCTTTCTTTGCGATTTCACTCTTTTGTTTAGCTGTTAATTTTCTTGCTCTTGCCATCCCACCTTTACGCCCTAGCATAACGGCGGCGGCGTCCTTACCATCGTCAATAGGCGATTCGTCAATCTCGCCAGTTAGTATCTTCATAACATGAACGGCGTTGCCCGTTACATCACGAGGGCGTTTTGGTTTCTTAGCCATAGTATCTCCTGCTTACCGCTAAGCATATAGGGATTAAACAGGGAAATCAAAGGGGATTTTCAAACTGATGCACTACCCAAAATCGAGACCATTGCCAAAACCTATATGGAAGCGTTCAGGCAAAAATATGTTATCGGCGGCACCTCTATAATCTGCCCGCATTTTTATAAAAACAAAGAATAATTTCCCTCAAATCAACCGCGTGCCCGCCGTGCGCCCTTCCAGATCCAGCAAAAACTCTTTGGTCGGGATGCCGCCGCCAAATCCTGTCATGGAGCCGCTGGCCCCGATAATCCGGTGACACGGCACAATCACCGGAATGGGGTTGGCATTATTGGCCCCACCGACGGCGCGTGATGATTTCGGGTTGTTGATGGCGCTGGCAATGTCGCCGTAAGAGCAGGTTTCCCCGTAAGGCACGTCGATCAGCGCTTGCCAGACGGAACGCTGAAAATCCGAACCTGCGAGTTTGATCGGCACGGTGAATTCTGTCCGTTCTCCAGAAAAATATTGTGTCAATTCCCGCTTGGCTTGTGCGAACATTTGCGCGTCCCGACGCCATTCGGGTAATGGGTCACGGGCTTGGTTTCCTTGAGCAAAACCAACAAAGCGCAGATATTTATCACAGCCTGCTAATAATAACGCGCCAATGGGTGTCTCTAGATAATCATAATGGGTTATGTGTTTGGACGCTTTTTTTAAATCTCTCATATTGGCTCCCTTGATGTAGGCCAGTTTCTGAATCTTGGTCGAAAAGATATAGCTAACAATAGAAATCCCAACGGGCAATGCTCGCCGGATACGGACATTATCGTCGGCTATGACTAGCTGATGCTTGTAAAATCCAGTATAGATATGCCATGACCATGGCCCTACCTGATTTTGACACATGCAACAAAGCCCGCCTGCGTAAGGACGTGGCTTATGACGGCGTGTTCTTCATTGCCGTTAAGACCACACGGATTTATTGCCGCCCGGTTTGCCCGGCGCCTACGCCAAAGAGCAAAAATGTGACCTTTTACCCAAGCGCCGCCGCTTGCGAGGATAAAGGCTACCGTCCGTGCTTGCGGTGTCGCCCGGAAACGGCGCCGTTTTCGCCTGCGTGGAACGGCACCAAGACCACGGTCGAGCGGGCTTTACGCTTGATCGATGCAGGCGCGCTGGACGATACGGATACGGAAAGCTTTGCGGCCAGGCTCGGTATTGGTGCGCGGCAACTTAGCCGTTTGTTCCAAAAACATTTAAACACCACGCCGGGCCAAGCCGCAAAAACCGCACGGGTGCAAAGGGCTAAACGCTTGCTCGATGAAACCACACTGCCCATGACCGAGATTGCATTTCGGGCCGGGTTCAAATCCCTGCGCCGCTTCAACACGGTTTTTAAGGAAACATATCGCCGCTCCCCGACCGAGATAAAACGCCGCATCAAGAGGGCCCCATAACCATTTATCCCGCCGTGTATTGGCACTATTTAATCCCCGCCGTAGTTCTCGCCTGCTAGGGCTTTAACCGTATCGTTCGCAAAATAAAAACCAATATGACGGGAAAAATGCAGACGGTTCTATAAAGATGTGAAATAACCGTCTTTGGTGATTATGGTCAGGATTTACCCAGCCCGGTGCGTTTGGCCAGACGGGAGCGCTGTTTGGAGTAATTCAGGGCGACCATTGGGTAATCTGCAGGCAAGCCCCATTTTTCCTTATAGGCTTTCGGGGTCATGCCGTGCTGGGTGCGCAAGTGCCGTTTTAATGATTTGTAACTCTGCCCATCTTCAAGACATACAATACCGTCGTCGCCAACGGACTTATCTATGGGCACGGCGGGCACAGGTTTTTCAGTCGTTTCCAGGTCTTCTTGCGTGGCTTGCTCAAGGGCTTGGTATACTGATTGGATCAGGCTTGGCAAAGTGTCCGGATCGACGGTGTTATTGCTGACATAGGCGGCAACCAGGTCAGTCGTGAGTTCCAACAGGTTTTCTTTGTCGTCCATTTTATTGCCTCAATATCCATGCCTAAATATCATGTGCCTATAAAAAATATACGACCAGTAATACTGCCACCAACATGCCGGAAATCAACACGGCGGCTATACCGCTAGGGGCATCTTGGGACAGCGTACCTGCCGGGCTGAACACCTGGTACATGCGCCGTCCTATACCGCCGAATAATTTCTTGAGCTTATATGTAGCAAATGCACCAAGGCGCGTCCATATGGCGCTTATCCATTTCACCAAGGCCAGCCCAAGGCGTCTGTAGGTCCAGTCAAAGTCGAGAATTTGCGCCCGGCGTTCCGGTGGATATAACCCAACCCGTTTGAGCAAGGCAAAGGCAAACATCGCCGCCATGATCAATTGCATCTGGAAGATAACATGGTCGGCCGAATAGGGTATAAATTTAGCCGCTCCCGCCACTTCACTTGGCAGCATATTGTACAAATACTGCATGCCGCCATAAGGGCCAGGTATAGCCAGATATATACAAAAGAACGCGGCTATGCCCATGGCCGCCAACATATTCCACGGTGCTTCTTTGACGCGCTTGCCGCTATCATGAGCGAAGAAGGCAAAATACGGCACTTTGATGCCTGAATGCTCCAACACCCCGGCAGAGGCAAATAACAGCATGGCAAAGACGATAAACTGGCCGTCCTCGAACACGGCGGCAATGATCATGGATTTGGAGACAAAACCGCCAAAGAACGGCACGGCTGAAATAGCCGCCGCCCCGATCATACAAAAAACCGCCGTATAAGGCATGGATCTGAACAGCCCGCCAAGCTCGGACGCTTTGGTGGTGCCGACCCTGTGCAACACCGCACCCATGCTCATAAACAACAGCCCTTTAAATAAAATATCAATGACAACGTGAGCCGCCACCCCGTTTAGGGCCAGTGTCGAACCAACACCAATGCCCGCCACCATAAAGCCGAGCTGGTTATTCAGGCTATAGGCCAGGACTTTGCGCAAATCGTTTTCCAACACGGCAAAAAACACCGGGAACACCGTCATAATACCGCCGATATATATGAGCATTTCCGTACCGGCAAACCCCCGCGCCAGAGCATAAATCGCCAGCTTGGTAGTGAATACCGACAAAATCACCGTACCCGTAACACTGGAACGCGGATAGGCGTCCTGGATCCAGTTGTGCAAGAGCGGGAACCCGGCCTTGATGCCAAAGGCCAACAACATTAACCAGCCGCCCGGCGCGTCTATGCCGATATTATTGAAAGCGTAAGACCCTGTGGCGCGGCCATATATGACCAACCCGGCCAACAGCAACACGCCGGACAATATATGCATGGCCAGATAGCGCATACCGGCCGGATAGGATTTAGGCCCGCCGCGCCAGACTATAAATACGGACGACAGAGCCAGCAACTCCCAGAAGATGAACAGGGTGATTAAATCACCGGCAAACACCGCTCCAATGCCTGCGCCCGTGTATATGAGCGCACTGGTATCGGTGATTTTGCACTTTTCGTGCAGGCCGTAAATACCGTTTAATATCCCGGCGAAACAAAATATGTAACCCCAGATAATACTGAGATTATCAATGCGCAATGTGGTCAGTTCTATACCGGCAAATGACAAATTACCGCCGAGATAAGTGCTTTGATTTTGCGAAAAGAAAATCACATTGATCAGCACAAGCGCCAAAGCAGGTGCGCCGATAAGCAATAGTTTACGTAGGGGCGAACTGATGTTGGACGCCGGAATAAAGGCGGCCAAAACGCCAGCAGCGATTAGGATAAATGCCGGGCTAAAGGAGGTCAGAAACTCAAGCATGGTCGCCCTCCTCATTTTGCTCTTCTAGCTCTTCGCCGTCCTCACCATAATAATTTTCAGGCCGTGACAGAAGTTTGAACAAGGGGTGTGCCGCCAGTACAACGAAGCTATAAGAGAAAAACCCGATTGCCGCGTAGGAAAACCCGTATTCCCATAATGTCGGATATTTTGGCGGATACAAAAATCCAAGGATAGAAAAAATAATCATGCCTGCAAGCGGTATAAAGATAAAATTACGCTGGGTTTTCATACTGCCAAGCCACAAAAACGGCACTGCAGCAGGGTGGGCTTCGGCGCGATCGACAATCTCTTGCGGGCTTAAAGTCGGTTTGTTGTCACTCATCATAGACCTCCTGTCATATGGGCAGGCAGTATGGGTTTAAGATAATCCACCAACGGGCCTATGAAAAAGAACAAGACGAATGCGCCGGTGGCCGTAAACACGGGGGCAAAGCGGACAAAGCGGTGTTTTTTAAGCTGGGCTGCAATTTGTGCATCCGAACGCGGATTGTCAGGTTTAAGCAAAAATCCGCGCACCGCGACAGGCATCAGATAAGCTACATTGAGCAATGAAGATAATATCAGCACCCACAATATGGCCTGTTGCCCGGCGTCGAGTGCGCCCATCATTAGGAAAAATTTCGGCCATGATCCCCCCATAGGCGGTACGCCGATGATCGACAGCGCACCCACAAAAAACGCACCAAATACCCAGGGCATGGAACGCCCGAGCCCGTTCAAACTGCTGATTTCCGTACGGTGTACCACCGTATAAATCGCGCCTGCGCACATGAATAATGTGATCTTGCCCCAAGCATGCATGATGATTTGCAAGCCGCCGCCAACAATGGCAAATGATGTGGCCAGCATGGCCCCAAGGGTAATATAGGCCAATTGGCTGATGGTGGAATAGGCCAGCCGGGCCTTGAGATTATCTTTACGCAAGGCAATCACAGAGGCCAGCACAATGGTGAAAGCGGCGACCCAAACCAGCACCGTACTGGCGGGTGTTTGGCCCATCAATTCGGGGCCGAAAATATAGACCGTGACCTTGAGCATGGTAAATACACCGGCCTTGACCACAGCAACAGCGTGCAATAGTGCGCTGACCGGGGTTGGCGCCACCATAGCATTTGGGAGCCAGGGATGTATCGGCATCAAGGCCGCCTTGCCAATCCCAAAAGCAAACAGGAACAGTAATATACTGGCGGCAAATGTGGAGAATTCTGCCGGGAAAATACCGCCGACGGCGAAATCTGTGGTTCCGGCCAATACATGGGTGACAATGATAGCAGGAAGTAACAGCCCCAGTGATGTCGCCATCAAGATCATCAAATAAATCCGCCCGCCTTTTTTAGCCTTGGCGTCGCCCTTGTGAGTGACCAGCGGGAAGGTTGACAGGGTCAGGATTTCGTAAAACACGAAAAGAGTAATCAAATTGGCAGAGCTGGCTATGCCCATAACGGCGGAAATGGCTATGGCCACACATATGTAGAAACGCGTCTGGTTTTTCTCTTTATTGCCGCGCATATAGCCAATAGTGAAGACGGTATTGACCAGCCAGAGCGAGCTGGCAATGGCGGCAAATACCGCGCCCAATGGTTCAAGTTTTAGTTTAAGTTCAAACCCGCCAGCAAATTCTATCAAGAACAATTCAGGCCTGTTATCAGGCGAAAGCCCCACATGGCGCACCAGCCATATGACTGTGCCCAGCAAAAGCACACCCGCGATGATTGAAACGGCTTCGCGTATATTGGGCCTGTTCCCGACAATAGGAATAAGCACCGCCGCCACCGCCGGGATAAGCAATATCAGTATAAGAGCCAATTGCGCCGTCATATCAATGCCCTCCCGTGCCAGGTGTGGCCGCTATGGTTTCGCGAACCAACAAAATAGGCCCATCCCCCAATACTTGTGCCGCGCCTTGGGCCAAAGATGTTGGCCAATGGGAATCTATACCAAAGGCTACCGATGCCAGTGCCAGTGTCCACAAAGGGACCAGCATGGTCAGAGGCGCTTCATTGCGCTTTATATACCGGTCGTTGACCTTCGGGACAGGCTGAAAATAAGCTTGCTCGATCATGCGGCCAATATAGATGATTGCCAAAATAGACGACAGTACAATGACCCCGATAGCCCACCACCAGCCGTTTTCCGCCGCAGCCTGTGCCAATGCCAATTTGGAGACAAACCCGATAGTTCCCGGCACACCGATCAGGGACAGACCTGCAACGGTAAACCCGGCCATCGTCCACGGCATGGTCTTGCCCAGGCCGCGCATATCCGAAACCTTCGTAATTCCAAAGCGGTACCAAAATGCACCGACCGCCAAAAACAAAGCCCCCTTCATGATGGCATGATTGAGAATATGTAGATAGCCAGCGGTTAGGCCAAGGGCGGTTGCCATGCCGATACCAAGCAAAATATAACCGACCTGGGCCACAGAAGAAAAAGCCAACACCCGGCGAATATCGCTTTGGAATATGGCTTGCAGACTGGCAGCCAACATACCAAAAATACCCAGACCTGCAATAATCACCATCAAAGCCGTGCTGATAAAATGCCAGCTTGGATCAAATACGGTGAAGGTAAAACGCAGCAGCAAATACAAAGCCGCCTTGGTGGCGGTTGCTGCCAAGAACGCAGTGAAAAAGCTGGGCGCATAAGCATAGGCGGTTGGCAGCCAGGTATGCAGGGGGAACATAGCCAGCTTCAAGCCAAGCCCGATGACAATAAAGGCGAAGGCCAGTTGCACGACCCGGTCTCCAGGGCCAATGTCTTGCAACACTCGCGCCATATCCATCATATTAAGCGTACCGGTTTGCATGTATAAAAACCCGATACCAATGACGAAAAATGTCGCGCCAATACTACCCATAATCAGATAATTGAAACTGGAGGGCAAAGCCCGGCGGTCACGGCTGGAGCCCATAGCCACCAGGGCGTAGGTCGAGATACTGGAAACTTCCAAAAACACGAAAACATTAAACGCATCCGCCGTCACCACCATGCCCATAAGCCCGGCAAAACTCAGCAAAAACACAGCATAAAATGTCCCGCGTTTCTTTGGCTCGACCTCGGCCACCACGCTGGGCAAAGCGTAAAGCGTACATATGAAAGCTATGGCAGAGATCAACAGCAATATGGGCGCGTTCAGCGCATCAACACTATATGCGATACCCAAAGGCGGCTTCCACCCCCCCATAGCATAGCCAATAGGCCCGTGCGCAAGAACCTGTAAAAGCAAGCCCAAAGACATCAAACCACTTAGGCCGGTGACAATCCAGGTCGTCGCCCATGCCAGTTTTGCGCTGGGGCTGAGGGCCACCAAGGCGGCTAACATGAGCGGCAAAACAACAATAGCCGCAGGGCCGTGAACGAGCACCCATTCAGGGAAAAGAGACAGCAAATCCATTAGCGCGAAACTCCCTCAAGATTATCCTGATAATTATAGGCGTCGATTTCGTCTTCTTCGATACTGCCGTATTCTTCGCGGGTGCGCACTACAAGCGCCAGCCCAATGGCCAAAGTCGCTACCCCGACCACAATGGCGGTCAGGATCAATACATGGGGCAATGGGTTGGAGTAAATAATTTCGGCGGTTTTCTCGACCGTTTTATAGGTCGCGTCTACGCCATCCACAACTTTGTCATAACTACCCCCATACCCACTATTGTACCCGTGTAGTTCTTGTTTGGAAAGGACAGGAGGTCGCCCGCCCGTCACCTTGCTCAAGCTAATATATAAAAGGAAAACCGATGTTTGAAACACCGAAAGACCAACCAGTTTTTTGATCATATTGTGCGAAGCAAAAACGGCAAATAGCCCGGTCATCATCAGAACAATGACCACGGCAAAATTGAAATGTTCAAGCAGCATTGTCATGATTGGCCCTTTTTACTGGTATGTGGGTCACTGATATGTCGGTCACTCATATTCGGATCGGTTATGCCGGGACGGCGCGAACCAAAAGCGTAAAAAATCGCCAGCATGACACTGGTCACAGTTAGGAGAACACCTATTTCCACCGCAAATATACCCCAATGCTGTCCGGCAGCATGGGTGCTATCGGGCGCAAACATGGTGTAATTCAGATATTCACCCCCGAGCAACCATGTGGCCACCCCCGTACCGCCAAATACCAACACACCCAAACTCATAATAACGCGTATCCAGGATGGCGGCACCACGCGCTTGGCCTCGTCCAGTCCGAATATCAACGCATACAGTATAATGGAAGATGCAAATATCACCCCGGCCTGAAAACCACCCCCAGGGCCATAATCGCCGTGAAAATGCACATAGAGCGCATAAACGGCAATCAGCGGGATCAGCAATTTGGCGACAACCCGCAATATAATATGCTGGTTTTCGCTGCGCTCTGGGTTTGATTTTGTTGGGGATTTTTCTGGGGTTTTTAAACGACGCTTCATGACGCGTCCTCCGTACCGATTTGGCTAACATCCTGCCCGTTAGGCTTGGCGCGCCATTTGCCAGCATTGCCGTTGAGGCCGAGCAAAAGCACAATGCCCAGGCCGGCCACAAAAACCACGACCGTCTCGCCAAATGTATCATAACCCCGATAGCTGGCCAAGACGGCGGACACGACATTGGGGATGATAATCTGGCTCTTGGTCGCCTCCACATATTCAACGCCAAGGGTGGCATTGGCAATGGAATTCGCATCGCCGAACATGGGCATATCGCCGATGGCATAAAACATAGCCATACCGGTGACGACAACAATAAACAAAGGCGCCCATTGTCGGCGCATGGGCACGGGTTTGACCTCGCGTTCAGTCAGAAGCATAGCACCGAGCATCAAAACCGTGGAAATACCTGCGCCAACAGCCGCTTCGGTAAAAGCCACATCTACCGCGTCCAATGACACAAACCAGGCGGCGGAAATCAGTGAATACACACCTTGCAGCATGACAATAGCAAACAGTGAGCGCAAGCGCACTACGGCAAAGGCCACAACGACCAACATGGCCAACAGACCCACATCCAGAATAAATGCCGGGGTTATAAAGTTCATATCTTTGCCCTCTTTTTCTTCGCTGTTTGGGCTTTTTTCGCTTTTTTGACTGGGCTTTTTCTTTTTGGTTTGGCTTTGAGCTTGGCTTCACCAGGTGCTGGCGCTTTATATTTACCAAGCTTGGGTTTCAGTCCTGATTGCCAGGCCGCCCCGACCACGGCATGGGTGGCGGTTGGACTGGTCAGGAACAAAAAGAATGCAATGAACACCAGTTTTATGCTGGTTTGAGAAAACCCGGACTGCACAATAAGTCCAAGCAGGATCAGCTCCGCCCCCAAAGTATCCGTAACACCCGCCGCGTGCATACGTGTATAGAAGTCCGGCATCCGGATGACGCCAATAGCTCCAGCAATGACAAAAAACACCCCGCCAATCAGCAGCAGGCTTGCAATGAGCATCTGTGCCGTGTGGAAAAACTCGCCGCTCATGTCCGCTTCCCTTTTGTTTCTGTCGCTTTGAGCGCAGCATCTTCTTCTTCAATAAAATTGTCATCCAAAGATATGCCCAGTGCGCTATAGCGGAAAAATTTCAGCACTGCGATGGTGGCAATAAAGTTCATAAGCGCATACAAAATGGCAATGTCTACCCCGTCGTCCCGCCCGATAATCATGGCAAATACGGCCAAAAAAAGCACGATTTTGGTGCCAAAGGAATTCACCGCTAAAATCCGGTCATAGAGGGTAGGCCCGCTCAACAGACGCGCCAGCAATAAAGCCATACCAATCAAGAGAAAAAACGCCGTGCCGATATTTACATAATAAAGCATTTGGGTCATTTGGCGCCCTTTTTCTGCTGTCGGTCTTTATGCTGTACAATTTTACCCAACATAGGGTCACTTACCGCCCAGGCGGCCCGCTCTCCCATATCCGCCAAGGCTTTCTGGTCAGCCATGCTTGCCAGCAAGGCATGTACGAGTATGGTGTCGTCTTGCATTTCAACAGAAACCGTCCCCGGCGTCAAAGTAATGGAATTGGCAAATGTAACCCGGCCCAAATCAGTGGACTGGGGCATGGGGACTTTGATCATTTTTGGGGATATTTCCATGTCCGGGTTCAGCACGGCTTTCATCACTTCCACATTTGACTTGGTGATCTGTACAAACATCCAGGCAAAATACCCCAAAGACTTTCCGTGAATATAGGGAACGGTTTCCGTATCAATGATTTTCATCCTGGCAACCATGGCCACCACCAAAACAACTGAAATGGCCCCAACGGTCAACAAAACGGGATTGCCAAGATAGCCCGACAGGGCCAACCAATAGGCGGCAAGCAAAACCAGCAATACCAGTGCCGAACGTATCATATCTTCCCCTCCGCTCCATTTTCTATTTGAGATTTTGGGGCAACATAGCGACATTCACCGGACGGGCCAAGACAAACCGGAAGCATTTTTACAAAAAAATATCTTGACTTGGGAAAAATATTAGGTGCGATTCCCAAACACCAAAGCGGCGGTTATCGCGGCGGCACCGTAATCTTCTTCTTTCGGGATAAGGCCTCTTTTAATATAGCGCAAAACATCCGGTGTCAGCGATGCTGTCAAAGACCAATTCCAATAACGCAGCACGGTTTGGGCGTTATCCGTAGAAATCGCGTCAAATACGGAGATCACATTTTCCAATAGCGGATTGGGCGAGCCGTCCGCCATCACTTCGGGCCGCTTTAACGACCGCCATAACATCGATAAATGCTTACGGCGCAAACCAGGTGCCTTGCATAAAATAGCCAGTGGCTCCCCGGTTTTATCTGAAAGTATTTGTGCGCCAGTTGCTGGTTTAATACCGGCAATATAAGCAATTTCGTCGGCCAATTCCCTGTCCATACCAACACGGGCGGCTTCCTCAACCGCAGCCTCCAGGGTTTCATATTTTGACCTTGCCATAGCAGCGCGGTTCCTTTGGCGGCGCTCTATGAATTGCAAGGCTTTACGCACGGGCTCATCATTCCATCCTTCGGCGGCGGCGCGTGGGTATAAATCAGCGCATGTTTGCTGCAATACGGCGCGGGTGACACCAAAACGGTGTAAAATCGTTTTGCGGTTTTTGGCATGGGCCCACCAAAACATGGTCAAACCGTGTGAAGGGCGAACTTCATCACGCTTGATCAACAGATCAACATAAGGCTGGTGTTGCCGCGAAACCGTCAAAATGCGCTGTATAGCCGTTTCCGAAAAGTTTGCACCTTTGTTTTTAAGAAGGGTTTCAACCACTTCTTCTTCCAAAAATTCCGCCAAAACATCGACCACGGCATCGGATATTTTTCGGCGCTGGGCGATCATCAAACGGTGCTGGGTAGACACTTTGCGAGCGATTTGGATCAAATCTGAATCGGTTAAACTCTTGCTGTTTTCCAGTACATGGCGGGCCACCGCAATGTCGTCTTTGGCAAGAAGAACCAATATAGTGCGCGGCGCTTCATTGAGCATAACAAGCCGCTTGGCAACACTGGCCCGCAGCTCAATATCCGCATCACGCAAAAGCTCCACCAGTACATCGCCTGCCATATGGCGCTCTTGCGGCGGCAGTTGGCTAGAGGGGATACATATGACATCCGACAATCTTTTGGCCAATGAACGGCGTACCGTGCCTGGCGGCGGGGTTTGCTCGTCGGCTTGTACCGTCAAATTAAGAGCTGGTGCTGGTGATGACATGATCGTCCTTTAAATGCCCGCAAAGTTATTCGTAAAATCTAGTGGTATTCTATTAACCAAATGTATATGGAATGGCGCTTATTGCAGATTACGTTTAGAGATAATTATGCCTTCTCCCCACCAAACCACACGACCGCCTCGCGCCGAAAAACGGCCAACACAGAGCGCACAATTGGAACGCACGCGCACCGATGATTATGCCTGGCTCAAGGACGAAAACTGGCGCAAGGTCATGGACGACCCGTCTTTGTTGAGCGGCGACATCCGGGCGCATCTGGAGGCGGAAAATGCTTATACCCAAGCCGTAATGGCGGACACCAAACCCTTGCAAGCCAAGCTTCTGGCCGAAATGAAAGGCCGTATAAAAGACGATGATAGCTCCGTACCTTCCCCGGACGGGCCGTGGGCTTATGCCCACCGCTACAGGCCAGGCGACCAGCACGGTGAATATTACCGTACCAGAAGAAGTGATATGGACGCCAAAGGCCAAACATTACTGGACGCCGATGCGCTGGCTTTAATGGCCAAAGGGCAAGGGTTTTCGTTTTTTGATATTGGCGGAATTGCCCACTCAGACGACCATAAATACCTGGCCTACGCCGTCGATATACAAGGCGCGGAGCGGTACGCAATTATGGTGTTGGACATTGAAACCGGCTTGCCGCTGGCAAAGCCCTGCGATAACACCGCCGGGGATTTCGTTTTCGCCAATGATAGTGCCGATAACAGCTTGACCCTGTTTTGGGTCGAGCGCGATGACAATAACCGCCCAAGCAAAATTTGGCGCAAAAACATATTGGACAAAAATGCCAAACCCGTATTGGTTTATGATGAGCTGGACGCCGGGTTTTTTATCTCCCTTGGTCGTTCCGATACCGGAAATTATGTGGAAATAAATTGTCATGACCATACCAGTTCAGAAACCCATTTAATTCGGGCAAAAAAGCCTAAAACCGCTCCCATATGCGCCGAACCGCGTCAGGCGGGCAGAGAATATGATTTGCATGATCACGGGGACGATTTTTATATCCTCACCAATGCAGCCAATAAACGAGGCGAGCGGGCCACAGATTTCAAAATCATGCGCACCAAACAGACCACGCCGGGCGCAGATCATTGGCAGGACTTTATCCCCCACACACCAGGAACACTCATTTTAGGTGTCGAAACATATAAAAACTATCTGGTCAGGCTTGAGCGGGTCAATGCTCTGCCCAGAATTATTATTCGCGATCTTCGCACCGGCAAAGAAACCAATATCAGCTTCGCCGAGCAAGCCTATGCACTTGGCCTGTCAGGCGGGTATGAGTTCGATACCAAAATCTTGCGTTTCAGCTATTCCTCCCCGGCCACGCCGGGCCAGATATTTGATTATAACATGCAAACGGGCCAGCGCATCTTACGCAAGACCACGCAAATCCCGTCCGGCCATAACCCCAAAGACTACACGACAAAGCGTATCCAGATCAAAGCCCGCGACGGTGAAAACATTCCTGTCACATTGATCATGGGTTCAGGTTTCAGGAGGAGCGGCAAAGCCCCGTGCCTGCTTTACGGATACGGTTCTTACGGCATCACCATATCGGCGGCGTTTCGCAGCAATTTATTGTCATTAATAGACAGAGGCTTTGTGTATGCAATCGCCCATATCAGAGGCGGCAAGGCCAAAGGTTATGACTGGTACACCAAGGGTAAGCTTAAAACCAAGCAAGCCACATTCGACGATTTCGTTGATGTCGGCCGCGGCCTGGCAGAGATGCAATATACAAGTGAGGGCCGCATCATCGCCCACGGTGGTTCTGCGGGCGGCTTGCTTGTGGGTGCGGCCGTCAATCAGGCACCAGAGCTGTTTGGCGGTGTCATTGCTGCCGTCCCGTTTGTGGATGTGCTCAAC
Organism: uncultured Robiginitomaculum sp.; assembly: GCA_964502015.1. GTDB lineage: Bacteria > Pseudomonadota > Alphaproteobacteria > Caulobacterales > Maricaulaceae > Robiginitomaculum_A. Next base: position 888 of record CAZCUM010000017.1, on the reverse strand, counting down.
ACTATGAGCGACGAAAGCCTACCGCTTACACCGCCGGAATGGCCGGAATGGGGAAATCCGCTCACCGACGCGCAAGCTTACGATACCATAGCCAGCTATTGTCCCTATACCAATGTCAAAGACAAAGCCTACCCGCCCATGCTGATCACAGCAGGTTTAACCGACCCGCGTGTTACCTATTGGGAACCGGCCAAATGGGCTGCAAAACTCCGCGCCCACCAATTGGGAGCCGCACCCATCTTGCTAAAAACCAATATGGACGCCGGTCACCAAGGTGAGCCAGGAAGGTATGACAGCCTAAAAGAAACTGCATTTGAATACGCTTTCGCAGTGAATTTGGCGCGGGGGTTTGGATAAAATAGTGTCTACAGCCCTCTACCAAATATCGGGGAGGCCGTAGCTTACGGGTGAATTTTATAGCGCCGCTCCCCATTAGGAATAATACTTGTGTGTTTACCCTGCGCCGCTTATGTGGGGGCATGATACAAAATTCAGAACATCCGTCTTCCCGGCGCCGGGTATTTGCCATTATTTCTCATCCGGATGCGGGTAAAACCACTTTGACCGAAAACATGCTTTTGGCGGCTGGGGCTATTCACCAGGCCGGGCAGGTGGCGGCGCGGGGACAGAGGCGGCGCACCCAATCCGACTGGATGAAAATCGAGCAAGAGCGCGGTATTTCCGTGTCCTCATCCGTGATGACGTTTGAGCACGCAGGCTTGGTGTTTAACCTGCTGGATACGCCGGGACATGAAGATTTCTCCGAAGATACCTACCGCACCCTGACGGCGGCTGATTGTGCCGTCATGGTACTGGACGCGGCCAAGGGAATAGAGCCGCAGACTTTGAAGCTGTTCGAGGTTTGCCGCCTGCGCGACATTCCGATCA
>CAZCUM010000016.1:0-56512 GCA_964502015.1 uncultured Robiginitomaculum sp. | reverse complement strand
TTCTGGAAGACGGACAAATCGTTGACCAAGGCACACATAATGAGCTGATAAAACGGGACGGCCTCTATGCCAGACTGGCCGAGTTACAGTTTAATTTGGAAGGCTGAACCAGCGCAAATGCTCAGGGGTTGTATCCAAAATACAACATCCGGGTTTGGCGCAAATCTCCGGCTTTACCCTGGCATATTGATCGGCAAGCTGGATGAGTTTTTTCAAACTATCTGGCACAGACTTCCCGGAGATAGCCCGCTCAGGCCTGGTTAAATTACCAAGGGATATTGCGCCGGATTTCGTATGGCTCCATACGCCCGTAGCACTGTCAAAGCCGTAATAGGGCAGCATTTTCTTGCCGTTATCCGCAATCCATTCCACGGCGGACAACAACATTTCCGCGTCCCCGTCCGAGTAAAAATAATTAAATCCAACCCGTACCCAACCCGGTTTTAAAATTTCTACACCCGTGGCAATGACCTTCTCATATTCTTCGGATGTTTTGAGGTCAATATCCAGCAACCTATGACCATAAGGCCCGGCGCAAGAACAACCACCACGCGCCTGTATCCCGAACAAATCATTAAGGAGCGCGACGACGAAATTAAAATGCAGATATTTGTCTGCGCCGCTGCGAATGAGAAACGAAAATATCGGCAGGCGTGCGGCCCTATTGGAGCCAAGTATCTGGATGTTTTCATGCTTGCCCCAACGGGAAAGAGCCGCTTTGGCAAATTTATGCTCATGGTCTGATATTTTTTGTACGCCAACTTTCTCGCGCAGATCAAACACCAAGCCGGCGCGGATGGCCCCGACTATATCCGGCGTGCCGCCTTCTTCGCGGTGTTCAATATCAACGAGGTAAGCCTGGGCGCAGGGGCTAACATAGGACACCGTGCCGCCGCCGGGAATAACCGGGGTTTTGTTTTGCACCCAATTTTTCTTGATCACCAACAAGCCCGGCGTACCAGGCCCGCCGATAAATTTATGCACAGAAATAAAAATAGCGTCCAGCGGTGTACCGTCCTCGGGGTTCATATCAATAGGTTCATAGGGCGCGGAGGCGGCAAAATCAAAACAGGCCATAGCCCCGTGGGCGTGCAGAATTTTTGCCACAGGCTGCACGTCTGTAATGATCCCGGTGACATTACTGGCCGCAGAAAAACTACCGATTTTCAGGGGGCGGTTTTTGTATTTTTTAAGCTGCACTTCCAGATCGTCAATATCCAGCAAGCCGTCGTCCGTTTCTTCAATGGTGACAACATCGGCAATGGTTTCGCGCCACTGCACATCATTTGAATGGTGTTCATAAGGGCCAATGAATATAACCGGACGGTTTTTGGCAGCAATCTCGGTTTTAATACCGTAGCGCGACATGCCGTGTGGCAGTTTCAGGCGTAAAATTCCGATCAATTTATCAATAGCGCCCGTACACCCAGCCCCGCAAAACACAATAGCATCATCATCACCCGCATTTAAAGCGTCTGCGATGATGTGCCGGGCTTGTTCCCGGTAAGCCGTGCTTTGGCGTCCGGTGGTCGAGCTTTCCGTATGGGTGTTGGCATAAAGCGGCAAGACATGACCCCGGATGGTATCCTCAATCGGCCCGTAAGACCGACCACTGGCCACATAATCCGCATACATAAGACGGCGCGGGCCAAACGGGCCGGCGATCACAGCATCATTGCCAATAATATTTCCCCGAACAGCCGAAAAACTGTCTGCGGATTTCGTCTTGTGTTTACGGGTTTTAAAGCCGAACATATTTGCCTCCAGCAGGATCAAGACTTATAGTCATGACATGACACGTACACTAACACCAATAGCGCTCACAAGCACCAATTTTGCCGACTTCGGCGATGTAGTCGAAGCACGCGGCGAAGCCAAGCCCATAAATTACGGCCAGACCAAGCGCTACCATGATTTGGCTAGCGTAGATGTTACGAAAAATAACGGCAAAGCTTTGGTCAATATTTTTCGCAGCACCCCCCTTCCTGCGCCCATAAAAATCGAAATTATGGAACGCCACCCCTTGTCGTCACAATTGTTCATGCCCCTTAGCGGGTTCCCCTATCTGGTGGTGGTTGCCCCGAAAGGCGAATTTGATGAGAGCCGGATACAGGTGTTTTTAGCCACACCCGGACAAGGCGTAAATTACCATGCGGGCACCTGGCATCATTATAGCCTGGCGCTTGATGCCATAAGCGATTTTCTGGTGATCGATAGAGGGGGAAACGGAGACAATTGTGATGAGGTGCGGTTGGTAAACCCTCTAATTATCAATATCTGATTTTCCCGAATAAACGCAAACGAGACACCCCCCCGTCCGGGAAGATGTTAAGGCGGATATGGGTTACCGGGCCTTGTTGGTTGATTTCAGCCTCGTACTCATGCTCGCAATCTGCGCCTAGTTTTTGCGTTCCCAGCAAGTCAGGCCAGCCCTTTGACTGTTTAATAATCGCCTCGTCGGACAGCCCGCTTATATTTGCCGCCTGTACGGAAACCCGGTCCGGAAAATTGCCTTTAAAATAAGCCGTGTCTATAGTGATGCGTTCGATCTCCCCCGCATGGGCCAGGGCTAAAATAGCAAAATCATGCGCCTTCGTCCAATAATCGGGGTCTGTGGCGCGCTCCAGCTTACGGCAAGTCTCCCAACCGTCCCCCATATTGACGCCTTTACCCGGCGTGATCATATTTTTCGGCACACCGAAATGTGTGTCATTGGCATAAATGGCCCGACCTCCATATTCCAAAGCCGCCAGATCAATGGTTTTACTTTTATCAAACCCGTCCCAGTCAATAAACACCTGTCCGTAAACCCGCAGGCGCGCCACCCCGCCGTCCGGGTAAATATGCAGGCGAACATGTGTCCATATTTCGGGGCTGTCGATTTGGAAATAATGTTGGTTGTTTCCCTGCAAAGCGGATTTTTTGACCAATTCCTGCCACGCGTCATCATCCGGAATTTCCGCGCTCGATCTGGCCACTTCAATAGACGCAAAGGGCGGAAAGTTTCCGGTGAAATGGGACGTGTCTAGTTCAAATCCGCTAATGATACCGCTGCAGCCAAGCCGTATTACGGCAAAATCGTGGCCTTGAATACGCTTGCGGCGGCTTTCCCAGCCGTCCATCCATTTGCCGTGGTCGTCATATTTGCCCGGAATAAATACGGGTGGTAGCGGCTCGATCAAACGAGCTTTATCGGCGAAGAAATCATCGGTGGCATAGACGACCTTGGCCCCGAGGCGGCCCTCTGCCAAATTTGTCAAATTAGTAAAATCAGGTTTTGTCATTTTCAAACCATTCTTCAATACGAAACGCGGCGATTTTATGGATGTGTTCAAGTGCGGTCTGGCGCTCTTGCGGTTCGGCGTTTTCGAGTCGCTTTTTAAAGGCTTTCAATATATCTTTGCGGCTCAAACCCTTGACCGCAACAATAAACGGAAACCCGAATTTAGCCTGATAAGCCCTATTGTATTTTTGAAATTTCGCAAGCTCACGAGGGCTACATTGGTCAAGCCCGGCCCCGGCCTGTTCTTGGGTGGAACTGGCGGTCAATTTGCCCGACAAGGCCAATTTCCCGGCTAAATCAGGGTGGGCTTTTATCAGAGCATCTTTCTCCTCAAAACTCGCAGCCTCTACAATTTTACCCATGGCGGATATCACACAACACGGCGCGTTTAAATCCGGTGCAAAGGCCCGTTTGGCCGCCCAGGGGGAATGCTCATAGGCACCACCGAAGGCGGAGATGAATTCTTCTTCAGTCATTACGGTTTTCCTTGGGCGGAAACCTTTTGCGCCAATGCTCGGCAATGTCTATGCGTCGTGTGACCCAAACCTTGTCATAGGATTTTACATAGCGCAAAAATTTCGCCAAAGCTGCGGCTCGGGCCGGGCGCCCTATGATGCGACAATGCAGACCAATGGACAGCATTTTCGGTGCGGTTTTTCCCTCTGCGTACAAAACATCAAATGCGTCTTTGAGATAGGTGTAGAACTGCTCCCCGGTATTAAACCCCTGCGCACTTAAGAAGCGCATATCGTTAGTGTCCAGCGTATAGGGCACGATGAGGTGCGAGCCTTTGGTCTGTGTTGACCAAAACGGCAAATCATCAGAATAATCATCCGCGTCATAGCGAAAGCCATATTCGCTCACCAGGTCGCGGGTATTGGGACTGGTGCGGCCCGTGTACCAGCCTTTGGGCGCGGCCCCGGTCAGGGTGTTAAATATCTCGATGCTTTCCTCAATATGGGCCCGTTCGGTGTCCTTGTCCACATGCTGATAGTCAATCCATTTAAGCCCGTGGCAGGCAATCTCGTGACCGCGTTTTAAAAACTCGTCCACCATAGCGGGCGAGCGTTTCAGCGCATGGGCTACGGCGAATATGGTGAGCGGTAAGTCTTCTTCGTCAAACAGGCGCAATACCCGCCAGACCCCGGCCCGGCTACCGTATTCATACAGGCTCTCCATACTCATATGGCGGGCATCAGCTATGGGTGCGGCACCAATGATTTCAGACAGGAAGCTTTCCGACCCACTATCACCGTGCAGGACGCAATTTTCACCGCCTTCTTCAAAATTGAGAACAAATTGCACGGCTATGCGTGCACTTTCTGGCCATTTCGGGTCGGGAGGGTTGGAGCCATAGCCTGATAAATCACGTTGATAAGACATAAAATTATAATGTGAGGCCAAGACCGAACTGTCCACAATTTTATTGAAATTTTCGTGGGCTAAGCCCATATTCACACAAAACAGGGATAGGACAAGCGTGACAAAACTGACAACACATGTGCTGGACACAATGAGCGGGCAGCCGGCGGCGGGACTGAAAATAGATTTGTATGCGCTAAAGGACGGGAAAGCCCGGTATATTTCCTCTCACACAACCAATGATGATGGCCGGGTCGATAGCCCGTTATTGCAAGGCGGTGCATTTAAGCGCGGAACCTACAGACTTGATTTTCATGCTGGTGATTATTTAAAAAATACTTCCGACTTTTTAGACATCATCCCCGTTCAATTTAGCATCGCAGATACAAAGCGCCATTACCATGTGCCGCTCTTGCTCTCTGCCTACGGCTACTCCACCTACCGGGGTAGCTAGTGAGCCGGGATTATATCCAGTTTGTACTAGACGGTAAGGTGATCACCGAAAGCCGTCTCGACCCGACCATGAGCGTGTTGCAATATCTGCGCGAGCGGCGCTTGCAAACTGGCACCAAGGAAGGTTGCGCGGAGGGAGATTGCGGGGCTTGCACGGTGGTGTTGGGCGAGCTGACAGGCGGCAAATTTCGCTGCCGCGCCGTCAATGCCTGTATATTATTTATGGGCGCGCTGGACGGCAAAGCCTTGCGCACCGTAGAAGGTCTCGGCACACCAGAAGCCCCCCACGACATCCAAAGACTGGTGGCGGACAAACACGCTTCCCAATGCGGGTTTTGTACGCCGGGTATTGTTATGTCGCTTGTCGCGTTACAAGCGGAAAACCTGCCCTATACGCGCTCAAATATCGACGAAGCACTGGCGGGCAATCTGTGCCGATGTACCGGTTACGGCCCCATCATTGATGCAGCTATGTCCATGCAAGGCGAGGCTGAAACCCCGGACAATTCGCAAACACTCAAAACCTTGCAACATGAGGATTTGGTCACTTTAAGTGCCAATATTCACGACCAGGTGAAGCAGTTTTTCATACCAAAAACCCTGGAACAACTGGCAAAATTGTTGGGCGAACATCCAAAAGCCACATTGCTGGCTGGCGGTACAGATATTGGATTATGGGTCACAAAACAGTACAAAATTCTGGAGGCGGTTGTCTATCTTGGCAATATCGCGGCGCTCAACGAAATCACGGACACACCTGACAGCTTGATCATTGGTGCGGGCGTAAAATATGTAGATGCCATAGCCCGTTTGGGTGTTTTTTATCCCGATATGGAAACGGTCATACGCCGGATTGGCGGCGCGCAAATTCGAAATCTTGGCACAATTGGCGGCAATATCGCCAATGGCTCACCCATCGGCGATATGCCGCCTATATTGATTGCGGCTAGGGCCAGTCTTGTTTTGCAAAAAGGCGCGGCGTCGCGGGAAATTTCCCTGGAGGACTATTTCCTTGACTACGGCAAGCAGGATTTACGAACCGGGGAATTTATCCGCTCTATCCTGGTGCCAAAACCCAAAACGGATCAACTATACTTTGCCTATAAAATCTCCAAACGGCCCCAGAGCGATATTTCGGCTTTGTGCATGGCCATGAGTTTTGAGCTTAACGGCGACACATGTACCAATGTACGCATTGCTTACGGCGGCATGGCGGCAACGCCCAAGCGGGCTATTAACGCTGAAACCGCTTTGGAAAACCAAATCTGGTCGCAAGATAATGTGCACAAGGCCATGCTGGCGCTTGAGGCGGATTTTACGCCCATTAGCGACATGCGGGCCAGCAAAAACTACCGCTTGCAAGTCGCGCAAAATTTAATCCTGAAAGCGTGGCTGGAGAACGAAGCACAAGCCCCAATCAATGCTCTGGAGGCGGGCATATGAGTGTACACAAACCCGTCCAGCATGACAGTGCCCTCAAACAGGCTTGCGGTGTAGCCCGTTACCTTGACGACATTCCAGAACCCAAAGCTTTGCTACACATGTATATCGCCATGAGCAGCGAGGCCCACGCCAAAATCAACTATATGGACTTGTCGGCGGTAGAAACGGCGCGGGGGGTTAAATGCGTTCTTACCGCCAAAGATATTCCCGGCCATAACGATATCAGCCCATTTGGCGGCGATGATCCCTTGTTTGCTGAAAACCTGGTCGAATATGCGGGCCAACCCATATTTGCCGTGGTGGCAACGACACGGGCACTGGCGACCCGTGCCGCAGGCTTGGCCAATATCGACTATACCCCTTTACCAGCCATCATCACAATCGGGCAGGCGAGAGATGCGGGTTTCTTGCTGGAACCAACCAAAACCATGACCAAAGGTAATGCGCCCAAGGCTATAAAATCTGCGCCGCGCCGCATAAAAGGCGAACTGGTCATTGGCGGCCAGGATCATTTCTATCTTGAAGGCATGATCGCCATGTCATTACCGCTAGAGGACGGGGATGTGCATGTCTATTCCTCGACCCAAAATCCGACAGAAATCCAGCATTTGGTCGCGCATATATTGGGCAAAACCCAAAAAGATGTGACCGTAGAAGTGCGCCGTATGGGCGGAGCATTTGGCGGCAAGGAAACCCAGCCAGCCATCATGGCGGCGGCGTCCGCTTTGGCAGCAGTAAAAACCGGACAAGCGGTCAAATGCCGGCTTGACCGGGACGACGATATGAAAATGACCGGCAAGCGCCATGATTTTATCTACGGTTTTGATTGCGGTTATGACGGGGCGGGGCGTATTAGCGGGCTGGACGTGGTGTTGGAATCGCGCTGTGGCCGTTCGAAAGATTTGTCAGGCCCGATCAATGACCGGGCCATGTTTCATACGGACAATGCCTATGATTTGCCAGCCGCAAAAATAACCTCCCACCGCTATAAAACCCATACGGTTTCCAACACCGCCTTTCGCGGCTTTGGCGGCCCCCAAGGCATGCTCGGCATTGAGAAAATACTCGAAGACATTGCATTCGAATTGAATAAAGACCCGCTGGATGTGCGTTTGCTCAATGCTTACGGCCCAAAAGCGGTAAAGGGACACACCAACAAAACACCTTACGGACAAACGGTCAAAGACGCGGTGATCAAGGAGATATTGCAGGAGCTGGCCCAGACTAGTGATTACCGGAGGCGCCGCGCTGACATTCGGGCCTTTAACAAGACCAGTCAAATCCTGAAAAAAGGTATTGCCATTACGCCGGTTAAATTCGGCATCAGTTTCACCAAAACCCACCTCAACCAGGCGGGTGCATTGGTGCATGTTTATGCCGACGGTTCCGTGCATCTAAACCACGGCGGTACGGAAATGGGCCAGGGTTTGTTTATCAAAGTGGCGCAAGTGGTGGCGGAAGAATTTAAAATCCCTCTGGAGCAAATTAAAATCAGCGCCACCCGTACCGATAAAGTGCCCAACACATCTGCCACCGCCGCCTCGTCCGGCTCTGATCTCAACGGCATGGCAGCACGCAATGCAGCCCGTAAAATCAAGCTGCGCCTGATAAAACAGGCCGCCAAAAAATGGGGTTGTGCGGAAACCGAAATCCGGTTTGCGGACGGTCATATATTTGGTGCAGATCAATCTATTTCCTTCGCCGATCTGGCGTACGCCGCCTACGAATCCCGTATTCAGCTTTCCGCCACCGGGTTTTACAAGACGCCCAAAATCCGCTATAATCCTGTAACCCTGATGGGCAATCCGTTTTATTATTTTGCTTACGGGGCAGCGGTATCGGAGGTTGTTATTGACACCCTGACCGGCGAAAACAAAACCACCCGCGTCGACATATTGCATGACTGCGGCAAGTCCTTAAACCCGGCCATTGATCTGGGCCAGATCGAAGGCGGGTTCATTCAAGGCATGGGCTGGCTTACCTGCGAGGAACTGGTTTATGGGCCTGACGGTCATCTAAAAACCCATGCGCCCTCGACCTATAAAATCCCGACCATTGGCGATCGACCAAAAACCATGAACATTGCCATATGGGACAAGGGCCGCAATGTCGAAGCGACGATTTACCGTTCCAAAGCCGTGGGAGAACCACCTTTCATGCTGGCAAATTCTGTGCATTGTGCGCTGGCTGACGCTGTATGCGCCAGCGCCGATTACAAATCCCGCGCCAGCTTGAACACGCCCGCCACCCCCGAAGAAATTCTGCGGGCCGTCACCTCGATCCGTAATGTTTAACTGGCGCAGGCAAGCCGAGACCTTGCTGGGCACACACGAGGTGTTTTGCCTGATCCACATTGTAAAAACCGAAGGCTCAACCCCGCGAGATGCCGGCACGATCATGTTGGTCACACACACAGACGAATACGGGACTATAGGCGGCGGCAATCTGGAGAACGCGGCCATCAAGTCAGCGCGTAAATGCCTGAAAAACAAGGTCAAAGCCGCTCAAACTCTTGACTATATTCTTGGCCCGGACGTAGAGCAATGCTGCGGCGGGCGGGTTGTATTGGCTTTGCGCAACATCGAAAGCGTCACCGAATTGCCGCAAACGGATGGCCCTGCCCATAGCCCGCTCTACCTGTTCGGGGCCGGACATGTCGGCACGGCGCTGATGCACACATTGGCCCCCTTACCGTTTGCGCTGAATTGTTTTGATAACAGGCCAAAAAAAGCGGCGGATAATGTCAAGATATTTACCGATCCCGCCCCCGTACTGGCATCCGCGCCGAAGCAAGCTTTATTCCTGATCATGACCCATGATCACGCATTGGATTACCGCTTGGTGAACGCCGCCTTGAAACGGGACGATTTTGCTTTTCTTGGCCTGATTGGTTCCAAAACCAAACGGGCCAGGTTTGTATCGCGGCTTAAAAAGGACGGTTTTTCCGCCGCACAAATCTCCCGCCTGACTTGCCCCATCGGTGTTGAGGGCATACAAGGCAAGGAACCGGAAATTATTGCGGCCTCTGTCGCCGCGCAATTGTTACAAATGATAGGACACTAAATGGCCATTGATTATACCGCTTGGATTTCCCTGATATTGCGCTGGCTGCATGTGATCACCGGCATTGCCTGGATCGGGGCCAGCTTTTATTTCGTCTGGCTTGATAATAATTTAGAGCGGCCAAAAGAGGTCAAGAAAGGTGAAGCAGACGGCGAGCTCTGGTCGGTACACGGCGGCGGATTTTACCATAACAAAAAATACATGTCGGCACCGGGCAATATGCCGCCCCATCTGCACTGGTTCAAATACGAGGCTTATTTTACCTGGATAAGTGGTTTCTTGCTCATGGCGGTGATTTATTATTACGGGGCAAATTTGTATTTGATCGACAAGAGCAAAATGGCGCTCACGAACTGGCAGGCTATTGGTGCGTCCATGGCCATGTTGGCGGGCGGGTGGATTGTCTATGATATGATGTGCAAATCACCCTTGCGCAGGAAGCCCGGACTATTTGCGGTTTTGTTATTCGCCTTGTTTACACTTGCCGCGATTTTGGCTGGCAAGCTTTTCTCCGACCGGGCCGCCTATATGCAAATCGGGGCCATGATCGGTACAATTATGGCAGGCAATGTGTTTTTCAATATCATCCCCAACCAGAAAATTGTCGTCGCTGATCTCATAGCTGGCCGCCCGGTCAACCCGGAATTTGGCAAATCTGCCAAGCTGCGGAGCATGCACAATAATTATATGACCTTGCCAGTGCTGTTCATCATGACCTCAGCGCATTACCCCATGACATATGGTTCTGGCATCGGCTGGCTCAGCCTGGCGTTGATATCCCTGGCCGGCATAGCCGTGCGCCATTATTTCAATTTGCGCCACACGGATAAGCCCAAAACCCCCTTTGTCATCGCCGCCGTAATATTTATGATCGCCGCCGTAACTTTCCCTCTAGCGATAAAAAAACCGCAACCACAAAATATTGGTGAAGTGAATTTCCAGCAAGCCCGCCAAATCATCAACAAACATTGCACCGCTTGTCATGCCGAAAACCCAAGCCACGAAAGTTTCGACGAAGCCCAAGCCGGTTTTCGCCTGGATACAGACGAGCTAATCCGCCAAAACAAAAAACCAATCATGGAGCGCACAATCATCAGCAAAGACATGCCCCTGGGTAACGAAACCGGTATGACGGAGCGCGAGCGCGAAATGCTACGGGTCTGGATAGAGGAAGATTAGAGCGCCCTAACCCTCCATCAAAAACGGCGTCTTGTCATAGGCAATATAAAGCGGGTGGGCTGGATGTCCGGATGCGTTAATTTTTAGGGCCGTTATGCGGCCATTTTCTTGCTTGAATATATCCAAAACGGTTTGGCCGCGCTCTATATGTGAACCATGTTCGCCCCAGCCGCCGACCACGTCTATGTCCTGGCTGCGGCGGGCCAAATCACGTATCCAATCATCATTGTCTGGCCCGACCGGATCCACTTGGGCGCGCATGTCTTTGGGGTCAGTGGCGCGGTAAGCAAAAATGTTGAGCACCACAGAACCGCCATACCCCCACATTCTGGCCCGCCGTTCACACCGCTCCACAGTGGGATCATTTTTCACCTCATCCGCCGTGCTTGGATTGAGCATCAACCAATAGAGCGGGTCTTTTCGAACATCCCAGATTTGCGCCAAACGATAGCGATATGTCCTGCAAGGAGAAAACACGGCCTCACGTTTTTCATTGAGCAAATCAACCATAAAACACCCCCCGTAAAACATATTTGCCAGTGGTTTGGCGCACATGTTGTTAGTGATTTAACCGCCTCTGGTAAAGCATATATTTATGGTCGCCATAAAGCACTGAAAATTTAGGCGGCGATCAGTTTTTCAACTTCGCCGACCAATTGTCGCAAATGTATGGGCTTTGATAATACTTTGGCGTCCGGGGAAGTTTCGGAATCGTTTTTAGCAACGGCGGCAAAGCCGGTGATGAACATAATTTTTATACCAGGTGACAATTTTTCAGCATGTTTGGCCAGCTCAACCCCGTCAAGGCCCGGCATCATAATATCTGTGAGCAGCAAATCAAATGCACCGTCAGCAAATTTCAGGGCACGTAAAGCCCGCTCCCCGTCGGAACAGGCGATAACATGATGTCCGGCTTTTTCCAGTGCTTTTTCAAAAAAACGACGCATTGCATCATCATCTTCCGCATATAAAATCGTTGCCATACCACCCTTTTATATTATCAATTCACAACTAAAAACCTAACCCGAACCAGGCCAAAAACCAGGACAAATACAAGTCCAAGTCTATCGGTCATTCCCCGAAACGGCACCTTGTTGTCATTATCATCGTTCTGGTTTAATATGGTACACAAACCGGAACAATAATCAAGATGTGCAGGATTCCCGCCAAGTTGGGGAATAGGCCATCGCCGTTAAGGAAGTGTGCATGTGGCCAAATAATAATAGAGGCAATTATCGTGGAAATAATCGACAAGGTGCGCCCGAAAACCTGAAAGTCCGCCAGCGCCTGCAATGCAAATTGGACCGTGTGGTGCTGCGCGAAATAGGCACACCCTATAATGTGTCAAAGCCTGGTATGCTAAAGCCTGGTACATTAAAGACGCCCCTTGTCCTGTCTTCGCCCCATTCCGGTCGCTGCTACCCGAAAACGTTTCAAGCCCAAAGCACTTTGTCTTTACATCAGCTCCGACAAAGCGAAGATTGTTATATTGATCAATTGCTTGCCCCCTTGAGCGGTTTTGGCCTGCCCGTTTTATCCGCGAATTTTCCGCGTATTTTTGTTGATGTGAACCGCAATGCTGATGAATGGTCTGTGGCAGCAACGCCTGAGAATAGGTCGGAGGGTTTCTCTGCCAACAGCCCGGCCATCACGCAGCGTGCCCGGCTCGGTTTTGGGGTCGTGCCCACACGCCTCGGGGCGCACACAGATATTTACCCCCATGATATCAGTGCCGATTTAATACGGCGCAGGCTGGAGGCTTTGTATCACCCCTATCATGATGCTTTACAAGCATTACTACAAACCGCCAAAGGGCAATTCGGCCACGCGGTTTTACTTGACTGTCACTCTATGCCCGGTTTTGATCTCTCTGGCGACAAACGGGCCGATATTGTACTGGGAACCCGTCACGGGCAATCCTGTCACCCTGAGACCATCGAATTTATTGAAAATGTGTTCACCGCCCTGGGTTATTCAGTTGCCCTTAACCACCCCTATGCGGGGGGTTATATCACGGCACAATACGGGCAGCCAAATATGAATGTTGAAGCCGTGCAAATCGAAATCAACAAAGATCTATATTTAAACCCGCTCACCCTGGAAACTTGTAGCGGTTGGGACAGGCTTGCTGAAAATATGAAAACCGCTATTTTGCAAATAGATGAATATTTTAGCGCACCCGCAACAATTGCCGCGCAATAACCACATATTAAAAAGGCCACATTATAAATGTTACCAGTTTGAAAGGGGCAAAAAAGGCCACACTAAAAGTGTGGCCAGTTTGAGGGGGGAAGGTAGCTATCGCTACACCTTGCATATGGGAGGTTTGCACAATTGCGCAAGTTATGTGAATGAATTGTAATAAACGAAACTTCGTGCCTTTAATCCGTTGCCAACCGCCCATACATCAAATGATCTTGCCAGCGACCATCAACTTTCAGATATGACCTTGCCTTGCCCTCCAACACAAAACCTGTGCTTTCCAGCAATTTTATGGAAGCCTGGTTGTTTTCTTGTACGGCGGCAGTGATCCTGTGCAGGCCAAGATCATCAAAAGCAAAGCGGGCGACGGTGCGCAACGCCGCACGCGCATAGCCTTGGCGCGCATATTCCTGACCTATCCAATAGCCAATATGCGCGGACTGCAACGAACCGCGTTTAACCGCTGTCAGATTACAAGCCCCCAGTAAGCGGCTATTATCACCACTACGAAACACATGAAATGGATAGGCCTGGTCATTTACAATCATGGTTTTAAACTGGCTTAACCGGGCTTTATAGGATTGGCGGGAGAGATGTGTTTGTTTCCAGCTTGGCTCCCAGGGCTGGAGGTAATCCCGGTTGGCCCGACGCAAATCCACCCAGTGTTCAAAATCCGCCCATGTTGGCACACGCAAATGAACCCCGCCGCCTGCACAGGGTTCAAATAATGGTTTTGGGATTTTACCACGCTTGGACATATTACCTTTTCTCTATATACAACCGCCCGGCCCGCTTGTGAATTATCAGATAAATCACCAGTAATATAAGTATAAAACTATACCAGGTCAGCATGTAATCAAGATGGCTATTTGCAACATCCGGGATACGCACCGGGAGATCATCTGCATTTTTTGCACCTTCCACCCAGTCGATATAATAGGCGGTTTCAATGTTTTTACCTTCTATGTTTGTCCCAGGCCCGGCCCAATCGAGTAAATCGGGGCTGGCATTAAACACAAACCAACGGTTTGCATCCAGATTGGTTTTAGGCATAAACCGGGTTGCCATATCTGGAATACGTACATAGCCAACAATCACTTGCGGGCCATATAATGCTTTTGGCAACACTTTTGGTGCAGATGATTTTTGGCTGTCATCAAAACTGTGTGTGGCCACATATACTGTGCTGTCCCCGTCCATATAGGGTTGATAATAGCGCAAGTAAAACCGTTTGCCGTCCGAACGTATCAAATGAAATGGCTGGCCATTATTGATCTGCGGCTGAACGAAGCGCCCGTCCAGCTCTATGCGGCGAAAATCCAGCGGCTCGCCTGTATTTTGCAAACCGTTGGCTTGGGCCAGGCTGGTTATTGGTGCGGCATTGGCGGCCTGGTCAATTTGGACAAGGAGGTCTGTTTTCCAAATCAGGCGTTTGTATTGCCATGTACCCAAACTGGCCAAAATGGCAAAACAGATAAGCACCGCGACGCTCAGCCCCGGCATGGGTTTAAATCTAATCCGCATCATCAACCTCGATTTTCATAATCGCTCAAAACCATTTGGGCACCAGCCTTTATGACCAGTGCCCTTAAATGTGCTTTTATTTATCACATTATATTTCTCATGGGGGTTTGCGTTAATTCAGGGCAAACACCACGTAAACGAATGTGAACAGGAATAACCAAACCACATCAACGAAATGCCAATACCAGGCGGCCGCTTCAAAGCCGAAATGCTGATCGGACTTCATATTCCCGCGCGCTACCCGCAACCACATAACGAACAAGAATATCGTCCCGATGATGACATGCAAACCGTGAAAACCCGTTGCCAGGAAAAAGGTGGAACCGTAAATATTACTGTCGAGCCAATTGGTCTCGCTCATGCGGTGACCATAAGCCTCAACATATTCAACGCCTTGCACATAGGTAAAGGCCAAGCCCAATACAATTGTCAGCGCAAGACCCCAATAGACGGATTTCTGTTTATCTTCGATCAAAGCATGATGGGCCCAGGTCAATGTGACACCAGAAAGCAGTAAAAGCAGTGTGTTGATCAAGGGAAGATCCCAAGCATTGATGGTGGTGATGGCATGACCACCAGCATTAACGCCAAAGCCTTGGGCGTAGGAGGCTGCGCTTTCCAATATATCAGGGTTCCAACTGGCGCGGACTTCGTGGAACAAAACAAATTCGAAAAACATCCAGAACCAGGCGACGAAGAACATCACTTCTTGCATCAAAAACATGATCATGCCGTAACGCATACCAATTTGCACAACGGGTGTATGGTCGCCGGCCTCACCCTCTTTGATCATATCAAGCCACCAGCCGATCATCACTCCGGCACCCATAAGAAGACCCAGAACTATGAATATCCAGCCACCATTGGAAACTTTGTCAGGGCCGAACATATCCATCCCGCGAGAGAAGAAAAATTCCATCATGCCGTTAGGGTTATCGGCGGAACGCGGATATAGGCCTGCGAAAAATACCACCATGCCCAAGCCCCATACCAGTGCCGCAATGCCGGAAAAAAACGGCCACGGACTTGGGTTTACCAGATGATAATCGTGTTCTACTGCGTGATCGGACATTAGCCCCTCCCTTGAGTGTCTTGTTGGTCTTGACGCTCTGTTATATCTGTAACGGGCGTCTCGGTTTGTGTTTCTTGTGTCGTGTTGGCTTGAAGCTCAATTGCTTCCAGCTTTTTAAGCTGAGCCAGGCGCTGTACGGTCGTATTGGCGTCTGCGGACGGGTTTTTGACCCGGTGAAATGTATAGGACAGGGTGATGGTTTTAATCTCGTCGAGACGCCAATCCTCACTCATTTCCGGATCAACAAAAAACAGGATCGGCATAGAGACCTGCTCGCCCGGTTCCAGTTTTTGTTCGGTAAAGCAAAAGCATTCGATTTTGGAAAAATACGGCGCCGCTTTGATCGGTGTTACATTATAGCTAGCCGTGCCGACAATTGCGGTATCCGTATCATTGCGAGCGGTATAATAGACCAGAACATTTTGCCCGAGCTTAACCGTAACGGCCACATCATCGGGTTTGAACGTCCAGCCAAGATCGCTTGCTACATTGGCATCAAAACGGACTTTGATCTGGCGTTCCAAGGTTTCAGTGCTGATTTTTTCGGCTACACGTGTCGTACCGCCAAACCCCGTCACCCGGCAAAACGCATCATAAAGGGGCTTGGACGCAAACCCGAGACCCAGCATTGCCAAAGCCGTGACACTGAGCGACAGCACCATTTTTCTGTTGGCACTTTTGGGCTTACGCCCTGCGGGCACCTTGTGTTCGGGCGTGTTTTTCATATTAGCTAAACACTCCAAGCTTGTACAACATGGTCAAAAACACCAATGTTACAAAGCCAAACAAACACGCGGCAATGGCAAGACTGCGTTTCTTGCGCGCTGCAAGCTCTTCCGGGCTTGGCTCGGCATAGCCGAGAATTTCAGGGTTTTGTGGATCGCTCATTTGCATCTCCTACAATATTTGTCCGGCGGCGATGGCACCGAACAACGCAAATAAATAAACAATGGAATAGGCGAATAAATTGCGCGCTACTTTTTCGCCCGTACGCACTTTATACAAACTCGCCTCGTCTAGTCCGGTCGCATTATCGCCCGCTTTGGAACGCCAGACCCGCAAAGCCAAAACCAGAAAAGCCAGATTAAGCAAAGAGGCCACGCCAATATATAGTGGTGAGCCGAGTGGTGTTCCAGCAATAAATGCGCTGGCGGCAACCAGCAGCACTGCATAGACCAGTATCTGGTTTCGGGTCGATTTTGCACCTTTAACATTGGGCATCATGGGAATGCCTGCTTTGGCATAATCCCCTTGTTTATACAGGGCCAGCGCCCAGAAATGCGGCGGTGTCCATAACAGGATGATGGCAAATAACAAAAGCGATTCCGTTGTGATGCCGCCCCCCGCTGCAGCCCAACCGACCATAGGCGGGAAAGCCCCCGCCGCGCCGCCAATAACAATATTTTGCGGCGTTTTGCGTTTGAGCCAGATTGAATAGACAACAAAATAGTAAAAAATCGTGAAAGCCAAAAGCCCTGCAGCCAAATAATTGGCAGCAGAGGCCAAACCAAGCACCGAGATAAAGCTCATGACAATCCCGAATGCCAGCACGCTGGACGGGGTCATTTTCCCCGCTGGCAATGGTCGTTTGCGAGTACGGCTCATGACAGCATCAATATCGCGGTCATACCACATATTCAGCGCACCAGCCGCACCAGCACCCATGGCAATAAAAAATATCGCCGAGGCCGCCAAGACCGGGTTCATTGTCGTCGGTGCCGCGAGCAACCCAACCATGGCTGTAAACACCACCAAAGACATAACCCGTGGCTTCATCAAAGCATAGTAATCACCGGGGCTGGCTGTCCCCAGCCCCATAGGCATAGATGAGTTGGCTGTCCCCAGCCCCATAGGCATAGATGAGCTGGCTGTTCCCAGCCCGGCAAGACTACCTGAGTTATGGTGGACGGTCTCAGACATCTATTTGATCTGCGGCAGTTTGGAGAATTGGTGATAAGGTGGTGGTGAGGACAAAGTCCACTCCAGCGTATTGGCACCCTCGCCCCAATAATTATCCCCGGCCTTGCGCTTGACGATAAAAGCTTCAATCACCCAGATGATAAAGACAATGGCACCCAAGGCAGACATGTAGGAACCAAATGAGGAAATTTGGTTATAGAGCGCAAACTCCCCAGGATAATCAATAATCCGGCGCGGCATGCCCTGATAACCTAGGAAATGTTGTGGCATAAACACCAGGTTAACCCCGATAAAGAACAACCAGAACTGCAAGCCAGCCAGCCATTTATTATAAAGATAACCACTCATTTTACCAAACCAGTAGGTAAAGCCCGAGAAGATGGCAAAGACCGCCCCCATAGACAAAACATAATGGAAATGCGCCACAACGAAATATGTATCATGAGCCGCCGTATCAAGGCCGGCACTTGCCAAAAACACCCCTGTCACTCCGCCGATCACAAACAGGAATATGGTCGCTATAGCCCACTGCATGGGGATTGAATAACGTATAGAACCGCCCCACATTGTGGCAAGCCAGGAGAAGACTTTAACACCGGTCGGTACAGCAATGATAAATGTCGCCGCCAGAAAATAGGCTTTCATATCCACATCCATACCGACCGTATACATATGGTGAGCCCAGACAATAAAGCCGACAGCACCAATGGCCACCATAGCATAAGCCATGCCGAGATAACCAAAAACCGGTTTTCGACTAAAGGTGGAAATAACATGGGAGATTATGCCAAATGAGGGCAGGATCATAATGTAAACTTCCGGATGGCCAAAAAACCAGAACAAATGCTGGAACATAAGCGGGTCACCGCCCATGCTCGGGTCGAAAAAGCCAGTACCAACGGTACGGTCGGTAAACAGCATGATCATTGCCGCCGCCAATACGGGAAGCGATAATAATAACAGCCAGCTTGTCACCAACACACTCCAGGCATAAAGCGGCATTTTGTGAATGGTCATACCCGGTGCGCGCATATTAAAAATAGTGGTTATAAAGTTGATAGCACCGAAGATGGAAGAAAACCCAGCGGCCAATATGCCAATGATCAGAAAATCAAAAGCCGGGCCGGGAGAGCCGGATGTAGAAAGAGGTGGATACATCACCCATGAGGTGGCAGGCCCCAATCCGGCACCGCCCGGTAAAAACATGGAAATAACCCCACAAACCAGTGCCACAGCCAACAGCCAGAACGACAAATTATTCATACGCGGAAACGCCATAT
This sequence comes from uncultured Robiginitomaculum sp., assembly GCA_964502015.1. GTDB lineage: Bacteria > Pseudomonadota > Alphaproteobacteria > Caulobacterales > Maricaulaceae > Robiginitomaculum_A. Next base: position 37,731 of record CAZCUM010000016.1, on the reverse strand, counting down.
CCGGCGCCCCGATCATGAGGGGCACAAACCAGTTGCCAAGCCCGCCAATAACGATTGGCATAACCATAAAGAAGATCATCAGCAGGCCGTGCATGGTGATGAACATATTATAGGTATGTGGATTGCCAAAAACCTGCAAGCCGGGCTCTGCCAGTTCCATGCGCATCATGACCGACAAAAGTCCGCCGACCAAACCACCGATCAGGCCAAGTATCATATATAATGTACCAATGTCCTTATGGTTGGTCGAGAAAAACCAACGCACCCAAAATCCTGGTTTATCATCATGAGCATGTGTGTCCGCACTAGCGTGTGTTGTAGCCATTATGACCCCCTATTGTACTGTATTTACGGACAGGGCGTTTGCGCCACTTCCCGTGTTTTGTGAAATTTGTGTCGCGAAACTGCCGCCGTTAGCCGCCCAGAGTTTGAACTCGTCCTTACCAACCACCATAATCTCTATGGGCATGAAGGCATGGTTGATGCCGCAGATTTCGGAGCATTGACCGTAATATGTCCCCTCCTCACCCGCATGCACCTTGAACCAGGTCTCGTTAATACGTCCTGGCACTGCGTCAATTTTAACGCCGAATTGCGGCACGGCAAATGCGTGTATATTATTGTTTGATGTGACCAGAACCTTGACAACCGTGTCCACTGGCACAACCAAAGGTGCATCGCTGGCCAACAGATAAGGCCGGCCATCCAGGCGCGGTTCTCCCGCAGGGCGGGCCTCGATTTTGGCAATAATCTGCGCATGGGAAAGACCAAATTTATCTGCATTGGCAATATCAACAATATTGGAGATATAAGGGTCGATATTTTCATAATCCGGATAGGTATACTCCCAGTTCCAGGTATTCCCCGTGACCTTAACCACCAGCTCTGATTCCGGTATAACGTCCTGAAAATACAAAAGCTTCATGCTGGGCACCATCAAGACTATCAAAATGAGCACCGGAACCAGTGTCCACGTCACTTCCAGCCCGACATGATGGGTTGTCTTTGACGGAACCGGATTGGCCTTTTCGCGAAATCGGACCATGATATAGCCCATCAAGGCAGTGACAAAAATAACAATCACCACCATAATTGGCACCAACCAATAATTGTTGAAGCTGGTGATGGCATCCATCACAGGCGTCACTGAGCGTTGAAGGCCCCAATCTCCGTCCGTTGGGCCGTTTTTGTTGGACGCAAATGCCAAACCTGATGTGGCCAAGCCCATACCCAAGCCCATACATGTGACACCAACTGACGCCGCTAATCTTGGAATACGCATATCCCCTCCTCTATCTTCCCTGATGCTCCCCGCGCAAGCGCAGCTCTTTGGAGTTAACCCAATTAAAGCACTTAATTCAAGCACAATGACCTCAATACCATAGCGGACAAATTGTCGCAGTCTGGTAATAATCTCGCCATGAATATGGTGTTAGGGCTTGCAAGACAAGCCATAATTCCCGAAAAGTCTCCAGAACCTAACCTGAGCGTAAAAATTTATATGGAATCCGTAATTTTATGAGCAATTTTGTATTTGAAGACTGTGAACTTAATCGCGAAAGCGCGCAAAACATCCTCGACGAGACCTTAAAGGGTGCCGACGACGGGGAATTGTTTTTGGAACGAGGAGCTAGCGAATCGCTGAGCTTCGATGATGGGCGGCTCAAAATGGCCAGTTTTGATACCTCGCGGGGATTTGGTCTGCGCTGTGTCGCTGGAGAAACAACAGGTTTTGCCCAAGGCACAATGCTGACCGAAGGTGCGCTAGGCCGGGCGGCCAGCGCCGTGACCCTGGCCAAATCTGGTCACGCTACACCGCAAAACGCCCCTGCACCAAAACGCACCAACACTAAATTATATCCTGAAATCGATCCCATCGATGATCCGGAATTTTCACCCAAGGTCGAGCTTTTGCGCGAAATCGACGCCTATGTACGCGCCAAGGACAATAAAGTCGTGCAGGTTAGCGCCACCATGGCCGCGTCCACCCGCACTATTGCAATTTTGCGGGCAGGCGGGGAACGCTATGATGATGTCCGGCCTTTGGTACGGCTGTCGGTTTCGGTGACGGTCGAAAAAGACGGGCGGCGGGAAAACGGTTATGCGGGTACGGGCGGGCGGGCGGCTTATGCCGATTTCATCAAACCAGAAAGCTGGAAAGCCCTGGCAGATGAAGCCTTGCGCAGTGCATTGGTTAATCTGCGCGCCGTGCCTGCCCCCGCTGGCCCTATGGATGTAGTGCTTGGCCCAGGTTGGCCCGGCGTGTTATTGCACGAAGCCATTGGCCACGGCCTGGAGGGTGATTTTAACCGCAAGGGCACATCGGCATTTGCGGGCCGTATCGGTGAGCGTATTGCCGCGCCCGGCGTAACCGTTGTCGACGACGGCACCCTGCCCGGCAGGCGCGGCTCCATCACAATGGACGACGAAGGCACACCGTCGGCCCGCAATGTCCTGATTGAAGACGGTATTTTAAAAGGCTATTTGCAAGACAGGCTAAACGCACGGCTTACGGGCGTGCCAGCAACGGGCAATGGTCGGCGCGAAAGCTTCGCCCATGCGCCCATGCCGCGCATGACCAACACATTCATGCTCTCGGGCAATATGCCCAAAGACGAAATTATTGCAGATATCAAAGACGGTATCTACGCCACCAATTTTGGCGGCGGACAGGTGGACATTACATCAGGAAAATTTGTCTTCCAATGCACTGAGGCTTACCGGGTTCGAAATGGACAAATAGAAGAACCGGTCAAAGGCGCCACCTTGATCGGCGACGGCCCGACCGTCCTTTTGAGGATCAAACATATTGGTAATGACAGTAAGCTTGACCCCGGTATTGGCGTATGCGGCAAAGCCGGGCAAACCGTCCCCGTAGGCGTCGGCCAACCAACACTCTATATAGAAAATTTGACCGTAGGTGGATCAGCTGGCTAGAGCGCTCCTAAACCACGCGCAAATCTAGCCCTTTGTCGCCTGTTGGTGCGCAAATTAGTCTGGCTCTTTTTTCGAACGCATCCATGATGGATGCGGCAGCATCGTCTATTTTACCACGCACAAGAAATTGCAACGGCGCCGCTTTTAAAGCTACATCCAAGGAGAAATCCAACTGGGTAGATCCGTCTGATAAAGGGTGAAATGTCCAAATATTGGTGAGCTTGCGAACCGCACCGCCGTGACCAGCCTTCTTAATACTGATGCTCAAATTATCGCGGTCTGCCGTGGCCAAAGAGCGAAAGGTTTCGCTGATGAATTTATATTGTACCGCCACATCCACCGTCAAAGCCTCTCGGGCCGGGGACGGGTTTTCGCGCCTCAATATCCGCACTGATGTAATGAAATTGATAAATTTTGGATAGTTTTCCACATCGATCACCATATCGAGCAAATCTTCCGGGCGGTGAAACAATCGCTTTTGGTGGTGGATGCGCATCAATGCCCCTATTTGGAGGGGTGTTGTTTGGCAAGATATTTTTCTTGGCGGGCGGCACGCAGTTTAGCAAAATCTGCATCCGCATGATAACTTGAACGGGTCAATGGTGTGGCAGAAACCATCAAAAAACCTTTAGCGCGGGCTATAGTTTCATAGGCCTTAAACTCGTCTGGCGTTACAAAACGCTCAACCGCCGCATGTTTGCGGGTGGGTTGTAAGTATTGACCAATGGTCAAAAACTCCACACCTGCAACCCGCATATCATCCATGACTTGCATAATTTCCTGCTTGCTCTCCCCGAGACCAACCATAAGTCCGGACTTTGTGAACTGGTCAGGATCGCATTCTTTAACCCGCTCCAGCAGACGCAAGGAATGATAATAGCGCGCACCGGGGCGGATGGACAAATAAAGGCGCGGCACGGTTTCGAGATTATGGTTGAACACATCCGGCTTGGCGGCAATGACGGTCTGGGCGGCACCGGGTTTACGCAAGAAATCCGGGGTCAGAATTTCAATGGTCGTGGCGGGTGATTTAGTCCGTATAGCCCCTATAACATCGACAAAATGCGCCGCCCCACCGTCCGAGAGATCATCGCGGTCAACCGAGGTTATGACCACATGTTTCAGGCCCATTTCTACGACAGCATTGGCAATTTCTTCCGCTTCCCCGTGGTTTACCGGCCCCGGCAACCCGGTCTTGATATTGCAAAACGCGCAAGCCCGGGTGCAGGTGTCGCCCAAAATCATAAAGGTGGCGTGGGCTTTCTCCCAACACTCCCCAATATTAGGGCAGGCTGCTTCCTGGCATACGGTCACAAGGCCTTTGTCGCGGACAATTTTATTGGTACGGGCAAAGCCTTTGGACGTAGGCGCTTTTACCCGTATCCACGCAGGTTTGCGCAAAACTTCCGTATCGGGCTTGTGGGCCTTTTCCGGGTGTCTCAATGCTTGAGAAGGCCTGTGTTCAGGTTTTGGTTTCTTGTCAAAAAGTACGGTCATGGCCAGATTATGGGTATTCGTTCGCGTAAAACAAGCCCTTATGGTGTAAAACTTACTTAATATATGTGTGCTATTGCCTGTTAAAGATAGTGGGATGAATATGTTTAAAACGGTTACAATCAGAGACGGGCACGATAATTTTTTCACGCCCCTGCGCTTTATATTTGCCTATATGGTTCTCATCGGCCACGCATTTGTCGTGGTTGGCGGCCTGGACACATCCGAGCCCCATATTTTTTATCATTACACCTTCAGCTATATGGCGGTGAATTTATTCTTTATCGCATCGGGGTTTTTGGTTACGGGCAGTATGCTGTACCGCAAAAATCTGGCAAGTTTTGCTTCGGCGCGGATTTTGCGCATTTTCCCGGCACTTATCGCCCATGTTCTGGTCATAATGTTTATCTTTGGCCTCATGACCACGGCCTTGCCTTGGGGTGAATACCTGACCAGCAAGGATTTATGGAAACAGCCATTTGTTGTGCTTGGGTTTATTGATACCGAAATGGCTTTACCGGGCATATTACCTAACAATGCTGAACCGATCGCCTCGGCAACCTTATGGACATTGCGTTATGAAGTCCTGGCTTATATGGGCACATTTATTGCTTTCACCCTCGGTTTGATGAGGAGGCGCTGGATGATTTTGGCGCAGTTCGTCCTGTTCGCTATCGCCGTTCCTATAGCTTATAAAACCGGGCTTTACGACCAATTGCCCGCCACCGCACAGTCCCTGCTTCGCTTCGGATTATGTTACGGGCTTGGGGCTGCGATTTATGCTTATAGAGACAAGCTGAAATTCCATATCGCTTTCATTCCGGCTTTGGTGCTTGTGACATCCTTGTTTAGCAATACCGCCATGTTTGAAGTGGTCGGTGTTATCACCGCAGCCTATATGTTGTTTTGGGCCGCCTATGTGATCATGCCCCGGTTTGATTTTCTGAAAAAATACAGCGATATTTCCTACGGAATTTATATTTACCATTGGGCCACACTCCAAGGCGTCTATCATTTCATGCCCGACTTAAATGTCTGGCAATTGATGGTCATAGGCACCCCGATTGCACTTATGCTCTCTGTCGCTTCTTGGCACTGGGTTGAAAAACCAGCCCTGTCCCTCAAAGCGAAATTCGCCGGAAAATTAAGCCGCGAAAAGGCTGAACCGGTCACAGTCTAACCCTTACATATGCATCGCACGCCCGAAGGCCGACAAGACGCTTTCGTGCATCATTTCTGACAGGGTTGGATGGGGGAAAACCGTCTCTATTAACTCGGCCTCGGTGGTTTCCAACGTCTGGGCGATTGTGTAACCTTGAATAAGTTCCGTAACTTCCGTGCCGATCATATGGGCGCCGAGCAGTTCTCCGGTTTTCCTGTCAAACACGGTTTTGACCAAACCTTCGGGTTCCCCAAGCGCAATCGCTTTGCCGTTGCCAATGAACGGGAACCGCCCGACCCTAACATCATGGCCCGCGTCTTTGGCCCCCTGTTCGCTCAGTCCCACACTGGCGATTTGCGGTTGGCAATAGGTACAGCCGGGAATTCTATTGGCATTGAGCGGGTGTGGGCTTTTGCCCGCGATTTTCTCGACGCAAATAATGCCTTCATGGGATGCTTTGTGGGCTAGCCAGGGCGGGGTTGTCACATCACCAATAGCGTAAAGGCCCGAAATTTTAGTGCGCGAAAACTCGTCTACGGCAATATGGCTACGGTTAATTTCGACGCCCAAATCCTCTAGCCCCATATTCTCCACATTACCAACAATACCAATGGCCAAAATGATGCGGTCAAAGCTTTCGGTCTTGCCGGATATTTCGGCGCTGACACTGTCTTTACCGGGCTTGACGCCAGACACTTGTGCGCCCGTAAGAATGCGCATGCCTTTTTTGGTGAAGGCTTTTTCGGCCAGTGCAGAAATCTCTGCGTCTTCCGCCGGCAATATCCGCTCCAGCATTTCCACAACTGTCACATCCGCGCCAAATGCATTATAAAACGACGCAAACTCCATGCCGATAGCGCCCGAGCCAACCACCAGTAATTTTTTCGGCATCACATCCGGGATCATGGCTTCCTTGGCCGTCCAGATAAATTTCCCGTCCGGCTCCAGCCCGGCGGCCGGGACGGTACGCGCCCGCGCACCTGTGGCTAAAATGACGTGCTTGGCCCTATAGGTTTTATCGCCGACCACAACTTTTGGCGCAGCCGTCCCTTTTTGCAATTTGGCAAAACCGTCAATCAAGGTGATTTTGTTTTTCTTCATTAGAAATTTAACGCCGCCCGAAAGCTGTCCGGCAATAGAGCGCGACCGCTTGACGATGGCAGGCAGATCAAACCCTGCATCTGCGGTTAAACCATATTCGGTTGCGTGCCTCATATTGGTATAAACTTCCGCCGAGCGCAGCAAAGCCTTGGTCGGGATACAGCCCCAATTGAGGCAGACGCCGCCAATTTCGGATTTCTCGATGACCGCCGTTTTCAGCCCCAATTGTGCCGCCCGTATGGCTGCTACATAGCCGCCAGGCCCGGAGCCGATAATGATAAGATCAAAGTCAGAAGACATAACAAACTCGCACTATATTTAACCGCTTGCATAGGCGATTTCGCCTCAAACATAAACTAGGTAGTGTACTCATAAACTCAGGCCACAATGGCATGAGTCAATTTGTTCACTTGGCAGGCGTAAATTCGCAGGAAATGCTAGCATTTTCAAGAGTTTACAACGCACCAAGTGGGCAAAGTGGCCATGCAGGGTTGTCCGCAAACTCGGAGCTAAATCTGCTTCAATCTGCGTCGTCAAAGACCTCAGCCGGGCAGAAAGCCCGTCTTTCGCCCTTTTCCTAGCATATTTTCGCATATTTAGCTCCATTGTGGCCTGAGTTTATGAGTACACTACCTAATAATACGAATTATTAAAAATTAATTATTGCGGTAGCAATCCCGGCGGCAGGTTTTGCGGTGCAATCAGGGCTTCAAGGACTTGCAAGCGCATGACATCACGCAGAGCATCAACCTCTACAGCGTCAATTAGTTCAAAAGCATCATCGGCCCGCCCGTCCACGGCCAGAGCAATAGCTATACGGCTACGGGCCGTATCGCGCAATTCCGGCTGGATGATTTTTTGCAATGCGGCATCTGCAAAGCTATATCTTTTGTTAGCTACAGAGGCGCTGACAATATCAAGATAGGCCTGATCCCTGATCTCTATAGTGGAGATTTTATCCGCCTGCTCCATGAGCGTAGGCATAACCCGCACCAGATCTATTTTTGCTTTTAAAGCGGCATCAGCCTGCCCCGCAGCCTTGAGCGCGCCGGGTTTGGTTTTATTGCCCCATTTCAGCGGCAAAGATATCTCATTATTGCGAAACGCATCCGTATTGGTGCCGTAATAAACCGCACCTCCAGCCAAACCAGCAGTGACCAATATAGCAAAAATAAATTTGAACATAAGAGAACCCGAAAAACCTCGATCAGCTTCCAGTATATAGCCTGACACATTGTGCGCAAGTACAGACAGCATAAGCGCAAGAAACCCGAAAAAAATTCGCCGTACAAGGGAAATAGGGAAGTAGAGGGAAATAGGGAAATCAAGGGAAATAGGGGAATCAAGGGAAATAGAAAAGTCGTCTTGGCAATGGTTAATGCTTTGCTACAGCGTCACTACACCATGTTTTGATATTTTTAATATAGCCCGCGCCACTATTCGAGATGCGGCCACAGGCCCGATCACGGCACCAGGTGTTGAGCCTGGACTGTCGCCTTTGAAGTGATATTGGTCGCTTTCAATGCGGTCTAATCGTTTTATTATCCGCCCCAGATCCGCGTGTTCAACCACATAAATACACCCCGCTCGCAAGGAGCGGGGCCGGGTGGTAAGCACATAATCACCGCTTTTCAATGTGGGAGACATGCTATCTCCAAGCACTTTGACCAGGCGCATTCTCTTTACAAATCTGGTGTGACCACTTCCAAAGCAGGGGCATAAGGCGCGGTGACGCGTTTAGTCTTCACGCCTTTGATTTTCCAGAACATTTCGGCAAAATCATTGACCAACCCAACCAAGGCCAAAGCGTCTTCGCGGTGTAAATCCTGTTTGCATGCACTGGCTTTCATCATGATATTGTGGGTCAGCTCATGGGCTTGTTCCTTTAAAATATCACCTTTGATAAAATCACCCCAAATGATACGGATTTCGTGCTTGACCGCTTCCGCCTGCTTTTCTTTCTCGGCCGTGTTGCGCGCGATTTTCATAGCGGTGTGGACACTCATATCTTTGGTGTCAATATCCAGCAATATATCCATTTGGCGGACAACGGACAGCGCATGATAGAGAGCCGGGCCAGTGTCGTAAATTCCGCACGGAATATCGCAATGGGCCGAAGCGGTCGGCAATTTAGCCTCGAGTTTAGCGCGTATTTTATTGTACATAACGGTCTCCTATGAACGACGGTTTTTAAGTTTAACGGCAAGGGTGATAACGGCAATACTGCCAACAACCGCCAACAGAGCATGGGTCGGGCTGGTGAGCCAGTGGAGAATAGTGCGCAACAGTGCTTCGGTGTGAGAACCTGTATGGGCTGCTGCCGGAATTGCGCCCAGAACTGCGACCAGAACGGCTCCTTGGGCTATAAGTGCCGCACGTATTGGTATAGAATTGCGTATTTTCATTAAATCCTCCTGTGGGTGTGAATGTTTAGAAACATTATAGACCAAGGTTTGTACCAATGCCAACCAGTTTTGTCCCTATCGTAGCTATTGTTTATGGTGTAGTCCAAACATAATGCGAATTGTAAAATCAGGAGCAGCCAGAGCATGACGGCACAGGACAATCCCGAAACACATGACGGTTTGATAACATCACAATCCTTACCGGTCTTGGTAGATCGCGGGATGTTGCCTGGCAATTTATACATAAAAGCCTTACTGTTTTTTCGAAATGCCGGTGCGTGGAATAGCTGGGCGCTTCGGGCTTTGTTGGCGCTGGGCGCCGGGCATTTATTGGCCGGGATTATCTTCTTCTTTGCCTATAACTGGAATGATTTATCTGCCTTTGTAAAATTCGCACTGGTGCAAGGCGGCATGGTTTTGTCGGCTCTGGCCTGGATTGGTCTTAAATTTGACAAGCCGGTCGCCCAAGCGTTCGGGATTGGCCTGACGGTGTTGATCGGTGTGTTCATGGCCGTGTACGGCCAGGTTTTCCAAACCCCGTCTGCCATTTATACACCCTTTACTATGTGGGCGCTTTTGTCATTACCCTTTGCCGCCGTGTCGCGCTCATTGGCCCATTGGACGGTCTGGCTGGTGATTGCCTGCGTGGCAATTCTGTCTTACGCTCATGTGCAAATTGTCCCAAATACTGACCGCAACATACTGGTTTGGATTTATGCAGGCTTGGCGCTGGTGTTTTTGGTTTTGCTATTCGCCCATGATTGGGTGCAAAATAAATGGCCGGATTGGGCCCGGGCGGCCTGGTTTCGCCTGGCCTTGGTGGCGGCATGTATGGTGTTTGCAATTATCTCTGTTGGCCATGGTTTTTGGCAAGATAAAATGACCGGGAGCGCCTTGGTCGCCATCATCACAGGCGGGGCAACCCTCGCCTATTTATATAGATATAAAGTGCAAAGCTTCGCAAACCCGCCCCAGGCCCGTGTGGCAGCTCTGGTTTTGGCCACCAGCGGACTTGGCTTTATGGTCGCACAAATTGGCATACGCCTGATTGCCGAAGCCGACGGATTTTTGGGTATTGTCAGTATGTTGTTTGTCGGGTTTTTGTTGATGGCGGCAATCACCTATGCTTTGGCCAGAAGTTTCAAACATTTTTCGGCAAAATTCTCAAATGAACAAAATATGGAGAACACACCCGATGCCGAAATGCCGGACGCTGCAGATGAAAATCTGGATGTCATATCCAGACATCCACTCGGCGCATTTACCGACAATCTTGGTATTGATGCGGATAAAACTGCGCAAGCATTGGCTCAACCCGGCGAAGACGATGCACCTTGGTATATGGAAATGTTTTTGGGTTTTGCCGGCGTGCTAACCGCCATATTGGCAATGGGTTTTTTGGCGGCTGTGCTTTATGAAATTGCAAATATTAAAGATGAAGCCAGCATGATCGTGCTGGGTCTATTGGTGTATATGGGCACTATGTTCATGCGTTTGGGTAGCAAGGGTTTGTTTTCCCGACATTTTTTTAACACACTTTTGCTCGGCGGCGGGGCGTTGGCGGTTATTGGTGTGGGGTTAGTAAACAGCGCTGGTATGGGGTTTATCGTATTTACAGGTGCTTTAAGTGCGTTCACTTTATGGCGGGTGCGTGACCGGATTTTGGAATTTGTGATGGCGGCAGGGCTTTCGGCCCTTACGGTATATGTGTTTTTGGAATACCGTACCCCCTTTGCATTTACCTTGTATTATATTATTTTTAGCGCTGTTGGTCTTTTGGCGTTAAGCTTGCCCTTTAAAACCGGCTTGACAAAACGGCGAAGCAGGCGCGTGTTTACGGCGGCGGGCATCGGTTTTTTGTTGGCACCGTGCATGTTTGCCGTGGTTTTCTCTGATGCCAACTGGGCGCAATCATTGCAATTAGGCACCGCAAATGACTGGGCTGAGCGCATAGCCAGTGTTCTGGTCACGGGTGGTGCGGTGTGGTATTTAAACCGTGCGCGTGGTGCTAGTGATGCTGGTGATGCCGCCGATACCTCGGAGCCTTTTCGCCCGCCACTGCCCATCTTGGCTTTGTTGCTTGTGGCCGTGGCGTTGATGCCTCTGGGCAGTGCAGCAGCCTTATTGGTCTTGCTGACGGGTTATATTCTGGGCATGGGCAGTCTGGTTATCATAGGGGTTTTGTTACAGATCGGTTTTATGACATGGTTCTATTATGATATGGATATAACCCTGCTGGGTAAATCCTTTATGCTCACGGGCTTTGGGACGGTGTTACTGGCGGCTTACGGTTTGATCATTCAAAAAGGAGGCCGCCATGTTTAAGACCTTACGTATCGCCGTAGTGCTGGCTGCATTGGCCGTAAGCTTGTATAAATTCAATACGGGCATTGCCGCTATGAACCGGGTGAAACAGGACGGCCAGACCATATTGTTGCAATTACGTCCGGTCGATCCGCGTGCCTTGATGCTCGGTGATTATATGACGCTGACTTATAACCGCGACGTCTATCCTGTATCCAGCAAAGGTTTGGACGCCGAAGGTAGTTTAGTTCTTACCCTGGACGAAAACAATGTCGCGACATTCGCCCGTCGTGATGACGGAACAAAGCTGGCGGACAGCGAAATACGGGTGAAATATGCGCTGAAATCTGGCGGGGCCAATTTCGGCAGTGCGCGGTTCTATTTCCAGGAAGGCACGGCCAAAACCTATGAAGCGGCCCGGTACGGCGTGTTCAAAGTCTCGGACGCCGGCCATATGATTTTGGTGGCTATGGCGGGGGAGAATTTCGAAACTTTAGTGCCTCAAGCCTCCCCGCTGCTAAAATAACCCCGCCTCTCACTTTCCTATTTAACCCCTCGCTAACCATCACCCGCTAGGTATTTGATATGGTATTTGATATGAAGAAAGTCCTCAACAAAATGCGGCTCACCTGGCCGCTTCTGGTTCTGGTGGTGTTTTACGGCTATTTAGGCCTCCACGCCCTGAGCGGAAGTCTTGGCGTCATAAAGTTGGCCGACTATTCTGACCAGGTTGAAAAACTGGATACGGATATTGTCCGCCTGCAAGACCAGCGCAAAGCTCTGGAAAGCCGCGCCGCACAGCTTAGGGCCAGCAATCTCGATTTGGACAGGCTCGGAGAAGAAGCGCGCCGCCTGCTTAATGTTTCGGACACGAATGATATTGTAATTTGGCTTGACGAAACCCCCTGATTTAGCGTTTAATATGGGCGCAGTGCCGCCGCACTCAAGCATTTATTTCGTATGTAAACTAAAGGGCAGCCAACCATGACCACCCCTCTAAAGACCACAAAAAAAGAGCTGTTACATTTATACCGCGAAATGTTGTTGATCCGCCGATTTGAGGAAAAGGCCGGGCAACTTTACGGCATGGGGCTAATCGCCGGGTTTTGTCATTTGTATATTGGCCAGGAAGCCGTGGTCACAGGGGTCAATGCCGCCATCAAAGACGGTGACCAGATGATCACATCATACCGCGACCACGGCCATATGCTGGCCTTAGGCATGAGTGCGCGAGGCGTCATGGCCGAACTTACGGGGCGCAGCGGCGGCTATTCAAGGGGCAAGGGTGGTTCCATGCATATGTTCAGTGTTGAAAAGAATTTTTACGGCGGCCACGGTATCGTCGGCGCACAAGTCCCCATCGGCGCCGGGCTTGGTCTGGCCAATAAATATCTGGATAACGGAAAAATCAGCACTGTGTTTTTCGGCGACGGCGCTGCAAACCAAGGCCAGGTCTATGAAGCGCTCAACATGGCGCAATTGTGGAAGCTGCCGACATTGTTCATCATTGAAAACAACCAATACGCCATGGGCACCAGTATTGCACGCTCCACGGCGCAAAAGGATTTGTACAAACGCGGGCTAAGTTTTGGTGTCAAAGGTGTACAAGTTGACGGCATGGATGTTCTTGCGGTGCGTGATGCCACTAAAAAGGCCGCCGCCCATGCCCGCTCTGGCAAAGGGCCGATGATACTCGAAATGATGACCTATCGTTACCGGGGTCATTCCATGTCCGACCCGGCCAAATACCGCACCCGCGAAGAGGTCTCCGAGATGCGCGAGGAACACGACCCCATAGATATGGCCAAAAATAGATTGATAAAGGAAAAATGGGCCGATCTGGACGCACTTAAAGCTATAGATAAAGACATCAAGGCAACCGTCGCAGACGCGGTAGAATTCGCAAAAACCTCCCCGGAGCCCGACCCGTCGGAGCTTTATACGGATGTCTTATTAGAGCTGGACGCATGAGTATTGATATTCAAATGCCCGCGCTGTCCCCGACCATGGAAGAAGGCACCTTGACCAAATGGCTGGTCAAGGAAGGCGACGGGGTCAAGTCCGGCGATATGCTGGCCGAGATCGAAACCGACAAGGCGACCATGGAGGTCGAGGCCATTGACGAGGGGGTGGTCGGAAAAATTTTGGTGGCTGAAGGCACACAAAATGTCGCCGTTGGCACGGTGATTTTACAATTGCTGGAGGACGGTGATAGTGTAGACAATCTCTCAACTCCGCTCACCCCGGCGCAGGCCGGGGTCCATGAAACCGGGAACTCCCGGCCTAATGCTGTGGATACCGGCCTACGCCGTGATGAGCGGGATATAGAAAAAACAGCTCTTGTGGAAATGGACATCCCCGCCGGAACCACCATGACCCAAACCAGTGTCCGCGATGCCTTGCGCGATGCCATGGCCGAGGAAATGCGTCGGGACGACCGTGTGTTTATCATGGGCGAGGAGGTGGCGGAATACCAAGGTGCTTATAAAGTCACCCGCGAGCTTTTACAGGAATTTGGAGACAAACGGGTGATTGATACCCCGATTACGGAACACGGGTTTGCCGGCATCGGGGTCGGGGCGGCTATGGGGGGGCTTAGGCCTATCGTCGAGTTTATGACCTGGAATTTCGCCATGCAGGCTATTGACCATATTATCAATTCCGCCGCCAAGACTTTGTATATGTCCGGCGGGCAAATGCGCTGTCCCATCGTATTTCGCGGCCCCAACGGTGCGGCGTCTCGCGTGGGCGCCCAACATTCCCATGATTATTCAAGTTGGTATGCCAATGTTCCGGGGCTAAAGGTGGTTGCGCCTTACGATGCGGCGGACGCCAAAGGCCTTCTAAAATCCGCCATACGAGACCCGAACCCGATCGTGTTTTTGGAACACGAAATGATGTACGGCGAAATTATGGACGTTCCGGATATGGATGATTACCTGGTGCCTATTGGCAAGGCTTTGGTGCGGCGTGTTGGCTCGGATGTCACCATCACTGCCCATTCAAGAATGGTAGGCCGCGCCCTGGAAGCCGCAGATATTCTGGCAAACGAAGGCATTTCCGCCGAGGTGATAGATTTGCGCACACTCCGTCCGCTGGACACAGAAACCATCATAAAATCCGTAAAAAAAACCAACCGCATAGTCTGTGCCGAAGAAGGCTGGGGCCAATCCGGCATAGGCGCAGAAATCTCTGCCCGCGTCATGGAACAAGCCTTTGACTACCTGGACGCTCCACCAGCAAGGGTGTTCCAAAAAGACGTGCCATTGCCCTATGCGGGTAATTTGGAGGCGTTGAGTTTGCCGAATGCTGGGGATGTTGTGGCGGCGGCTAAGGGGGTTTGTTATGTTTGAAAAACAGCATATTGCAAGTTTTCAAAAAACATTTCCAAAGCTTAGTTTCCAACAACATAAAGAGTGCATAATGTTTGTTCGGGACGAGCTAGCTCCATTTGTTGGTGAGCCAGAGATTACTCTTCTTGATCAAGATATATCTGTAGAGACGATAGAAAGAGATCTGGTTAGCGGAGGGCTTGGAACCCCCAACCATGTTGCCGATGAATATAGCAAAATTTTAGAAAGCAAGATACATGAATCTTCCGATGCGGTAAAATGCGCAATTGATTTATTGCTAGGGTATTTTGGTTCTTTCCGTAGAGCTAAATTAGCGATTGGAACTTCATCGGAAGATGTAGTTGATACAATAGCTGGACAATTAATGTATAGTGCTCGTCAACTGGCACTCTTGTATTGCTCTGGAACAAAAAAGGTCGAGAAATATGCCAATTGAAATCCTGATGCCTGCGCTTACGCCCACTATCCCAACACCCCGCTCATACCTGCGTATGCAGGTATCCATCGACGCTGGGGCGGGGGACACCAATATTCCGGCAATAGACCCCTGCATCCGCAGGGGTGAGCGGGTTTGTATAGATAATGTTGGGGGTGATAATGCCCATTGAAATCCTGATGCCTGCGCTTTCCCCCACTATGGAAGAAGGCACGCTGACCAAATGGTTGGTTGCCGAGGGGGACGAGGTTTCCTCCGGTGATGTGCTGGCCGAGATCGAGACCGACAAGGCGACCATGGAAATTGAGGCCGTCGAGGAGGGGGTTTTGGTTAAAATCCTGGTGGCCGAGGGCTCGGCGGGCGTGAAAGTTAATGCTCCGATTGCTGTGCTTCTGGAGGACGGCGAGGATGCTTCCGTGATGGACGGGTATGTTGTTGGCGGCGGTGCCTCTGTAACAAATGCACCGGAACCACCCTCCGTTCCACTCACCCCGGCGCCCCCTCCGGGGATGCAAGCACATGACGGAGTCCATAGTGAAGGTCTTGAGATGGACCCCGTTCTTCAACGGGGTGAGCGGGAAGAGAGAATTAAGGTCTCACCGCTGGCCAAACGACTAGCCAAGGAAAAGGGATTGGATTTAGCCAACATAACCGGTTCTGGCCCACATGGCCGGATTATCAAAGCCGATATTGAGAACGCGAAAACTCAGCCTGTTCCAGCACCAACACCAGTGCCGCAAACCACAACAACTGAACTTGGCCCCTTACGCGGCGGCGGAGCGGACTATCTTGAGAAAATGGGCATTCCTGTTGGCACATATGATTTGGAACCTTTGGGCGGAATGCGCCGCATTATCGTTAAGCGCCTGACGGAAAGCGCACGGGATGTACCCCATTTCCCGCTCAATATTGATTGCGAAATAGATGCACTTCTGGCCATGCGCAAAGAACTAAATGCCCAAGCCCCCGAGGGCGTGAAAATCTCCGTCAATGATATGCTGATCCGCGCTTGCGCCATTGCCCTTAAACAAGTCCCGGGTGCCAATGCCAGTTATACACCGGACGGAATAGCCTATCACCACCACGCTGATGTGGCCGTGGCCGTGGCCATAGACGGCGGGCTGATTACGCCAATTGTCCGCGAGGCCGAGAACAAAGGCCTGGCGCTGATCTCCACCGAAATGAAAGATTTGGCGTCCCGTGCCCGCGAGCGTAAACTTAAACCCCAAGAATACCAAGGCGGCACATTTTCCCTGTCTAACCTGGGTATGATGGGCATAAAATCTTTCAGCTCCATTATTAACCAACCCCAAGGCATGATCATGTCCGTGGGCGCGGGGGCCCCGCGCCCGGTCGTCAAAGACGGTGAATTGGCCATAGCCACAGTCATGACCGTCACTTTGACCTGTGATCACCGGGTTGTGGATGGGGCCATAGGCGCAAGCTGGCTGGCCGTGTTTAAGCGCCTGATTGAAAAACCCGTCACTATGATGCTGTAAAGAGGGATGCTCTAAAGAGGGATGTTGTAAGTGTACGCTCTATTTCTGTAACCTGCCTTTGTTGACACCGAGTATCAGTAGAACGGGTGCGGCAACAAACACGGACGAATAGGTTCCGACAAACACGCCCCAGATCATGGCAAAGGCAAACCCGTTCAAGCCAGGCCCGCCCCAGATATACAAAGCCGTCAAAGCCAGTAATGTGGTGAACGAGGTCATAATGGTGCGCGACAAAGTATCATTGATGGACAAGTTGAGCACATCTTCCAGCGGCTTCTTTTTGTACTTACGCAGGTTCTCGCGGATGCGGTCATAGACAATCACCGTATCGTTGAGGGAATAGCCAACAATGGTCAAAATCGCCGCCACAATGGACAGGTTAAACTCCAGCGCCGTCAGGGAAAACACCCCGATGGTCAATATGACATCATGGGCCAAAGCAATAACCGCGCCCAGGCCAAATTGCCACTCAAACCGCACCCAAATATACAAAAGCACCATCATCAAAGCCAATATAACCGCCATTGCCCCCTTGCGTTTAAGCTCGCCGGAAACTTTGGTGCCCAAAACCTGAACGCTCAATGTGTTCTCCAGCTTGGCCACTTCGGGGTATAATCCAATGACGGCCGCCTTGACAGATTCCAGCGCCACTTGCTGGGCTTTATCGTCATTGTCATCGCCTTCAAGCGCGGCTTGCTTGGGCACGGACAGACGAATAGCTTGGGCTTTATCCCCTGCCTGGGCGATGGTTTGGATTGCCAATTCACCCAGGCCCAGTTCGGGGCCAAGTTGGCGAAATGCATCCAGATCGGAATTGGTTGGGTCTTGGTCGAGATGAAATTCCCACACCGTACCACCTTTAAAATCCAGGCCGTAATTGAGGTTTTTTGTGGAGAACAGATAAATCGACGCAATGATGCCCAGTATGGACAGCACCATAGCCGCCCAGCGTAAGCTGATGAATTTTATTTTGGTATCGGATGGTAGAAAACGAACGAGAGCTATATCAAACATAATGCACCTATATGGGTAATGTTTTGGGACGCGCACGGCGTAACCAAGTGGAGGTCAAGAGCCTTGCGACAACAATGGCGGTAAACACAGACATGACAATGCCGATGGACAAGGTCACAGCAAAGCCGCGAATAGGCCCGGAGCCAACGAAGTACAAGGTCAGGGCCGCAATCAAAGTGGTGATATTGGCGTCAAGAATAGGGGCCAGGGACAATCTGTATCCTGTATCAATAGCATTGATCGGCCCGCGACCGTTTCGGGTTTCTTCTCGAATACGCTCGAAGATCAACACATTGGCGTCCACAGCCATACCAATCGTAAGAATAATCCCGGCAATGCCCGGCAAGGTCAGGGTCGCGCCCAATAATGACAAAGCACCCGTAATCAGCACAATATTGGTGGCCAAGGCGATATTGGCGAATGTACCAAAGCGTAGCCCGTAAATCATCCACATAAATATGCCGACGCCGACCAGTCCGATAACAGACGCTATTTCGCCCGCCGCAATGGAATCAGCCCCAAGCTCCGGCCCGACCGTGCGCTCTTCGGCAATGTCCAGCTTGGCCGGCAATGCGCCAGCGTTTAGGAGTAATGATAATTCGCGCGCACTTTCCATGGTAAAGCTACCCTCGATAAAGCCGCTTCCACCGCAAATGGCCGTGTTGATATTGGGCGCAGTGATGATCTCTCCGTCAAGTACAACGGCGAACGGCTCCCCCACATGGGTTGCAGTAAAATCACAAAACTTCTTGGCACCACGTGCATTATACCGGAAATTGACGATAGGATAACTGTTGGTGGGGTGCAGGCCTTCACTGGCACTTTTTAGATCAGCACCGGTAACGATTTCGCGGTCTTTGACCATCAAATATCCCCCGCCGTCCTTTTGCGGATAAGCCACACTCGCGAGCGGGCAACGGTTTTCATTGACACACAAATCCATAATAACCGGGTCTACCCTGACCACTTCGTGAAAACCAAGCTTGGCGGTTTTGCGGATACGTTCTTTAATTTCGCCGACATCCTTGGCGCCCGGCACTTGCAGCAATATGCGCTCTTTGCCCTCTTTGGCCAAAGTCATTTCGGTTGTGCCAGTTGGGTCAATACGTTTGCGCAAGACCTGTATGGACTGGGCGATGGTCCGGTTGCTGATATACTCAATAAATTCATTAGAGACCGTGACTTTATAGTGTAGATCATCAAGTTTTTGAATGATCAGGGTTTTACCGCCGCCGCCAATGGCACTGTTGTCTACCGCTACGGACTGCTTGCGCAATATAGGCGCGCCAGCCTCGGCGTCGGCAGCGTTTTTAAAGGTTACGAATATAGCCTCGTCCCGATTGCGCATGGCGGCGCTTATGCGCTCTTCGCGCAGGGCAGCGCGTAAGCCCGCCAGTTCAGATTTCAGGGTTTTCTCAAGCCCGTCTTTAAGATCGACCTCAAGCAATAAATGGGCCCCGCCTTGCAAATCAAGGCCAAGGTTAAGGGTTTGGCTTGGGAGAAAGCCCGGCAGGCCTTCGCGGACTTTTTCTGGCAGCACATTGGGCAGTGCAAATAGCATGCCCAGCATGATGGCGCCTAGAATAAGAGTTATTTTCCAACGTGAAAAATGCAGCATTTGCATTTCCTTTTATCTATGTGTGAGTTTGACAAATACGCGCCGCACAATTGGGCGTAGTCATAATGGGTTTGGGCGCAGGTGCAAACTTATTTTTTGGAGGTTTGCCCGTATGGCCGACAGTAACTACCCTTTGGGCACAACACGCGAGGAGATGGGCCGCATACCTGAATTGAGAACTTTGGCTAAACCCTCAGCCTCTATCATAGTGAAGTTACCGTCAATCAACCCTGTACCACCACATATGGCACCATGAATATTGGGTGCTGTAAGGATTTCCCCATCCAGCACAACGGCAAAAGGGTTACCTATATTCTTCGTGGTAAATTCGCAAAATTTTTGCGCACCAAGATCAGCTAATACAAAGTTTACAACGGGGGTGTTTGTCTGATACTGAAAGCCAGCGGACGCACTTTTGATATCCGAGTTATCAAGTATGGCCCTGCTTTTAAGCAGTAAATAACCACGACCGTCCCTGTGCGGGTTAGCCATTGTGCCGAGAGGACACTGCCTTTCTTCGGCACAGAGTTGAACGACTAAAAAATCCGAGGGTAAAATCTTATGGAAACCAAATGAAATGCTAGACCTATCACCAAGAGCCTCGCTCTGGTAGTTTTCGGCGATCAATGATTTATGCGAAGGTTTCGCGCCCTCAAGCTCGATATTTTTGCGCAAAGCCTTGGGAACCGCCAAGCTGGCACCGACAATCACGGCCCCTAATATCAGAAGAAATTTCCAATACAAAGGCTTCATATGCTGGTTTCCTTAGATAGGTATGTGCGGATTATTTCTTTTTGCCAGTATCGTTAGCGGCGACGGCGCTATTGCGCACATCATTCAGCATATGTTTCATAACCTTCAGCTTAACGCCGCTGCCGGCGTCAATGGTCAGCTCGTCATCGGTCACCTTTGTGACCTTGCCAATAAGACCGCCGCTGGTCACTACGGTATCGCCGCGTGTCACAGCCGCCAACATGGCTTTATGCTGTTTCATACGTTTGTTTTGTGGGCGGATTAGCAGGAAGTAAAAAACAAAACCGATAAGGATAAATGGCAGCAATTGCCCCATAAGGCCAATACCTGAAGCACCCGAAGCGCCTGGATTTGCTTGCATAAGAATATTTAACATATGAGTATCCCGAAAATTGAGCCTTTAAAGAGCCGTTATTGCAGGACTATATAAGCATGCTCACAAATTTTGCAACGTGCTTTGCTCAAAATACCTAGATTATTTTATGCAGGTCTAATTATTTTAGGCAAGCATTACCGGGCAGGCGCAGGCGTTGTCCGGGCTGGATAGCGATTTTGCTGTCTAGCCCGTTAAACTGAGCCAAGGCATCGACTTTGACACAATAGCGCCTGCCGATACTGTACAGGGTATCTTTGGGCAAAACCGCATATATATCGCCGGGACGCACAGAAATACCCGTTTGGATCGGCATGACCCTGCGTACAATACCGCTCTCGGTTATGGTGTCCGTTATGGTGTCAGGGCGGGTTTGGCTAATGGCACTCACCGTTTTCGCGCCGCACTTACTCGGGGGCAATGTCAATACTTGACCAAGTTGGATATTACTGCCCGTCAAGGAATTGTGGTTTTTGATGTTGGCAACCGAGATGCAATTGCGTGTAGCAAGGCTGTACAAAGTATCTCCCGCAACAACCCGGTGAATACGGGTATAACCCACCGCAGGCTTGCGCTCGGTTATGGTCGTCGGCACCACAGCGACACGGCGACCACTGGCCGTGGTATAGGTAATGGTTGTGGGTGTTGCAAATAGCTCGATTTTTCGGCCTTGATAGGACTTGGCAGGCGGCGGTATTTGCCTATGGGTATCTGAAATGCCGATACGGGCTGCCTCTTGGGCATTATATGCCCTGATTTTACGTATTTCCGCTTGCAAAGCCAGGTCTTGGGGCGAGTTGGCAATAATGGGCTGATGTTGCTCGGGTAGGGCTTCGCGCACAATATTTGTGGTATTTGTTTGCGCAAATGCGCCAAAAGACAAAGCCAACATAGCGGGCAAAACGGTGGTTGAAGTCAAAATACGGCGTATCATAAGAGCCTCCCAAAATCACTAAAACATCGCAAAACGCGAAATTCTAGCTGGGATTGTCGGATTTTATGGTAAAAAAATGGTTAAGATTACCCCCCTTTTACCTCACATATTACCTACATGGACTTGGCTTTTCCTGCTTCCATTGCTGGTAATTCCAGTGGCAGGATTTGGGTTTCTATTAGCTTTTTGCCTTCAAATTTGGCACTTGTCAGCATGTTATCAATCACAGCGACAATGAGACCGTCCGGTGTCAATTGGTTTTGCAGGGCCGTGGGGATAACCCTTACGCTTGCCGTGATGACAATCCGCTCAAACGGTGCCTGCCCGCGCCATCCCAACCGACCATCACCGTGGCGTATTACCACTTTGGCCGCATGTTTTTGCAAACGGGTTTGTGCATATTCCGCTAAAGCTTTGTAGCGCTCAACCCCATATACCCGCCTGGACATTTTTGCCAAAACCGCCGATGAATAGCCGCTACCCGCCCCTATCAGCAAGATTTTGTGCTGGCGTTTCACATCCAAAGCCTGGCACAGTATCGCGGTGGTCATGGGAGATTGCAAGGTTTGTCCGCACGGGATCGGCAAGGGTCGCTCGTCATAACTTTGGGGCACAAATTCACTCGGTACATAATCGGAGCGTTTGACCTGTTCCATAGCTCTCAGCACATTATTATCCGAAATACCGCGCCCGCGAAGCCGCACAATCATGTCAAACAAGCCCGGCTCGATAAACGACATGTCTATTCCTTAAAGGCGGCAGACAAGCCCGCAACGGTTTCGTAATGGGTGTGGTCAATATGGATCGGGGTAATAGAAATAAAATCGTCATACACGGCCCTAAGGTCAGTGCCCACATCCGGGTTTGATTTACCGCCCTTATAGGTCAGCCAGTAATAATGCCCGCCGCGCGGATGGGTGCGTTTGTCAATATTGCTCATCTCGAAATCCCGCCGCCCCTGGCGGGTGATGTGTATACCCGATACTTTATCGCCTTTGACATCCGGAAAATTGACGTTCAAAATTACGTCTTCAGGCCATGACCCTGCGAGTAATTTTTTCAAAACCAAAGGCCCGTGCTTCAAGGCCGTTTTCCAATTGGCTTTGCCGTTATTATAGGTCTCGAACCCTCTTGCCTGTGAGAGAGATATGGACGGAACCCCCATTTGCATGCCTTGCAAAGCTCCGGCAACAGTGCCCGAAAAACCAATATCCTCGGCAAGGTTTTGGCCCCGGTTAACCCCCGATAACAATAAATCCGGCGGATTATCAGCCATGATTTCGCGCATGGCCACGATGACACAATCGGTCGGAGTACCGGAGACGGAATAGGTTTTATCCGCCAGTTTTCGAACAAAAACCGGATTGTGCAAGCTGACCCCGCGAGAGGCGGCGGACTGTTCCTGGGCCGGGGCAACGGTCCACACATCGGCGCTAAGGGACAGGGCTATTTGTTTTAAAACATCAAGCCCGGCCGCATCAACCCCGTCGTCATTGGTCAGGAGAATACGCATTTATTGTATCACCTTCACCCCGCCCATATAGGGCAGGAGTGCGTCCGGCACCGTAATGGAACCGTCCTTGTTTTGATAATTTTCCAACACTGCCACCAATGTGCGGCCAACCGCCAGACCCGAACCGTTTAGCGTGTGGACGAAACGGTTGTCTTTCTCGGCGTGCTTATAGCGGGCATGCATACGGCGCGCCTGAAAGTCCCCGCAATTGGATATGCTGGAAATCTCCCGGTAAGTGTTTTGGCTCGGTAGCCACACTTCAAGATCATAGGTCTTGCGCGCCCCGAAACCCAAATCCCCGGTACAAAGCTCGATCACCTTATAGGGCAAATCCAGCCGCTTGAGAATTTCCTCGGCGCATGCGCGCATGCGCTCATGCTCGGCTTCGCTATCTTCGGGGCGGACGATAGAGACAAGCTCGACCTTGTTAAACTGGTGCTGGCGGATCATGCCCTTGGTGTCGCGCCCGGCAGAGCCAGCCTCCGAGCGAAAACACGGGGTATGGGCGGTGAGGCGCATGGGCAATTTGTCCGCGTCGATAATACTTTCACGTACAATATTGGTCAAGGACACCTCAGCGGTCGGGATCAGGTAATGCCCGGTGGTTGTCTTGAACTGGTCATCTGCAAATTTCGGCAATTGCGCCGTGCCGAACAAAGCTTGGGGCCAAACTAAAAACGGCGGTACATGCTCAACATAGCCGTGTTCCTCGGTCTGAATATCCAGCATGAATGCGGCGAGTGCGCGGTCTAGGCGCGCCAGTTTTGCGCTCAGTACAACAAATCTTGAGCCGCTCATTTTGGCCGCCGTCTCGAAATCCATCATACCTAAAGCCGCGCCCAAATCGTCATGGGCTTTGGGTTTAAATTCGAATGTGGGCGGCGTACCGTGCTTGCTGATATCAACATTTTCGTCTTCGCCCTCACCGTCCGGCACGTCCTCAAATGGCAGGTTGGGCAAGCTGGCCAACAGGTCGTTTAGCACGCTCTTCTCGGCTTCAATTTGCTCACCCATCATGGCAATAACGTTTTTCGCGCCCGCTACTTCTGTTTTCAGACGTTCCGCCTCGTCTTTGTCACCGCGCCCCATAGCCGCGCCGATTTGTTTGGAGGCTTTGTTGCGAGCCGCTTCCGCCTCTTGCTGCACTTGTAAGGCACGGCGCACCAATTTGTCTTTGTCCAAAATACTTTGGGCCTGGGGCTCCAATCCGCGCCTAGCGAAGGCCTTGTCATAGGCTTCGGGGTTTTGTCGTATAGCTTTTATATCGTGCATGCTGGTCTCTTTTAAGTGTTTAATGCCCGCTATACATAAGCGCAACCTGCGCGGCAAGCGGGGAAGAGTTATTCATTGTTGGATTTTTGCTCTTGGCCTTTGATCAAATCTGCCACATCCGGGTCTTCAATTTTGTCGCGTTTGACGTCAAATATGCGGCGCAGAAAACCAGGTGTTAAGGCCGAGAGCGGGTTGACGCTAATTTGGGTTTGTTTGAACGGGCCTTTGACGGCATAATTAAGGGCGAACATGCCCTCGCCTTTCTTGCCAACCATAATGTTTCCAAGTATTGGCACATCGCCCAAAATCGAGTTGACCGTATAGGACGGCACCAATACGCCGCTAAAATCCAAACTGTCTTCAGCCACAGAAATATCACCTTCACCCGTCAAGCCCAAAGCCGGGCCGTTGGCCCGACCATCGCGTATTTTAAGCACACCGTCCTTGAGTGCGAATTGCATCTCCAGGCGGTTAAACTTCAGCCCGGCACCACCCAATGTATCTGCCAGTCCCTGCAAGGAGGCCAATGACAGGATTTGCGTAAATACCGGCGCGCGCACCAGGTTAAAATTGCTCAACTCCACCTTGCCGGACAACCCGCCTGTCTCCCCGCTCGGCGGCAAAACACCATTGATGTGCAACTGCCCGCCCGTGATA
This sequence comes from uncultured Robiginitomaculum sp., assembly GCA_964502015.1. Lineage (GTDB taxonomy): Bacteria > Pseudomonadota > Alphaproteobacteria > Caulobacterales > Maricaulaceae > Robiginitomaculum_A. Next base: position 12,906 of record CAZCUM010000016.1, on the reverse strand, counting down.
GCGTCCAGACCCAATAATGTGAGCGCGGCTTGGCCCGCATCGGGGATTTCCACCCGCACAATGCGGCGCGGCGTCTCATCACCACTTTTAATTTCCGCCAGAAAACCACCCGCCTTCGTGGTGCCTTGCAACAAGGCATGACCAACACTATCACCGGAATAATCAAACAAGGCTTCGGCATTTGTCAGTTGATAGTTTTCTTGCAAGGATATTGTATCCAATTTTGCTGAAAGCCTGAAGGGGGCATCCAATACGCTGGTTTGGGCGTTGTATTGGGTTTGAAAAGCGCGTTTCACCCACGGCTCTATATTAAGATATTTCCCTGACAGTGCCAATGATAAAACGCCGTCATGTGTGGGCTGCGCCAATATTTTTGCGTCAATAAACCCGTCGATTTTTGCAGTGGATAAATCCATGCTCTCCAGCTTGAAATTCGGAGCAAGGGACGCGGAACCCTCAATGTGAAGCCCGCCGGATACCAAACTTAAACCATCCAATCGACCGCCACCATTTTCCCTCAAACCCAGGCGGGCACTGAGCGTGGCATCCACGCCTTTTTCCTTGGCCCACAAACTGCCAATATTGAGATCAGCGTCTTTAAAATTGGCAAAAATGTCGGCTTGCTGTACGGTTAGACCGTCCCCCTCACCCTTGATAAGCACACCAATTTTACCGCCAAAATGCCGCCGTAAACCAATGCCAAAAGCGTCAAGATCGTCCCGGTCTATAACACCGGACAGGGTATATTTGGCGGGCGTGTTGGCAAAAACCAACGGCTTGTCCCAATCCAAAGCCGTTTGCCATTCGCCAAGTTTTATCGGCCCGGATAAGGCTATACCCCGCTTGTCTGCCGTGAGTGAGAGAGTGCCGTCATTAAGATTAAACCCGCCTATACCTACCGGAATACTGACACCGCTAAACTGGCCGTTCAGCTCATAAACAATACGGTTCTGGTCAAAATACACCAGGAGCGGCCTTGTAATATGAATATCTACTTCACCTGAACCGCCCAGTTTTTGTGGGTCTATGCCGTAGTTTTTAGAAAATTCAAACGGCGGGAAATTCGTCACTCGCAGCATTTCCGACACATCACCACTGCCTTTTATATCAATGGTGAAATCACCGCCGTAAGGCATTAATTTTGGTATATTCACATGACCGCTTTCGATTTTTAGCCCGTCCACAATTCCAGTGGTCAAATAAAAGTCCGAACTATTGCCGCGCAATATGCTGTAACCCGAAGCTTTGCGCAGCCAAGGCATTTGGCGCATATAGCGGACTTCGCCTCCGGTAACATCATAGCGGACATTGAGATTGTCATTGGCGATAAAACCATTTTTTATATCATTAGCGTCAATGGCAGCATGAACTTTTAAATTGCTTATTTCCCCGGCTTGCATGGAATTTACAATCCAGTCACGGGCACCCAAAGCAAAGCTGTGGGGCCAAAACCCGAGTAATTGTGCTTTGCTCATAGTGCCGTTGATGACACCGTCCGCTGTGATCCCGATAATTTTGCCCTGTGTGTCACGGCTCATCCCGCCTGATAAATTTGTTTGAAAAGACCCAAAATCCAGCAGCATTTTATCGAAAAACACCCCCCCTGTCTTTGGGGTCATTTGACCCGAAACACGGCCCGATTTGATCGTGATCGGCCCGTCAAACTTGCGGCCTGGATTGAGACGTGCGGCCCCAATATTGATGTCAAAATCGGCATCGAGGTCAAAACCAACAGGGCTTTTCGTAAAAGCCCCAGGGTTTACACCGGGTAAATCCAACACACCATCGGCGATAATATTGAGAGCTTCACTTTCAATCTCCAGGGCTTCTATGCGCACCGCCTTGGTATTCTTGTTAAAATCTGCCAAGATCAGAGCATAGGAAAAAGGTTTGAAACTGCTTCCGGTTTTCAGCCGCCCCGCCCCGGCCACCAGATTAAATTGTAAATCCTGCAACCCGTCCAATGCCGTTGCTTTAATGGTGGCGGTTAAATCTACTGGCGCCTCCAATAGCCCGACCACCGCTACGGAACCGCGCTTGGGTGCAATTTTCGCAGGCACAATATTGTTGATGGCAAATCCAATATCGAAAGCCTGCCGGTCTATTGTCGTTTGTATATCCAGATCAAAGGGCGCAGCAGATGCACCGTCCATGACAACACTGCCATTGGCGTTAAGCGTTATCTCTTGGCCCCTAATCTGCAGAACACCGTCAAGATCCGTTACGCGCACATCAAGACCGTCAATATGATCGACAATATAGAGATCGGCTTTCGAGACATCAATTTTTTCGATTTGTGCCAGCAAATTCGTACCAGATGTTTTCTTGTCAGAGCGCCATAACGGCCCAATTTTTTCGATAGTATCCGGCCTACCCATAGCCACTTGCAACCGCCCGTCTTGTTCGCGCAATATGGTTATTGCCCCGCCGACAATACTAAGGCGAACAATATCGGGGGTTGCCAACACATTATTTTTGATACGGAACTGCCCGCGTACATCTTCGATGGTTTGCACAGTGCCGTCTTCTGCGCGAATACGGATGTTTTTGGCCCGGATTTCAATCAAGCGTCTATGGTCAATCCAACGTGCCGAATATGCTTCTATATCGGCGGTTTTGCCGTCAAAGGCCTGGGAAAACCAATTTTCGTAATGGGGTTTAACAAATTGCAAGTCCACAGACGAGCTGTTCATCAAAACGCCCAGTGCGCCCAGCCACAATATAGCTAAAGACAAAACCACACTGCTCGCCTCCAGCAAGAGACGGGTGAACAGGAAACGGGTTTTAGACAATGTTAAAAACCGTCTTGCCAAAACGCCCTTTAATGTCTTGTTCAATTTGGTTTTTTCGCTCATATATGCGCCATCAAATTTATGGAGATCGTGATGAGTATTGGTGATTTAAGCATTGGAGATATAGCACCGGACTTCACCTTGCCAATAAATGGCGGCGAGGAAATAACATTATCAAGTTTACGCGGTAACATGGTTGTCCTGTACTTCTATCCCAAAGACATGACGCCGGGATGCACGACCCAAGCTATATCCTTTAGTGCTTTGAAAAAAGGCTTTGATACACTTGAAGTGAAAATAATTGGCATGTCTAAAGATTCTGTCACCCGTCACGACAAATTTATTGCCAAACATGACCTCAATTTCACTCTTGCGTCAGATATTGAGGGAACGACCATAGAGGCTTACGGTGTTTGGGTGTTAAAAAAGCTATATGGCCGTGAATATATGGGCATAGAGCGCGCGACATTCTTGATTGGCACCGACGGTAAAATTCTGCACATTTGGCGTAAAGTACGGGTCAAAGGCCATGTAGAAGCGGTTTTGGAAACCGTCAAGTCTGCTGGTTAAACCCGTGTCCATACAAAAAATGGCCATAGACGTTTTGCAGGCCGCATCCGCGCCTGCTAAAGTGAGCGCCGCGCACCAAATGGCCGCATATTGGGGCAAGGCGGCGGATCGTGAGGTCAAATATGATAAAACAACCATAATTCCACCGCCGGGACGCCCGCAAAAACCTGAGTTGGTTGCCCCTAAAGACGTCAAGCGCAGGCGGCTGGGTAGCCTCCAAGGGCGCACCGCATTACTCCACGCCATTGCCCATATCGAATTTAACGCCATAGACCTGGCCGCCGATATGGTGGCCCGCTTTGGCCATGACAAACGCATAACTGAAACCAGACGCCAGGACTTTATCACAGACTGGGTGCAAGTGTGCGACGATGAAGCCCGCCACTTTACCATGATCCAGAACCGCTTGTCAGAATTGGGCAGTCTTTACGGTGCCCTACCTGCTCACGGCGGGCTTTGGCAAGCAGCGCAAGCCACATCTCACGACCTCGCCGCCCGCCTCGTAATTGCACCTATGGTGCTGGAAGCCCGTGGTCTGGACGTCACACCCGGCATGACCGAAAAACTTAAACACGCAGGCGACCCTGAAAGTGCGGCTCTATTAGACGTGATTTACCGCGAAGAAATAGCCCATGTAGCGGCAGGAACCCGCTGGTTTTACTATATTTGCCAGAGAGAAAACAGAGTTCCCGACCTGTATTTTAAGTCCTTGTTAAAAACCCATTACAAAGGGGTTTTAAAGCCACCATTTAACACCAAAGCGCGAGAATTGGCTGGCATGGACGCCTGTCTCTATCGCTAAACACCCCTCAAAACCAGTCAACATGGTCTGAACATTAAATTTTCATAGATTTTGACATTAAGATTGTTTTTTTTCTTGAAAGCTTGTTAAATCTTCTATCCTATAGTAAAGACCACCAGAAACCGGGGATATATGCTAGACATATCACGAGATAACATGCGCGAACGCATATTAAAAACGTTCCCAGAACGCCAGTTCATTCACAGAACAGGCGGACAGGTGAACTATTTTATCTTGTCGACCCGGGCGCAAATTGTCATGGCTATTTCGGGTTCACTCTTGGCTTTGTGGGTTTTGTTTACCTTCATCACCGTCTTGTGGGGGCAAAACCCGCTGCGATCATCCGCAAAAGAATTGATGGTGCAAAAGGCACAATATGAGCGCTATCTGGTCGATATTGAGGCTCAGGAAAAAGACGCGCGTACGCTCTTGATTAAACAACAAGAACAGTTTGAACTTGCGGCCAAACATTTTGAAGACAAGCACAATACCATTGTCACCATGATCACCCAAGGCGGCATCGCTCCAAGCGCCGAAGGTTTAAATCCGGCCAAATACGCTTCCAGTGAAATATTGATGTCTCCCATGGTAGGTGATGTCATGCCAAGACAGGCAAGGGTGAAATTTGGCCAGCAAATAAACATAGCAACTGGCACTATTATTGATGCCTCTCTTGTAAATCTTGAATTGGACCAAAACAAAATCCTGCACCGGGGCGAACGCAATATCCAAGACAAAATTGAAAAAAACCGGGCCGTATTAAGAGCAACGGGTTTACCGCTTGAAGCTATTTTGAAAAATGGTACAGGCGGTATGGGTGGCCCTTTAATCGAAATTAGCGCTAAAAACCCCGCTATCAATACTGTAGCCACAAGTGCATTTTTGCCCCGCCTTGACAGTATCAAAGCCCGGGTAACGGAAGTAGAAGCCTTGGAAGCAGCGTTAAAATCCGTACCCTTGGCCCATCCTATTGACGCAGAAAACTACCTGACCTCAGCTTATGGTCGGCGCAAAGACCCGTTTACCAAGCGCCCAACCATGCACAGTGGTATGGATATGGCCTCCTACCGCCTCGCGCCAATCGTGGCCACGGCTGATGCCAAAGTCAAATTTGTCGGGTGGCGCGCCGGTTATGGGCGTGTGGTGGAACTTGACCATGGGCACGGCTTTATCACCCGCTATGCCCATCTGGCAAAAACCTATGTCAAGCGCGGTCAAAAAGTGGAAAAAGGCGAGAAAATCGCGGGCATGGGATCCTCTGGACGTTCGACCTCTACCCATTTACACTATGAAATAATCTTTGAAAACCGCACCTACAACCCCAAAAAATTTATGAAAGCCGGCCAATATGTTCAGTAAAAACCAAACGTCGCCCAAGCCAGCCTCCCCCAACCCAACCCAAACCAACAAAAAACCCGCCATGCCTTCACGGGCAAAAGCCCCCTCCAGCACCCCGTCTATTTTAAGCCGGGATCTTGTCGTGACAGGCGAAATCAGTACGGACGGCGACGTACAAATCGAAGGACGCCTGGAAGGTAATATCAAAGCCACAACCCTGACTGTAGGCGAGCAAGGCTCTATAAATGGTAAAATCACTGCCGGAACCGTGCTGATCCGAGGGAAAGTAACCGGGAAAATCAACGCCAACACAATAGAAATGGCCGAAACGGCTAATGTTATGGCAGACTTGGTGCAAGACCATTTGACGATTGCCAATGGCGCATTTTTTGACGGCAAATGTAGCCGCAAAACCAAACCCGCCGGTACACCACCAGCGCCTGCCGCCAAAACCTGATTAAGGCCCTATAAGTCACAAGGCTCTAAGTCAGAATTTGTTTGATATTGCGGGCGGCTTGGCGGATGCGTTGCTCGTTTTCAACCACGGCCATGCGCACATAGCCTTCACCATTGGCACCAAATCCTACACCTGGGGAGACGGCGACGCTCGCCTCACTCATCAAGCGTTTTGAAAATTCTAGGGATCCCATGCTCTCATAAGCAGGCGGCAATTTGGCCCAAACAAACATTGATGCATCAGGCGGTGTCACATTCCACCCCGCACGGCCAAAGCTTTTAACCAGAACATCGCGGCGGGCTTTATAGGTGTTGCGGGCGGTTTCGACACAGTCTTGAGGGCCGTCCAGGGCTGCACATGCCGCCACTTGTATGGGCGTGAAAGCTCCGTAATCAAGATAGGACTTGACCCTGGCCAAAGCGGCGATCAAGCGTTTTGATCCGACGGCAAAACCCATGCGCCAACCGGCCATGGAATATGTTTTGGACAAGGAAATGGTTTCCACGGCAATGTCCCGCGCACCTTCAATTTGGAAAATAGACGGCGGGGGGTCGGTAAAATAAATTTCCGAATAAGCAAGGTCTGACAGCACCAATATATTGTGCCGCTTGGCGATTTGGACGATTTGCGCGTAAAAATCCAAATCAGCCACATGCCCTGTCGGGTTAGAGGGGAAGCAAACCACAATGGCCAAAGGAGGTGTAGAGGCCTCCTCTAAAGCGGATTTAATCCCGGCAAGATATTCATCCGCCGTCATGGCGGGAATGGCTTTTATTTGCGCCCCTGCAATGATAAATCCGTATGCATGTAAAGGGTAGGACGGATCCGGAGCATAAATAATATCGCCCGGCGCCGTAATAGCCTGAGCCAGATTGGCAAACCCCTCCTTGGAGCCAATTGTGGTGATAATTTCGCTCTCGGGGTCAAGGCTTACATCAAAACGGCGCTGGTAATAGCGCGCACAAGCCTGGCGCAATCCTAGAATACCCCTGGACACGGAATACCCGGTCGTGTTTGGCTTTTTCACCGTCTCGATCAATTTATCAATAACATGGGGCGGTGTCGGCAAGTCAGGGTTACCAAAACCAAAATCTATAATGTCAGCTCCACCCGCTCGCAGTTTGGCTTTCAGCGCATTGACCTCTTGAAACACATAAGGCGGCAGTTTTTTGATCCGGTAAAAATCATCGCTCCGGGTATGCGGCGGCGTCTTGGTCATTGCGCTCTCATTAATCTCGTCTACTCATTATCTACCTAGTGTACCCAAAGCTACACCATGTCTATAATTTTATAAACTAACAAATCCCTAAATTAGGGAGAGTATATACTCTAAACTCAGGAGCTATTTTGCGGCTTTGTTCAGGGCTTTTTCAATGATTTTATAGCTTAACACTTGCGGCAGGATTTGTGGGTCAACCTTGTCAGTCCCAGGCGGATATACCAGGTAGAGCGGCACACCGGAACGGCCGTGACGGGTCAATTCGGCCGTAATTTTGTCGTCGCGGCGCGTCCAGTCTGCGATCAGCATTTGGGTGTTTGTGCGTACAAACAATTCTTTGGCGGCCTTGCGTTGCAGCACTACTTTGTCATTGACCTTGCAACTGACACACCAGGCGGCAGTGAAATCCACAAACACGATTTTACCTTCCGCCCTAAGCTGCGCCACTCGCTCAGACGACCAGGCCTGGGCCTCGGGTAGTTCTGCCAACATTTGCTCATATTGGGCGTTGCGCAAATCATAGATAAGATAGCCGGTGGTCAACACACTGACAGCCACCAATATCTTGGCAAAGACGCCCTTGCGCTTCCATACCCATATGGCAAATCCGAAGGCCAATATAGCTCCCATCACCCGCAAGATACCACCTGCGCCGGTTTGCACGGTCAGCACCCACATGAGCCAAATGGCCGCACCGAGCATGGGGAAAGCTAGAAATTGCTTGAAAATATCCATCCAAGCTCCCGGTTTTGGTAGACGTTTAAGCAGGCCCGGCGCATAGGACAGGGCCAAAAACGGCAAAGCAAAACCTGCGCCCAATGCGGTAAATATCAGCAATGTTGTCAGTTCGGATTGGGCAAAGGCAAAACCGAGCGCGCCGGCCATAAACGGGGCCGTACACGGTGTGGCTACAATAACCGCCAACACGCCCGTAAAAAACGCACCCTTATGACCGCCGCTGCTGGCCAAATCCGATCCGGTGTTTTGTAAATGTCCGCCAATGTCGAAAAAGCCGAACAAATTAAATGCAATGATAACAAATAATAAAGCCAATGCCCCGACCAAAACCGGGTTTTGTAATTGAAAACCCCAACCCACACTGGCCCCGCCAGCTTTAAGGGCCAAAATGACACCCGCCAGGGCCAGAAACGACACCATAACACCAAGGGTATAGAGCCAGCCATGAGCGCGAATGGTTTTGCGTTCATCATGGGCGGCACGGGCAAATCCGAGGACTTTTAGGGACAATACCGGGAACACGCACGGCATTAAATTCAAAATCATACCGCCAATAAATGCACCGAGTAAAGCCGCCCATAAACCAACAGATGTGTGAATACCTGCACCACCAGATGCGTTTTGTACCGCACCAATATCAATTTTTGCGCCCGCAACAGCCAGCACTTCAATACCGCGCCGCGTCCAGCCATTTTCAATTTTTTCCTCGAACGCCAGCACGCCGGGAATATCTTTCAGCCCTGCCTCAAGGCCAAAACTTGGCGTCAGGTTTATGCGCACCCCGCGCTCGGCGCTGCTGATATTTTGCGGCGCACTCGCGTCTATCAAATCTTGCTCATAGGGGAAGAAATACAGGTTTTTAAGCGCAGCAAAATCCAGCACTCCGCCGCCAATATCAATGTTGAGGTCGCCATTTTTAAACGCCGCAGATGCCTCCAGACCCTCGGGTTTCGGCGCACGTTTTATGGTGCGTTCAATATTGCCCGACCAGCGCTCGTCTTTTACGGGTTCACCGACGACCAAATCCAAACTCAACTCGGCCATTTCTGGCAAACATATTTGGTAACATACCAGATATGTGGCCTGGGCTTTGATGGTCAAAGTTTCGCCGGGCCTTACGTCTTTGGAAATACCCATGGCCATGGGCAAGAGCAATCTGTCTTCAAAGGCATAATTGACAATCGGCCCGGTGGAGACGATCTGGGGCAAAGGCCAGATGATCTCGCCTATGCTGACCGTATCTGGTACATCCCAGTGCAACTCCGCCGGTTCGCCCGGCCCGCCCGCATTGCGCCAATAGGTATGCCAGTGGGGTTCCAGCCGCATAGACAAAGCTATGTAGATGTCCTGACCTGGCGCGACGGTATCATAACTGGTGACAAGCTGGGCTACCGCCCGCCCGGATTTAACGGGAACGGACTCCGCCGCCCGCGCAAAGGGCGTCAACCAGACAGCCAAAAGGGCTAAACATATAATCCATAAATTTCGCATTAAATGCTCCTACACGCTCGACGCAAAAACGCAAAGCCGGAAACGGAATTATCACGATAAAATGAAAGGGGCGTGTATTTATTCAACCAAGTTTATCACCTTGTTCATCACATCCAATAACCGCGCAATATCTTTCGGGCTTGACAGGCTGTGATCAGCATTTTTTACGAGGGTTAACTCTACATCCGGACTGGTGAGGGCATTTACCAGTTTTAAGGCATGTTGCCACGGGACGCTGCTGTCTTTCATGCCGTGGATGATGCGCACAGGGGTGTTGATATTTATCGGCTCGTCCAGGATTTGATTGTCGCGCCCGTCCAAAATAAGCTCGCGGCTTATCTCGTAAGGCTCGTCGTAATCAGACGGTTCATAGTAAATGCCCTCATCCATGATTGTTTTTCGGATGTCGTCGGTAAATCCGGCCCACATCAGTTTCTCGGTAAAATCAGGCGCAGGCGCAAGCAAGACAAGCGCTTGGGTACGCTGCGGCCTGGCCAAAGCGGCCAGCAAGGCCGTCCACCCGCCCATGCTGGAACCGACCAGGATTTGCGGGCCCGAAGTAATTTCGTCAATGATTTGCACCGTGTCTTGCGTCCACCGCGTTATAGTGCCGTGCCTAAATGTGCCGCTGGACACCCCGTGTCCAAAATAGTCAAACCGGGTAAATGCGCACCCTTGTTCATCTGCCCATTCATGCAAGGCGGACGCTTTAGTGCCGTCCATATCGGATTTAAGCCCGCCGCACCATATAATACCAACCCCTTTACCTGTGCTTTGTTTATAGCCTATGGTATTTTTATCCAAACCACCATAAGCGGGAGCCTGCAAGAATTTAGCTGTACAATTATTCACGTAATATTTCCCCCATATTGGTTTTGTTATGATATGTGGTTTTCAAAATCAGCACAATATAGACTATTATAACTTATGAACATTCTTCAAGTCGTACCTGAATTAAACGCTGGCGGGGTCGAGCGCACCACCATCGAGATCGCCGAGGCCCTCAGTGCCGCCGGGCATATACCCCATGTGGCCAGCCTGGGCGGGCGGCTTGAAGATGAACTTAAAGCGGCGGGCGGCGTATTGCACCGCTTGCGGGTGGGCAGCAAAAACCCAATGTCTTTACGCCACAATACCAAATCCTTGATTAATATAATCAAAGCCGACAAAATAGATATTGTCCATGCCCGCTCCCGCGCCCCTGCATGGCCAGCCAAAGCGGCAGCAAAAGCTACGGGTACGCCGTTCATCACCACATATCACGGCATATACAATGCAAAATCCGGGCTGAAACGTAGATATAATGCCGTCATGGCCAAAGGTGATGTGGTTATTGCCAATTCCCGTTTCACCAAAGACCATATTATCCGCGAACATAAAATTAATGCGGACAGGATTGCCGTTATAGCGCGCGGTGTGGATATGACTACATTTGACCCGGCTTTAATCCCCGATGGGGAAATTGCGCAGCTTAAGCAAAACTGGGGTATTGGCGACGAGGCCGTAGTTCTGCTGCCGGGACGATTGACCCGTTGGAAAGGGCAATTGGTGGCAGTAAAGGCCGTTAAATTACTCGCAGACCACGGGGTGAATGCAAAATTGGTTTTACTGGGCGATGCACAAGGCCGAAATGATTATGCGGCGGAAATTATAGCCAAAGCAGACGCTTTACAAATAAGTGAACGCGTCATCCTGGCCGGGCACAGTCGCTCCGTACCCACAGCTTTGATGGCGGCAGATGTGGTGATTTCGGCCTCGACCGACCCAGAAGCCTTTGGCCGGGTCATGGTAGAGGCACAAGCTATGGAAAAGCTGGTCGTGGCCAGCAATCACGGCGGCGTACGCGAAACCATAGTCGACGGCGCGGGCGGCAGGTTGGTGACACCGGATGATGCACAGGCCTTGGCGGACGGCATTTCGAATATTCTCGGCCTGAGCAAAACCGAATACACAAAGCGGGCCAAAGCGGCACGCACCCGCACCGGTTTGCGATATTCCGTCCAAGCTCTGAAAACCGCCACATTAGAAGTGTATGCCCGGGTTTTACGCAATTCTGGTGGTAAATAAACCACTACGGGCCGTTAAATTGCCGCACACCATCAATCAGTTCTTGAAAAAACCTGCTGGGGCCGCCATATTCCTGCCGTACCAAAACATTGGTGCGAGAACGAAGCTACAACGGAGATCAGCATAGCCCGCAGACCACACGCCGCGCCGCCCAAAAAACGGGGCCCGCGCATTAACGACGAAATTACGTCGCCCAAAGTCCTTCTCATAACAGAAACCGGTGAAAAGAAAGGTGTTGTCTCCATTGACGACGCGCTTGCCCATGCCCGTTCCGTTAAACTTGATTTGGTCGAAGTAGCCCCAAGCCCGGATTTGCCCGTGTGCAAAATTCTCGATTACGGGAAAATGCGGTTCGAGGCGCAAAAGAAAAAATCTGCCAACAAAAAACGGCAAAAAACCCAGCAGCTCAAAGAAATCAAAATGCGGCCCAATATCGATACCCATGATTATTTGGTCAAAACCCGTAATATACAAAAATTTATTGACCGTGGCGACAAGGTTAAAGTCACCATCCGCTTTAGGGGCCGGGAAATGGCCCATATGGGCTTGGGCCGTGATTTGCTGACCAGAGTCAAAGAAGACTTTGAAGAAACCACAAAGGTTGAATTTGAGCCAAAAACCGAAGGTCGCCTCATGACAATGGTGATAGCACCGAAATAATATTTTTCTTCACAAGCTTTCGTAGCAAATCTGCCCCATAGGTAAACCATAAACCTGTGCCGAGGTGCATATTTGGGCTTTTCATATGGGCTAGCAGTCGCTATACGGCTTTCGTAACCATTGGGGGTGAGTAGCTCAGTTGGTTAGAGCCGCCGGCTCATAACCGGCTGGTCGGGGGTTCAAGTCCCTCCTCACCCACCAGCCTATGCCAAGGCTTCGACTCGGCAAGCCGAAGCCTTGGCATAGGCTGTCGCGCTGTAGCTTTAGCGAAAGCGGACTGGCGAGTTTCAGGTAAAAACTAAAGGTGCGGTAGTATGAAATATGTCTACATTCTACAATACCGAGCCGTTCGACCAAAGCCAAATCTCGACATTCCTTGAAAACTATTGCCTTTACTCTGACAATGCCATCAAGGGATTTCGAATTTGGCTATGATCTGAAAAGCTTCAACGAGTTCGCGTACTCTTGAGTTCAAATAAAAAAGGAGACAAGGTCTGCAACCCTGCCTCCTCTCTCGTAACTGCTAGCGCCTTAAAGCTATTCCTCTTTCTCTTCGGTCTTTGGCGGCAGATGCATATGCGCCAAATCCGAACTTGTGTTATCAATATGTGACACCCAATCTTTCATCACTTTTTCCGCCGCTTCCTTGCTGCCTTCTTGCTTGGCTAAGGATGCCATAAACGCTGCACTTTGCGGCGAAGTTGCATATTCTAAACTCCCGTAACCGTCTTCCAATTTAATATAGACGGTGGTATCCCATGCACCAGAATCC
>CAZCUM010000015.1:22048-60912 GCA_964502015.1 uncultured Robiginitomaculum sp. | reverse complement strand
AATACACCACTAAAATAGCCAGCCCGATAGCGGCTTCGGCGGCGGCTACGGTGAGAATAAACATAGCAAAAACCTGCCCTGCTATATCTCCCATATGGGCTGAAAACGCGACAAAGTTGATATTGACCGCCAGCAGGATAAGCTCAATGCTCATCATAATAATAATGACGTTTTTGCGGTTAACGAAAATCCCGAATACACCAATGGTGAACAACATGGCCGCAACCACCAGATAATGTGCCAGACCTATTTCATGGCCTATTTCAAACCCGCTCATGATCCGATCCCCTCTCCAGGTTTTATATCGACAAGTTCGACACCGCCTTCGCGAGTGCGGGCGATTTGTTCGGAGATATTTTGCTTCTTAACACCTTCGCGCTTTCTAAGTGTCAAAACGATTGCCCCGACCATAGCCAGCAATAATATCAAGCCGACCGCTTCAAAGAAAAATGCGTATTCAGTATAAAGAACATTGCCAATAGCTTCGATATTTGACGTGCCGTCCTCGGCAAATTTAACCCCCATATCCGTATTGGGCCCAGGATTAACCAGAGATGCCGCGCCGACCAAAATCATCTCGGCCAAGAGTATGCAGGCAACAACGCCGCCAATGGGTAAATATTGCAAAAACCCCTGCTTCATTTCAACAAAATCCACATCCAGCATCATGACCACAAACATGAATAATACCGCCACAGCCCCCACATAAACCATGATCAAAAGCAGCGCCAAAAACTCCGCGCCCATCAGTACAAACAGCCCGGCGCTGGCGAAAAACGTCCCGATTAAAAACACGACCGAATGAACGGGATTACGCGACGCAATCACCATAAATGCCATGCCCACTGCCGTGGCAGAGAGGATATAAAAGGCTATAGCTGGTAACATTTCTACAAACATATTCATGTCGCCCCCTATCTATAGGGTGCGTCCTTTTTCATATTCATGGCAATTGCGCTTTCCCAACGATCGCCGTTAGCAAGTAATCTTTCCTTATCGTAAAATAGTTCTTCACGGCTTTCGGTAGCAAATTCAAAATTTGGCCCCTCGACTATGGCATCAACCGGGCAGGCTTCCTGACACAGGCCGCAATAAATACATTTGGTCATGTCAATATCATAGCGCGTGGTACGGCGTGAACCGTCATCTCGTGGTTCCGCCTCAATGGTAATTGCTTGCGCCGGACAAATGGCTTCGCAAAGCTTACAGGCAATGCAACGCTCTTCGCCGTTCGCATAACGGCGCAAGGCATGTTCGCCGCGAAAACGGGGCGATAAGGGGCCTTTTTCAAACGGGTAGTTAATCGTTGGTTTCTTGGCGAAAAAATATTTCATGGCCAGAATAAACGCCTTGATAAAATCAAGAAACAGCGCCGCTTTGATAAATTGCTTAATCCGGGTCATCAGCCAGCTCCCACTATAGCAACAGCGGTACGACCAAACAACATCACATAGGTCGATACAATAACAATGGCCACCAACGAGGTCGGCAGAAATACTTTCCACCCCAGCCGCATCAATTGGTCATAGCGGTAACGCGGCACGATGGCCTTGACCATGGCAAACAGGAAAAACATGAACACAACTTTGCCCGCGAACCAGAAAACCGGCGGTATGAATCCATCCCCAATATCAAGTGGCGCGTGCCAGCCGCCAAGGAACATAATCGTCAACATTGCACACATCAGCACGATATTGAGATACTCCCCAATCATAAACAGGAGGTAGGGGGTGGAGGAATACTCAACCTGATAGCCCGCCACCAACTCGCTTTCGGCTTCGGGCAAATCAAACGGTGGTCTATTGGTCTCGGCGAGGGCTGAAATAAAAAACAGCACGAACATGTAAAACATCACCGGGAACAGGATCAGGGATTTGGGATCACCAAAATCAAGCATGAAAGCATGCCAGTTCCAAAACCCGCCCGCCTGGGCGTTGACAATATCGGTCAAATTCAGGGAACCAACCAGCAATAAGACTGTGATCAAAATAAAACCGATAGAGACCTCGTAAGAGATCATTTGTGCGGTCGAACGCAGCGCACCCAGGAACGGATATTTCGAGTTGGACGCCCAGCCGCCAATGATAATCCCGTAGACACCCAGCGACGAAATCGCCAAGATATACAAGACCCCAAGATTAAGATTAGAGATGACCCAACCCGGCGCGGCAGGTATCACCGCCCAGACACCAAAGGCCGTAACCAAGGTAATAATCGGGGCCAAAATAAACAGGATTTTGTCTGAACCTGCCGGAATAATTATTTCTTTGAACACGAATTTCAAAAAATCGGCAAAGCTTTGCAGCAACCCAAACGGCCCGACCACATTGGGGCCACGGCGCAATTGTACGGCGGCCCAGACCTTGCGGTCCATGAGCAGTAAAAATGCCAACCCGACCAGAAGCACGATGACGAAAAGAATAATTTGCACCAGCTTCCACAGCAGCCACGGCCATTCCATGCCAAATAATTCTATCATTCTGCTGCCTCGCTTATTGGCGTACACTCTCGTGAACACTGCGCCATAACCTGGCTGGCCCTAGCCACCGGATTGGTGAAGTAAAAATCACCAATACTGGACTTGAGCGGTGCCTTGAGCGGCTTGCCCGCCGCACCTAGTTTGGCAGATGCAAAATCCGCTGCACCCTCTGCGCTCATATCGGCTCCGGGCGCATAGTTAAGCCCGGCGAATGTCGGATGATCCGTGAACAATTTTGTCCGCAAAGCATCAAGGTCGTCATAGGGCAATGTCCGTCCGCAAAGCTCCGACAAGGCGCGAATGATTTTCCAGTCGGTTTTGGCATCACCCTTGGGCGGTACGGCGGCAAAACCCATTTGTACACGGCCTTCGGTATTGACCCACAGCGCGTCCTTTTCCGTATAGGCAACACCCGGCAAAATCACGTCGGCGCGATGCGCACCTCTATCACCGTGACTACCTTGGTAAATCACAAATGCGTCTCCGAACAAATCTTCACCAATTTCGTCCGCACCAAGATTATAAATCGTTTTAACGGAACCGTCTTTGGCACCAGCCAAAATTCCGGCCAAATCGCGACCGCCCTTGCCCGGCACAAAACCCATATCAAGCCCGGCCACCCGTGCGGCGGCAGTGTGCAGGACGTTCCAGCCGTTCCAGTTTTCTCGCACCATACCAAATTTATCAGCAACTTTCCCGCACAAGCGCAGAATTTTCGCACCATCTTTACGCGCCAAAGCGCCTTGGCCGATCAAAATCATCGGGTTTTTCGCGGACTTTAACTTGCGGGCAAAACCTTTTGTTGATTTGAGTAAAGCCTCTAGTTCCACCGCCGTTTCGCCGAGATGATCATAGTCATAAGTAAGTTCATAGGGTACGCCGACCATGGCAATTTCCAGATCATTGTGTATCCAGGTTTTGCGGATGCGGGCATTTACCAATGCAGCCTCGTGGCGCACATTGGAGCCTACGATGAGCAAAGCATCCGCCTGTTCAATCCCGGCAATGGTCGTATTCATTAAATATTCCTGACGCCCCGCTTCGCCGAGGGGTACACCGTTTTGGCGACAATCTATGCTCTTGACGCCCAGAGCGTCCATCAAATCATTCAGGGCTTTCATGCTCTCGGTACAGGCCAAATCCCCGGCAATGGCCGCAATGCTTTCAGGGTCGCCACCGAGTTTTTCAGCCACAACGCTCAGGGCTTCATCCCATGACGCCGACACCAATGTACCATTTTTACGCACATAAGGCCGATCAAGACGCTGGCGACCCAGACCGTCCCAGACGAAACGGGTCTTGTCGGAAATCCATTCCTCATTGATGTCGTCGTTAATCACCGGAACAATACGCAGCACCCGCCCGCCCCGGCTATCAATGCGGATATTGCTGCCAACCGCGTCCATGACATCAATGCTCTCGGTCGGCTCCAACTCCCAGGGGCGCGCATTAAATGCATAGGGCTTGGAAGTCAGCGCCCCGACCGGGCACAGATCAATAATATTGCCGGACATTTCGGATGTCAGTGATTTCTCCAGATATGTGGTAATCTCAGCATCTTCGCCCCGCGACGCCAAACCAATTTCCGACACGCCCGCAACCTCGGTGATAAAGCGCACACAGCGCGTACACTGGATACAGCGGGTCATAACCGTCGCGACTAATGGCCCCATATATTTATCGTCCACGGCCCGCTTGTTCATATCAAAACGCGACCCTACCCGGCCGTAACCCATGGCTTGGTCTTGGAGATCACACTCACCGCCCTGGTCACATATGGGGCAATCGAGCGGGTGATTGATCAACAAGAATTCCATCACACCCTCACGGGCTTTCTTGACGGTTTCGCTAGACGTTAAAATATTGGCCGGAGACCCGTCGCGGTTCGGGCGCAAATCTTTGACCTGTAAAGCACAAGAGGCTTGCGGCTTGGGCGCACCCACCCATTCAACCAAACACATGCGGCAATTGCCAGCCACGGACAACCGCTCATGATAACAAAACCGCGGTATCTCGGCCCCGGCCTGCTCACAAGCTTGCATCAAGGTATAATCCCCCGGCACCTCAAGTTCCTGCCCGTCAATGTTCACTTTGCGTAAGTCAGTCATACCCTTACTCCGCCGCCACTTGCGCAACAAACACCGGCTTATTGGCCCGGTAGTTATTTATACGCTCTTCAATCTCTGGCCGGAAATGCCGGATTAAACCTTGTATGGGCCAGGCGGCTGCATCACCTAATGCACAAATGGTGTGACCTTCGATTTGCTTGCTCACGTCCAGCAGCATATCGATTTCGCGGGTTTCCGCTTCGCCCGTGACCATACGTTCCATGACCCGCCACATCCAGCCCGTGCCTTCGCGGCACGGCGTACATTGGCCGCAGCTTTCGTGCTTGTAAAAGTAACTCAGCCGGGCAATGGCCGCCACCACGTCGGTGGATTTATCCATGACGATCATGCCCGCCGTCCCCAGCCCGGATTTCACCGCCGACAAAGCATCAAAATCCATCAACACATCGTCGCATATATCGCGGGGTAATAATGGCACACTTGAGCCGCCCGGAATGACGCATTTAAGATTATCCCAACCGCCGCGCACCCCGCCCGCATATTCCTCAATCAGGGTTTTCATGGGGATGGACAGAGCCTCTTCCACATTACACGGCGCATTGACATGGCCGGAGATACAAAACACTTTGGTGCCTGCATTATTATCGCGGCCAAAGGATTTAAACCAGGCCGCACCCCGGCGTAAAATCGTCGGGCCAACAGCGATGCTTTCGACATTATTGACCGTGGTCGGGCAACCATATAGCCCGGCATTAGCCGGAAACGGTGGTTTGAGGCGCGGTTGGCCCTTTTTGCCCTCAAGACTTTCCAGCAACGCGGTTTCCTCACCGCAAATATAAGCGCCAGCCCCGTGGTGCATATAAACATCAAAATCATAGCCTGAACCACAAGCATTTTTGCCGAGCAGCCCAGCCTTATAAGCCTGATCAATAGCGGCCTGCAAACGGTTACGCTCCTGAACATATTCGCCGCGCAGATAGATATAGCAGGCTCTGGCTTGCATGGCGAAGGACGCCACCAGACAACCCTCAAGCAATAAATGCGGGTCGTGGCGCAACATTTCGCGGTCTTTACATGTGCCCGGCTCAGACTCGTCAGCATTAACCACCAGATAATGAGGGCGATTGGTGACTTGCTTGGGCATGAACGACCATTTAAGCCCGGTCGGGAAACCAGCCCCGCCGCGCCCGCGAAGGCCCGACGCTTTCATATTATCAATAATCCAGTCGCGGCCTTGTTCTAGGATTTCCTTAGTCCCAAGCCAAGCCCCGCGTTTCATAGCCGCCTCAAGCTTCCAGTCCTGAAGCCCGTACAGATTGGTAAAAATCCGGTCTTTATCACGCAGAAGCTCAACCATGGGAACCTCCCCGCAAGCAACTTACCCCCTCACCTTGTTCCTCTCCCCAAAGGAGAGGAGACGGTTCCGCAAATACCATAATATTTACCATTTTCTTGCAAAGTTTCGAGTACACCCCCCTAAAACTTGCAAACACGATTGCGGTCAAGCCAAGGTCTCCTCTCCCATAGGGAGAGGAACAAGGTGAGGGGATGGGATGTCCTAGATTTACGCCAACCATCACTTCGCCCCCACCTTGGCTTTACCCGTATTTGGCAATTTCTTTTTCTGTACTTTATTATAGAAGCCTTTGGTGTTGAGCGTAGTTGCTCCCGTTTCTGGCTCTGATGTATGGCGCGTATTTTGTGGCCCCGGCTTGACTTTACGGCCAGCCGCCAAATCGTCCAGCAGTGTTTCAAAATTATCCACGTCCAAATCTTCGTAATAATCATCACCATCCGCATTGCTGATTTGTATCATGGGCGCATTGGCGCAAGCCCCGAGGCACTCGACCTCGATCCAGCTAAATTTACCGTCGGCACTAACCGAACCTTTCGGCCCAATCTTCTTCTCACAGACTTTTTTCAAATCCCCGGCCCCGCGCAACCAGCACGGCGTTGTGCCGCAAAGCTGCACATGATGCTCACCCACGGGGGCAAGATTGAACATGGTGTAAAATGTCGCCACCTCGTAAACCCGGATATAGGGCATGTCCAGATGCGCCGCCACCGCTTCAAGGGCAGGCGCAGGCAACCAGCCACCCGCCTGTTTTTGCACAATCCAAAGCCCCGGAATAAGCGCAGACGCTTGCCGTCCCTTGGGATATTTCTTGATCCAAATAGCGATTTCTTTCTTGGAGCTCGCCGACAGCGCAAAACTGTCCGGCTGCTCCTTGGCAAGTCTACGGGCACTCATCGGTTAAAAACCCTTGTAAGTGTCATATTAGAAATACCCAAATTTGGATCTCCACCTAAAGATTTGCTAAGTTCATGCCCGAGAATTCTAACAATATAAGCATCTGATCCTTTTTGGAGAACAAGGAAATGCTCTGAGCCGTCAGAATGGGAAGACACAATTTGATAACCGTCCTCCAAAATATCCTCAAACCAAGTTTCACCACTTATTTCATTACTCATCTGTCAACCTCCCCAAAAACAATATCCAGCGAACCAAGAATGGCCGAGACATCGGCCAGCATATGGCCCTTGTTGAGGAAATCCATGGCTTGCAAATGGGCAAAACCCGGTGCGCGGATTTTGCATCTGTACGGTTTATTGCTCCCGTCCGAAACCAGATAAACCCCGAACTCGCCCTTGGGGGCTTCAATAGCCGTATAAACCTCGCCCGCCGGGACTTTAAAGCCTTCGGTGTAGAGTTTGAAATGCTGGATCAAGGCTTCCATGTCTTGCTTCATATCAGCACGTCGCGGCGGTGTTACCTTGTGATCACCTGACATCACCGGGCCTTCGGGCATCATATCCAGACATTGCTCGATGATTTTAACACTCTCATACATTTCTTCCATGCGGCACAAATAACGGTCATAGCAATCGCCGTTCTTGCCCAAGGGAATTTTAAATTCAAGCTCGTTATAAACTTCGTAAGGCTGGGCCCGGCGCAAGTCCCAAGCCATACCAGAACCACGCACCATGACACCGCTAAAGCCCCAATCAAGCGCGTCTTGCTTGCTGACAACGCCAATATCAACATTGCGCTGTTTGAAAATCCGGTTATCGGTCAGCAAGGTCTCAATATCGCGCATTTTTTGCGGGAACTGTTTGCACCAGTCGCGCATATCCTCAACTAAACCGTCGGGCATGTCCTGGCGCACACCACCAACCCGGAAATAAGCCGCATGCAAGCGAGAGCCAGACACGCGCTCGTAAAACACCATCAGCTTTTCACGTTCTTCAAACCCCCAAACCGGCGGCGTCAATGCACCCACGTCCATAGCCTGGGTGGTGACATTAAGAATATGCGACAAAATCCGGCCAACTTCCGACCAAAGCACCCGCAAAAACTGCGCCCGGCGCGGCACGTCCACGCCCATCAATTTCTCAATCGCCATGCAAAACGCATGCTCCTGGTTCATGGGCGCCACATAATCCAGCCGGTCAAAATACGGAATAGCCTGCATATAAGTCTTGTGCTCAATCAGCTTCTCGGTGCCCCGGTGCAAAAGCCCAATATGCGGATCAACCCGCTCAACAACCTCACCCTCAAGCTCAAGCACAAGGCGAAGCACACCATGGGCCGCAGGATGCTGCGGGCCGAAATTGATGGTGAATTTCCGGTCAGGGATTTGTTCTAGTTCAGTCATGAGTACCTCCCCGCAAACAACTTACCCCCTCATCTTGTTCTTCTCCCCATGGGAGAAGAGACGTTGGCGCACATTCCATAACAATCTCATTCTTGCGATGATAGACTTTAGAGCCAAAAATATCGCTCGAGGACACAAAAGCACGCAAACCACCGTCTCCTCTCCTTTGGGGAGAGGAACAAGGTGAGGGGCTTGAATGCCCGTGTGACACACCAAGCCATGCGTTTAAATTGTTTACGCGGTGTCGGCTAAAAAGTTGAGCTTGGTTGGTCATTAGTTGCTCGCTCCAAATTCAATGGGCCCAGCATTTTGAGCTAGCAAAGCATTGCATTCCGTGTTTTTTCCGCTAATTAATTCTCCAAGAGCTTCACCACCTTTTGCGGCATCTAATTCCGACTGTAAGGTATCCACAGGCATATTTAATCCAGATTTAGCTCTGGATAAGTACAAGGAAGTCCAAACACGGCTTTTCAGATATTGCAAATTGACAACATCTACAGCTACCGCGCCCCCTTGATTAACCAATAGCTCTAAGGTGAAATCAGCAATTGAGTTGCAATTGGAAATTTGTATGTTTGAAATATTTTTAGACTTTGCCTGAAGTTTTCCCGCGTAATCGATAAAACCCTCACCAACTTTGTCAGGAAGGCTTGCAATTTCAGCATTGAGACGCTTGACCGCACCTTCATAATTATCCGCCGCAAATGCTGTTAAAGGCAATGACGAAATTGAAAGCGAAAATAACAAGCATACATACAAATACCGCATCACTCCGCCCCCTCATCTTCATCCATCACATACTTAGCCCCCTCCCACGGAGACATAAAATCAAAGTCCCGGAATTCTTGCGGCAAACTCACCGCTTCGTAGACCACCGACTTGCGCTCTTCGTCGTAGCGGACTTCTACAAAACCTGTGAGCGGGAAATCTTTGCGCAAGGGATGCCCTTCGAAACCGTAATCCGTGAGTAGCCTGCGCAAATCCGGGTGTTCGTCGAAGGCTATGCCGTACATGTCGAAAGCTTCGCGCTCAAACCAGTTGGCGGCTGGATAGACACCGATCATGGTGTGGACGGGGGTGTCGGCGTCCGTGGTGACTTTGACGCGAATACGGTGGTTAAGCTGCATGGACAGCAGGTGATAAACCACATCGAAACGGCGCTCGCGGCCCGGATAATCGACGCCGCAAATATCGATTAGTGTGGTGAATTTACAGACAGGGTCATCCCGCAAAAACGAAATTGTATCGACAATATCCTCACGCCGCGCATCAAGTGTCAATTCACCATTTGTGATACTGGCACCGTTTAGCGAACTCTCCAGAGCGCTCAGGATATGGTCTTTAAGATTTTCAAGATCATTGCTCATATCTTACCGCTCAATATTGCCTTCCCTGTGGATTTTCTTTTGCAATTGTAAAATCCCGTAGACCAAAGCCTCGGCGGTTGGCGGACAGCCCGGCACATATATATCCACCGGAACAATCCGGTCACAGCCGCGCACCACGGCGTAGGAATAATGATAATAGCCGCCGCCGTTGGCACATGACCCCATAGAGATCACATAGCGCGGGAACGGCATCTGGTCATAAACCTTGCGCAGAGCCGGAGCCATCTTGTTCGTAAGCGTTCCCGCCACAATCATTACATCGCTTTGGCGGGGCGAACCTCTGGGCGCAAACCCGAACCGCTCTACATCATAGCGCGGCATGGCGGCTTGCATCATCTCGACGGCGCAGCACGCCAATCCAAATGTCATCCACATCAGCGAGCCAGACCTGGCCCAGGTGATCAGGCTATCCGCCGGAGCCACCAAAAATCCTTTATCGGCCAATTGATCCGACAGCCCGTCGTAAAACGGGTCATGCTTGGTCGGGTCGTAAGTAGGTGTTTCGTTGACAATAATTTGTGACATATACATCCCCCGTGATAATCCTTTCGGATTATTCCCAGTCCAGGGCTCCCTTCTTCCAGGCATAAGCCAGACCAACAGCCAGCTCGAACAGGAATATCATAACGACCGCCCAGCCATATACCCCGATTTTGTCTAATGACACCGCCCACGGAAACAAAAATGCCACTTCGATGTCAAAGATAATGAACAATATGGCCACAAGATAAAACCGCACATCAAATTTCATACGCGAATCGTCAAAAGCATTAAACCCGCACTCATAGGTGGATATTTTTTCCGCGTCCGGGCTAGAGGGCGCAAATATTTTGGCCATCATCAAAAACGCCAGAGAAATAACAAGGCCGATGGCAAACAGCATGACCACAGGCAGGTATTCGAGCAAAAAGGCAGACTGGGTGCTAGAATTGACAGAATTAACGGTGCTGAAAGCGAAAAATTGCAAGCCGTCTGTCATCTTCGTTCTTCCACCATAATTGCGCACAAATGATGTAACCCATCGTCGTGCAGATTTCCCGCGCAAACTAATCCGCGCAGACGCAAAAGGCAATGCGTTATTTTGCCCTGTTGACAAATAATCGAAAGCCTGAATTTGGAAATCAGAAGTTTGGCTATTGCGGTTCATTAACATTTTTTAATGCGCGGTTTATGTTCCGTTCATTTTCGCTGGCCTAGTCTGTTTGGTGGAGGGGTTGAGTTTTGACGCTAACCAACAGAAAGAAATGATCATGATAAATTTAAAACGCAAAGCTTTGGTGACGATTGTCGCCCTATCGGGTGTTCTCGTCCTTGCAGGGTGCGAGACCACAAACGGCAATAACAATGCTTTGACAAAAGGCGCACTTGGCGCGCTTGCGGGCGCCGCAGCCGGAGCTATAATCGGCAATAATGCAGGTGACGGCGACGGCCAGTCCGGCGCCCTCATTGGTGCGGTTATCGGAGGCGCTGGCGGGGCTTATGCGGGTTGTCGCGAAGACGGCGGTTGCGGTGCAGAGCCCAAAGACAGGAATTATAACCACGACTATAGCCGCCAACAAAACGCGCCTGTAATGCAAGGCCAAACCATAAATAAACGCCAGTTTTTCGACCAAAACACGGGCCGGTATTATTTCTATGACCCGGCCACCCGTATGGAATATTATGAGAACGGCGAGCGTAAATACAAATAATCTAACACGCCTGCCAATCTGGAAACCCCGGCACCTGCGCCGGGGTTTTTTGTTGCGCCCACACATTATTCATAAACACTCACTACTCATATACATTCATTCTAAATTAACCATAACCCGGTTGATAGACCCCACTGCAACTTGAAAGGAATTTCCGTGAAATATTTTCTATTGATTACATCGGCCAGCCTGTTGGCGTCCACCAGTGCATTGGCTCTGGATATTACCAACGGCTGGAGCGGCGAGGCGGCTTTGTCCGGCTCGACAACTTCCGGCAATACCGACACCACAGATATTGGCGTCGCTATAAAGCTGGCCAAAGAACAAGGCTTGTGGAAACATAATTTTAACACCACCTATGATCTGGGGAAAGCTGGCGGTGTCGATAACAAGAACCGTTGGTATATCGGTTACAAACTTGACCGAAAAATCAATGACCAGTTGTACGCTTATGGTAATACCAATTATTACACCGATGATTTTGGCCCGTTTAAACAAGGCTCATTTCTGGGGGCTGGCCTTGGTTATCAAGTGTTTGAACCCGACCCCGTAAACTGGGCGGTCGAAGCAGGTGCAGGTTATCGTTCGCAAAAGCTTCGCCAGGTCGGTATCATACCCAGCTTCAAGCAAAACGAATTTGCCCTGCGCGGCGCTTCCAATTTTGATTACAAATTAAGCGGTGCCGTCAGCCTGTTCAACAATTCAGAAGTGGTGTGGTCGAAAAGCGACACATATATCTGGAACGACATTGGCGTTACCGCCCACCTTGCTGGCAATCTGGCCGCACGGTTCAGCTTTAGAATTGACCACCATACCGATGTACCACTCGGCGTGAAAAACACCGATACCATCACCCGTGGCTCACTGGTTTATACGTTGAAGTAAAAAAACTGACGCTAAAGTAAAGGCCCAAGCCGTTTAAGGGGCGCAACCTCGTCTAGCCAAAGACATGCGCTCCAGTCATGGAGTGTGCGTTTTTGTACGGGATCACGCCAATGGGGTGCAATTTCCGCCAAAGGAAACAATACGAACGGGCGGAACAGCATACGCGGATGTGGCAATGTCAGGATTTCGGTTTGAAAAATTTGTCCATGATAGTCCAAAATATCCAAATCTAGCGGCCTTGGCCCATTGCGTACGGTTTGTGTTCGCCCAAAAACCTCTTCGGCCTGTTTGAGAATTGCAAGCAAGTCTAGCGGTTTGTGCGCCGTCACCACCTCGATCACCCCATTGATATAGGGGGCTTGGGCTTCAGGATCAGGCCAGGCCGGGCTTTGCCATACATTTGAAGCCGCCAAGATTTTCATATCCTCGCCAAGCAAACCAAGCACATGTTTAAATGTCTGTGCGGGTGTTAAAACCTGCCCGCCATATTCGGACTTTTGGTTGGCCCCCAGAGCAATATATATGCCCACTAACCCTGTTCCTTCATGACGCGGGCCTTTTGGCGGTTCCAGTCACGGGTTTTCTGGGTCTGGCGTTTGTCGATATTTTTCTTGCCGACACCAATGCCCAGCAATAGCTTGGCCAAGCCTTTTTTGTCAAAATACAGTTTCAGAGGCACAAGTGTGCGCCCTTTGCGCTGCACCGCACCCATCATTTTGTTAATCTCGCGACGTTTTAATAATAATTTGCGCGGCCTTGTGGTTTTGTGGTTAAACTGGCTGGCCGGCTCATAGATAGGAATAGTCGCATTGATCAGGAAGATTTCCGTGCCCTCAACCGATGCATAGCTCTCGGCGATATTGGCATGACCAAGCCGCAGGGCTTTGACCTCCGTTCCGACCAACATTATACCAGCCTCGAAAGTTTCTTCTACCTCGTACTCATAGCGCGCACGGCGGTTTTCGGCAATTGCCTTTGAATGGTGGGCGGGTCTTTGCTTACGGGCCACAACTAAATTTCTATACCTGCGCCAGCCATGGCGGCACTGACCGCATCTTTGGTGCTTTGACGGCAGGTTGTAATCGGCAGGCGCACATCGGGCTGCATTTTACCCATCAGGCTGAGGGCATATTTTGTCGGGGCCGGACTGGCGTCCAAGAACAAATCTTTGAACAAGCGGTCAAGCTTTTCGTGCAAAACCAACGCCTCGTCAAATTTCCCTGCCGCGCAGAATTGATGTAGCTGCGCACATTGGGCTGGCGCAATATTGGAAGCTACCGAAATACACCCGCTGCCTCCATGGGCCCAATGGGCCAAAGCCGTGGGGTCATCTCCGGAGAGCTGGATAAAATCCGCGCCGCACACGGCTTTGTAATCCGAGACACGCGACAAATCGGATGTAGCGTCTTTAAGCCCGGTAATATTGGAGATTTCTGCCAGCCGCCCCATGGTTTCCAAACTTATATCAACAATACTGCGCCCCGGAATGTTATACAGAATAATATCAATATCGACGGCTTGGGCGATGGCAGAAAAATGCTGAAACATCCCCTCCTGGCCTGGCTTGTTATAATAAGGTGCCACCGCCAGCACCGCATCTGCACCGCATTTTTGGGCCTCCTCGGCCGTCTCAATTGCCGTTTGCGTATTGTTGGAGCCAATACCGGCGATCACCGGCACCCGCCCGTCCGCCGCTTGCACGCACAAATCAATCACATGCACATGCTCTTTGCGGGTCAGGGTTGACGCCTCTCCGGTCGTACCGCACGGCACCAAGCCGTTGGTGCCTGAGCGAATTTGCCAATCGACAAAGGCCTGATAGGAGGCCGCATCGACCTTTTCATCTTTAAACGGTGTGACCAAAGCTGTGAGGGAACCGGATATCATTTTTTCGCCTTTAAGTTTTTATCTCTGGTATTGTTAAGTGTTCATGAAGTATGGGTTCTTACACCACATTATAGCCATAATATGGCGTAATTGCTATATGGCGTCATAGCTTTCTTTTCTTGCTTAATGCAAGGCCAGGGTTAAAATAACATATGATTTATCATTGGAATACATCAAAGTTGGCTAAAACTGCTTGTTTGGCTAAAACTGCCTGGAAATTTTCTTTGGGTTTGGTGTTACTATGCCTGTTTTTCGCTCATACCACAGCACATGCAACCGCCCCAACCCCGCGCCTCAAACCCGTCGTCCCCCATACATCCTCCATCCTGACCAAACATGACGCCAACAATTTTCGCCAAGGTATGAGGGCGGCAGATCAGAACAAATGGGATAATGTGGAGCGGTATAAACGGCGTCTTAAGGATCCAACAGCCAAAAAAATTCTCGATTGGCGCCAAGCCGTCGATGACCCTTATGTGTCCATGAAATTACTGACAAAAGTCGTACAGACCCAACCAGATTGGCCGCGCATGACCCGTATTCGGGCCAAGGCCGAGGCACATTTGTTTGATCGTCCCTTATCACCGCGCAAAGCAATAAGCTGGTTTCAAGGCGCAGAGCCGATCTCCGGAGAAGGCCGGGCGGCCATGGCCCGCGCTTATTACAAACAAGGACAGAACGACATTGCAGACCGCTGGCTTAGATCAGCATGGCGTGATGCCAAGCTCAGCCATAACCGCCAACGCACCTTATATCGCCGCTATAAGCACCGCTTGACGCCCGAAGACCATGCCGCACGTGCTGACCATTTGATTTGGCTGGGACGGCGCCATTACAAAAGTGCGGGCGGATTGCTCTCCATGATGAACGCGTCCGACCGGGCATTGATGGACGCCCGTATGCGCATCGGGGCCAACCGCAAAGGCATGGACAGAGCCATTAGGTCCGTGCCAGGCGCATTGCAAAATGACACAGGGCTATTGTTCGAACGCGCGCGCTGGCGCCGCATAAAACTCACCGAGATTTCTGCCCTTGACCCCTTGTTGAAAATCACCACACCAGCGCGCACCCAAGCTGGCAAAGATAGAGTTTGGATCGAAAAAAAACGTATGATCTATTGGGCTATCCCTAAAAAGCGTTATGCAGACGCCTACACCTTAACCCTGAACCACGGTTTGACATCAGGCGCAAATTTTGCCGATGCGGAATTTTTAGCCGGTTGGCTGGCCCTGACCAAGTTGAATAGCCCCAAACTGGCCTTAAAACATTTTACCGCCCTAAAAAATGGTGTGTCTCTACCGGTCTCGCTTGGGCGGGCCAATTACTGGATGGGGCGGGCAGCAGAAGCTATGGGCGACCCTAACGCCCGCACTTATTATGGAAATGCTGCCCGGTATCCTAATGTCTATTACGGGCAATTGGCCTCTGAACGTATCAATCAGGGTTTTGCTTTTATCAACCTGCCTTTTGAAAATATTGCCACATCCTACGGGATTAATTTCGAGAGCCGTGAATTGGTGCGGGCTCTGCGTATGCTGGGAGAAATTCAGGCAGAGCGCAACTTTAACCAGTTTTCCTTTCATCTTGACGATATTCTCGAGCAGGCCCATGAGCTAACACAGCTATCGCAATTGGCCAAGAATTACGGCTATATGAAACCGTCCGTTCGTGCCGCCAAACAGGCTGGCAGGCTCGACACCATGCTGACTGAATCAGGTTATCCCAAGCCAGATGTGATCATGGAACTTTCGACCAATTTTGACATTCCTTTCGTATTGGCCATTGCCCGCCAGGAAAGCGAATTTAACACCAAAGCCCGTTCCCACGCCCGCGCCCACGGCATGATGCAAATGATCAATGCCACTGCCAAGACAACGGCCCGCAAGGCCCGTATGCCCTATCGACAAGCCTGGCTCACGGGCGATCCCCAATACGCTGCCAAACTTGGCTCCCACCACATCAATGATTTACTGGTTGAATTTGATGGCTCCTACATCATGGCTGCCGCCGCCTATAATGCTGGTGGTGGGCGTGTGCGCAAATGGAACAAAGCTTACGGTGATCCCAGGCGCGGGCAAATCGACCCCATAGACTGGATCGAAAGCATCCCGTTTAGTGAGACCCGCAATTATGTCCAGCGGGTTATGGAGAATATGGAAGTTTACCGTGCTCGCCTCAACAACAATCAAACCCAGCTAAAATTGGTACACAATATAACCAATGGGGCTTATCGGTAATATTCGTTTTTCATTGTTGTTGGCGAATTAGCCTCTATACTTCCAAAAAATTTGGGAATCTATGAAAATTCTTCTGGTTACAGATGCTTGGGAGCCGCAGATGAACGGGGTGGTGCGCACCTTGTCCAAAACGGTGGAAGAATGCCGCAAGGCTGGGCATAGTGTCGAAATCATCGCGCCTGGCGACGGCTTCCTGACCATCCCTTTGCCGACTTATCCCGATATTAAAATCTCACTTTTCCCCAAACGTGAGGTGGAACGGCGCCTGGTTATGTTCGCACCTGACGCCGTGCATATAGCCACAGAAGGGCCACTGGGTTGGGCGGCCCGGGCCTTGTGTTTGAAATGGGGCATGCCCTTTACCACGTCCTATCACACCAAATTCCCGGAATATATACATGCGCGTTTTCCGTTTATTCCAACTTCTATAGCTTATAAATTCGTGCGCTCATTCCACAATGCCTGTGGCCGTATCATGGTGACGACACCGTCAATGGTAGAGTTTTTACAAAACAAAGGCTTTGAAAACCTGGCGGTCTGGACACGCGGTGTGGATTTGGCACAGTTTAAGCCCGAACTCCGGTTCTTGGACGGTAAAGATATTTACGCCGACATGCCCCGTCCGGTCTTTATCAATGTTGGCAGGGTTGCCGTTGAGAAAAATATCGAGACTTTCCTCGCTCTTGATTTACCCGGCAGCACAGTTGTTATTGGCGATGGGCCCAGCTTGAGCGCCTTGGAGAAAAAATATAGCGGCAAAGCAAAGTTTGTCGGCGCAAAATTCGGGGCCGAACTGGCACGTTACTACGCCGATGCAGATGTGTTCGTATTTCCGAGCAAGACCGATACATTCGGCTTGGTGATCATTGAGGCCATGGCCACGGGTACACCTGTCGCAGGGTATCCGGTCAGCGGCCCAATTGATATTATTCCTGGCTCCGGGGCCGGGGTGGTAAATGAAGACTTGCGCCAGGCAGCACTCGCCTGTTTAGAATTGGAGCGCAGTGCAGCCGTCAAACACGCCGAAAATTATTCTTGGGAAAAAGTGGCATCGGATTTTGTCAGCTTGCTGGAACCAGAAACCGAACCCAAGCGGCGGCTCAGATGGCGGCGCGCCAGACGAGCGTTGAAACTGGCATCGGCGCCGTGGCGCATCTTTAAAAAAGCCGCCCGCCGGCTTGGCCGGCTTATTAAAACCGGAAAATAACATTCGCCCCCTTGTCAAGGTTCTCCAAATTGGCTTAGATGGGGACAAGACATAGGAGAATCGCCTTCAAATATACGTGCACAAAACGACAATTGCCCAAACCAATCTCTAATGAAAAGAGACTAATCTCTAATGAAAAGAGACATATCTCTTCTAAAAGGAGATTGGCCTCTTATAAAAGGAGATCGATATGGGTTTGATACAAGAAATGCCGTCATTGCCCGGCGCCGTTGTTAAAGGCTCACATCCTTGTTTGGTGCTCAATGCGGATTATCAGCCGCTCAGTTATTACCCCTTGTCCCTTTGGTCATGGCAAGACGCTGTCAAAGCCGTGTTTTTGGATCGGGTCAGCATCATCGGCGAGTATGAACAAGAAGTCCGTTCAGCCAGCTTTGCCATGCCCGTCCCGTCAGTGGTGGCATTGAAGGAATTTGTGCCGCAGAACCGTGCGCCGGCCTTTACAAGATTTAATCTATTCCTGCGCGATGGTTTCGCCTGCGTCTATTGCGGGTGCGCTGAGGAGTTGACCTTTGACCATGTTATACCGCGCCGTATGGGCGGTAAAACCAGCTGGGGAAATATTGTTGCAGCTTGCTCAACGTGTAATCTAAAAAAAGGTGGCCGCATGCCGCGCGAAGCAGGCATGACCATGATGCGCCAACCGAGCCAGCCCAGCATCTATGAATTGCAAGCCCAAGGCCGACGTTTCCCGCCCGGTTATCTCCATGAAAGCTGGCTGGACTTCTTGTATTGGGATGTGGAATTGGCAACATAATGCGCGGATTGTTTTTAATCATTACAACCATAATCATGGTGCTGACATTTGCAGCTTGCGGCGCGGAAAAAACCGCTCGGGTGGTGTTTACAACCGGGCTCGGAGATATTGAAATTGAAGTATATACAGACCGCGCCCCGCTTACGGCAGATAATTTCCTCTATTATGTGGACAATGATTTATATGACGGGGAAGGGTTTTACCGGGCCGTGCGTCCCAAAACTGATCCGCTCGGCATGGGCATGCAAATCATCCAGGGCGGTTTATTGTCCACGGAATCGGTGACAGCACCTATTGACCACGAAACAACACAAATGTCCGGCCTCAGCCATATTGATGGGGCGGTGTCTATGGCTCGCGATGAGCCGGGTACTGGTTCAGCGGCCTATTTCTTTATCTCTATAGGCGAGAACACATTCCTGGATTACGGCGGTACACGCAATCCGGACGGGCAAGGTTATGCAGTATTTGGTCATGTGGTCAAAGGCATGGATGTGGTGCGCGCCATTCAAATGCGCGAAACCGGCGGCCCTAGCGCAAACACGGCCACAAATGGTCAAATTCTAACCATGCCCGTCACAATTATCACCGCACGGCGAAAATAAGTCGAAATATTGACTACGTAAGTTCAGCGCCATTCACCGTATAATCATCACCGAGTTAAAGGCATGTTGCAGAACGTAATAAGCTACGCTGGATTGGAAGAACCTGCGAAAGCCCTTTACTGAACTGTCGGCCATGACGATGACCGAGAAGTCCTTGCCGCGCTCTATGATGATGTCTCTGGCATTTCCTACATCTGTCCAGGCGTCTACCACCTCAACGCCTGCACCTTCTATAGCGGCGCGGGCTTTGGTTATGGCGTCTTTGGCCGCGCCCAGGTCGTCTTCGGTTTCGGCGACCGATAGCAAGTAAACAGGACATTGACACCGCGAGGCCAATACCGCGTCTTGTCTGGCGGCTTCTATGGATTTTTCGTCATTGACGCAGATCAGATGTCCGTGATTTTCCTCGATTTCGCGGGCCAATAATACCGTACCGTGGTGCTCTGTAACCACCGTCCTGGTGGTGTCCCATTTAATCTCGCCGCGTACATTTTTTCCGCCTTTTCCGTGCATGGCCAAAATCGTCAGGTCGTAATGGTTCAGCTCGCACTCATCAAGAATGCCGGAAGCTATGGTCGGTGCCACCATTAATTTAAGGGCGATATGGGTGTCGTTTTTGTCCGTATAGGTTTTCATGATGTCGCCAATAGGGTCGCCGTAAACCCGCTTTCGGGTTTCTTCCTCGCTCCAGTCCCCGTCCAAAAAACCCAGCTCGAACAATTGATCACGGGCGGCTTTCAGGGCGCGCATGCCGGGCAATTCAATGCCCCAGTCCAGCATGTTTTGGCGGGCCAGATTAACGCCGTATTTCATACCTTTGTCCACCGGGCGCACATAAAGCAGGGTAATATCCGCGTCATTGCCTTGGCCGATTTTCACCGCATATTTCAACCCGCGTTCAGATTCTTCCGATCCGTCAATACAGACAAGAATATTAAACCGGGGTGGCCCCTCCTCGGGAATTGTATCAGGGTCGTTATCAAACAATGCCTCGCGCATGGCAATTTCCTCCTATTCTCAGTCCTAAAGGCCTTAATGCCCATAAAGTCCTTAAAGACCTATTGCTGGCCAATAAAATGCCGCAAAGGCCAGCAAGACCAATGTGGACATAATCACCATTTTCCACCCGACTTTCAAGAAGTCTGTGGTTTTTAAATACCCGGACGCATAAACAATGGTACAAGCAGGCGTCCCGATCACTGTTAGGTAGGCGAATGCCGAGGAAATAGCGGTGATAAAGCCGAGCACTAGAGGGCTTTCACCGGCCGTAGCCGCCATGTTGAGAGATATAGGGCCAAGCACAGCAACGGCGGCACCGTTGGACATGGTGTTGGTCACCAATGTGGTCAGGATGGAAACCGAGGCCAAAAGCCCGATACCCTCGTCCATGCCCGCAGGCAAAACGGCCAAAAAACTATCCGCAACCCAAAGGGCCGCGCCGGTGTCTTTCATCTGTATGCCCAGAGAAATCGCGGCGGCGTAGAGCCAAACCACGCCCCAATTGACCCCGGAGTTCAAGTCCTCCCAGCGCACCAGGCCAAGCAACATATAGGCGACTGCACCCATCAAGGCGATAATACCCAAGCCAAGTTCGCTGGAGAAAAATATCCAGCCCAGAAGCGTGGCAAAAAACACCATGATGGCCACCCAGTCACTGGATTTCATGGGGCCCTCTTTTTCCACCATTGTGCGCAATTTTACCACAGAACGGGTCAAATGCTTGTATTCCGGCTTAAACGTCAAAAACAAAATTCCGACCACGAAAGGCAATTGCGCCAGAAAAACCGGATAGGCCACCTTGATCCATGCAAGGTAGTCTACCAGATATTTCGCAGTGCTTGCATCACCTTCCACATAATAAAACTCTTTCCAATAGCCGATCATAATGGCGTTACGCGCCCCGCCGGACGGAGTGCCGATCCCGGCGATCGAACAGCCGTAAGCAATAGAAAACAAAAGTACCGCCGCTAGCCCGCGCACTTTTTTAGGGTCGTCAGATGTGAGCGTAATCAGAATAATGGCTACGGGCAACATCATGGCCGCAACGGTATGCTCGCCGATCACCGAAGCCATGATACCTGAAACCAGAGCGATCCCCACTGATATATTCAAGGTTCTGGTGCCAGTCATACGCACAATCAGATAGGCCAGCCGTTTGTCCAGTTTTTGTTTGATGATGGCCACTGCCAGCATCAAAGAGCCCATAATAAACAAGACGGAATCGCTCATTAGAGACTGGGCCACTTGTTTGGAATCCACCCCTTGCAATAAAAACACCTGGGCAATGACAATCATAAAAGCCACGGCGGGCAAAGGCACCGGTTCGGTAACAAACAATATCACTGCAACAACCGAAATTACCAAGACCGTCTTGCTGGCATCGGTTAATCCGTCGGGCGTCGGGGCAATAAAAAGCAATAACCCGACAATAAATGCGATGATCAACCAGCGCTTCTCTTTCAGAAAATAACCCAGGCCACGGATATTACGCGTACCACGTAACCGCATCCGGCGCGCTCGTCTTACAGTAAATAGTGCCATGATGGTCTCTTAAGGATTTATGCCCCCAAGGCAATTTGTTTGTGCGGGTTAACCGCTCAGGGCGATAATAGATAGTCATGAACGTATATAGTTAATAAAAACTACCCGCCGGACGCTCCGGCGGGTAAAAACATTGTAGGCGGTGTAAAATTACCTGCCGAATTTCATCTTCCAGCCAAATGTCGCTTCAAATTGCTTCATCTCAATGGTAATGGTGCGACCAGGATTGGGGCCGCCGGGGGTAATTTCAATGCCGCTAACCGAATCGGTCGGCGCGTACATAACGCCGAATTCAAATGAATGCCGATCGTTAAGGGCATATGCGCCGCCCGCAGTAATATGCTTGGTCGTAACACCCGGCGCCAAAATGTTGAGCGTCACATCTTCTCCGCTAATCGGTTGGCTGTTGGCAGCAAAACCAGCCCGTAACGTCCATTGATCATTGGCCCGCCATTCAGCACCAAATTTGATAACATTAACATCGTCCCAACCAAACCCGCCTGCACCCGGTGCGCCAAACGGCAACGGAATACGCGAGGAATTACTCACCGCTGGCACATCGGTATAATTGATACGCCGATAATCCACAGATACGGTTAAATCCGGTGATATGTCTGCAGAAAGTCCGATTTGATAATTGGACGGAATATCAAAATCACCACCGTCCGCAAACAATCCGGCGTATTTATCGAACTTGCTCATGCCAATTTTACTTTGGTACATGCCTGCAATACGGATATTTTCGGTCAAGTTATATTGTACGCCAATTTTACCGCCAAAACCTGTCGCCGTATCCGTACCGTTATTGGACAAAGATCCTGGGCTTGAACTGACACCGCCAAAGGCGAACAGGCCAGTAGCCTCAAACATCTGGAAAGCAAATACAGGCGCGATACCAATACTGAAATCACCAAACTTCTTGGCATAACCTACGGAGATCAATGCCTGGCTAAGATTAACGCCGGTCGTTCCGCCGCAAAAAACGCCGTTATTAGCTGGTAATGGCGGTGATACACAAGCAGGGTTGGTCACATCGCGGTAACTCGTATTCATACCGCCATTGGCCGCCATAGAAATACCCCAGGACGAAGTAGCGTCAATTTCCTTGACGAATGCGATGTTCGGCACAGCAAACAGGTTCTCCGAGCTCTTGAACTCGCCGACTGGTGTAAAACCAGGCCCGCCAGTGCCTGTAAACCTTCGGTTCGGGCTGAACAGTGACACGGAAACCGTTAAATCAGTGCCATTGCCAACCATGCCAGCAGGATTGGTGATTAAGGCCGTGGCATCGCGGCCATCGGCAACGCCTGCCCCGGCCATGGCTTTGTTCCTAGCTCCAGAACCATTGGTAAAATAGCCTTCGGTGGCAAAGGCATCAAAGGCCAATAGCGAAACCGAGCTGACAAGTGCCAGTCCCAGTGTTATTTTTTTCATTTGTATATTTATCATAGTATTCCCCTTAAATGTGACATGTGTTTGTTATTGTTTGTTGTAATTTTGGCTAAACCACCCGCTCAATCAAGAACATGTAGACGCCATCATCGACCCAGCTTTTGAGCAATGTATTGCCAGTAGCCCTACAAAAAGCTTCAAAATCCTTGACCGCACCTGGATCAGATGAGGCCAGCTCCAGAATTTTGCCATTTTCCATGCCTTTCAAGGCTTTTTTGGCCTTTAAGATCGGCAGTGGACAATTAAGCCCTTTGGTATCGAGTATCTCATCAGGTGTGATGTTATCGGTCATATTTACTCCTGTTAGTTTGGCCTGTTGGGTTGGTAAATGTGGGCTACATATAAAGATTAATGTCAGACTGTAATGCGCTCTCAAGCCAAGTGGCCGCGCCGCCAAGCTCGACACCCTCAATCATGTCCTCGGTTTTCTTTTCGAACAGATCAATAGTCATTTGGCAACCAATCAGACGTACATCCGACAAAACCGCCGCCTCGCGCAAATCTTCGATAGACGCGACACCTTTTTTCTTGATCAGGTTTTTCATCATGACGGATGTACCCGCCGTGACGCCCGGTATCATGCCGACCATATTGGGCATGGCCATTTGCATCCCCATCATGGGCATACGCATGGATGAATTACCCAGAGTGGTAACGCTTAAATTCAGTTTTTTGTCCAACAAGCCAAGCCCGTAAAATGTGAAAAACATGGTCACTTCAACATCCATCGCAGCGGCAGTTGTTGCCAGTATGAACGGCGGATAAGCCCAGTCGAGCGTACCTTTCGTACAAATTATTGTCATTTTCTTGGCGTTCCCAAGATCCACCTCAGCCATATTGCTCTCCCTCAAAATAAGGCACTACCCGACTTTTCATCGGCTTTTATTAGGTATTGCTACATTAGTGATTGCGAATGTAATGCATTGGGACGCATTTGTCCATGGCCAAATATAACGATTTGGTGAGGTAGAGAGTATGGGGCGCTAATAACGCCCTTACAAAACGCCGAAAAACTTCAAAAGCCAAAAGCCTGCAATGAAGAACTGCACCAGAAAGAAGAAGAACCTGACCTGTACGGCCATGACGCTGGTCGAAATCAAATGGGTCAAGGCCTGCAAGACCCGCGCACCCAAAAAGATCAAAGCCAAGCCGTTGGTGACAGACGTTTGGCCCGTCGCCATAGCAAACAGTAAAATACCGCCGTAAACCGGAAAAAACTCATACATATTGGCGTGAGCCCGTACTAATTTTAGTGAAAATGGCCCGGCATCTTCACCGGTCGGCGCAAAGCTATTGGCTTTTTTCTCGCCCTTTAGCGTTAGCATTGTTCGCAAAGCCGCCAAGATCAGCAAAATCGCCATAAACAGCCCGATATAGCCCAGTAATGCAATATGTGTGTTGGTCATGTGGTACTCCCCTGTTTGTTATGGGGCACACATTAACAGATTTTTCGCATTAGGGATAGGCACAAATTTGCATAGAGAGCATTTACCGGCTTATCCGGTATCTCTTTACTGGCTCTCCGGCGTCGTCACGACAATACCGTCCAGTTCTTCTGTCACCAATATCTGGCAGCACAGGCGGGAATGTTCGCGCACGTCTTCGGCGAAATCGAGCATGCTGTCTTCCATATCGTCTTTTGGTTTCAGCTTTGCGGCCCAGGCATCATCCACATAGACGTGACAGGTGGCGCACGCGCACGCACCGCCGCAATC
This sequence comes from uncultured Robiginitomaculum sp., assembly GCA_964502015.1. Lineage (GTDB taxonomy): Bacteria > Pseudomonadota > Alphaproteobacteria > Caulobacterales > Maricaulaceae > Robiginitomaculum_A. The sequence goes on along the minus strand of CAZCUM010000015.1, from coordinate 36,325 downwards.
AGCATCAATACCGGGGATCATATTGGCCACAGCCACTTCCATGATCGATTGTCCTGGCTTGGCCTCAACTTCGCGTTTGGTGCCGTCCTGGTCAACATAGGTAATTTTAGCCATTTATTTCTTGCCTTTGTTTTAGAAAAATATTTCAAACCGTATGTAAGTAGCCAAAAACAAAATGCAAGCACATTACGCCTATTCCTTATGTACGCCTATTGCATGTAGGCCGTGCAATATCGTATCAAAGGGTATGAACAGAATCATTAAAACCGCCCAAGTGGCAGACGCAGAGGAAATGGCAGCACTGGGGGCCTGGCTGGCGACGCATTTGCGTCCTGGGGATATAGTCTTGCTCAAAGGAAATTTGGGTGCAGGCAAAACCAGTTTTGCACGCGGCGTTATCCAGGCGCTGTTAGACGGTGCGGAAGTCCCCAGCCCAACCTTCACATTGGTACAAACCTATAGCGCCAAGGATTTTGAAATTTGGCATTTTGATCTCTACCGCCTCCAGGACGAAAGCGAAATTTGGGAATTGGGTATAGAAGAAGCTCTGGAGAGCGGTGTCTGCCTGATCGAATGGCCTCAAAGTATTGCAGGCCTGCTCAGCGGCGCAGAACTGGAAATCGTCTTCAGGTTTAGCGGCAAAGGTCGGACGGCAAAATTTCACGGCGATGAAAAATGGAAAACCAGACTGCTCGCGGACACATAGGTGGTACGTGAGCTCCTTATTGCAGATTTTCTACAAGCCAATGGCTGGGGCGATGCCAAACGCGCACCCGTCCAGGGCGATGCCTCGACGCGGGCTTATGAGCGCTTGACCCGAGGTGGTGAACGCGCCGTCTTGATGAACGCGCCATATATTCCCTCGCATGACCCCTATATAACCACGGCCAAGTTGGCGGGTTCCAACCCTGAAGCTTTCATTTGTCTGGCCACAGAGCTGACGCGACGTGGTTTCTCCGCCCCGCGCATACTGGCGGCAGATATGGATAACGGCTTGTTGTTACTGGAGGATTTGGGCGCAGACTTATTCGCCCAAGTTTTGATGCACGAACCACAAAAAGAGCGGCAACTTTATCAAGAGGCTATATCCTGTCTCGCCGCCCTGTACCGCTCAAGCTTCCCGGATAATATGGCTACACGTAAGGCGCAATGGCATGTGGGTAGTTATGATGTTTCGGCCTTGCAAGCGGAAGCTGATTTGTTTCTAGATTGGTATATACCGGAATTTGACGCTCCATTAAGCGAAAAAGCCCGACAGGAATGGTCTGCTATATGGGCAAATCTGTTTCCAGTTTTAAGTACCCAACCCGCCGGATTGGCACTGAGGGATTTTCATGCGGAAAATATTTTTTGGCTGCCGGACAGGGACGGCACTGCCAATGTCGGGTTAATTGATTTCCAGGACGCCTTGTTTGCTCACCCGGCATATGATCTTGTATCCCTGCTGGAAGACGCGAGACGGGATGTTGACCCACATATTGTAAACGACCTCATTGCGCAATTTTGCCAAGAGGCAGGCATAGAGGACGACGAAAATTTCCGCACCGCCTACGCCGTCATGGGGGCACAGCGCAATGCCAAAATTCTCGGCATATTTGTCCGTCTGGCCAGGCGCGACGGTAAAGAACATTATCTGGATATGATCCCCCGTGTGGCGGCCCATTTCGTCGAGGATATATCCCACCCGGCTTTGGCCGAACTGCGCACGTGGATTTGCAATTATGCGCAATCAATGTTTGACCACAAATTTTCGACTAAGATGATTACAACGGCAATGGTCATGGCGGCCGGGCACGGGACACGGATGCGCCCCCTGACCGACAACACTTGCAAGGCTCTGGTTAAAGTTGGCGGCAAAGCACTCATTGACCATATGCTTGACCGCTTGCACGAAGCTGGCATCACTCGTGCCGTGGTCAATGTCCATGCCTTTGCCGATAAGCTGGAAGCCCATTTAAAGGCCAGAACAACCGGGCCTGAAATTATCATTTCTGATGAGAGGGCGGAACTTTTGGAAACCGGGGGCGGTGTGGTCAAAGCTCTGCCTTTGCTCGGTAGCGACCCGATTTTAATCTGCAATATTGACGCGGTTTGGCGGGAAGACACGCCAACACTAAAAGATATGATGCAGTTTTGGGACGCGCAGACTATGGACGAGTTATTGCTCTTGGCTCCCATAGAAAATACCATAGGCTATCATGGCAAGGGTGATTTCGTGTCCGGGTTTGATTTACACATATATCGCCGCAGGCAAGACACGGCACCTTATGTTTACGCCGGGGTTCAAATTTTTAAACCGAGCTTGGCTCATGATTTTCCCCTAGAAAAATTTTCCCGAAATAAAATATGGGATGCAACACTTGCGCGCAGTAAAGCTTTCGGATTTCCTATGCACGGCTTGTGGCTGCATGTTGGTGATCCGGAGGCTTTGGCCGAGGCTGAAGCCGCGCTATCTGGGGCAAAAATATGAATATTTACAAAGACCTGTTTGCAGATACCTCACCCAGTGTTTACACCATGCCGTCCCAGGCACCTTTCTTGCAAAACCTGGCCAAAGGACTGATTGCCGCCCTGGGTGCAGACCTCCCCAAAGCCCTTATTTTGCTACCAACACGCCGGGCAGTGCGAGCATTGGCCGACGAATTTGTCCGTCTTTCCGACACCCGTGCGACCCTGCTTCCCATGATGAAGCCTCTAGCCGATATGGACGAAAACGAGCCGCCGTTCACCACGGCTAACATAGATGTTGACGTGGCACCTGCCATCGACCCGGTGCGCCACCGCTTCGAGTTGGCAAAGCTTGTGGCGGCAAAAATGAAACATGAAGGTCATGAACCTGACGCGGCAAATGCCTTGGCTATGGCGGAACCCCTGGCCCGCTTGCTGGCGGATTTGGCTATGGAGGAACTTGGCACGGACGCCTTGTCAAAACTGGACGATAAACTGCCGGAACTGGCCGCGCATTTTCAGTCCGCGCACACATTTGTTAAAATCGTCGCAAATCACTGGCCGCAATTTCTCTCGGATAATCACCTAAGTGAGCCCATGGCCCGGCGTGTCGAGTTGTTGAACAAGGCGGCTGAAATTTGGGCATCTGAACCACCCGGTCATCCGGTGATCATCGCAGGCTCGACCGGAACTTTGAAAGCCACCGCAAGGCTGATTAAAACCGCATCTACCCTGCCTCAAGGTCTGGTGGTTTTGCCGGGTCTTGATACCCATATTGACGACATTGATGCCAAATTTGATGTATGGGATAAAATCGACGATCAACACCCGCAAGCCTCCTTAAAAAATCTTTTAAATACACTTGAACTTAAGCGGGCAGATATTCCGGTTTGGCCAGGCGTAAAAACCGAAGGTCAATCTGCCGTGCGCTCGCGCATTTTATCCCATGCTCTCATCCCCGCCAGTTCAACCTATGACTGGCCTGGCCGCATTGCCCGCATTGCCAAAAGCACCAGTAATGACAACGTGCACAAGGCGATTAAAGACGGACTTTCTGGCCTGTCCCTGATCGAAGCCCGCACCAGCGAAGAAGAAGCCAGCGTCATTGCCTTGGTCATGCGCGAAACTTTAGAGTATACTGGCAAAACCTGCGCTCTGGTCACACCCGACCCGGCCCTGGCCAGACGGGTTAGAGCCAAATTATCGCGCTGGCACATCGAAGTGGACAGCTCTATCGGGGAGCCTTTGGAGGAAACCGGGCACGGCGCGTTTTTGGCCCTAAGCCTGGAAGCCGCCCGCGATCCATTTGACCCAATTGCTATGTCAGCCTTGGTCAAACATCCCCTGTTCGCGTTAGAAGATAAGGCCAAAGACGCATGGAACAAACTGGAAATTCGCGTCTTGCGTGGCACGCGGCCAAAATCTTTGGACATGGTGGCAAAATGTCTGAAGGGGCATTGTGCCCAAGGGCTTGCGCTTTTACAAAAGCTCCACACCGCCCTTACGCCCTTGCACAAAATGCTCAACGACAAGGCCAATGTGGAATTATTGGCAAAGACCCATGTGGAATTACTGGAAGTTTTGGCAGGCGGGGCCGAAAATTTATGGCGCGGCGAGGCTGGAGAAAAATCCGCCGCACTTATGGAAGAATTGCTGGCTTACGGCAGCCTGCTCGCGCCCGTGAGCGGCGAGACATATATGCGCCTGTTGTCGCAATTGATGCGCGGGCGTGTGGCCCGTCCGCGCTTTGGCACGATCGACCGCTTACAAATTTTGGGGCCGTTGGAAGCCCGGATGCTGGAGGCAGATACTATAATTCTTGGCAGTCTCAATGAAGGCATATGGCCAGCCCACCCTGCGCCGCACCCGGTGTTATCGCCCGGCATGCGCAAAACCATTGGCCTGTCCGCGCCTGAAAGACGCTTTGGTCTGGCCGCCCATGATTTCGAAGCTTTAGCCGCCAAACCCAATGTAATCATGACCCGCGCCCGTCGCACTGAAGACGGCCCGGCGGTACAATCCAGATGGCTATGGCGTCTGACCACATTGGCTCGCGGCGCACTGGGTGATGAGGTGGAAGACGTATTTAAACCCGTACAGCCCTGGCTGGAATGGGCCAGACTCCTGGACGCATCACCCGACAAACCCGTACCAGCACTGCAGCCCGCCCCCTGCCCGCCTCTGGACAAAAGATGGCCAAAGAAACGCGGGCTTTCGGTCACAAAGATCAAAACATGGGTGCGCGACCCCTATGCGATTTACGCCCGTCAAATCCTGGGCCTGCAAGTCCTCGCACCTCTGGATCAGCCAGTTGGAGGTCGGGAATATGGTCAGGCCGTACATAGGGCCTTTGAAGCTATCGACACAATGGACGCTGGCAATTTTGCGCAATTATTGCGAGAGGAATTTCTGGCCGCCGGGTACGAAGCCCACAGTTTTGCCCGGATGAATGTGCGCATTAACGAGATGGCAAATTGGGCAATTGGCTGGGCCAAAGACCGCCGCGCCCAAGGTTGGGAACCCGCCGGAATAGAAAAGGAAGGGAGTTTGGAATTTCCAACCGCAGGCGAACCTTTTCTCTTGACCGGAATTGCTGACCGCATAGAGCGCAGGGGCAGTGATACAGTGATTATAGATTATAAAACCGGAGCCATACCGGGCATAGCCGAGGTGCAAGTGGGCTTTGATCCGCAAATGCCTTTGCTGGGTATCATGCTCGGCTTCGGGGTGCTGGGCGAGCGGGCTGATGCCTCGGATTATCTCTATATCAAACCCAATGACCCGGCGAAAAACAAAAGCCTGTGCAAAGCAAAAGACGCGGACGAATATGCCAGCGAAGCCTTTGAAAATTTGCAAAAACTGATCGCCCATTTTGACACCCCGGACAGTCGTTATTACTCCCAACCCAGGGCCAAATATCAAAACCAATACGGTGATTATGACCATTTGGCGCGCCGGACCGAATGGGCCAGCCTGGGAGAAGAAACATGATGGGAGAAGAAGCATGATGGGGGAGGAGACATGAGCGCCGCCTACCATATGGCCGTTGCCATGCAGCGTATGGCCGCAGGCCCGCACAAATCGGTATTTGTCTCCGCCAATGCTGGTTCCGGCAAGACGCGGGTCTTGGTCGAGCGGGTGTCGCGCATATTGCTGACGGGCACAAATCCAGACAAAATCCTGTGCCTGACCTATACCAAGGCGGCGGCATCCGAAATGCAAACCCGCCTCTACCGTGATCTGGGCGCGTGGTCGATTATGACCGAGGAAGAGCTTACCAATGAGCTTAACCGTCTGGAGGATAAAACCGGGGCGCGTAGCCGCGAAAATTTGAACCGGGCCAGGTCATTGTTTGCCCGCGCCCTGGAAACCCCCGGCGGGCTTAAAGTGCAAACCATTCACGCATTTTGCGAACGCTTGCTGAAAAGATTCCCCCTGGAGGCCAGCATAGCGCCTGGTACCGACGCCATAGATGAACGGGACATGCGAGCCTTGCATAAACAGGTTTGGACGGACATAGAAACCGGGGCCGTTGCCAGACCAACCAGTAAAATCGCCGCACATATTGCTCTGCTGGCCACGCAAAAAGGCGATGGGGCTATGGACGAGATTTATGGCTGGGCTATGAGAAATGCTTATAAAATTGATGTATGGCAGGAAGCCGGCGGTCCGGACGAACTGGCAGACTTACTCGGCTTGGATAAACATGCAACACAAGACGAAATACTCAATACGTTTTGGAAAAACTCTGATCGAAAGTTAATTAAGTTTGCGGCAGACGGAATGATGAATAGTGGATCTCGTGATCATGGACGTGGCAATCTTGCATTACAGGCCCTGAAAGAACCAAATCCCAGATTGGCCTTTGATATTTATATGAGCGTTTTTTGTTCAGGCGGTGGTAATAAAACAATCTTCAAACCAGTTGCATCCAACAAAGCTACGGATTTAGCTAAAGGTTTTTTTGGAAACAACAAAGATGAGCCGAGCGAAGAAGCCAATCGGGCAGTTTTTACCCGCGATCAATTACGGGCGCTTAAGGTGCTTGAAATGACCACCGCAGTTTATGACATTGCTGTTTTGGCCGTGGCCAAATACCGCAGCCTAAAACGCCAGCACCGGGTGATGGATTTTGACGACCAGATATATTTGGCGCGAAATTTATTGATGAACGGCGAAGCGCGAGAATGGGTGCGCTATAAACTGGACGGCGGCGTTGATCATATTTTGGTGGACGAAGCCCAGGACACGTCCCAGGCCCAGTGGGACATTGTTGATGCCCTTAGCGACGAATTTTTTCAGGCCGGAGTTGGGGCTGGGGCTGACACCAAACCCCGCACCATCTTTGCCGTTGGTGACGAAAAGCAATCTATCTACGGGTTTCAGGGCGCACAACCTGAATTATTCCTTGGCAAAATTCAGGATTTGACAAAAAAACAACCCGGTACACCAGAGGTGAAAATGTCCATGTCCTTTCGTTCAACCAAGCAAATCCTGGCCCTGGTTGACCAAATATACTATGAAAACAAAGGTATTTTGGAAACTTTCGAAGCGGAATTTTTTCCGCCAGCCTCCGATAAAGGTCACCATGATGCCCACCGAAACGATGAAGGTATCATAGAATTTTGGCCCGCCGCACCCAAGGCGGAAGCCAATATAGACGAAACCCCGTCGGATCCCGCACCGCTGGACCAGCTTGACGCCCGTTCATCCAGAGAAAAACTGGCCCGCGAAATTGCGCTTAAAATAAAGGCTTGGCTGGAGAACGGCGAGCCTGTTTTTGACCGCGAAACCCACACCACACGCCCCATGCGCCCGGCTGATATTTTGGTACTGGTGCAAAAACGCACGGCGTTTTTTGATGCGGTTATTCGCAATCTAAAAACCGCTGGCGTGCCTGTTGCGGGGGCCGACCGTTTAGCGCTTACCCAATCTATCGCCGTGCGCGATATGTTGTCTTTGGCCAAGTTTACATTGTTACCAGAAGATGACTTATCCTTGGCGGAGGTTTTAAAAAGCCCGCTCTTTGGTTGGGACGACGACCAATTATTCAAGACCGCTTACGGGCGCAAAAGCTCCTTATGGGCGGCGATACCGGGCGGGCAGGACAAACAAACTCTCGCACATATCAAAGCTTTGGCCGGTAAATTTGCACCCTACGAGTTTTTCGCCCGCACTTTGGCTTTGGTATCCGAAACGGGCGGCCCGAGTTTGCTGCAAAAAATTTACGCACGCATCGGGCTTGAAGCGGCGGATATACTGGACGTATTTTTAGCCCGCGCCCTGGCCCACCAAAGGCGTGGCGCGCCGTCCTTGCAACGTTTTATCCTTGATATAGAAGCCAGCGAAAGCACCATCAAGCGAGAAATGGACGGCGCCCAGGACGAAGTGCGCGTTATGACCGTCCACGGCGCCAAAGGTCTGGAAGCCCCTGTGGTTATCTTGCCGGACACGACGCAAGCGGTCAGCATATCCAAGGAAACATTTTTCGAAACCGGTAACGGGTTTGTTATACGGGCCACAAATGACGCCGCCCCCGAAGCCCTGACAAAACTGGCAGATATGACCCAAGCCAAAGCGGAACGTGAAGCCATGCGGCTTTTGTATGTGGCTCTGACGCGAGCCGAAAGCAGAATATTGGTGTGCGGGTTTGAGAGCCGGGGCAAAGTGGATGACAATTCTTGGCACAGACGTATCGAAAATGCTCTGCAAGGCATGGACGGTGTAGCACCTATCGAGACACCTTTTGGGGATGGTCTCGGCTTTGGGGTACGGGCGGCTATGCCCGACAAGACGCCGCTACCGATTTCTGGGCAAGATATACAAAACATCACCCTGCCCCCATGGGCAAAAACCGCTGCGAAGCCATCAAAACCCGCCGTACAATTCCTCTCACCATCAAACCTGGCCAGCCCTGATGATGCGGATAATTTGGCACAACCCGTACGCTCGCCGCTGTCCAGAGAGGATGATAAACACCGGTTCAAGCGGGGCAATCTCATCCATAAATTGCTGGAAATCCTACCGCAAATTCCGTCCGCCAAACGACAAGACGCAGCTTTGTCATATTTGCAAAAACAAGGACTAGTGCCTGCCCAGGCGCAGGCTGTAAGCGCAGAAGTATTTGCCGTACTCGACAACCCGAAATTCGCCCATATCTTTGGCCCGGATACGCAAGCTGAAGTGTCATTGGCTGGCGGTTCTGTGGAATTACCGAAAGATATACGCCTATCCGGGCAAATTGACCGTTTGTGCGTCACGCAAAACAGTGTGTGGATTGTTGATTATAAATCCAATCGCCCGCCGCCAAAAACCGAGGCCGAGATCGCGCCCCTCTATGTCCGACAAATGGCAGCCTACCGTGCCTTAGCCCGCGAATTATATCCCGGCAAAGACATTCATACCGCCCTTTTGTGGACGGACGGGCCGCATATGATGATGCTATCAGACGCAGTTCTCGACAAAGTGACATGGCGCGATGTTTTGCCTGCTTGACGAATCGTTGCAGGCCAAATACCAACAATTTTTACCCAAAGAATACAGGAGCCACCATGCCGACTATAAATGTTACCGATGCCAGTTTTGAAGCCGATGTTCTGAGTAGTGACAAGCCTGTTCTCGTGGATTTTTGGGCGGAATGGTGCGGCCCTTGCAAAGCCATGAGCCCGGCACTTGAAGAGTTGGCGGGCGATGTGGGTGCGGATGCCGTCATAGCCAAGGTCAATATTGACGATGCCATGGACACGGCTTTGGCATATAATGTGCGCGGCGTACCAACCTTGATCATCTTCAAAGACGGTCAAGCCGCCGCCACCCGTACAGGTGCCATGACCAAATCCAAATTGGCTGAGTGGCTAGCAGAATATTCCTAGGGCCTGTGGACATTTAAGACAGGTCACTGGTTTGCGCCCATTTGTTCCAAGTTTGTGCTGTCTGGCGCAGGACATGCCATAGTATATTCAAGCCAGATCTACTCTAGCGGAATTTGGGCAAACCTGGAACAAATGGGCGCAAATCCTGCTTTTCGAATATAATTATGTAGGACACCTCCCATTTTCCCGCTGCTAGCCCGCACAAGTGCTTGAATTAGCGTGCTAGTCCTACGCATTGTGCGGACGACCAGCAGAAAAATGGGAGGTGCCAGTGACCTGTCTTAAATGTCCACAGGCCCTAGAGCCTTTCCCGTATATTCCGGGCTATCTACCATTTCATCATTGGTGCGGGATTGAGGGGATAGTGCAGGAATCTTTTTATGGATTTCTTGACCAGGCCTTTGTGAAAACCGCTATTGGGAAATGCGGCCTTTAGGGACTTTAGATAAGTTTTATCTATACCAAATTTAAATAGGCCCAATGAAAAATCCACCAAATCCCCTTTACGAAACAGCTCGACCAACAAACCCGGTTTGTCCTTATAGGGACGGAGTTTATGGTGTTCTGAAATCATCAGCCTTATCTCTTCGTCCCATCTCTCAAGCCCGTTGGCTTTAAGATAGGCCGTGGCGGGCGGTAGAGACGGCGGGATATAATCCATTGTGTTGTCAATCCAAATGCCAATGTCGTGAAAAGCACCGGCAATGATAATTTTTTGCTGTTCCTCCTCGCTACATGCTTTGAGCGCAAAACAACAATTGATCATCCGGTAAACATGGTTTCTATATCCGTCATAATCCGCGCCAATCACCACTTTCCAATCCGCCAATATGGTCTCTAAAAGCGGGAGTTCTTTATAAATATGCATATTATTTTTCCAATTTGCGTTCTTCGATCTTGTCCCAAAGTTTAAGGCCGCCCGTAATTGCTCCTATGGCCAGACTGCCGATCGGGTTTGGTGGCCAGGGCAGCGCTTTACGGTTGACAATCCAGAAATCCGTTAGATCCGTTTCTTGTTCAAGAATGAGGTCGGCGATAGTTCTGCCATTAAGCTGGGTCAAGGATACGCCGTGGCCAATACAGCCATTGGCATAGACAATACGCTGATCCCCGATAAAGCCAATTTCCGGGGTCATGTCCAAATTCACCGACACAGGCCCGCCCCATTTATAGTCCATGGCGATATTGCCAAGGGTCGGAAACAACCATTTAATATGGGCTTCCAGGTCTTGCCAAATTTGTACCGTTTGCATTTTACCGATAGAGTTTTTCGCGGGGAAAGCCGCATTGCCGCCGCCCATTGTAAAGCGGCCACAAGCCGTGCGGCGAAAATAGTGGATAAGTTGGCGGTTATCTTCTACGGCCTCGCGGCCCGTCCAGCCAATATCCGCCCACTGCTGATCTGATAATTTTTGCGTCACGACCTGGGATGTCCAGACCGGTGTTTGGCGGTTGCGAATGCGCGGCAAGCCCTGAATTTGCCCAGACCAGGCGTTGACGGCAATAACCAGTTTTTTACAGGTAACAATACCGTTTTTACTATGTAGCTTTATGGTCGCATTTTCCCGTTCAATATGGATAACAGGTGTGCCTTCATACACCGCAACGCCTGAATTTTCCGCCAGTTTTTTTAGCGCCAACACATGTTTAAAGGGGTTTAAAATACCGCTGTTCTTTTCATAAACACCCGCCCGAAAACGCCGCGAATGGATTGTGTTTTGTATGTCTCGCTCATTTTTATATTCATAGTGATGGCGAATACCGAGCTTCTCAAAAAGCTCAAGGCTGTTTTCAAGCCGTTTATGTTGGGCATCTGAATAGGCCACTCGCAACATACCGTTGTGTTCGTAGGCGCTGTCAAGCTTGTGTTCGCCTACCAAACCATGCACGTAATTGACGGCCCTGGTCATGTATTTTTGCGCGTCAATAGTCTTTTGTTTGCCCCAGCGCAAAATTGTAATCTCCGGCTCTAGTCCGAATAATGTCATATTAAAACCGCCATTGCGGCCCGAAGCTCCATAGCCGACATATTGGGATTCCAGTACCGCAACGCTCAATGATGGCTGGTCTTTCTTTATCTCCCGTGCCGCAGATAAACCTGTAAAGCCGGCCCCGATTATGGCCACATCAATTGTTAGGTCTTGTGAAAGTGGCTGACATGTCCTTGGCCGGTCTTGCTGGTTTTCCCAAAACGAAGCTGGTGCAGGCCCAGAATTTTCAGCGGGAATATTCATGATTTTACATTTGCTTTTTATTAAATTTACGCGTATATTTAATAAAACAATATAGCTGTCAACCAAATAATTTTCAAGGTGTCCAAATTATATGACCGGTGTATCAAAATCTAGCTTGCCAAAATCTATCAAGGGCAGAAAACCCATTTCTTCCGCTCAATACGAAACCAGGCGCGACGAAATTATAACCGCAGCCAACAAACTCTTTATTGACAAAGGTTATCTTGGTGTTTCCATGCGTAGCCTGGCGCGAGAAATTAACATGTCCCCTATGTCACTTTATCGCTATTTTGACAACAAACGCGCTATCCTCATGCATATTTGGGCAGATGTGTTCGAACGGCTTTTTACCCAATGCCGCCGTGCCAGCCAGCCCCATGACGACCCTATACAAGCCCTTGAAATATATGGGCAGAACTTTGTTCAATATTGGATCACCCACTGCGAACATTATCAGATGATCTACGGCGTTATAGACCGGCCTGCATCCTCGGAAAGTTTTTTTGCCCATAGCGATATTGTCAGCGCTGAACTCATATTCCTGCAAGACCTCCTGGAAGACGCAGGGATTGTCACTGAACAATCCGAACTTGTGTGCCAGCAATATATTTGCATTCTTCACGGGGTTAGCCATTCTCTTGTAACCATACCGGAGTTTCCTTGGCATAACCACGAAAAGCTTGTCTCTGGCTTGGTGCGCGGACTGATCACGCAAAACGGCTAATCCCTTAAACATGCTTGCCTTGCGCGGTTTTGCCTTTTACACTCGCAAAAAAGGAAACGTGACGTATGCTTGTTAAAAAAGTAGACGCCCGTAGAAGACCGGGGCAGGCTCCCTTAGGGGCTAATTTAGGGGCTAAGAGATTAAAGATAGCGGTTATTGGCTCGGGTATTGCCGGGTTGGGAACGGTTTACGGCTTGGTACCCGCTCATGACGTGACCCTGTTCGAAGCCCGCTCACGGCTCGGCGGTCACTCGCGCACTGTTATTGCAGGTCGCAACAAACACTATGCTGTCGATACCGGTTTCATGGTTTTTAACATGCTAAACTATCCCAAATTGAATACACTCTTTGATGAATTAAATATCCCCATCAAACGGAGCAATATGTCATTTGCTGTGTCATTGGACGACGGAAAATTTGAATATGGCCTGCACCAACTTAGCCGGATATTTGCTGACAAGCGCAATCTTGTGCGCCCGTCATTTTACAAAATGTTGTTGGAAATTTTCAAATTTAACAAACACTGTCTGAAATATAAAGACGACCCGAACGCCACGCTTGGGGACATGCTCGCGAATATTGGGCTGTCAACAATGTTCCGGGAGCGGTATTTATGTCCGCTGGCAGGTGCAATTTGGAGTACAAGTGTTGATGATATGATGGACTTTCCGGCCCAAACTCTGGTGCGGTTTTTCAGTTCGCACAAGCTGAACTCGGCCAGCGATCACCCGACCTGGTACACCATTGACGGGGGGTCAAAAATATATGTCGAGCGCATGGCCAAATATCTAAAAAACCATGGATGTAAAATACAAACCAATACGCCCGTGACATCCGTCTCCCGCCAAGCCGCGAAGACTGTTATACATACGCCTAAAGGTGAACCTCAAATTTTTGACCATGTGGTTTTCGCCTGTCATGCGGATCAGGCTTTGGCGCTACTTGCACAACCGACACAAGATGAACAGAGCCTATTGGGGGCTATTCGGTTTAAGAAAAACCGGGTGTATGTCCACGACGACCCGGCGCAAATGCCCTTGCGCAAAGCCTGTTGGTCGAGCTGGGTGTATAAAGGCTCGCGCACACAGACCAAAACCAACGCCACCACATATTGGATGAATTCTTTACAGGATATACCTGACAATACACCTGTTTTTGTAACTCTTAACCCGCAAACGCCCATCAAAGATTACCATATTTTTGACGAAACCACTTTGTCCCACCCCCAATATGACCTGGCCGCTTTGCGGGCGCGGGAAAATCTGCACACCCTCCAGGGTGTTCAAAATACATGGTATTGCGGCGCATGGACAAAATACGGGTTTCACGAAGACGGGCTTGGCAGCGGCTTGCAAATTGCACAGGATTTACAAGTATCACAAGCGAGTGTGGTATGAGTGCGAAAAGCAATACAAAATGGGTGCGCTCCTCCTCATATCACGCACGGCGCGGGGCTATTGACAATAGCTTCACCTACAATGTTGACTATTTGCTTCTGCCCGTTCACGAACCCATACGGATAAAATCGGCTTTCCTGAAGCACAACAAATTCGGGCTGTTTTCCTTTCACGACAAAGACCACGGGCCGATCACCGACGGTGCGCAGGAACGAACGGTTTCGGACATTGCGCAGCAGATCATTGACAGCGAAAATTTAGGTCAGGTCTGCGACGGAAACATCTGGCTCTATACCCAGCCCCGGTTTTTGGGCTTTGTGTTTAACCCGGTCAGCTTTTGGTTTTTCTTTGACAAGCAAGAAAGTTTACGCGTGGTTTTTGCCGAGGTCAACAACCGGGCTGGCGGGCGGCATTTCTATATTTGTCGTCACGACGATTTTGCGCCCATCAAAAGTAAAGACCGGATATTGGTCAAAAAAATATTCCATGTCTCTCCGTTCCAGGATGTAAAGGGCAATTACACATTCCGGTTTTTATTCAAAAACAACAAGATTGGTGGCTGGATTGACTATGAGGCAAATAACAAGAGTTTAGGCGCCAGG
>CAZCUM010000015.1:0-21948 GCA_964502015.1 uncultured Robiginitomaculum sp. | reverse complement strand
GATTTAGGCGCCAGGGATTTAGGCGCCAGGGATTTAGGCGCCAGGGATTTAGGCGCCAGGGATTTAGGCGACAGGGGTTTATACGCGACCCTCAGCGGCCATGTCGGCGATCTACAAAACCGTAAATTACTCAAAAGCGCCCTATTGCGCCCCTTTGGTGCCGTGCGGGTTGTGTGGTTGATTTATTGGCAAGCATTAAAGCTGAAATTAAAGGGCGCAAAATTCCGCGCCGCGCCAAAACAAAAAGACAAGAGGATATCGAGGTGAAATTGAACTTCTGGGCAAAAGCCTTTTATAAATTGTGCGAGAACATCTCGGTAGGAAGTTTGCGCGTCACCGATCCCTATGGACAGACCAGCACATTTGGCGAAGGTGAACCAAGTGCCGCCATTGAAATCCATGATTGGGCCATCATAAGCGTTATTCTTAAACGCGGCGATATTGGGCTCGGCGAAACCTATACAGAAGGCCTGTGGAATAGCCCCAGCATTGAAAACCTTATTCTGCTCGCGCTCAAAAACGATACACAGACCCATGCCCTTGAACGAGGCTCTGCTCTGCAACGTTTTGCCTTCATGCTAAAAGACCGGATTTTACGCCGAAACAACCGCAGTGGCTCCAAGAAAAACATCGCAGCCCACTATGATGTGGGTAACGGCTTTTATGAATTGTGGCTTGATAAAAGCATGACTTATTCCAGCGCTTTGTTTAATAATGATACCGAAAGCCTTGAGGCCGGACAGGCCAATAAATACGACCGCCTGATCGACAAAATCGACAATGGCGGCGACCGGGTGTTGGAAATCGGCTGCGGCTGGGGCGGGTTTGCCGAACGCGCCGCGCACAAGGGCCTGGACGTGACCGGTATTACGGTATCTGACGCGCAACGGCAATTTGCTATCCAACGCCTCAAAAGCCAGCAGCTCAAAGGCAAGGCAAAGATTAACCTGACCGATTACCGGGATGTTAAGGGCAAATTTGATGCCGTCGTGTCCATAGAAATGATCGAAGCGGTTGGAGAGCGCTATTGGCCTTCCTATTTCCAAACCCTCAAATCCCGGCTTGGTGCGGGCGGGAAAATCGCCTTGCAAGCCATTATTGTCGAAGACCAGTATTTTGACCGCTATAAAGGCCAATCCGACTATATCCGGCAATACACATTTCCAGGCGGCATGTTAATCACGCCGGGCCATATTGAAAGACATGCCAAAAACGTAGGCCTTCAAACGAATAATATGCACCGCTTTGGCCTTGATTATGCCAGGACTTTGCGAGAATGGACGGGCCGAATGCGGGCAAATGAAAGCAAAATTCGCGCCTTGGGTTATGATGATGCTTTTCTGCGCAGCTGGCATTTCTATTTGCAATTATGCACCGCATCTTTCACAAACAATGTCCGTACCAATGTCGTGCATGTGGAATTGAGCCATGCTTGAAATTTAGACGTAAAGCAAATTATCATGAAAACCAAAACCCTATTGACCACCCTCATCATTGCCTCTCTCAGCCTTGGCGCTTGTTCTACCACCCCGGCCCCCGTAGACATTTGTTCGGCTGAATGGATAACCCCGCGCGTGGATCGGGCTATGGATGAGTTTGAGCGCGACACGCGCAAGATTTTCAAAAAATTTCGCAAAGCCGCAGACAGCTTGCAAAACGGTGGCAGTATCGGCCCCTTGCAAATGTTCTCGGTTATGAGCGCACTCTCTTCACTTGCCGACAAGTTTGAAAATGGCCGCGCCGTACAAGATATGCGCACCCTGGCGCAAACCTGTGACGACCCGCAGCTGATCAAAAATGCCATGACAGATTTCATGCGAAATAAAGGTCTACCAGAAAACTTCATAAACTTTATCAACGAGATAGACGAATACCAAAAACTTCTCGACGCCAAAATACGCCCGGATAATAACACATAGCAACTATGACCAATTTGAAATCATGACCGATTCGGCACATATCCTATATTCATTCCGGCGGTGCCCTTATGCCATACGGGCGCGCATGGGCCTCAAAATCGCGAAGATCGAATATGAACACCGGGAGATTTTGCTGCGGGATAAACCGGCTGAAATGCTGCACGCTTCTCCAAAAGGGTCGGTTCCTGTTCTGGTATTACAAGATGGTGTTGTCATAGACGAGAGCCTGGACATTATGGTTTGGGCTTTGGGCAAGCACGACCCTGAAAACTGGTTAGGCCCGGATATGGGCGACATGTTGGGTTTGATCAAAACTATCCAAGGGCCATTTGTCGATCATCTCAATCGCTATAAATATGCCAGTCGCTACAATACCGGGACTTCACGAGCCACAGTTGATTTGGCCCACCGGGTAAAGGCTTGTACCATTTTACAAGCTTTTGAGCGCACCCTTGGCACAGCCCCATATTTGATGGGACGCACACCCAGTTTGGCTGATTATGCGGTTTTTCCGTTTATCCGGCAATTTTCCGCTGTGGAAACAAACTGGTGGGACAAACCACAATTTCCCAACCTGCATAGGTGGCTGTCATATTTTCTAAGCGGCGAATTGTTTGCCGTTATTATGAAAAAACACCCGTTATTTGCGCCAAATGCCCATGAGGTTCACCAAAAGAAAGAGAGGTAAAATCGGCGTTCAGCTAAACTTCAGGGAGAATGTACTAGCCTATGTTTGTTAAATTGAGGAAAATATGACCATGAAATATAAAATTTCCAAATTTCAAGCTTTTATTGTCGCCGTGTTAACCGCGCTTATTATCTGTGGGCCGTTGTCAGGTACACCCGCTTACGCACAACAAGATATTGGCGATATTCTTGAAGACATTTTCAAAACGGGAGAATTGCCCGCACCTGAACAAGAAGAACAAGAAGAACAAGAAGAAGAAACCGATCCGTACCGGTTTGGCCGCATTGACAATATCCCCGTAGAAATCCGCTATGATGTGGGTGAAGACGGTTTGCCCGCAGCTGCCGTACTGATCGTAACTGCCTACGCGCCAGCGCCGCCCAATGTCAGGCGCGCCTCCCCGCAATTGCTCGGCGAAACCCGTTTGCTTTTGAGCGGTCTTGCCTCCCCGTTACAAGTGATTATCGCGGCCCCCTCAACCATTACCCAAGATTTGGCCTATGCCCGAATTGAGGCAAGAATTATAGATGCCCAGGAAAACACTGTTTTATCTTTGAAATCACCTGGCAGTTATGAGGGTTATGATGCCCCTATACTCGTTCTGACCTCAACGGAGAAAACCCCCGCGCCTCTGGCAGAAGTATCACAATTGCCCCCCGAAGAATTTGAAGTCGAAACCGTGCGCGGTAAAGTGAGACTAAATGGTAAAGCCCCTAAATTCAAAGGTTCCAACCTGATCGTGCGTTTGACCGAAGACGGGTTGGCTGGCGGTAATTCCCAAACCATATTGGGCGAATCCCGGCAAATCCTTGACCATGAAACCACACCCTTTGCCTTTGAGTTTGAACGCGTCGTTGATCCGGTGCGCACGGGCATGCCTTTGGCTCTTGAAGTTTGGATAGAAGATTGGGCCGGGCGCAAAACCCATGTCACCCCTACACCCATCGCCTTTACAGGTGCCAAAACCAGATACCGCATTCGCCTGGATGCTATCGGCCCACAAATACGCAGCAAAATGCCCAAACTCCCTACGCCAAAGCGACCCGCGTCTAAAACAATGAAAAAAAGCAAACCCAAACTGGTTATTGCTGGACAAAAACCTAAATCAAAGCCTAAATCAAAACCTAAACCTAAATCAAAACCCAAGCCCCTCCCGGCGCGTCAACATGTTAGCGGAAAAGCAAAATTTAATGCGTTTAAGGGCCTGCCAAAAGGCTCGGTTTTAATTGCCACTTTGGAACGTAGCGGCCCTGCCCGCCCGGCGGTGTTGGCACAAGCCCGTGTACCGCTAGACGGGCTTTCGGGATATGTAGATTTCAAAATAAATACCAAAAAAGCCGATCTGTCGTCCGACCACAAAACCCCTGTTCTGCGTGTACGCATAGAAGATAAAGACGGAAAATTGTTTTTCTCCAACCCCGGCGGTACACGGCTCGTGTCAGGATTTAACACCGTAATCCTCAAAGCATCACCAAATTATTAGCGCGCTTTACCTGGCCCTGAAAAAGCGTTATCGTTCCAAAAATTTGGAGATATATATGCGTTTATTTGCGACCGCCGCCTTTGTCCTTACCCTTCCTTTAGGGTTTTCACTTGTCGGCTGTGCTGACGTAACCCCGGCTGACAAGGGAGCTACGCCTGCGCCAAAAATTATCAAGACTGATAAATTCACCTATGCCAATTATGACAAAGTGCGCATGACCCATTTGTCCTTGAACCTGGATGTGAAGTTCGACGAAAAAGTCCTGGACGGCACAGCTACGATAGATTTCGAAACAGTTGATCCTACCGCCAACCTCTTGCAACTTGATACAAAGGACTTAACCATTCGTAGCGTTCAAGGCCTTGCATCCGGCGATAAATGGGTGCCCGTGGATTATGTCTTGCACGAAAAAGATGATGTGATGGGGTCTATGCTGGATATCCCATTTACCAAAGACATGAATAAAGTGCGCATCAGCTACCGCACCAGCCCCAAGGCCGAAGGTCTGCAATGGCTGTCTCCAGCCCAGACAGCGGGTAAAAAACTGCCCTATTTGTTTTCACAAGCCCAAGCCCTAAACGCCCGTACCATGACCCCGGTCCAGGACACCCCGGCGGTGCGCATCACCTATGATGCCACATTGCGCGTACCGGACGGTCTCTTACCACTCATGAGCGCCGAGCAAGGTGCCAAGGACGAAAACGGCGAATATCATTTCAAAATGCCGCAACCCATCCCGTCCTATCTGTTGGCTATTGCCGTGGGCGATATAAAATTCAAAGCCATCAATGACCATATTGGCGTTTATGCGGAAAGCTATATTCTGGACGCGGCGGCTGAAGAGTTTTCCGAAACCCCCATGATGGAAGACGCCAACACGAGGCTCTACGGGCCTTATCGCTGGGGACGTTATGATTTGATCGTATTGCCGCCCAGCTTCCCTTTTGGCGGCATGGAAAACCCGCGCCTGTCCTTCATGACCCCAACTTTAATCGCCGGCGACAAAAGCCTGACCAATGTGGTGGCCCACGAACTGGCCCATTCCTGGTCTGGCAATCTGGTGACCAATTCATCATGGCGTGATGCCTGGCTTAATGAAGGGGTGACGTCCTATGTGGAAAACCGGATTATGGAAGATTTATACGGTGAGGGCCGCGCCGTTATGGAGCAGGTTTTAGCCCTTGATGACCTTAACCGCGACCTTAAAACCGCAAAAAGACCCGAGCTAACCCATCTGAAACTGCCCGAGGACATGGCCCATCCTGATGAAGCTTTTACACAAGTCACCTATGTGAAGGGCCAGTTTTTTATGCAATTTCTTGAACAAAGGTTTGGCCGGGATGATTTTGATGCATTCTTGAAAGGATATTTTGACCACTACGCTTTCAAGAGCCTCTCAACCGAAGAATTTATCAAATATTTACACGACGAACTGCATGTGAAAAACCCTGATGCCCTGACCAGTGAAGACCTTAAAGCCTGGGTTTACGGCCCCGGCCTGCCCGACAGCTTTATCACGCCAATATCAGATGCATTCGCCAAAGTTGACGCCTACCGCACCGCTTGGCTAGCTGGGGAAACAGATGGAGATACGGCTAAATGGTCAACCCATGAATGGTTGCATTTCCTCAACAATATGCCGTCCGGCCTGAGCCAAGACCAATTCGAACGCTTGGAAAGAGAGTTCAAATTCACAGGCATTCAAAACGCCGAAATCGCATTTGCCTGGTATATGCAAGCCATTAAAGGCGGTTATAATAAGGTCGATAGGTCGCTGGAAAACTTCCTGATGAGTGTCGGGCGCGGAAAATTCATATACCGTCTCTACGGCGCATTGGCCAACCGGGACGAAACCACGCGTACAGATGCAAAGCGTATCTACAAAAACGCCCGCCCTGGCTATCACCCCATAGCCCAGCGCAGGATAGACGCAATTTTTGCAAAATACGACGGGGAGTGAGCAAGGTCATTACCGTAAACCCGAATTTTCCACCTCAACCTCCACATTTGGCACCCAATATGAACATAGGATAAACAAACCCCCAATTGTGGCGGAAATAAGGCAAAGCCGTTCAGCCAGCGTTCAATCCCGTATCCTATAAGGGTGTATGCGTGTGTCCCCGCTGCCTGTCCTCCCCCTCGAGAATTGGCGCATATCAGATGCGACCCGGCAGTTCACGTAGCAGGGCGGTTGAAGACCGATTTTTCTCTCTCTCACGGTCTTCGCCGCCCTGTCTTTTGTTCGGGATTTCTTTTATTCGGGATTCAATGTTTTTTAAATCACAAAATTATAGGGTGTATTATGCGCTGGCGGTATTACCGTCGGCTGGAATACGTAACATTTGGCCCACATAAATCCTGTCAGGATGAGATAACATTGGTTTGTTGGCTTCAAAGATTTCCATATAACGGCTGCCTTTGCCATAATATGTTTTGGACACGGCCCACAATGTATCACCGCTGACAACTTCGTGGAATTGTGAAGCGGCACCGTCGTCCGCCGTACTGGCTTCATCGTTAACGGAGCTGACGCCCGCAACATTACCGACGGCAAGAATAATTTTTTCCTTCATCTCTTGCGACACTGCATTACCAGAAATCGTTACTTTTCCGTCCGCGTCCACATCAATATTGACGCCGTCGGCGTCAAGACCCATATCACTGACTTCTTTTTCCAGTTTTTCCTTACCTTTTCTACCTTTAAAAAGCCCACCAAGCTTACGCCCAGCCGCCTTGGCAAAGTTTACAGCTCCAAACATATATTTCTCCTCTAAGTTAGAATCAGGATTTATCCTGCCATAATTCTATCTTTATACCAATTGGATCCAAAAACCAACCAAAGACCCCATATCCCTCGTCCGAAATTTCACCGATAATTTCTGCGCCGCCTGCGCGTGCCTTGTCCAACATGGACGGAACATCATCCACGCGCAAATTGATCATAAACGGTGATTTTGACGGTGCAAAATAGTCCGTATCAGCCTTAAACGAACTCAGCAAAGTAAAAGCCTTGCCATCGCTCTGCCATTCCATGCTCCCCCATTCAGACGGCACCACACCCATATGGGTTTTCCACCAGTCTTTATAGGCGTCCGGATCGTCGCACTTAACAAATACCCCGCCCAAACCTAATATTTCTGCGATAACATCATTTCCCTCTTATGATTTTTGAGTTTAACCTGAAAATTTACCGCGAACAAGTCTTGGCCTTTGTGTATTGACACTGTATAGAGCGGAAGAATCTGTTTTAAACCATACGAAAAGAGGCATATTATGACTTTTACATTAGGACTTATCCAATCTGGTATTAACATGTTTGGTCTGTTTGACCTTGACCCGGCCTTGTTTATCTTCGGCCTGATCGCCGTCGTATTTGGCGGTTTAAACCTGATTGAATATAAGCGTTTCTGGTAGAGGCCGCCCCTTTGTTACTTGCATTTTTTCTATTTTGCGTCGGCGTCATCCTATTGCTGGTCGCTGGTGATTTACTGGTGCGCGGCGCTGCCGCTCTAGCCCATAAATGGGGTGTGCCGTCACTGATTGTCGGCCTGACCATTGTCGCTTTCGGCACATCGGCACCGGAATTGATTGTAAGCGTTCAAGCCGTTCTTACGGGCGCAAGCGAATTGGCCATTGGCAATGTCATTGGCTCCAATATCGCCAATATCCTGCTGGTTTTAGGAATTCCAGCCCTGATCATAACCCTGCCAACCAATGTAGCCGGGGTTGGCCGCAATGCGGGCGTCGGACTATTTGCTACCGTGGTTTTGATTATTCTCATCTTCATGCCCATGAACGGCCCTCTCGTCAGATGGCACGGTATTATCCTGTTTAGCGGCATAGTCTTGTATCTAATATGGATGTTCGGGCTGGCGAAAGCTGGCTCCAAAGATCCGGCTTTAACCGAAATGGCAGATATGACCAATATGGAAGGCTCGCCCAAAAGCTATGGCGTGATGATCCTGTTTACCGTTCTCGGTATTGGTGGGCTGGCTTTTGGTGGTGATATGATTGTCAAAAATGCGACAGTCCTCGCCGAAGGGTTTGGCGTTAGTGAAGCGTTCATAGGCTTGACCATTGTTGCCATCGGCACATCTTTGCCGGAGCTTGCCACCGTCATGGTGGCCGCCTATCGGGGCCATAACGAAGTCGCTATTGGCAATGTGCTTGGGTCAAATATTTTCAATATTTTTGCGGTTATGGGGGCCGCTTCTATTGTCGGGCCTGTGAGCATCCCCAGTGAGCTTATGGTGTTTGATATTTGGGTCATGTTGGCCGCCACCGTAGCCTTGACAGTTTTTGTTCTAAGGCGCGCACCCATTGGCCGCAAAACCGGGATTATTCTGCTCGCAGCTTATGTCTTGTACATGGCAGCTGTTGCCAGCAGGTTTGTTGCCGCCAGCCCGAGCTTGTGATACACAAGCTTCATGAACAAGACCGTTTTAATCACCGGAGCCGCCACCAGAATTGGTCGTGTATTGGCAAGCGGGCTTGCCAGTGATGGCTGGCGCGTTGCTATTCACTACAACAGTTCCGGCAATGCTGCGCAAAAATTGGCTCAAGAAATTGGCAATGCCGTAACCGTCCAGGCTGATTTATCCGAAGCACAAGACCTGAAAACCTTGATGGTGCGCACGACCAGAGCTTTGAAAGCACCTGTAACGGCTCTCATCAATAATGCTTCAACCTATACCCCTGATGATGCTGTAAATTATAGTGAGGAAGCTTTTGATTTGCATTTGAGCGTCAATCTAAAAGCCCCTCTGGCTTTAGCCCAGCAATTTGCCAAACAGCTACCGGGCGGCGAAAAAGGCTGCATAGTCAATATCATTGACCAGCGCGTACTGCGCCCTGCACCGGATTTTTTCACCTATTCGGTGAGTAAATCCGCGCTTTATGCCGCTACAAAAACCATGGCGCAAAATTTTGCGCCAAATATCAGGGTCAATGCGATCGGCCCCGGCCCTACCCTGAAAAGCGTCTATCAAAGCGAGGCGGAATTTACCAATGAAGCCAAAAACACACTCCTTGGCACAGGCTCCCCTCCTGACACAATCCTGCACGCCGCACGCTATCTTTTATCCGCCAGCGCCGTGACCGGCCAAATGATCGCCGTAGACGGCGGCCAGCATTTGGCGGGGCGAGAAAGAACAACATGACAAACCCGTCCACCAAAATCATTATCAAAGCTTTGGAAGTGCTTGCCTCTATTGGCGTACATCCCCATGAGCATGAAAGTACCCAGCCTATTATTATTGATATTGAGCTGGATATGGGGGCTATGCCGACCCCCGAAGATGACCGGCTCGAGGAAACTCTGGACTATGCATTGGTGGCGAAGAAAGCGGCGGAACTGGCCCAAGAGGCCCATGTGCAATTGGTCGAAACCCTGGCCGGGCGTATTGCCCAGTGGGCATTATCCGCCGATGACCGTGTCATGGCTTGCACTGTGCGTATTGCCAAACCCCATGCTTTGATCAATGCGCAGACGGCGGGCGTGGAATATATTTTGCAGCGTGATGGATAAACCCCGGCAAACAGGTGCGGATATTATTACCGCTTATGTAAAAACCCTGCCCGGCAAGCCTGGCGTTTACCGTATGATAAATGAAGCCGGCGAACTTCTTTATATAGGCAAGGCAAAGCACTTGAAAAAGCGCGTTACCGCATACACCAAATATGACCGCCACCCCATCCGTATCAAACGCATGATCCGCGCCACAAAGACTATGGAATTTGTGGTAACAGGCAGCGAGACCGAAGCGCTCCTCCTTGAAGCTTCTTTAATCAAGCGCCTCAAGCCGCGTTATAATATCTTGCTACGCGACGATAAAAGTTTCCCCTATATCCTGATGCGCACCGACCACGAGGCGGCGCAATTGATGAAACACCGGGGTAAACGCAACAAACCGGGCGAATATTACGGGCCGTTCGCCTCCGCCGGCGCCGTCAACCGCACGCTGGATACATTGCAACGGGCTTTTCGTCTGCGGACTTGCTCTGATAGTGTTTACGCTGGTCGTTCACGGCCTTGCATGTTGTACCAGATCAAGCGCTGTGCGGCGCCGTGTACGGGCGAGATTAGCCTTGAAGATTATGCCCAACTTAACAAAGATGCTTCGGATTTTTTATCAGGCCGTTCACAAATTTTACAAAAACGTTTGCAAACCCGCATGGAAAACGCATCCAATGCCCTGGACTTTGAAGCCGCCGCCGAGATACGAGACCGTATAAGCGCCATGGCATTTGTCAGCACGGGTAAAAGCCATCTCGCACCCAAGACATTTTCCGAAGCTGATGTGGCTGCAATTCATCGCGAGGGGGGGCATAAAGACGGCGGTCTTGAGGGGGGGGGACAAGCCTGCATACAAGTATTTTTCTTTCGCGCCGGGCAAAACTGGGGGGCCAATGCTTATTACCCCCGCCACGCCAAAGACCAAAATAGTGCGGACATACTGGATGCATTCCTGGCACAATTTTACACGGGAAAGCCCGTACCCAAGCAGCTTTTCGTCAATATTGATCTGCCCAATAAAGCATTGCTGGAGGCGGCCCTCAGCGAAAGGCGTGAAGCCAGTTTTCGCATTTTCAGACCAAAACGCGGCGAAAAATTTAACCTGGTCGAATTGGCCCGGCGCAATGCATCGGAAGCTTTGGCCCGCAAAATGGCCGAAACCGCGTCGCAAAACAAATTGCTTACTGGGCTGGCTGATGCCCTGGATTTACCTGAAATACCTGAGCGGATAGAGGTTTATGACAACAGCCATATCCAGGGTAGCCATGCGACAGGTGCTTTTATTGTTGCAGGTGCCGAAGGCTTTTTGCGCCGAGAATACCGCACATTTAATATTAAAGATTTAAACGCCGAGCCAGGCGATGATTTCGCTATGATGCGCGAAGTTATGCGCCGCCGGTTTTCCCGTTTGCTCAAGGAAGACGGGCTGGTTTGGCCCGACTTGGTGTTGATAGACGGCGGTAAAGGGCAACTTTCCGCCGTCACCGGGGTGTTGGAAGATTTGGGCGTATTACAGCGCACCACCCTGGTCGCTATTGCCAAAGGCCCAAACCGAAATACTGGTAGACATGCCGGGCGCGAAACCTTCCACATGCCGGGCCGGGCTGAATTTACCTTGCCTGCGCGCACCCCGGTTTTGTATTACCTCCAGCGTTTGCGCGATGAGGCACACCGCTTTGCAATTGGCACCCACAGAGCAAAACGTAAAAAACAGATGCACGTAAACCCGCTTGATGCTATTGACGGAATCGGGCCAGGGCGGAAAAAAGCCCTTTTGGCCTGGTTTGGGTCTGCCAAAGCAGTGGCAGGTGCCACTGCTGACGATCTGGCAAAAATAGACGGAATAAGCAAAAAGCTTGCGAGGAGTATTCATGACCACTTTAACGAATGACAATGAAACCGAAGCTGTAAAACGAGAAACTGGGAAACGAGAAACTGGCGGTGCATTTGCAGACGGCTTGACATTGGTGCGGGTATTGCTCACCCCGGTTATTATATTTGTGATCATCAAAGCCTGGTCGGCAAAGCCCGGCGACGCCGAAGGTTTTGTCTCGCTCAATATAAAACTGGTTTTGCTCGCCTCGACCCTGTTCGCCCTTGCTGCAATTACCGATTTTCTAGACGATTATTTTGGCGGTAGCGCTTTAACGGGCGAGCGACTATTCGGATGGATTGACGATATTGCCGATAGTATTTTAATCGGGGGAACCTTGCTGGCATTGCTGTGGGTGACCAGCAAAGCCGGTATGCTCAACTGGACATTTGCCATACCCGTCGCCCTTTTCATCGGACGCGATATTGTTCTGGCACTCGCCCGGGGGTTTGAAATATCCAGATCCGGCCTTAGGGAAACCCGTCTGGGTAATCTAAAATCTGCCCTGGCCATGCTGGCGACGTGTATATTGGTTGCTGCACCCTGGCTTACAAGTCTAATCGATAGCTGGCGCGCCAACCGCACGCAAGACATCATCGAGGTTTACGGCACCGCAAGCACCTGGGCATGGAATACTGGTCTTGTGGTATTGTGGCTAGCGGTGTTGCTGTCCTTGGTCACAGGGTGGAAATTATTGCGTACAAAAGCAGCATAGGTGTACTGAAATGGCTCTAACCGATCTTGGCAAATGCACATTCAAGGCATTGCTCTTTGATATTGACGACACCATCACAACGGACGGCATCTTGCCTGCTGCCAGTTATGCGGCGCTTGAGCAGCTTAAACAGGCCGGGTATTTGATGATCCCGGTGACGGGACGCCCGGCGGGCTGGTGCGATATGATTGCCAGGTTTTGGCCCATTGATGCAGTGGTCGGTGAAAACGGTGCCTTTTATTTCAAATATGACCACGCGGTTAGAAAGTTGAAAAAAATCTACGCGCAAGGCTTGTGTCTGAAGACGGCCCAGGCCGAACACCGCCAGATCGAAGCTATTATCTCAAAAATGTTTCCCCTGACGCGTATATCCCGCGACCAGCCTTACCGCGATATAGATATCGCTTTTGATTTCGCCGAAGATATTGTCCCGCCCATGCCAATGGCCGAGGTTATAAAGATGCAAAAAGCCCTTGAAGACATGGGACTAACTGCAAAAATCAGCTCTATTCATGTCAATGCCTGGCGCGGCAAGCATGACAAATTGACCACGGCAAAAAAATTGCTGCGGGACGAATATCAAATTTCCGAGAAAACCCTTAAATCGGATTGCCTCTATGTGGGCGATTCGCCAAATGACGAGCCTATGTTCGCATTTTTCGACCATAGTGTAGGTGTTAAAAACGTCATGGACTTTTGGGATCAATTAAAGCACAAGCCAAGTTATGTAACCCAAGCTCGCTCCGGAGATGGTTTTGTCGAGCTTGCAAAACACCTGTTGGAAAAGAAAACATGAAGCAATTAGCCAATATCGTCACCGTCAGCCGCGCACCTTTGGGGATTGCCATTGCTTTGCTCATCCAAAATCCGTCCGTTACAATCCTTTGGGTTTGTATTGGTCTGGCAGTGCTAGCGGAAATCACCGATTTCGCGGACGGTACTATCGCCCGTAAACTGAACGCGGTGAGTTCAATTGGTAAAGCTCTGGATCCGCTCTGCGACAGCCTGTACCGCTTGTCGGTATTTGTCGGTATGACTATGGCAGGCTGGATCAGCTTGCCTTTGTTGTTCATATTCTTGTTTCGGGATATTATCGTTGCTTATGCACGTATTTTCGCCGCCCAAAATGGTGTTGACATTGCGGCAAGATTAAGCGGAAAACTTAAAGCGATCATACAAGCCGTCGCGCAAATTGCCATGTTGATTGCCGCCCTGCTCACCGCCCAAAACTTGAACGTGGATTACAGCATGTACGCGACAATATTGATGTATATCGCAGCGCTCGTAACCTTCATTTCCGGCATAGATTACGCCTATCATTTGACGCGGGTGCCGAAGGCTAAAACATAAATATAATTATTTCAACTTCCTGCGCACCAATTTATCATAATCTTCCACCATATTGACCGTCAATTCACCTGGCGTGTATGTCAGCTTTTCTATGGAACGCACCGGGGTGATTTCTGCGGCAGTTCCGACTATGAAACATTCGCTAAATGTCGGAAGTTCATCGGGCCAGATGTCGCGTTTTATCACCTTTATGCCGCGTCTTTTTGCCAAGGCTAACACAGCCTTGCGGGTGATCCCGTCCAGTAAAATATCATTGGTCGGGGTATGTAACTCCCCGTCTCTTACGAAGAAAACATGCGCCCCTGTACACTCCGCCACCCTGCCTTTATAATCGAGCATCAGCGCATCATTATAACCACCTGCTTCAGCCGCGTCTTTTGACAGGGTACAGATCATATATAGCCCCGCCCCCTTTGCCTTGCACGGAATGGTGTCCGGGGCCGGGCGGCGCCATTTTGCCATACACAATGTGATACCCTTCATTTTATCAGCAAAATAATCGCCCCAATGCCAAACCGCGACAGCCAAATGGATTTTATTGCCCTTGCTTGCCACCCCCATCATTTCGCTACCGCGCCAGGCTATTGGCCGTACATAGGCCGAGCCTAGCCCTGATTTGGCCAGCGTATCCTTGCAAGCTTTATTGATCTCATCTAGCGTGAACGGAATGTCATAACCAAGTAAATTGGCCGAGTTCAACAGTCGTTGGCTATGAGCATTTAGCTCGAAAATCTCCCCGTCATAAGCCCGGTCGCCTTCAAACACACCGGAGCCGTAATGCAGGGAATGGGTCAGCACATGTACTTTGGCCCCACGCCAGTCGACAAATTCGCCGTCCATCCAGATATGCCCGTCCCGGTCATTATAAGGTGCGCTTGGCATGGTAATCTCCACTGTTGTCTTCACTGTAATCTTCATAAACAAATGTTTATAATTTTCAGGAAATTTTCTCCCAAAATTATTATAGGGACGATATACTGTCATTTCCTACGGTCAACACCAATTCAGGAACAAGGGGTAAAATGACACACAGTGCGACCATCAATAATTTCTCTGATGCCCATCTTTTGGTAGTAGATGATGATGACCGTATTCGTGATTTGCTAAACCGGTATTTGAGCAAAAACGGGTTTCGCATTTCCACCGCTGCAGATGCGCAAGCGGCCCGAAAATTGATGTCCCGGTTAACCTTTGATTTGCTGGTGCTTGATGTAATGATGCCCGGCGAGGACGGGTTTGCGCTGACCAAATCATTGCGGCAGGTCGATAATGTGCCGATTATTCTGTTGACGGCAAAGAGCGAGCCTGGGGACCGCATACAAGGATTGAGTTTGGGGGCAGATGATTATTTGCCCAAGCCGTTCGAGCCTGAAGAATTGGTGCTACGCATTAAATCCATTTTAAAACGTCAAGCCGCCCGCCCGCGCCAGCACAAAATCCGCTTCGGTGCATTCTTGTTTGATATTGAGCGTCAAGTGTTGGAACATGCTGGTCAGCGTCTGCATTTAACCACTGGAGAGACGGCATTGCTGACAACCTTATCAAACCGTGCCGGTCAACCAGTAAGCCGACAAGCTTTGGCCGATCACATCAACGCCAAGAGCGAACGGGCCGTTGATGTGCAAGTCACAAGGCTTAGGCGTAAATTGGAAACCAAACCAGCCAAACCTGAATTCCTGATCACAATACGCAATCGTGGTTATTGTTTGCAAGCGGAGCCCGTTGATGCGTAACGCCCTCAAAAAACCGCAACAAACATCTGCCCATAAACCTCCGTGGATAAAAAAATACTTGCCGAAAAGCCTGTTTGGCCGCGCCCTTCTCATCATTATGCTGCCCATTGCCTTGATGCAGATCATCGTGGCCTACATCTTCTTTGATGCCCATTGGCAGACCGTTACCGCCAGCCTGTCGGACAGTGTTGCGGCCGATGTGGCGGTAGCCGTTGAACTCTACAAACAAGCACCCAGTGAGCAAAGATTGGCCCGGCTCGACCAAATGCTACGCCCCAACATGAAACTATCCGTTGTTTACGACAGTAAAAACACATTGGAAACCGCACCAAGGCGGGCATTTTTTTCATCCTTGGATAAAACATTGCGCCGAGCCTTATCAGAAAATCTCAAAGATGATTTCTGGTTTGATACGACCCGTTACCCCCATTATATAGATATTAGGGTCAAGGTTGAAGCACGGGTTTTAAAATTTGTTGTACCGCGCGAACGAGTATTTGCCCCAACCGGATTTATATTTTTGTTTTGGCTGATAACGGCAACGGTGCTACTTAGTTTGGTCAGCATATTGTTCATTCTTAACCAGGCCAGGCCGATCGTAAAACTGGCCAAGGCGGCGGAGAATTTCGGTAAGGGCCGCTCTATCGGAAAGTACAAACCATCTGGCGCTACAGAAGTTCGCCAGGCCGGGCATGCATTCCTGGAAATGCGCCGCCGGATTGGCCGCCATATTGACCAGCGCACCACTATATTATCCGGGGTCAGCCATGATTTGCGCACCCCCCTCACCCGGCTTAAATTGCATCTGGCACTCGGTGAAGACACCAAAGATAATAAAGCCGCACGCCAGGACATAATAGATATGGAAAGCATGCTGGAAGCTTATCTGGATTTCGCCAGGGATAGTTCCGAAGAAGACCGGCAAATAACCGACATCGCCAAAATCCTACAAGAAATAGCAACAACCTCCAAAACCAATTTGAAAATATCCACCAAGGGTGATTTACATATAAATATCCGCAAAACGGCGATAAAACGTGCGCTCACAAACTTGCTTGATAATGCTGTTACTTTTGGACAAAAAACCGAAATCCACGCCGATAAATTGGCAAAAATCATCCGTATCAATATAGATGATGACGGCCCCGGTATCCCGGCCACCCAGCGCATGGACGCCCTCAAACCATTCGTCCGCCTCGACCCGGCCCGCAGCCAAAACATAAAAGGCGTTGGCCTCGGCCTGTCCATCGCCAGCGACATCATCCAGGCTCACGGCGGCACGCTAACACTAGATGACAGCCCCTTAGGCGGCCTAAGATGCACAGTAATATTACCGTTATGATTTATCTAGAAGTGGAGTCTCAATAGGCTGTAGTGAAGAATTCAGGTTTTTCCCAAATCCCTGGATCTGTTATAAGCGGCTTTTACTGCATCTCGCATAAGCTTTGCCAGGCCATCCTTATTCATGAGAACATCCAAGGCCGCTTCGGTTGTACCGGCGGGGGAGGTTACGGATTTTCGCAAAACTTCCGCACTGTCGCTTGAATGCGTGAGCACTATGCCTGAACCTATCACAGTCTGGCGGGCCAGATCATTGGCCAACTCGGCAGATAAACCCAATTTTTCGCCCGCTGCCGCCAACGCCTCGGTCATATAGAAAACATAACCAGGCCCGGACCCGGACACGGCGGTAACCATATCTATTTGACGCTCATTGTCGAGCTGCACCACTTTCCCGCCCGCTTTTAGGCGCAGCTCTGCACTGGCCAAATGCTCTTTCGTAGCATTTTCGCTACCCACATAAGCGGTGATACCTGCGCCGTAAGCTGCGGGTAAATTCGGCATGGCGCGGATGATCGGGCGGTCGCCAAATATTTCGCCAAGCCCGTATAGATTGATGCCCGCCATAATAGACACAACCAAAGTGTCTTTTGGCAGTGTATTTGCCAAACCAGGCCCGACCTCGGCGAAAGACTGCGGTTTTATAGCCAGCAAGCACATTTTGAGGCCGGACGCCGCGCCTTTTGTCAGCCGGGCGGAAAATTTGACCCCCAGACGCAAAGCCCGCTCCGCAGCCTGGCCGGGCGCGGGGTCAATCACAAGTATTTCGTGTGCTTGTAGCGCACCGTCCCCTTGGTCAGACAACCAGCCACTGAGCAAAGCCCCGCCCATATTCCCCGCGCCAATGAGCGCATGGGTGTTGCTGGACAGCTTGCCGTGTTTAACCACACTACGCATTTTTAATCACCTCAACCATGTTACGCACCTTAACCATGAACCGCTATATCCATAAGGGCCGTGTCCAAGGCTTCTTCCGGCGTTTTTCCAGCCCATAGCACATATTGGCATGCCGGATAACCCCGCTCCGCCGCGTCCAGCCCACCAGCCAACAGAGCCATGGCCTGTTCAATTTTCATACGCGCACCGCCTGCCAAACTTAGAGAATTGCGGTAAACCAAACCATCTGCATTGTTCCAGAAATCAAAATGCCCGCAGCTCAAACGCTCATTCAACAGTGAGAGCAGGCGGCAAATATCGTCCGAACGTCCCCCCGGCGCACGGTTATCAAACAGCAAAACCAGATCAATTTGTTCCTTGGCCCGGTTCCAGATGATAGACACATCGTGCGCGCACCAAAGCCCGGCCAGTGTCATGTGAATTTCGTTTGGAGAAATACGCTCACACTCCAAATTATCGGCTATGGCCAGCCGCACGAAAACATCCAGAGGATTGCCCCTCAGAGCTTCAGCGGAGCCTAACACTGGCCCCGGCCTGGCGAAGATTTCATCTGCAAAGCTCATATATTTGCCCACTATTAAAAGAGTATTGCCCTAAACCCTTCTCTGATTCTTACCCTTATGATAATATGAGACTTATGATTAGCAATATATAGTGGTTATAATTCTGTTGATAACTATATTTGGTGTTTTGCAGCAATTTTAGTTAAAATAACCAAACTGTCATGCTCTAGGCACTTGACGAATGCCCTTGGAAGCCCGAAATATGGGGTATTATGACAAATACTTATTCTTTACCTAATAATGGGCCCCGTAACAGCCCTGGCGGTGGTCGCGGTCTTTTGCAATCTATTTTGCGGGCGATCTTTCTGGTGGCGGCAACCATTGGCGGCTTTTTTATATTCGCAGCATCAGCGGCCTTTGCCTTGTTCCTTGTCATCGGGCTACTTATTTTAGGCCTTGTTGTATTTGGTATTTTGTGGCTCCGCGCTAAAATCTTGGGTAAGCCACTTTATTCGTCAAAGAAGATGTGGACTTTTCAGACATTTAACACGCCCGGTGCTAAAACCGGGCCTGCCAACAAAGCTGATATTAAAACTGACGGCCCTGTACTGGATGCCCATAAAACGCCAGATGGCTGGAGTGTTGACGGCGACTAGGCGCCCTGCCTAATTTAACACTGGCATTGCGCTAATCCCCTAGCTATGGCGGTGTATGGGTATTCGCGATTTCATTATACTGAGCATTATATGTCTGATTTGGGGCGGTAATTTCGTCTTGTCCAAATGGCTGTTGAGCGATCTGGCACTGCCGCCATTTTTCTTTGCTTGTGTGCGCTTTATGCTGGTTGCCTTGTTGATGTCGCCGTTTTTATTTCCCTTGCCCAAACGGTTTTTACAAATGTGCCTCGCAGGCCTGTGCGTCGGAGCTTTACATTTGGCTTTTTTATATACGGGGCTCAAAACCGCGCCGGCAGGGTCGTCGGCCATTGTATCGCAAATGCTGATACCCTTTGCCGCTGTGCTTTCAGTGGTTTTTTTGCACGAAAAAATCGGCTTATGGCGTAGCCTTGGTATTTTCGGAGCTTTGACGGGGGTATGTATTCTCATTTATGATCCGGACAATTTTTCTTTTGACATCGGGCTTATCTATGTCGGCATAGCATTTTTTGTCATGGCTGTGGGGTCAATTCTGATCAAAGGCGTCGGTGACATCAATCCATTGCAATATTTGGCCTGGATGGGTGTACTGGCTATCCCTAGTTTGGGTCTTGCCAGTTTTCTGTTTGAGAGCGGACAAATTGAAGCCGCCAAAGCTAGTGGATGGGGCTTGTCTATCGGGGTTTTATATACGGCCATTTTGGCTTCAATCGTCGCCCACGGCCAATATTTTAGACTGTTGCAAACCTATGATGTGACCCTGGTGGTGCCCTTGACCTTGATGACGCCGTTTTGGGCGGTTATACTGGGTATCGTATTGCGAGACGAGCCGTTTGGGCCCAGGCTGATTATTGGTGCGACATTTATCCTGATCAGTGTCTATATTATCGCCCGGCGCCAAAAACAAACGCCAACGGAAATGTTGTAAGCGAGGAAATATGAGTAAAGCCAAAAACAAAACACAAAAAACCGCGCAGTCTGTGGAA
Source organism: uncultured Robiginitomaculum sp. (assembly GCA_964502015.1). Lineage (GTDB taxonomy): Bacteria > Pseudomonadota > Alphaproteobacteria > Caulobacterales > Maricaulaceae > Robiginitomaculum_A. The sequence goes on along the minus strand of CAZCUM010000015.1, from coordinate 2,289 downwards.
GCATTCTTACAGGGTGTAAAGCCTGAGCAAAAACAGGCCGATTGCTTTACAATCCTCGAAATGATGAAGGATATCTCCGGCTATAAACCGATAATGTGGGGAGCCAGTATTATTGGCTTCGGTGAGTACCACTATAAGTATGAAAGTGGGCGCGAGGGTGATATGTGCCGTGTCGGGTTTTCGCCGCGTGCCCAAAACCTGACCATATATATCATGCCAGGCTATCAAGATTTTGACGACGAGTTGTCACGTTTGGGTAAACACAAGATGGGAAAGTCCTGTTTGTATATTAAGCGCCTCTCCGACATAGACGAAACTGTTCTTCGCGAAATCATCGCCAAAGATCTGGCGATGATGGAAGAAAAATACCCGGTTTGAAAAATTCTATGAAATTCACCCATACCCCCTCCCCTAACCATGATGCGCGCACCCTGCCCATTTCATTATTGGTTTTACATTATACGGGCATGAAAAGCGGGGAAGCCGCTTTGGCACATATGTGCGACCCTGCCTCCAAGGTCAGCGCCCATTATATGGCCCAAGAAAACGGGCAAATATTCAAGCTGGTGGAGGAAGACAGACGTGCCTGGCATGCAGGTGTCAGTTCATGGGACGGCGAAGCTAATATCAACTCCGCATCAATTGGCATAGAAATCGTTAATGGCGGTCACGATTACGGCTTGCCAGACTATCCTGATGCACAAATAAAAGCCGTCATCAGGCTGTGCCGAAATATCATGGAGCGTAACACCATCTCCGACTTTGGCGTTCTCGCCCATAGCGACATCGCTCCAGAGCGTAAACAAGACCCCGGCGAAAAATTCCCCTGGGCCAGGCTTGCCGATGAGGGTGTCGGTATCTGGCCGCAGGTCAAGTCCAAAAACCAGCGACCATTATTTAAGAGAAATGATAACGCCAAAGGCATAGCTATACTACAAACCGCCCTCGCTTATCTCGGCTATAACATTCAGGCCAACGCTAAAATGGATACCCATACCAGATCTGTTATTCGCGCTTTCCAGCGCCGCTACCGGGCTGAAAAAACAGACGGGGTTTTGGATGTCCAAACACTGGAAATATTGACGTTGCTAACGCGATATAAAAAGAAGAAAACCTAGAAAAAGAGAATAAGAAAATCAATAAAACGAAGGCGCGACAGGTGTGGGTTGATGTGGGGCAACCAGGTTTCCATCGCGCCTTCTAAAACTTTAAACACCCGCATTTTTGCAATACGTTGCGTTTAAAGCTATTACAAAAAGCTTATTCTGTATAGGTATTTGGCTCGAAAATCAAATCAAATGCCTCAATACTTTTTTTGTACTCACTATTAAAAGCAATGTACAGAAATATTTTCCAAAATCATAAAAAAAGAAACACGCCAGAAGTGGTTAATGTGGGGCAACCAAATCTCCGGCGTGTTTCCTATGGACAAGGCCCGTCAAACTGAAAGAATGATGTGCAACGCCCAATTCATGTCATTTCACTTAGAGCGTTTTGCGTTTAATTGAATATAATTAAACGCAAAACGCTCTAAAAACGATAATCAGGCGGCTATCTACTGATAATAAAGCCAGTGTCCATATCTTTATGCAGTAAAAACTGATGTTACTTTACCGGATACACTCTGCTGAATAATTTGGCGGCTTCAACGCCTGCGCCGGGATTGAGGCGTGTGAAAATATCAGCACCATCTAACACGTCGTCACAATCTTCACATGTCATGATAATATCGACAACACCACCACAATTTTTATGCACATTGGTAAAGGGTGCCTTGTCCTTTGTGAAATGCCGCGCACTCCAGGCCGACAAACCTACGATAACAGGCCGCAATTCCATCGATATCTCGGTGATCTTATATTCATATCGCGGCGGAAATTCATTATAAAGCCGTTTTTCCAAAAGCCCGGCCTCCACCAGTTTTTCCAGCCTCGCAGACAGCAAATTTCGGTTAATCCCCAAAAACCGTTCAATTTGGTTAAATTTACACATGCCGGAATAACATCCGGAAAGAAGCATCAATGTCCAACGGTCCCCGACAAGGTCAAGAGCCGTTGCCAAAGAGGATTTTTCCTCTAACAAATCTGACCAACCCATATTTTTTCCCACTTGCAGTTTCGCCAATCTAACATAAACGAAACGAAAATATAGCGTTAATTAGTGTGCTTGACGCCGCTACGCTTTTGGGTTTTAATCCGGGTATCAGAGGGTCGGGCGACCGCAGGATTTATCTTGAGGAAAGTCCGGGCTCCATTGAAGCAGGATGCCGGATAACGTCCGGCGGGCATA
>CAZCUM010000014.1:0-62610 GCA_964502015.1 uncultured Robiginitomaculum sp. | reverse complement strand
TTTCAATCTCCAAAAGTCTACGCACCAATATGCCGCAATTTTTGGCATCAAGACCGTTATTGTGCAGGGTGTATTTTGTCGAGCCAAGTTTGTCTTGGCGAAAATCAACAATCACAAGAGCGCGGTCGTCTTTGATTTTGGACATGCAAATACTGTTGGCATCATAGCCTTTTAAGTCTAGCTTTTTGTCTGCACCTTTGCCTTTAATCAGGTTGATGTGTACGGCAGAAATAAGGGCGTGGCTATCCGACATCAGACCCTGGATATGTTGGTCTGCCAAGGCCCACAATTTCCCGTGGGCGCTGTTTGTACGAGGGCAATCCCAAGTAAGTGTAATAAACTCGGTGTGACGCTCCCATGTCAGCACGATTCTCCCACTATCCAAAGAAACCCTGTGATGGCGTGATCCAATATTTGGAGTATCGAAACCTTGAGTTTTACACCAGGCTGAAAACGCATCCAAATCCGCTTGCGCATTTGTAGATGGTTTGCACAAAAAGGCTTGCTGCAGAACCGTGCGCGGCGTTGTCACAGGCCTATAGGGCCGCGCATGAATTTCCGCCAAAATCTCCTTACGCAAGGGATGGCATTTAATATTTGTTCCCATGTTTTCACCTTTGAGTCCCATGTATCAGCTTAAACTCTTTTTCAAAACGAACAAGTAAGGATACACGAAGGCGCACAATATGTAGGCCGTTATCCCTGTATCATGAGCGCCTCTTTCGTAAGTGCGGGGATGGGCGGTCGACCCTGATAGCAGGGCGCGGTCACGGCGCAAGGGCTTTGGCTTTATGTTCGTATAGTTCGTCCCCGTCCCCCTACCAAAACCCTTGCCCCGCGCCCTTGTGCGCCCGGCTAACTGGGCCTCTTTACCGCCCACCCCCGCCCTTCCGGCGGAGGCTGGGGCGGGAAAAAAGAGGAGACTGCCCGTGACCGAGCCTAGAACTGAAACACCGAGCCAAGCCCCAAATACGGGGATCCTAGCCGCACCTTTCGCACCAGACTCCGAAACGCCCCGAATCTATGTGGCTTGTCTTGCCGCCTATAATGACGGGCAATTACATGGCTGTTGGGTAGACGTTGAGGATGAGGACAGTATTTGGGACGCGGTGCAAGCCATGCTCAAATCTTCCCCAATTCCTTTGGCAGAGGAATGGTCGATTCATGATTATGAAAACTTCCAAGGTGTAACCATTGATGAAAATGACAGCTTTGCCCGTGTGGTAGCGATTGCCGAGTTTATCGGGAATTGTTCAGGCTTTGGCGGAAAGTTATTGGAAAACTACGGCGGCGATATAGAGGACGCAGAGTCCGCCCTTGAGCGTTACAATGGCGAGTATGAAACCCTGGCCGACTTTGCGCAGGAACTGACCGAATCCACAACGCAAATCCCTGAAAGCCTGAAATACTATATCGACTATAAATCTATGGCGCGGGACATGGAAATGAACGGTGACATATTTTCTATTGAGACAGGCTATAAAGAAATTCATGTCTTTTGGAATAACTAGGCATGAGTGCCAAGCGGAACCCCTTACCAGCTGTATGAGCAATGAGGGTTATCATTTGAACAGCGAACTACCTAACTGAATTACAGAGCAAAGTAAAATGCTTTTGATTTGTCATTGGCTCGATCACGATTAACATAGACCTTACGCGGGCCGATCATCGGATGGGAGAGTGTAGGCGAGATATACGGCTTGGCAGGCACCTTATCAATCAGGCTACAACCACCAATACCTGCGGCCATCATAAGTAAACACTCAAAAATCAAAACATTCGTCGTCCATTTCGTTATCATTCCTGCCAATACTGAAACGAAATTTCGTGCCAAGAACCCAGCTCTTAAAAATTACTATCCGCGCATTGTCATACACAGCCTACCACTCGCACCACTTCCCAGCCCCCAATATAAAGATCAGCAAATGTCCGAAAAGCCTGTCTCCCTGCTGTCTGGGTGGTGACCTAGCCCATGCCAAAAGCCTGCATAAGATCAGTTTCAAACTATTTTTCCCGGCTAAAGCCTCCTCGCGCACGGCGCAAGAGCGCCCAAAATAGTTTGAAACTGACCTGCTCCACTTTGTTTCGCCCACATCTTGTGAAGAGGTTTTTGAAGGAGGTATGCAGATTTTTGGCATGTGCCTCTTCGGTCCCCATCAGCAGGGAGACAGGCTTCCATAAATTAGCTGGCATTAAATGGAGACTAAAAAATGACACAAGCACTAGGATATGTAAGCCAAAGCAAAGACGGTAATTTTGAAGGAACTCTGGGCTTAATAAGCTCTGGGGGCAATAAATCCCGCATCAGCATCGTCGCGAACGACAATAAGACGAAGGATAAACAGCCAGACTTTCGGGGGTTTACCAATGACGGCGCAGAGATTGGCGGCGGCTGGAACCGGGTTGGTAAGACCTCCGGCAAGCCTTATATCTCGCTCACACTCGCCCATCCGATGATTGGCCCGCGTAAGATATACGCCAATCTAGGCAGGGCTAACGGCAAGCCAAAAGGCGACTTCGCCATCCTCTGGAACCCAGTTGGATAGCAAACCGCCCAAACGACTGCCCCCATCGGCCTTACAACCGATGGGGGTTTTCTTGTATTTTTTGACACGCTTTGAGGCATAAATTCTTAAATTATCATTCCAGTTTTAGTCTAAAGTCGTGGATAAATTCGGGCTAAAATTAGTGATAGAATTACAGTTTATATATTAAAATGGGTGATAATACTCGCTCAAGAAGGCGTTAATTGCCCTGTGAAGACACTGTTATAAACCTGTTGCGATGGGTTTTGGCACTCAAATATGCACCAAAACATTTGGACTAGCGCCCCAAACTATCCTGTTATCACGAGCCTCGTGCATGATATTTTGGGCTGCGCAATGTCAAAGTTACCGGGCTGTTTTACTTTAAAAAAGTATGGATTTTTCTCGTTTCACTCGATGTGCAGGATGGATATGATAGCCGTTATTTTGGACTGTACGCTGCCGAGATATTTTGGGGAAAGTGAAATATCTCGGAAATGGCAGATTCGCACACATAACGAAAAATAGAAAATGAGGGCGGATTTTAGGGTGGTGTGTGTAGGGCAAGATAAAGGGCTTGGCCCGAAGTGGGCTAAGTCATTGTCTGCACATCATTTTTTTGGGCCACTGTGAAATTGGGGTGGGACGAGGATTTCGTGCTATGCACAGTGCCAGTGTGGTTTGCGGCTGGGACAGGTAATTGCAGATCACGCTACTACCTTAAAAATTACGGTATGAAAGAGAAAATAGAAAACCCGTTATATACTAAAGTGAGCAAGAATTATGTGTGCAATGGAATGCAAAAAATAACGAATTTTGCTGTGCAAATTAAATGAGTTGCTCAGAAATCACTCATTCACTTTGGTAGCCATATTTGAAGCAAAGTAGCACGGGGAAACCTCCACCGATTTCAGCCTCTTTATAATAGGCCGGTTAGAAAATTCTCTGTCATAAAACGCGCTAAAGATTTCACCCTCGTCCCCTTACGCGCCACACTTGAAAAACCCCGCACCAAAACCGTGTCAGAAATTATGTACAAGGCACTACAATTTCATGGGCACAAAATAGTGTATGATAGATTTCTTAGGCTGCTCTGGGGGCATGAACAGACAAAAAAATCATGTATAGGGGCTTAACAGACGTTAATTGTAAATTGGCTAAAATAGATACTAAGCCGCTGATTTGATTCAAAAACACCCTAGCCCTGCGGGGTAAATACATATAAGTACCTAGTATGTTTGACGAGCGCCTACTAAATCCAAAGCGAGAGAAAATCACCGAAGTTTATATTTGTGTTCTCGACGAAACGTACGATGTTGATTGTGGCACATACAAACAAGAGGCAGAAGAACGACAGAAGTTCGTTGAACTTATTTCCAATGAGTTTAGGTCTGATTTTGTTGAAGTAAATATTGGTCCAGGGGCAGATTTGCCTGCATTTCTAACCTTGCTATCGGAACATTATTTGGTGTCAGTCATAGGTACTGTGCTTGCAGTATTCCTGAGTGGCAAACCAATAGTAGATAATTTAGAAGCATGGCCAAAACTAGCTGCAAAGATCAAGAAGTTTTTCACCCGAAATGTTTACTTAAATAGGAATGGTGCCGCAGTAATTGCAATTGATGCAATATTTGAACACATGCATGGAATTCCAAAATCTATAAAGCTTTTGGGTTATCGCTCCGCTCCTTACGCGGATTCAGCATTACTTAGCAACTTAACTCTTCTCGCTGAGATTTCAAACTCAGTGGAAACATTGTACATCGGAGCTACTAATCATATATTTGACATTGAGGCGGATGGTGTTCCCTTTAGGGTTTCTGTCGATGGGAAAAATGTAATGATTTATAATCGTCAATCCTAGCAACGTTTAACAATGTGCGACGATGTTAGCTCCTAATGTCCGCTCAGGAGGATGAAGCAGCCGAAGAGCCTAGGGCCGATTTTTTTCCTTACTGTCTTTATAACACCATCTTTATAGGTATTGACCTTTCCCCTAAAAACCTATATATAACCAGTCTGACTAGTTTGGAGTATTTATGGAAACGTGGCAATTACAGGAAGCTAAGGCACGGCTTAGCGAGTTGGTGAAGCGGGCTTGCGCGGAAGGACCGCAGGAAATTACCTTGCGCGGTGAACCTGCTGCGGTTGTTTTGTCCTTAAAAGCGTATGAAAAACTCAAAGCCAAGAAGCCATCACTTGCGGCTTTCCTGAAAGCCTCGCCGCTTAATGGCGTAGAGCTTAATCTTGAGCGCGATAAATCACTGACAAGAGATACTCTGCTTTGAGCTATCTAATTGATACCTGTGCTCTGTCGGAACTGCGCCGTAAAAAGCCAAATGCAAATGTTGTGGCTTGGTTCGAGGCGCGGTCGCAACATGGGCTTTATCTTAGTGTTTTGACATTGGGCGAGATTAGAAAAGGTGTGGAGGCTCTGCCGGATGCCCAAGCCAATAAACGCCGTAAGGATGAAATCTTAAACTGGCTTGAGCATGAATTGCCGCTTTGGTTCGAAGATCGAATATTACCGATTGATGCAGGAGTGGCAGATGAATGGGGCCGCCTACTGGCAAGAGCGGGCCGAAGTTTACCAGCTATAGACAGCCTAATCGCCGCCACAGCTATCCACAACAGGCTCACGATTGTGACGCGCAATGTCTCTGATTTTGATATTGTGGGCGTCGATGTTTTTAATCCCTGGATTGGCAAAACTGGTAAGGGTTAAACTTTCACCTTTCCCTCAAGGTCACTCCACATCACCCAACCTTGAAATTTTTACCCTGTAAACACACTAGACCAAGCCCGAAATTTCTCTCAATCTATAGTCCAGTTTTAGAAAAGGGCTTTAGTTATGTCGCTACAATCAATATTTCTACATGGGGTGCGCTACGCACTCGGGCAAATGGCTTCGACTACAAAACCCGCAATAGGCACTCATAGATTTCACGATGAAATCGACATTTAAAACAATACATGGATATTAGGGATTCAGATATTGAAGACGGCTTGGTAACGGCAGCTAAACTTGTCAAAGCCTATGGCGATGATTATTGGCCTATTTTTGAAAAACTTGAGAAAGAATTAGATAAAAGGCAATCGCGTGTTTTGAAAATAAGGGCTCGGCTAAGATCGTGCAGAAATGCAAAATTTATCAAGCAAAAATACTAATATTCATCAGAAATTTCCACTTGGGTATGGTAGTAAAATTTTGAGCATTTCGTCTCGGCGGTATTCTAAAGAACCGCCATCCCCATATTCAGGCCTATCATTTTTGTGGCCCATGAGTTTGCAGCGTAATCCGTAGTCAAGCCCTGCTTCAAGCATACGTTTTTCAAAAGAATGCCTAATTGAATACACCTTATGATTTTCAGTGGGTAGTAGATTGCGGCTTTTGAGTGCTTTCATGAGAATTGCGGATAGACTCGTTTCCTTATCAAAATACCTTGGGAATCCTTTTGGGTTAGCTTGCATTGCTGCTAACGATATACCCATAAGCGGTATATCACGATCAGACGCATCTGCCTTAATTTCACGGTGTTCTTTCTCTCGAATTGCTATGTATGGTATTTTACCTTTGAGACGGATGTTCTCTGGGCGTAAATTGCAAATTTCGCTTGGTCGCGCTCCTGTTTCAATGAGCGCAAATAGAATATGCCGCGCTTGTGGGTTAATATCAGAAAAGATACCTGGCGATAAAATACGCTCTGTAATCCATTTGGTTTCAAAGGGCGGGCGTTTCTTTTTGCTCTTACGGTCTTCTTTGAAGGATAATTTTCGAAATGGGTTGGGACGGTCTTCTTCACCTCTGTATTCGAAAAATGATCTATACAAAGTTCTTAAATTTCCCATATGCCTATTTGCAGTATATGGCGTAGGTTTTTTGCCGTCCTCATCACCAGTTTTGATTCGGTTGATCCACCAGTTGCGATATTCCAGAGCAATATCGCGGGAAATGCTATCCATTTCCAAATCACCTGCAACTTGAATAAAGTAATTGATGGATGTTCGCTTGGCTTTCTCCCATGACCGTTGTTGGTGGGGCGATTTTTTAAATTGAGAATCGAATGCAATTTTATCGACATATAATTTAAAGGCATCAGATACTCTTACGTTAAAAGCATTTGGCTTGGGAGCCGTGCCCATAAGAGCCTCTGCATCTCTTCTTTGTGGTGTATCATTGACATTGGCCCCTTTCTCAAGTGTCTTGAGGCGTGCGAGGATGTCTTCAACGGATTCGTCTTCTAATAGTGTTTGTATTGGTTTGTAGGCAAAACCGTGAACCAGAGCGTGCGCCGAGGCTGCCTTATGACGTTGCTTCGCTACATCGCGCGTAGTTTCAGTGACGCCATTATTGGAAAGGGATTCAAGAGATAGGGCGTACCAATAAGCATTGTCAGCCTCTTCAAGAGCATCCCGTCTCATGCGGGCAACATCTATGGATTTAGTCTTTAATGATGTGCGTAAAAAGCGCCTCGATTCTATGTCGAGATATTGGTTTGGAACGCGCCGATTATAGTGCCAACGCCCATTTCTTCTTAAAAGGAATCTATCTTTCTCATCTATCATGCCTGCACCGTGTGTGACGTTATGTGTCCACTATGTGTGACGTTTATAGCAAATAGCGCATGAAAAGGAAAGGTGTATTTTAAAATACTGTAAATACAATGATTTAGGAAAATATGGCTTTTAAAAAGTGGCTCCGCAAGCAGGACTCGAACCTGCGACCCATTGATTAACAGTCAATTGCTCTACCAACTGAGCTATTGCGGAATACTCACTTCTTTTCACTTGACGGGTCTTGTCAAGACCGTGCCTGATAGCACCAAGTTTCACCTCACGACAACAATTATTTTACACCAAACTGAAGTTTTTTCCAAGTTATAATTCGACAAAAAAAGAGGGAGCCCGAAAGCTCCCGAAGGTGTTAGGTGAATGGTGGGGTGTCTTCAAGAGAAGACTTCTCCTTTATTAAGGATGATGGTTAAATAAAAGTTAACGTCGCAAATTATTTTTAGATTTGATTCAGATTGATGAATCCTTTGATAAGAGGCAATACCCCCCAATAAATCAAAGTACGCAGAAGTGGTTCTGGACTTACAGCAATAACAAGCTAATATATCCATAGGCGATGTCACGCCCAATCAAAGGCTGGCCATGATGGTCGCCTCAATTGCTCTCCTTATGAGTACCCCTTAATATGAGGGTGTTTTAATGTGAGGCTATTCCCGGAGTTTTTCATGCGACGACTAATTTCTAAAACTGGATTTATCCTTATTTTATTGAGTATGCTAGCGCACACGGCCACTGCCAAGGCTAACAAAAACAGGTTTGAGTTTGAAGATGTAAACCTGGGCGCTGAACATATCGCCATATTTGTGAGTAAGGACGGCACATTCAGCAAGACAGTGGCGGGTGTAAACGCCAAAACCGGGGGGCGGCTTGAGACCGCATTGGAAAATGCCGACTATAAAGGGAAATTTGGCAAAAAATTACGTCTTTTTGGTTTAAGTCCGTACAAGTCTATCATTGTGGTCGGCATCGGGTCAGATGAACTATCCGTGCGCAAGCTTCGTGATCTTGGTGGATATGTAGCCCAGGTTAGCAACAATGATTACGGCTTAAGCGTCATCGCTGAAGGTCTGAACACGACTGTTGAGCAAAGTGCGGCGCAACTTGCTATGGGCTATGCGCTGAGCTCATATAAATTTGACAAGTATAAAACAAAAAAGGCTGGTACGGCTGGTACGGCTGGTAAGACTGGTAATTTCCGCACAGTTAGCTTCCGTTCAGACGGATTTGCAGCGTCCAAAGCGTTGTATGAAAATGATTTAAGCCATATCGTAACCGGTGTTAGCTTTGCCCGCGACATGGGAACGGAGCCGGGTAAATCCATATATCCTGAAAGTTATGCCCAGAGTGTACGCAAGCTATTTAAGGACGTTGACAATGTCAAAATAGAAGTCATGGGTGTCTCGCAAATGCAGCGGCACAATATGGGCGCCCTGCTCGGCGTTGGCCAAGGCTCAATCCATGACCCACGTCTTGTCATCGTCTCCTATATGGGCGGTGCGAAAGATGAAGCACCGATCGCATTGGCCGGAAAAGGCATCACCTTTGACACCGGCGGCATTAGTATCAAGCCCAATAGCGGCCAATGGCAGATGAAGTCAGATCTTTCCGGCGCAGCAGCCGTTGCCGGCACACTGTATGCGACGGCCATGCGCGGCGACAAGGTCAATTTGGTCGGGGTTATGGCCATGGCCGAAAACATGCCTGCGCGCGACGCTATTCGTCCGGGTGATGTATTAACGACCATGAGCGGCAAGACCATCGAGGTGATGTCAACCGATGCCGAAGGCCGTCTCGTGCTATCTGATGCGGTTACCTATGTTCAAAAGCAATATGATCCGCGCTTGCTGATTGATATTGCAACCCTGACCGGATCGGCGGCGCGGGCCATGGGAGCTGATTACGCTGCCGTTATCACCCGCGATTGGGACTTGGCCGTAGATATGATGCGGATCGGCAAACTGGCCGGCGAAGATGTATGGCCCTTGCCCCTTAACAAAAACCATTTCAAAGCCATTCGCTCTGATATCGCCGATATCAAAAGCACGGCGGGCAATCCGGGGGCCAGCATTGGTGCGGCGGTCATCGGAACATTTGTCGATGAGAGCCGTGTTTGGGTGCATTTGGATATTACAGGTGTGGACTGGTTGAGCAAAGCCACACCAACTACGCCAAAAGGCCATGCCGGATGGGGCGTCAGGTTTTTGGATGCTGTCGTACGCGAACACCGCGCGGCGCAATAACCGCCAGCAGGATTAAAACAATACCGCCGCGAACCAAAGACCGGGGTCAACCAGCCTATAGTAGCGCCATAACAACACAGTTGTTGGCCCCATTGATTATACGGGATTGCCTTGGCTGTGCCAGCTCTCCTTGAGCGCTCTAAACCGTGACAGGTTCAATTAATGGCCCCCACCTAAAATCCCGGTTTTTACTGAATAATCTACGGCAATTTGGTATTCCGGGTCGTCGTTTGCATCTTTTATCAACTGCCCGGCCCGCTTTAGGAGCTTGTGGCAATCTTTGGCTAAATGCCGCAATTGCAAGTCCTTGCCGCGAGATTTATACTTAAACGCTATATCTTCGATAGCCTGTAGAGCCGATTGATCAACCACCCGGCTGTTCATAAAGTCTATGATAACCTTATCCGGGTCATTATCCGGATCAAACAAATCCATAAAACTTTCGATAGAGCCAAAAAACAAAGGCCCTTCCAGCTTGTAGATTTTAGTACCCTCGTCAGGTTCCTCAATCACTGACATGGTTTTTGTGGCCGTACTCCAGGCAAATGCCAAAGCCGAGACGATAACACCGACAACTACTGCCGTGGCCAGATCTGTCATAACGGTGACCGCGGTCACCAGAACGATCACCAAAGCATCGGTGAGCGGGATTTTACGCATGATCATCAGGCTGCGCCAAGCGAATGTCCCGATCACCACCATGAACATCACCCCGACCAAAGCCGCCAGAGGAATGCGCTCGATTATACCAGAACCGACAAGGATAAATGCCAGCAAAAACAAAGCCGCTGCAATGCCGGAAAGCCGGGTACGGCCACCGGATTTCACATTGATCATGGACTGCCCGATCATGGCACAACCGCCCATGCCGCCAAAAAACCCGGTGACGGTGTTGGCCAAACCTTGAGCTACACATTCCCGCGATGCCCCGCCGCGTTTCCCGGTCATCTCACCAACCAGGTTGAGCGTCAAAAGGCTTTCGATGAGGCCAATGGAGCCCAGGATAAATGCATAGGGAAAGATGATGACCAGCAAATCCCAAACATCGGCCAGGCTGGCAAATGCGGGTAAATCCGGAATGTTAAATGTGGGAAATCCACCCTTGATCGACGCCATAGAGCCGACATCCGGTACATCAATACCGAACCCCAGAACAATGGCGGCTACGATACCAATGCCCGCCAAAGGCGCCGGAACAACATGGGTGATTTTCGGCATAACCCAAATGATTGACATAGTCAGGCCAACCAGACCGACCATCGTGATTAAAGGCACCATATCCATCCAAACCTTGGCCCCTTCAGGGCCGACCTTGAACATATCCAATTGCGACAGCAAAATCACTATTGCCAGCCCGTTGACAAAGCCGAGCATGACTGGGTGCGGCACCAGGCGGATAAATTTACCCAAATGCAACACGCCGGCAAATATCTGCATAATGCCCATGAGGATAACCGTAGCGAACAAATATTCAACACCGTGGCGCAAGACAAGCTCGACCATAACCACAGCTAAAGCCCCGGTCGCACCGGAAATCATACCGGGCCTACCACCAAAAACGGCGGTGATCAAACCGACAATAAACGCGGCGTACAGCCCCACCAAGGGATTAACATGGGCAACAATAGAGAACGCAACCGCTTCGGGCACCAATGCCAACGCCACCGTTAGCCCGGCCAAAACCTCTATCTTAATGCGTACCGGGGTGAATGTGGTGAAATCCGGGTTGCGCCATTTGGTAAAGGATAGGTTTTTTGCGAAAGCACTTAAAGTCGGCTTCATAAGATTTTATCCATTATCGGGTTATTAAATTGAGAGAAAAATGGAGGCACCACCCGGAATCGAACCGGGGTACACGGATTTGCAATCCATATGGAACCCAATAAATTCAATGGCTTACAAAAATTTATAAGTCATTGTCGCACGTTGTGAATGATTGTCATCGCATGGTCAAGTGATCAAAACAACCCAAAGCGTTTTTTCTTGACCACCTCATCTATTACAAGCACATCCGTTATAGTTGCACCTTGCACCTCCAGCACGTTTTTAATCTCCGATAATTGTTTACGGCAATCACGGCCCGCACTTGCTAGTCGTAACATATACGACGAAATTAGGTTGTCTGCGTTTTCTGCGGCCAAGTCTTCATCTGTTAACGGAATAGGGGCAACGTCACACCTGAACTGTCCATTAGTCAGGATTATCGGACGGGGGTTTATCTTGGTTGAGCCGCAACTGCTCAAAAGCAACACGGATAGACTTACTGCCAGCACATAGACGGCTTGGCGGGGCTTGGTTAACTTTTTAGTTTCTGCATCAGATAAATCCCTTTTTGCGGCGGCCTTGCGCTCACCTTGGCGGGCTTGACTGGCGATTGTGCCGTCTTTAGCCAAGCTTTCGGCTTTCTCAACGCGCAATTCATCCTTAAGGCCCACCACTTTTTTTTGTAGTCCTGTAACATAAAACCAGCCGGATAAAATAACACCAACCCCAATTAAATATATGTAACTGGAGCCTCCGCCAAAAAGTGCTTTTGCTAAAGCTTTCATTTTACTCACTTGCCCTCAAAAAATCATCGCGCCTTGCATATAACACCACAGCAACACCAATCAAAGCCGCCACGAGTGCAATAACCACGACCCCGGCCAACACAGATGGTAGCCAACTCACTTGCCCTGACAGGGCATATACGCGGTCTATGGCCATTGCAGTGCCAGCAGTGGCAATGCCGCCGCCCGCCAACCCGCCGCCGCGCATTGTACGCGATTGGCTTAACCGTCCACGTTCACGACGGACGGGCGCGGGGCTTATACTTTCTCGCGGCGCAGTTTTCTGCAAATAAACCTCGCCAAACAATGACAATCGACAGCCCAATGGATGCGGTTTGAAATGAAAATGGGGAAAGCATGGACAAACAAATCAAAACCAAAATGCTTTCAGTGCCAAACCCCTGGTTATGTGAATTGAAAAAAAAAGAGGGGTGTAAAAAAAGGGAACTATATACTTGACTTGTCCCAAAATCGGGACTATATAATAGGTAAGAGAGACGGGGTTTGCCCGCTCCAGTCAGGAGACATAAAAATGAGTAAAACAACTTGGGTACCGCCGTTCGCAGGTGAGGAAGCAGCATGGATGAATAAAATGATAGAAGAAAGGTTAGAAAGGCACGAAAAAGTCGCTATCACTAGCGCGGATAGCCACACAACCACTGGGTGGTTGCTAAAGGCATTTACCCCAGAAACACTATGGTTGTACCCGGGCATTGGGCCACGGCTGGCGGCCATACTACTAAGGGGCAAACTATTTGACTACCCGTTTTACGGGGAACCCCGCGACATGCTGGTTAGGGACGCCCTAACCAGCATAAACCCAGACTGGAGGTACCGGTTTGCGGTTTCTCTAGAAAAGAGAGTTAAATTGATACGCCTGAACCACACCTGTTACGCTTCAGACGTAAGAGAGAAGGTAGCGGCCATTATGGCAGGAGAAGATAATATATGAAAAAAGCATTTTACCAAACGGTGGCGCGAACCCTTAGCTTGTCCCCCTGTGACATAGCCGAGATCGGAGGGTGGAGAGATGATAGTTTTGCCCGTCGAATTATGCGTGGCAGTGCTAACTTCCCTCAAGATGTTAAATCTGCACTCTTAGACTTACAGGGTGATGTTGACGCGATTGCGGACATCTTGGTAAGCCAATGTTTAGATGGATACGAATGTGGGATTTTTGTTTTTAAAACTAATAAACAATTGCGGGATAATTTCCCTAACCTTCCATGTCGCGGGGATGCTAACGGCGGGTTTGTGGGCGTTTACAATGTGGCGGCAATAAAGGCTAAAGATATTTTATTACGGAAATACGGGATTAAAGTGGATATTTTGTTTTTTCACATACAAACAAATTGAATTTATTGTAAGGCCCGCGTTTTGAATTCAGGTGAACGCACTTATTGAACATCAAAACAACCCAAACCGTTTTTTCTTGACTACCTCATCTATTACAAGCACATCCGTTATAGTTGCACCTTGCACCTCCAGCACGTTTTTCACCTCAAGTAACTGCAGTCGGCAATCTTCCCCTGCACTTTGAAGCCGGGTGATATATACCGCTATTTGTGCGTCTGATCTATTTTCGCTAGCGGGCACAATAGGCTCTACCGTACACTTAAACTGCCCGTTAGTTAGGATTATTGGCCTGTTTACGGCTTTGTTTGTTGAGCAACTGCTCAAGAGCAATGCGGATAGGCTCACTATTAGCACACTGATTACTGTCCTGGGCCTGGATAATGGCTTGTTCTGCATTGTTTAAATCCTCTCTGGCTTGCGATTTGCGCTCACCTTGGCGGGCTTGACTGGCGATTGTGCCGTCTTTGGCCAACGAAGCGGCTTTAACTTCTTCGATTTCATTTTTAAGCCGCTTATTGGCTTTCATGGTCATATCGTATTTGAGATATACGCCGCCAATAATAGCAAAAAGCACAACATAAAAAACTGTCGATCCACCGCCAAAAAATGCTTTTACTAAAGCTTTCACGTCACAAACCCCGTAAGCAATATTCGCGCTCTTGCGATCTACGCCGGACAAGCCCGCGTACAACGCGCCCGCCAGCCCGCGTCCACCATGCAATGGCTTTACACGCACCTATTATGTCACCTTTATTAAGTCGCCGTGTGGCAGTAGACTTCCCGGCACTACGAATGCCAATATTATACGCCAATGAGACAAAGGCGTCGGCGCGCATGACTGTGAGGCGTTCGCGCTTGGTTTGCGCGGTGAAATAGACATAAAGCCCATCTCGGTATTCGGCAATTTCTTTGAGTAACAATTTCTTGCATACTTCATCTGTCTTGTATTGGCCCGGGCCCGCCGTGCGTGTGTGACCAAAGCAGACCGTCCAACGAG
Organism: uncultured Robiginitomaculum sp.; assembly: GCA_964502015.1. GTDB lineage: Bacteria > Pseudomonadota > Alphaproteobacteria > Caulobacterales > Maricaulaceae > Robiginitomaculum_A. Next base: position 48,371 of record CAZCUM010000014.1, on the reverse strand, counting down.
GAGGTTTTGCAATAGTGTCCAAATAACTAACATTCCAAATAGCCGTTATGCCTTTATAGTTGGCAAGTTTTTTATTTTCTCCCTCCCAACCAGAAATGAGTGTGAAAGCGACATCATCAAAATCAGGCTTTGGCTTTTCATGAGCCAAAGCGGGCCAAGCCATAGTAATTATTGCAACAAGCGCACCTATAATAATAATCCTGCGCCGCCAACGGGTTTCAAACTTCTGAACAATCAAACGACCAAACACGGTAAATACGGCCGCAATAATTTGGAGCACACTCACAACCCACGGCGTAACATCAATCTCGGACACTAAATAAATAACATCCGGTGCAAACGTGAGAAATATAAACGCATATGCCCCCCACATAGAATATCCAGTGATGGCCAGTTTCTTCCAATCATCTACAAAGCATTTCATCATTTCATCTCTCCTCTATTTATGGGGAAACCCGAAACCTTTAAAGATAGCCGCACCAATGCCTAAAACAGCGGCGGTAACTACCACCATTAAAATCTTGTTTTGAATGCCTTTGGTGGTTTTTCGGAGATCACGGGTAAAGACCAAATCAGCGCGCAACTCGTTAATGCTGCCCTGCTTTGTCGTATCGACGCCAAGCTTGCCAAATACTTGCTGTACTGCCGATGTGGCGGCTCGCTCTGCGATTTCACGCATTTCTTTATCTGTCATATTACCCCTCAACCACGCGAGCAATCCAAGTGAAAGCCCCGCTTTCCAAACCGCTTTCGTTGTAAATGAGATAAACCCCGTTCGATGAATTATGCACGAGCGGTTCTTCGGCATTAATCGCACCGCCAATCCGCTTATATTCAGCAACCCCGCCCAAGGTTTTCTGACACCAGAAATACTGGTTTAATGTCCCCTCAGCATTTCCAGCCTTGACGATTTCGCGGGTAACGGCGACACCTGCCGACCAGTTCGTACCGTCATATGTGCTAATTCCCGACTCGCCCGCAAAGGCGCTCGCACCTGGGGTGAGAATAAAGCACGTATCACCATTTGCGGGTGTAGGTACATCAGCACTGTCCGCAAAAGCAAAATCAACATCTGTGACCGTCGTTGTAATTGTCGGGCTGGCAGATAAATCCCAATCCCATTTTCTCGATGTCGTGGTATTTGGCGCGGTGAGTGTGATTGTGTCGTAAATACTGGTGTTGTGCGTCCCTATACCTGTTGGCGGCGTTCTAATTGCGCTTTCGCCTTTGGATATGCGGATATGCCCTATATGCACGGTTCCCGTGCACTGGTTGAGCGAGATTGCCAGCGTTGCCGCGTAACCGTACCCGGTCACAAATTCAAATTCTATCTCTTCATATCCAGCAGTAACCTGATATTTTCTAGCATATCCGGCTACATTTGATCCAGATGAATAATCATCAGAAGTGCCGTTAAGAATACCAGAAGTGTCATTCTGCCGGGTTTCGTGATCAATAGAAATCCCGTGATTAACATTACCCGATCCGCCGTTTAACACCAATTCCGTCTGGATTTGATACCGGATATGCGCGGTGTATCTTGTAAAGGGTCGTACTGAAAACGGTTCAGTGGTTAAACTAGGGCGATTGTTGCCTGTTCTGTAACCCTCCGCGTAAAGTTCAACTTTCGTAGCCGCACCGTTTAGTGTATTGTTGGCGGTGCGGGCCGCTATATCATTCGCACCTCCAATGCCCTGCAAGGTGTGTACATTACCATTTTGCAAAGTCGGGTCATGCATGAGATTGCACGGCCCCAAATTCCGCCAAGGCACAATTCTAACGCCCGCATCATAGGCCGCTTGGCAAATGGCTCTAAAATCTGATGCAGAAACATATGGGGTTGTCCCCGCATCAGCAACATCCGCATCCTCTGGCGTGAAATGCCCATAGATAATCCCGGTATCTGTACCGGATAAACTACGGACATATGATAAAATTTTCTGCAAACGCGCCGGGTCATTATTAGGGTCACATGTGAGCGCCGTCCAGTGCATGGGTTTTGGCCCGTCCACATCTGTAGAATATAAATGGTCACCGCTAAACCCTAAAGTGCCGTTGATAGAACGGACTTTATCGTATGTGTAATAGTATGCCAAATCAGACGTAGCGCTTCTAAAGCCACCGCGATAAACCGCCCCTGCTACTGGGTAATTGGCATATTCAGGATGGGTTATTGTCCCGTCAATGATATTCTGCCCCGACACTCTTTTTTCCCCCGTCATAAGCTGCCGTAGCAGCAAGTTTTCTGCCTGTGCATCTGCGACCATTACTGACTCAGTTGCCGCCAAATCCGGCAAGGCCGCATGATTGACGATCTCGCATCCGTATTTTTCGACCAATGTCCGCAAATCTTGTGCCGTTAAAACGGGCTGTCCAGAAATGCCCGCATAATTACCTTTACCAACTCTTTCAACCTCCACACCAACAGTAAATGCATGACCAAATTCAGCCGCAATAGACGCGGCCACGGTAAGGTTGTTTTGATAACCATCGTCGAACATCAAAACCAACGTTGGGCCAGGTGGAGCTTCCCGCGTATATTCGGGCGTGTCACGGGTGAACAACCGACCAAGACTATCAACAATTCTGTCATAGCCATTATCATCAGCAGCCACATACCCCGCAGTGTCGTCCGTACTGAACGTACCTTGATAGCCATCACCCACCGACACACCCCCGCGCAGATGTGCATATATCACATCCGCATCCGCCAAAGCTCGTAAATGCACGTAGGTCTCAAATACATCACCTTTGCCGGACATGGTAATAACTGACTTGGCCCCCACAAGCCCAAATTCATTTTCTGCCGTTCCCATCAATATCTTCCCGCTAACATCTTGACCATAAGGCAATTCAAACGCCACCTGTCCCGGCGGAGCCATGAGTGTGCGGCCAAAATTATCGTCATGCTCCTGGGCAATATAGGTAAGCCGGTCAAGCTGGGCTTCTATGGTTGCGCCGGGTAATTTCTTTAAATCATTAAAATCTCCGGTCTGCCCGATAACCGTATCGCGCAAGACACTGATTTTGGCACCGGACGCGGGCGCACTGGCAAGCTGGATTTGTTTTTTGTCTGTGGACAATGTAGCGGTCGGATCAAGCACCCCGCCGACATAAACCAAAACACCGTCAAGGGCCGGATACGGCAGATCGCCAAACACTGTGGCGACACCGTCCCCGTCAAATTCGACCAATACAGGTGTGACGACAACCGTCATAACAAATCACTTCCTGGCTGGTGGATGTCATCTATAACACAGTCCCGGATTGAGCCGCCATTACACCAACATTGGTGTAATGGGAACCAAAACGAAGCTTACGAACCGGACGGCGGAATGATATATCTTTGCCCCCGTTCCCGCTCCATCCGCTTTTCCATCCGCTCCAGTGAGCCTGGATTGACCCATTCCTGCATCTGAAATAAAACCAGATAATCAAGCGCGGCCTGCGTATAGAATAAATTGGCGAACGGCGTATGTCCTTTGGCAAACCGCAACGCCTTTGGCCCGACCCTGTCCTCGGTAAACAACGCCCGTGTCATGCCTGCAAACTCCGTCATGCTACCCGCCGTAGGCCCAAGGGCAGTATCCAAAAACCCGCCGCCGTAGCGGTTATAATCCGCAAAGAAAAAGTCCCCGTATATCCCGCCGCCGCCGCCTTGCAAAAACGCGGCCATCACGGTCTCGCCTGACATCTCCCTAAGTGTTTTCCCTTTGGCCAATTGCTTGGACTGCATGGCAAAATACCCCAGGATTGTCGCACCAACAATCATATGAGCCACCGATGCCATAGAATTAAGCCCTGCCGTCCCCTTAAAGCCCGGAATAATTTGCTGGGTCAAAACCGTCAAAGGAAACGATTTAAACTGCAACATGGTTTCAACAAGCGCACCCCAAACTGTACCTTTCTTGGAGCCAAACCGCAACAGCGCCCGCTCCCGTGCCTTTGGCTCGGTCATAGCCCGGTCGGCAATATCATTGTAAAACATCCCGAACCGCAATTCCGCTTCCCGCGCAATCGCAGGCCCATTGGTCAAACCTTGCGCCTTGCCCCATGCCGCCAATTTCTCCGCCGGGGTACGCCCAACCATATCCGGTGTCAAAAGCCGCCCCATATCCAGACCGTCCACATCCGAAGCCGAACCGCGCACCGCCTGCCACAAGGTTTTATCAATCCCGTAACTCTCAAATGTCGCACGGGTTTCGGCAGGCAATCGCCCCCAGCTCTTATCCGCCATTGTCCCGATAAATTTACCCAAGCTGGCCCCAACACCATTACGGATCCCGGTTTGCCAAAAATTAAACAGATTGACCTTGTAAAATGATGTGCTTGCCCGGTTCAAAACCCCGCCCGCACCGTCACTGGCTGCATATCTTTGGATTTGCGCCCCGGCGATCACCCGCACATTCACCCCCAGCAACTCGCCAACCTCGCGCCGCACCGACCCCTCCAGCCGCGATAGACCGCCGAATAATGATGAATAGCCATTCAGCAAAGGCACCCCGGCCCGCCGCAAAGTCTGCGCCGCAAACGTATTATCACCCATAGACGACAAAGTCATGCCGCCAAGCTTGGATACAACCTGCAAGGTTTTGACAGCATTGACAAATGTGGACAACCGGACATTTTCAGTAGAACTGGCCACCCCGGTAATCTGGTCAAATTCCGCTTGACGGCGATTGAAATGCAAAACACTTTCCACCCGGTCAAAACTCTTGGCATTGCCGCGAATGCCCGCCAACATGGCTTCAAATTTTGCTTGCGGATTAGGGCCGTAAACCCGCATCAATTCGGTATTTCGCGCCGCCAAATCCAGTTGCCGCACAATATTTTCAATCACCGTACCCTTGGAATAGGCCTGCTTATACGTCCACGCATCGGCGGCAGACTTGAAGTGCAACACCCGTTCTTGCGATACCCGCCGCGCCAGTGAAGCCTTGCCCACACTTGGAGCCACATCTTTAAGCGCACCGTCCAAAGCCGTACCGTTCACCCGCTCATGATTACCTGTAATGATATTGGCCCAAACATTATCCAAAAAAGCGGTACGGTCTTTAACCCCGGCAAATGTCCGCTCATGTAAAAGCGGCAAGATCGTATCGCGCCACTGCTTTTGTGCGGCCTTGCGCCGGGCCTGGGAATTGGCTTTACGGTTCGGGTTCAGCACATTTAGATCAGTCCCCTTGAAAAACCCGCCTGCCACCTTGAGCATATCGTGATCTTGCGCGGTGACATATCCGTCAATCTTGCCAATAAACGCCCCCACTTCATTTTGCGACAATCGCGCCCGCTCCAAATACGGAGCCAGAATTTCAGCGATTTTTACCGCGTCCTTATTCCCGGTTGGCGCGTCCGAACCGTTATTGATCCGCGATATTTCAATAAAGATATCCCGGCCCAATGCATCATCAGCCCGCCGAAACGCTTTTTGCTTCAACAAAGGCATAACCCCGGCCTCTTCCAAGTCCGTAAACATCCCCTGTAACCAGCCCCGGTGCAACTCCCGCGACCTTTGGTCAAGTCCGCCCTGGTTTCCGGCCCGGTCAAGCCCGGTGCCCACATTCATCGCCTGTAATCTTTGTGTATCGCTCTGGGCGTCAAGCCCGTTCCACCGGACACCCCGCTCCACATCGGCCCGCTTGTCATGGGCCGCCATATGCTTACGCACCGCAAATTCTTTAAGCTCCTCGACCGTCATTTCGTCGATAATCTCGGTGATCGAGCGGCTGGTATCCGCGCCGGGCTTGTCCATCCGGGCGCGGGCTTTCTTGGCCACATCATCAACAATGCGCTCTACATCCGCCGCGTCGAATACATCTCCGGCAAATTTAACAAATTGGTCGCGGCAAGCCTTGGTCATGGAGTTGCTCCAGACTGTCCTTGATATCCGACAATTGCGCCCGTGCGATCTCCCGGTATGTCCTGTCGGGCAATGCCGTCAAGTCCGCCATATCGGCCAGATCGCCAACCATCTCGTCCAGATCGTCCAGCACCTGCGCCACGCCCTCGTAGCGCTTGATGATCACAATCTTGCCCCGGCTCACAACGCGGGCTTGAACGGAGCCAACTCCCAACCGTGGCGGACAAGCGGGCGGATAAGTGTCCGAAAATCTGCATCCCCCATACACGTCTCGTCCAGCGTAATAATCGCCCCCAGAATAAACCGGCATTCTTCAAATGATAGATTATTGCTGTCGTATTTCTGCATTGATATTGTGGCCTCACCCATGAGAACCTCCTTGTGTTAGGCCGCCACACCAGTGCTGGTAAACACTGGTGGGCGGACGAATGACACGGTACCAGACCGAATAACCTACACAAGGCGTCAGCTAAACGGCAGAGCCTAAGCCCTCCGTGTAAACGCCCGCCCATAAAAAAACCACGCAATCGTGGCGTGGGGAACGCCTTGTGTACTAGGTCTGGTAAACCCGTGACGCGACTATTGCCACGCCCCGCATCCCTAAACCTGCATTTTACAAATGTCAAGCCTAGCTGAAAATACTGATTATTGCCCAAATGACGGCGAACAAAACAAATAATTTGATTGCACCCTCTACCAACATACCAGCAATTAAAGCGCCATATGCTTTCAATCTTTCTCCAGGTGGATGCAATTTCGCGGCGGATTGCGCCCGCATATTTATTGAGACCAACCAGATAAAGACAACAATACCAACTATATTTGCAAACATATCTAACTCCCAAAACAAATGTCAAGCCTAGCTGAACAGACTGCCAATAAAGCTTAAAAATAGATACAACATAAATATAGAAAAAGCCCCCCATAACGCCATTGTGGCGAACGCCACAAAAAACATAGCAAGTCTTCCTTTTGTCTTGTCCGCTTCGTCTTGCGCAATCCGCCATGCCAGAATGGCACTGCCGATTATATCTATGACTATCGCTATTTTGGCTAATGTTAGTAACATATTTACCTCCTAAATTCATGATCCACCGCCTTTCACTACACAAATTACCGCCGCCCGTAAACCTTTCTTAAATGCGGTTAATTTCTCCGGGTCATATTCGGCCACAAGATCCGCCAACACACCCTCGTCCAGCATCCCGCCCTCGACCAGGTTCTCAATCTCGCCCGCAAGAACGGCGTTCTCCGCCTCAATTTCAGAAAGTTCATCGAATCGCTTAGGGTCATTCGTGACCCCGTCGGCCACGCCAGTTTTCTTGGCTAGTTCAGTACTGTCCCGTCCGGCGGCGTCCGGGGTTCCCCCTGGGCTTTCAGGATCGCCTTGTCGCGCTGAAACGCCTGATTGCCTGCCAGTTTCGGCTCGGACATCTCCAACGCCTTGGCCATCGCCAGCCCCACCTTGACGTGGCGCGGTACCTGGTGCGGCGCGGATATCGGCAAATCCCTCCGGGACGTCTTGCCCGGTGATTTGCGTAAGGATATCTTTTGGTCTTTGCGCCGGGGCATCACTCTCTCCAAGTTTATTGGCTCCAAACAAATTTGGCCCGCCTTTAGTGGTCAGGGCAATATCTATATACGCATTTAGCCGCGTTTGTACAGCTTCTTTAGACAAGGCCTTGATTAAGGGATTACCCTTGCTGTCCGGCCCGTAAAACATATTCAGCATCATCCGCTCGGTCGCGCCCCGCGCCTCGCCAAACAAATCACCATTGGTTTCCGCTTCCAACTCGGCCAATGTCACCTTTTCGCCCTTGGCTTTAATATCGCGCATCCGGCGAATTAACGTAACCGCATTCAAAAGTTCCTGGGTGATATCCATATCCCCGTCAATATCGCCCTTTTTGGCCAAAGCCCGCATATTGGCCCATTTGGGCGCAATCTCCACCAAAGCCGTGTTTATGGCCCGCGCCCCCGGAGACGTACTTTCCAAAATATCGGTCAACAAATACGGATCATCATAAGCCTTGGCCGCCAATGCCGCCTTAACCCGCCTAAGCCCGTCCGCCGAGATCGCCCCGGATTTATCAATCAGCTTAGGCAAATCACTGGCACTGGATATTGTGTTCAAAATCCCGGTGACAAAATCCCGATTGCCCGCACTGGACAATTCGCCTTTAAGCTCCACATCCAAAACACTATCATCAAGCCTGTCCCCGTCGATCCTGGCCCGCTCGGTCACGGCAAAATCCGCCTTGCCGTCCTCATTGGCGTCTTGGCCAAATTTCACCCGCTCTTCCGGTGTACGCTCCCCTTGGGCAATCCGCACCAATACGGGCGCGTCCATATCGCCTACAGGATAGCCCTGGGCGGCCAAATACTCCTGATAGGACTTCCACCCCCCAAGACCATCGCTCCTTGCCATCCTAAGCGCCAGTGTCCGCCCATTGCCGCTTTCCACCACCCCGTCCGGCGCAATAACCGGCGCACCATCACTGGCCAGCGGGTTTTCGCCCAAAAGTTCCGGTTTCAATTTGGCCGCTATTTCCCGGACTTGCGCCTGATACGCCCCGCTTGAACGGTCACGGGGTTGCAAAACGCTCGGATATTGCTGATTGACCATAAACCCGGACCTATGGGACGTGATCAAATCGTCAAGCTCGACCAAAGCATATTCAACATAGGTCTCGCCGCCTTTTGCGTCATAGGCAATATCAGCCTTGATTGCCCGCGCTCGGATTGCGGGGCCAGTCTCGCCCAATTGTGCATTCATCCGGCCCAACCGCCCAGCTTCCAAAACATCCGCCGCCGTCACAGGCTCGCCGTTTGCCACCTGCTTGACCGCACTCCTAAATGCCGCCTGCTTGGTCGCGTCCGGCACATCCGGCCCGGCCACCAAATCCGCCCCCGGACGCGGCACGATATCATTGCCGTCAATCCCCAAATTCTCTGTCACGGGACTGGTCAAGGCCAAGTCACGGGACGCGCCGGTAGCACCATCCGTGGCCGCCAGCTCCGCCCGGTGTTTTCCGCCCAAATCCGCACCCCGCGCCAACGCACCCAGCCCAGACGATAACACCAATGTCAGCATCATATCTTCCGCGCCGTAATCCCGCTTCTCGCCGTATATGGCGAGGGGCATAATCACCAATTCTTGCGACAACCCGGCGGCAAAGCCCTCCGCCGCACCGACCCCCATCCTGCGCCCCAAAGTCATGGCCTTGCCGCCCGCCCGCGCAATATGCGCCGCCTTGATAGACGTCCCCACATAAGGCACAAATGCCACCGCGTCCCCGATCGGGTCAATTAAAGACGCCGCCAAAGACACCGCCAGATTTTCAAACATCCCGGTATTACCCGCTTCGATAATAGAGCCGCGCACCAATTCGCGTTGTTTGATCTCGTAAAGTTGCTTGGCATGATCGGCATATACAGGCTTGTCAAACGCCAACAAACCATCAACCCCGAACTGGTCATTGGCCGTACCGATGTCCAACAAATCTCCGGCAGTCCCGGTCAGTGCCCCCAATTTCCGCCCAGCCGCCCTCCAGACAAACCCGGTCACACTTTCCTCAATCGCCTGCCCGGCCAAAGCGCCGTAAACATCCAAACGGCCCGTAGAAAAATCACCCATTTTAAGAACAACAGGGTCAAATTCAAAAGCCTGTTGGCGGATCACGGCCCAATCTCCAACGGTGAAGCTTCAGCCAAAGACAAAGGCGGACGCGCCATACCTCTTAATTTGTCTTCAGGGGTTCCAATGCCAGGCGCGAGCATTCTGTCTTGCCGGCGCACCGCCCATTTCCCCATTTCAATCAACTCATCAGGCCGGTATTCAATAATCCGCTCTTGCATATCCGGGACGGGACTTATCTGACCATTATCCATAACAACCAACCGCATTTTTTCAGTACCGTCACCTGATATGACATTTATCCACTTCCCGGAACCCCGAACCTTGGCGGCCAATTCAGCCCGCTGGCTATCCGCATTCCCCAATGGATTGCCGTAATTACCACTTAAACCCGTGTCATATTGCAAGGCCAACGCATCCATGCCCGCCGCCACCAGTTTTTCCCCGGAGATATTTTTCGTATCGGTTCTAAGCTCCAGCCTGTGTTTTTGCAGACCCTCGCTAGCATTCATCCGCCAACTGCCATTAAACACATAGCCCCGCCCCATAGCCTCCGCCGCCAACCGCCGCGCATCTGGCACGTCTTCGCCCTGGGAAACATATTGCATCGCCAAAGCAATGTGCGCTTTTTTGTAAGACCCGATATCCCGCGCCGACTGCGGCGAAAACCGCATCGTGTCCAACAGATCGGAAATATCGTCGGCGGTTTTCTCCACAATGGTTTTATAATCGTCCTTATCGACAATCTTCTTAATCTCTTTTTGGTTGACCAAAGCCCGCGCCAATGACCCGGAAGCCAGATAATTGCGGTCTGTAAAATCAATCACAACTTCAAACCCGTCCGGCAAGCCGCCAAGCTTTAATTCCTCCAATGCGCTGGGCGAATATTTGCCGTATGTTTGTTGAAACGAGGCGGCGGCGTCCCGGATACTTTGATCATCGCCCTGCGTAAGCGCAGTATTCCACTGCTCATTCTGTCCTTTGCTCATCACCCGGCGATCAACATCCGCAATCCCCATATCCGCTTGCGCTTGTTGGCTCAATGCCAGTGCCGCGTCCCGGTCGGTCTTCACCCGCGCCTGAGCATCAATCTCGGTTTCGCCCTCTTGCGGCTCCGCCGCTTCAGGAGAAAACGCCGCCGCAAAGATATCCGCAAAACCCTCTTCTTGCGCCGCGAACGCCGACGGGTCTTTGGCGCGGGCTTTTTGAACATCGGCAATTTGTCTGTCAAATACCTGCAACGCCGCCTGTTGGTTTGCATAATTATCAGACCCCGGTACAGGTATGAGAGTTTTACGCCGCGCCGCCCACTCGCTTGGCCCGGCAAATTCCATACCCCGGAAATTCTCAAACATTTTCCCGGCTTGTTTGTCTTGCGTTAAAAATTTCATGGCAGCAACTTCGCCGTATATAGCCCGAACGGTTTTATAGTTCACATCGGGATTGCCAACCCCGTCCCTGGACAGACTGGCCAAATGGCTTTCCAACTTTGGCCCAAAAATGGCACGGTCAATTTTGTTTTTTGCGGCAAGCTGCTTCTCGATCTTGTCCGCCGCGATTTTTTCATTGCGTTCTTTCTCGTCCTTGGCCCGTTTATTATCAATCTTGCGGGTTTTAAGCTCGCGCCTATTGGCCGCCATCGCCGCCGACTTGACCTGCGGGCTAAGAAGCTCGTCCAGCAAACCCTCTTTAAGTTCTTTTTTAAGCCGATCCGGGTCAAGCTGGTTCAAACCATCCACATAAGCCTGGCCGTAACTCTCCTGAAGTTCGGTTTTATATTTATCCCGCAAAGCTTCCGGCACCGCCGCCAGCAGGACATCAATCTCCTCAAGCGCCGGGGTCAGTTGCGCCGGATCGGAAATAATCTGGTTGCGCACCGTATCCGTAGTATTGGCGAGTTCTGAATAGGCCCGCGCCCGCCGCCCTAAAACTTCCTTGCCCCTGGCATCAATCCTAAGTGCCGAAGATGTACTCAACAATTGCCGTTCAACAATCGCCCGTATGTCCTTGTCGTCAATCCCGGCCAGGACCGCATCCATATCGGCGGCCATATCGTCCGCGAACGGTTGGGAAAACTCACTTTCGCCGTCATATGCCGCCGCCCGCTCCAACAATGTCCGGGTTGACCGCTCCCGAAACCCGGACGTATATTTAACCACAGCAACGCCGCGAAGCCTTGCCTTTTCCTCGTCCAGCTCCCGTTCCTGAAATTGCGCAATCCGGCCAAGACCCTGACCAATAGACCCCAGCGCATTGCCCAAGGCACCCGCACCAACCCCGCCGCCGCCGGACATCGGCAAGCGTTCACGCGACGGCGCTGAGGTTCCGGGATTACTGGCTGGGCCGTCAAGTCTTACCGCCATCTTTGCCCCCTTTCTTAAATTTAAACTTCCCGGTGCCCGCCGCCGTCATCAATGTCGATCCGGCGGAAACCAACCCGGTGACAAACCCAATATCACCTTGCCGCTTGGCGGCACGGCCCTGGTCACGATAAGCTTGTGACCGAAGCGCACCGTCATATATGGCCGTCCCGGCCCGCTGGGTACTTTCCGCCGCGATCTGCGCCATCACATCAACCGCCGACCCGGAAACCGCAAACCCGGACGCACCGGCCCGCGCCGCCGCCGCACCCACCGCCTTTTCTCCAGCCCGCGCCTGGACTTCCGCCGCCCCGGATGCTTGCCGCCGCGCCAACAAGGCATTGCGCTCAGCCAGCTTTTGCCGGTACTTTCCTTGCTGACGGGCCGAAACACCTTGGAATACTTTCCCGGCAGCTCCGGCAACAGCACCAACAGCACCTATACCTTTTACGAGCACTGGTAAGGCGGCTAATGCGGCCATGACAACACCCCCATAATATAATCATCCCCATTGTGAAAATTCTTCATGATACTTTCTTCCTTAAACCCCAGTTTTTTGGCAAAACTCCAAAGCCCCGGCGGGGTACATTTAACCCAGCACTCAATCCGGGACGTTTCCCTATGAAGCCCCAACATCTTTCGGGCCAATATGTTGACTTGCGGCCAAGCCCGGCGCGGCATGTTTTTATCCACATACCCCCAAGCCACTGACCGCCCGTCCCAAGTGTGCGCAATGCCGCCAATCGCCAGGACTTTATGATCCACAACAATGGTAGACGCGCCGCCGTGGGCCAATAATTCGGCAATCATTGAATGTCTAAACCGGGACTTTTGCACATCTTGCACATCAATTAAATGTTCATCGCCGGGCAGATAATTCCTGATATTTACATTTGGTTTAATCATTGCTGGTCAACCGCCCCTCTATTTTCAGGATTTTCATGGGAAAACCGGGCGTCGGCCTGATCTCGATCTGGTTACTGCCCCAGCCACTGGAAAATTGCTTGGTCGAAACGTCATTCCTACCCGGCACCGCCGTAGAAATATCGTCGCGGGTTTCACGGACCGCAAATTGGTAAAACTGATCGGCCCGATCCGGCGGCCCGATCCACCCCCCGACACTGGCCTGATATTGAATGGCCACATTATCAAACCGCTTGCGGGCATGGATTACTTTAGCCCCCTGGTGTCCACCATTATTTGGCAAGCTGACCAACCGCCCATTATAAACCAACCCGACCCAGCCGGTGACGGCAGGCGTGTCCAGTTTGACCCGGCCATTCGCAACCACATAATCACCATTTAACGCCCCGTCCGAAACAACCCGCACGGTCATGCCCTCAAGATAATCAAGCCCGGAAAGTTCTGTAAATTCCGTCATTACGGTATCTCGCAAATTTCATATATTCCGCCCGGCCCGGTACAGATCGGTGGAATATCTTCATCAGGCGGTAAGTCCGGCAAATCCGGCGGCGGATTAACTGGCGGCGGCGGCGGCGGCGGCGGAACATCCGGCGGATTAACAATCACATCACCCCCGCCGCCTGCGTCCGGTTGACCACTACCGTCCGGAGCCACGCTGTCCGGATTACTGGCATCAAAAAACCCGGCGCAATCAAGATAACAAGCCCCCGAAATCCCGGCACCGTCAACTTCCGGGGCTTTAACTTCAACATAACGGACAATATTGCCCGAAATATCGTTGCGGCGTGTAATCAGCCAAAGCCGTTCAGTCCCGTCGCGCAACCGAATAACCGACATGCTTTCAATGGCGGCAGCTCCGGCAAATTGCAGGGGCGAAAATGCGCTATAACCTTGTTGCTTGTCATAAACACAAACCCGCAAAGCACCGTCTGCGCACAAAATCCATAATCTATCTTCGGTTTCCATCCACTGGATATCCGTGATCGGGCTTTTAAATAAATGCTCCGACAAAATACTGACCCGGCCAGGCTCCCCGCGCGGCCCAATTTCCCGCAACCTTTTGCCACCTGTTTCCACATAGACAATATAATCGCCAATCATCACAGGAACCGTCCCAATTTGTGTGCCAAATGAGCCGCGCACTTTCCGGGTTAAAGCTCCGGCAGGCGTGATCGGTTCTTCATTGGCCGGGCCGCGCACCTGATGGATTGAGCTTGTGCTAAACACATATAATTCGTCCGCCGCCAGCATCGCCACAACCGGGTCAACACTTTTGTCGCCAAATGTCCGCTGCACCGCGTCCTGGTCTGTCACCAGCCCAGAACCAAGCCCCGGCTTAAACCCCGCGCCGTTAGCATCATAATCATTGATCACGCCGCTATTGAGCGTATCGGGAGAAAACACCGCGCCGCTCACATGCAAGCGTTCCTGGTAAAACACGCCCGCAGACGGAAACCCGTCTTTGGCGTTATAAGACTGAATTTGCCAAAAACTGGTCGAGCTAATAATCGGTGTTTCAATCTCAACCGTCGCCGTAGCAGATGTCGGACTATTGACCGCCGTAATCCGGGCCGTCCCGGCACCGTCATGGACAAATGTCCAGTTAAGATCACCGTCCGAATGTGTGCCCTCGCTATGAATAGGCGGCTGGTTCCCGGCCACACCGCCGCTTGCCGCCTTATAAAGCCGCCCGTTAAAAGCCCGCTTGTCTCCAATCACAACAAGCGGATCATCCGGCGCACCCTTTTTGCCCTCAAACGCTATCCATTTTTTATGGCCAATGGTCAGATCAGAATTTTTCAACCGCACCAAAGCCCCCACATGCCCGGCTTCAAATATGGCCGCACTGGCCGTCAATGTTAAGGTATTGCCAACCGCCTGCCCGCCGCTCACAGTTAAACTGATATCAGCACCCGCACTTGTGGTCGGATAAGCCTGCCAAGGCCCGTCCCGGTACTGGTAGGTATCAAATTCCCAATCCGCCTCCCCGCGAAACCGAACAACGCTTGTCGGTAATTCTCCCAATACATCAAACAACAGCATCACATCACCCTGACGGTACCAGGTCAAGCGCGTCAATTGCTCGGATGTATAGGGGGTGGTCACTTGAACATCCGCACCACCGGACTGTACCAGGGAAAATGTATTCGGGTTCCAGACTCGCAAGGTCAAATGGCCAAACTCCAACACATATCCGGTCTGGGCCGAACGCTGAAACTTGATCAGCCGCGAATAAGCAGGCGTTACCGGATCGGTGAGCGGCGGTACAAGCGCATCCCCGAAGCGCATGGTGCCAGCCCGAAAGCCCGTTCCGCCCTCAACATAGGCAATGAAGTTGACCATGACGACCGCACCGGCACTATAGGCCTCTATATCGTCGCGGGCGATCACCGCAGGCGAAAACTCACCCCCGGCCCATAAAGCTTGTGAGAAATACTCCCGCCCCATCAGATCAAATCCTCGCGCCAGACATACCCGGACTGGGCCGCACCCTCGACCGCCGACGCGGTACGAAGTTCAAACATATAGCTGGATTTAAGTTCTTTGAGCGCTGTTGTCGAATTTTCATTGGGACGGTGGATTTTCAAGGCCAGTTTCAACCCCATCACGGCCCGCAAATCCGCACCCCAACTGACACGCGGCTCTTTTGAATTAAAGTTCACATGTGGCCCAGTTTGTAAATTTGTATTTAGCGTAACATGCCCACCGGACGATGCGCGGTTTCTATAGGGAACCCCGATAATCAATTCCCGGCCCGATTGCCGCCAGTCTTTAGTGGTAAGACCCCGGACGAAATTCACCCGGACACAATTTTGCGGCAATTGATAACGGGGCGCACCGGATAAACTACTCATTGAAAGCTTCGTCAAAATCGCTTCGTCAAAAGTCCCTGACCAGGGCCGCACGGCCAAGACTTGCTCAATGGCACTTTGCAGGCGGTTCACGGCCCAGTGTTCAATATATCCTTGCGGATTATCAGGTGTGGAAAGCGGCGGCTGGCCAAGGGCTGACATGCATTCATTCAAAATATCATTTTTAATATCTGCGTCAATCATGACAACCTCAAATCAAAGTCCCCAAATAAAATAAGCGGCGCAGCAACCCCTTGCTACCGCGCCGCTAAAGTGCGTCCACCAGCCATGATAAGCGCACAATTAGAAACAATCAGATTATGTCTGATCGTTTAAAATCTTGAAGACAGATGTATCATCGCGGCGAAGACCACTATCTTCCCAACGAACATATGCTTCCATATTATAGTTATAATCAGCCCGCTCTTTAATCCGCGCCTTGACCAATGTCCGGCGTTTGAACCGAATGGCAGACTTGACCCAGACCGGACACTCCGCCGCCGCCGTGTCAACCCCGACTTGGGTATCGGGATAAAGCCGTTTGAAATGAAAGCCCATAAATTTGGACAGCTCACCGTCAATCAATGCCCTGATCATATTATAATCGACACTGGCTACAGGAACGGAGCTGATCAGGTTAATAAGATCGTTTTCACTCGCACCAATAAATAATTCACCTTTCATTCTGCGCCGGGCCGCAAGTTGCCGCACCTTGGCCAACTTACCAACCGTCAGCCCGCGCGGACCAGCTGCTGGAGCAGTCGCCCCGTCCGCCTTTCCGATCCACCAGTCATTGTCGTCAACAGCAACAATATTGGCTGCAGGAAAAGTTTTAATAACCCGTGAATGTTGTTCAGGATTGGTTGCACCAACCGGGTTATCATCTTGATTTTCCAACACGTCAGCAAACATGATAGATATAATCCGCTTGTCAGTATGAAATCCCATAGCTTCGCCGTGTGATCTCACGTAGTAATTTGTCGGGTCAATTAACTGATCAGCTTTTTCTTTTATGCCAATCATATGCGTTAGCCGTTGCATTTGCCAAGAGGCATTGCGTGTTCCGCGCGGAATACGCTTTGGAACCTGTTGGGTGAATTCATCGGTAATGGTTTCGACCTGCACACGGGAATAAACATTGTCGTCCCAACTTGTGCCGGATGTTGTATCATTTAGATCTGTCTCAACACAGTCGATCAGTTCGCTTTGCCGCGCCATCGCTTGCCAGACATTACGGGTATAAGCCCGCACATTATGTGCTTTAATGCTATTTGCACCGGCTTCGCCGGTCTCTACAATAAGTGCCATTTTGGAAACTCCTTGGTTGTCCAGTTAAAATTTATAAAATTTCAGCTAAACTCCCCGGAGCATTCCGGACTTGCGCCTGACATTTAAGCCTATGTCACAGCAACTATCAGTACAGACCCTATATCAGGACTACCTGCACATCAGTTAACCACGAATCATTCACATTTTTTTGCGACCGTCAAGATGTTTTGGAATAAAAACAAAAAAAATCCGGCCCGTGTGATCTGAAAAATAGGCCAGCTAAAGGATTTTCACCCAATACTGGCTTCTCACACAGGCCGGACACACAGGCCGGACACACATGTAGACCGGGGGTGTTTGACATCGTCCCCGGTGGCATGCGCTATGCTGGTTTTTTGGGCGCAGTTTTTTTATCAGGCTTGGGCTTATCTGGCTGGGTCGCCGTCTCCAAATCCTTATGAGCCGTTTCCAGATCGGCCCTCAAACTGTCAATTTCATCATTTAATTTCGAAAGCTCGTCCGAAAACACAACTGCACCCGCTCGCTCGGCGTCAAGTTTAACTTTCAACTCGTCCCGTTCTTTGGCCATGGTTTCCAGCTCTGGGCTTTCTTTCCCGCCGCCTGCTTTCAGCTTTTTATTTTCAGCCGCTAACAAACCGATTTGATCGCGAAGCTCCTGCACCTGCTCACTGTCCTCGGCAAGCGGTTCATCTTCCGTGATCAATTTCCAACCCTGATCAGTCGCCACATATTGCACCACTTGCATTGGCCCAATCATGATTTCACCAACAGATTTTTTATGGCCAATTTTGGCGAAAACACCCTCGGCATGGGCTTGCTTGACTGTTTCAACCAAGACACCAATATCGCTTGGAATTTTATTATTTAACTTTTTGTTCTCGCAAACAAGAAGCCCCAAATTATCGGGATTACCGCTCTGGCCCGCAACAATAAGAGGATCACAATTATAAAGCCGGATACCGTCCAAGGGCAAAAACGCCCGAACAGCGATAATATCTCCGATACCCATTTTCTCGTCCGCGATCAGATCAGAAAGGGCCTGGTCATCAAGCGGGTGATGCATTGGTTTAAACCCAGTGTTGCCAAAGAAAATAGCAGAAACACCCGCCGCCAATAGTTTAGTATGAAAGTTTTGCATGTTTATCTCCTGTTATGCAAATTATCCCGGACGTAATTATTGCCCGTCCGGGTCGGCAAGCTTAATCAGTTCAAGGCGTCTTTTGATTGCCCAGTCATGATTGGCGTCATCAGCAATATGTATAGCTTTCTCATACTGCTGCTCAAATTTCGCCAACTCCGCTTTCGCTTCACCCGGTGTCATTTCTCCGCTTTCCCGGCCCGTACCAGCCCCGGCACCCGGTTCGGAATATTCCTTGGCCAATTTCATAAACCCGCCGATCAACCGGGGATCATTACCCAGATCGGTATCATCGAGGGCATCGACAAATTCAGAACCGAAATATTTTCCCATAAAGGCTTTCCCGGCTTGCATGGCGGGTTCGAATTGCATCCCGTATTCTTTACGCAACTTGTCCAACCCCTCGCTTTGAAACTGCTTGAGCTGCACATCTTCCGCCGCGCCGTTTTCCAAAACCATGCCGGCATAACCTTCATACATGGCAGTACGTTGCGCCGTCGATAGCCCGGCATCATAGGCCATTTTGTTAAATGCCCCGACCTGATCTTCGCTTAATCCACCGACGCCCTCGATCTCCGGCAGATCACCATATCCATCTGCACTTTCAGGCCGACCGCCCGCGTTGAAATATGCCTGAAAATCATCACTGGCAATATCGTCCCCGACCGGAGCTTTCAAAACTTGACCTTTGTCAAGCCCGACCAGGCTTTGGGCATGACGGGTTGATGTAAAAACCGCGTCCAGATCAGCAAAGCCGTTGGCTTGTGCAAATTCTATGTTTTCGGGACTGGCACCATCATACCAATTTGCACCGTCGCCGCCTGTACCGCCGCCCTCGCCACCGTCCGTGCCTGTGCCTGCATTTTCTTCGCTCATGTTAATCTCCTGTTTCTGGGGTTTGTGTTGAATTAGGTTTAAAAGCTGTCAGCGGATCAATGCCCGCTAAATTCATTAAATCTATCATGGCACTGCGCCGACCTTCGAACATGCCCCGTTCAAATGTGTCATAACCACTGCCGATTTTTTGGGTGATTTCACCGACGCCGCAAATCCGGGCATAGGCCAGCACCGCTTGCGCGGCTTGAGTGCCGGGGCCAAAGGCGGATTTGATTAAATCCACCTGCTCTTTGCTCGTCTTTGGGGTTGAAACTTTATGATGGTTCATTGTCCGGCCCCCGCAGTTTCAAGCCCCGCATTTTCAAGACTGGCCAGACCTTGCGCACTGTCGCGCAGGGCCGCCGCCGCCTGACCCGCCGCCTGGGCTTCCTCTTGCGCTTTGGCCGCTTCTTCGCGCGCTTGTCGGATATCGTCTACATCCTCGGGGGATCGGTTCAACGTCCGCTTCATCCCGTAATCACCAACGCCCTGGCGGTACATGGCATCACCGTCAATATTATCAATGACACTCGGATCGAGCTCGCCAATATTGCGGGCCAGTTCCAGGGAACGAATAATACTTTCCACATCCCCCTGATCCATGGCCGCCGACAAGGGCGAACGAAATTCAAAATCAAGCACATCGCCGCGCAAGCTTTCCGGCATGGGCGGAAATGCGCCGTATTCTTCCAATTTGCGAAATGTAATATCAATAATCGGCCCGGCCAGATTATTCTCGGTATCCGCCGTAAAGCCGGACAAGGACTTAAACCGCAAATCTCGTTGGTCGAGAACCTCTGTCGCCGTGCGCTGGCCCGCGCCGCTCCTGTCCATCATCCAGTCAATATAAAACGCTTCACGAATATCATTCTTGGCCATATTCAACATAGCTTCGCCAGCCCGCAAATCACCGCTCGGCGGCAAAGTCTGAAAAACTTCTCTGATATTGGAAAACCCAAGGGCTTCAAACGTCCCCATATTCACCGCCCCGGCCCGGCGATCATGATCCGGGAACGCCCCGTTGCTCATATCCCAGACGGGAGGGTCAATGGATTTTTCCGCCCCGGACGCAGTGGCGGCGTAAAGCCGGTTCATCCAATAAGCTTTTGGCGCGGCTTTATGGCCAGAACCAATACCGTACACGTCACCGGGACGGGTATGGAACCGCCCAACCGCAAAGGGCATATAATCATACCCGCTTTCTTCCAAAAATATTTTATCATCAAGGCCAATAACATATTCAAGAAACGGTTTATTAAGCGCCGGAGCACCGCGCCGCCCGCCCGTCCGTTGCCAAACGGCAGATAAAAACGTCAGGCGCAATCCGGGCGACTTGGTGGCAATCTTGGCCAATTTCGGGTGTTGCCATTTGCGGAAAGCCGCACTGGCCGACAAACGAAACCGCCTAAAACACATTTCCGGCTTGCCGTTATCGCCAAAGATGACCCAAAAATCCCAAAGCGGCGTTGATTTATATTGCGGCAATTGTCCCAAACCAGCCCCGGCCCACATATTACCCGTCCCAAACATAATCTGGTCAAACACCGTCTGCATCATGGCGGCGCGAAACGTCACATCCCCGGACCGAAAAACGCTGTGCATGGTATCGCGCACCGTATCAAGCCAGACATTTTCGGCATAACTGGTTTTATCGCGCCCCTGGAGACGCGGCACCGCAAATGGTTCACGGCCTCCGAACAAATATCCAAACAACAAAGCCGCAGAACGCTCCCCCGCATCCACCGCGCTCATATCGTGCAAATAATGGGTGAGGTTACTACCCTCTGGCTTATACCCCGCGGCCAATTTATCCGGCGCACACCAACGGGCAATATACCGCCAATCCGCTTCATAAGGCAAACGCTGGGATTTGGCTTCCTCCCAACGGCGCAAAGCCTGATCTATCTTGCCAATGTTTGGATCATTGTCATTTGTCATATCGCCGCCGGGGCGATCCATAGTCATAGCTTCCATGATCATCTCCCAAAAATAGTTGGGCGGGTTGGCACTTTGGCGGCTCCACCGCCCGCAGACGGCAGGCCAGTACGCCTGGCCTGACTAAGGATCGTCGCCGTCCGCCCGCTTTTACCCCGCTTGCGCCGCTCCAGCTCCGCCGCCCGGCGCGATGCCTCATCGCCAGGACTTGGCGCGGTCTCAATATCCGGCGCTTCAACTTTCGGGGTTTTAAATAATCCTGACATAATTTTCTCCTACAAATAAACTTTGGCTTTACGGCGGGGGTTATGCCCCATCTGGTCAACCGCCCGCATCAACGCCCGGTTGAGGGCGTCCGGCGCACCGTCAACCGCCAAACAAACATATTGCACCGCGTCATGTGGCTCGGTAAATTGCCGCCACTTCCCGGTCTTGTCGGGACGGTCGCTATAGCCAACATCAAGCTCGCTTCCAGTGCGCTTGAACCGATAACCGCCCAAAAACCCCTCGCGGGTCATGACGCATCTTTTGTTGATTTGAAAAAGCGGATAACCTTGATGCAATTTTGACAAACGCCAATTGACCGCATGATACCTCTTGGTCCAATTATTGCTCGGCGCAGGGATACAATACAGGCCAGACGCTTTCATAAATTCTGACATCCAGGTTTTTTTATCGCCCATCTCTGTATGACCAGCGGCGGAGCTGGCTTGCCATAATGTGGGATCACCCACCCCGACCGCTGGACACCCGGCAAACTCACTGGCTAACCTGGCCTTAACACGAGCCCCAAATTCCGCTGCCGAATTTGTTGTCCCCGGCTCTGTCACATCTTCGGCAATAAACCGGATACGGTTAAGCTCCTTACGATCTGGCTGACCATATAAAGCGCCCGCCAATAAACCGCCGTCAATACCGACCACGACCAATTGTCCCGGTTCTGGCTTCATTTCCGCACTGACAGCATGTTGCTGATCGTCGTAATTTGCATAGACAGGTTTCCCCGTCCGGTCATAGCCAGGTTTGTTTTCGATCATCCGGGCAATTTCTGCCGGATCATTCATCATCGCGGCCCGGTTCCGGTAAAAATCCGGGTGAATATTTGCGTGCAAATACTCGACATTCTCCGCATTGGGCGCAAACCCGGAAGGTTGAACAAACAACTGATCTTCGGAGCCTGGATTAAGGGCAAGGCGGCGGTAAAGCTCATGGGTTTCATTGGGCGCATTGAAATCAGCCCAAACAAATGTTTGCGGGAAATCACCCTCTTTGAACCAATTACCCGGCGGCCAACGACCCAAACGCTGGGCCAGCTTACCGAGCGCACCTGCTGGCAAAAAAGTGGCCTCGTAAAGATAAACACAGGTTGGCTGTAAACCACCAATAAAACTGGCAAGAGACTGCCCGTCACCTATGGCGCGAAACTGCCAATGGATGTGCAATTTGCCATTGCCTTTGCTATCCGCAAAATAATGCTCAACATCGGCCTTGTTATTGGTGGCACCTTTAATTTTTCCGTACACATCTTCTGGCCACATATCCCTGAAAGACGGCAACAGCTTATCCCAAATATTGCCGTAAGTATCTGCGACCGCCACAATCTTGCAATGCTTGACACCATCATGGATTGCTATAGGCTGCCGCGCAGTAACTCTAACCCCTTTCATAAGCGAGGCTATTGTTTTGCCACCAGCCACCGGTCCCATAATTCCAGTAACCGATTTTTTCGAATGGATAAACGCCTGCGCCACAGGCCCAGGTGCGGTATACCCCGCAAACACTCCCATATCCCGCTCAACAGCATCAGGCGGTGGAGCCATGACGGTTCCGCCTAAAGGTAATTGGCTTTGGCCAAGCTGATTTAACACGCCGCCACCCCCCTACCCCCAATCCATAAGTAAAAATTATCGCGGGCCGCACATCCAAAGGTAATGCCTCCAAATTGAAAAACGTCAGAATTTGGGTTGCCGCCTGCGGTTGCTCCCTTACCCCGGCAGGGGCCGGGTCTGTCTTGGGGGTGGGGGGGTGCGAAAGGGGCCGGGGGGGTGCTGACGTGCGCGAAACCCAACGGATGCCCCATCCGTTGGGTTCTTGTGAAAAGTTTCAATGTTATCAAACTTTTACTCATCATGCCCCACCTCATCTTGTGCGACGGCTTGGGCGGTGGCCGCGTAACCTACTGATTTCATTGCATCTTTTATTTGCAGGTCAAAATCCGTATCACTATCAGCATCTTCCGCGAACAAACCCAAATCAATATTGACCGGCTGGAAGTTGATACCAGCGATCACAACCGCACTGGGTTGCGCCTGATGTGTATATTTCATGCTTAATGCCAAAGCTTTCAGCCAGAGATCAGCAGCATCCTTGGACTTTAACGTCCATTCGCGGCGCAATTGCTTCGGTGTCATGGCCACGATGTCCAGCAGAGTAAACAACTGATCGCGGTAATTAGCCTTGGCCACCCGCACCACATCGCTGGTCATACGGTTCTTTGAGCCCCTTGGCCGCCCAGGCCCGCGCTTCCCTGGCGGTTCAGCATCAAATTGCGACGAAAACAAATCCGCCAACAAATCAGCATCCGGATCAACACTCACCAAAGCCCCAATATCACCGCCAGCACCCTTAACCGTACCGCCAGCCCCAACTTCCTCAAAATCCACAGGCATCAACTCTCCCCCCGCACTTCAGAGTAAAGCGACACCGAATTTTCAATTTTCGAATATTTATGCAATATTTAATTCCTGCTGGCAAAGCAGGCACCATAGAGCAAGCCGGAACTGGGCCGTCAGTTAACCAACATTGGTACGACGGGAACCACAACAATTAAAACCTTACACGCATTACAGGTTCCTGACACAATTCCTTACATGTTAAACTATTGAAATCATTACACATATATCTATATTAGAGATGTGTAAGGTATGTAAGGAATTGCATCGCGCACACATGAGAAAAAGGGGGCAAATCCCCTCTTTTTTCTCGCATGTGCGAGTAAATCCTAAAATTCCTGACACAAGCCAAAAATCAATAAAATCATTAATAAAATCAATGACTTAACTCAATATTTCATGTAAGGAAAGGTGTCAGGTATGTAAGGAATTATTTAAAAACCCTTATATTTCAAGGGTTTAAGTGTAATGAAAATCCCGCACTGTAAGAAAATAAACTGGTCTATTTTCGCTCAATCTCATTATAGCTGTCATTGGGTGGGGGTAAAGGAAAAATAATTTATTTTCAATTCTTATCGCTTTTCAATGAGGGTTGGGGATATTTGAGCGCACCAAATAACAATGCTATGCATTTTATTGCAAATACTCCCTTGACATTGCTAAAAGCTTTCTTTATAGCACTCTTACCAAGTCAACACAAAAGGAGATTACCAAATGACTAGTAATAGCACAGCAACAATTATATTAAATCAATTAGGCGGTCGCAAGTTCATTATAATGACTGGAGCGTCTAAATTAATGGGAGAAACAAACGGTTTATCTTTTAAATTACCCCGCGCATTTGCAAAAAATAATGTAAACCACGTATCAATAAAATTAAATCAGATAGACTTGTACGACATCACATATTCCCGGATTTGGGGCGGAAAATACAAAGTAATCGCCAAAAGCGAAAATATATATAATGATATGTTACAGGTAGACTTTACCGATAATACCGGGCTGGATTGCACTTTTGGAGAGATATATCATGCTTCAATCTGAAACCATCAACATTGGCCATGAAACCGTCGAGCAAATCTTGCTCGGCGGCCCCAAACCAATAGTCACGCCCAGCACTCAAACCGCCAGGGACGCCCACACCATCAAAACCACATCCGCAAAGCCCCTCCGATCGAGCCAAGCCCAAAAGCCCTGCACAATCGGACTATGGGACGACACGGCAAGGGCGCAACGAGAACTATTTTGAGATAACCGGGCGGGGAGATTACCAAGTCACCACCGCCCGGACGCACCCGTCAAAGACAGACGCGCAAACCCAATTTATAAGGCAAAACCATGAACAACAAGCCCAAAAAACCAAACCACAAATCCTATACGGCCATGACGGCCACCGACTACGGCAATATGATCACCACCTGCTTACCCGGCCACAACAAATCCCAAATCTGCAAGATTTTAGACATTACCGCCGCCACCCACGCCAGATGGACGCGGTACGGGATCACCGGCAATTACAATCCCACCAAAGCCGACAAAAATAAAGCCCAAGTGCTAAACCGCGTGCAGAGCCACGCAAACAACCTATACAATCAAAGCAGGAGCATCGAAAGCTGGCTGGCCAGTCAAGCATAAAGGTCAGTTTAACATATGACGTTAATACTATTATCCACAAGCCCGGTCAGCCTTGACCATATCCCATGGCACACCCCGCCTCACGTCCAGCCAAGCACCAACACCCTGCCCGTCAACTTTTAGTGCGACGAGAAACCTCATTTATTTGCGTTTTCGCGCCCGCCCAGCCCGTTTTCAGGCCGACCGGCCTCAAAATCAAGAATAGCATATCCAATAATTTCCACAACTCGCGGATCCATTGCATTGCCGAGCACCCCTATTCTGTCCACCCAGTTGGGAAATGCATGAACGCTTCGCCTAATTCGGGCGTAGGATTTATCTCGTTGCAAGCCAGACATTCTGCCCAACTCATCCCGCCGAGATTTCCCTGTTTGTTTAATTTTCTGCGTGAGTGCACCAGCGTAGGCTTTGCGGCGGACAGCATGTCCACTTTGGTAAAGTCGGCCAATAGCCAAAGCCGATCCCTCTGATGAACGGCACCAAGGGCGGACGACGGTATGCAATGCCATTCCGCATCATACCCGACCTCGGCCAAGGCTCCAAGTACAGGGCCCATTCCTCGATTAAGCAACGCTGCCACATTCTCCAACAAAAGTCTTGGCTGTCCCACCACGCAAAGGGTTCGAATGATGTGCCAGAACAATCCACTACGTTTTCCGGCAAGTCCGGCACCCTTGCCCGCGAATGATATGTCTTGACACGGGAAACCCGCCGTAACCAAGTCCACGGCTTGGCGATATTTAAAACTGGTGATATCGTCATAAATTTTTACATCCGGCCAGTGCTTTTTTAATATTTTTTGCGGATAATCCGCTTTTTCACAAAACGCGACGGTTTCAAACCCGCCCGTATTTTCAAGCCCAAAACTTGCGCCGCCAATACCCGCAAACAGGTCCAGGACCTTAATTTTTTCCCGAACGCAATTCCCATTTTCAGGCCGACCGGCCACACTTACACCATAGCCAAACAACAAGCCGCAAACACCGCGTGGCGCTCTCCTGGCGGCATATCCGCCAACATCCGCGCCCAGCGGGCCGCCTTGCGCTTGATCCGCCGCCGGCAATCATGATCAGCACCGACCATATCGACCGCAAATGGTTCCCTGGCCGGGTAATTCATATATAGAACTTCGCGCCTCGGCCCGCCCCGTGTCGGAGCCGTAAATTCCCAGCGCCGCCAATCCGCCAACGCTTTGTCGTAAAACGGGTGCGGGTAATGGGACAGGATCACATCACAAGGCAAAGCCGTCACCATTGCAAGTAGCCGCATATGCTCCCCGTGCTCAAAATCATATTTATACCGCTTATCAGATGTCCGCGTCTCCAAATGATAAGGCGCGTCAATATAGACCAACACACACAAATCATTTGCCAGATATTTTTTAACCAAATCCGGCAGAAGTAAAAACGCATCCCCGTGGATAAGTTCTTCTCCGGATGCCCGGTCATAGGCGGCCACAAGATCCGCATCAATATCAATCCCGACATGCACCGCCGCAGGCGGCTTACGCAACATCACCTGCCCCGAGCCCAAAAACGGCTCAATATAAACATCATGGGGCGGCATAGAGCCAACAATCCGTTGCCAAACCCCATTGCCACCTTTTGAACCGAAATAACTCATGGTGTGGTAACAATACCGTGACTATAAGCATCTGCTAAAGCCAACACTTCCGATGCAAACCACCTGCCAACTATATCACGATTACTACCGATAGATAATTGCCAAAACCAACGCCCAGATAAACATTCTTGAAGCACAAAAAATGGCTCATCTTCAATATTCAACGCTTTCCAATTAGCTTTTACCATCTAATCAAAACCCCCTTAAATGGCAGGCCATAGGTTTTATCGAAAAAAGAGAGCATATCTGCCCAATTTTCAAATCCGTCAGCAATTGCAAAATGATTGAGTGTGACCGCCCGATTATCTAAATTTAGTCGCGGGCTATAAATCCAGCGCTTATTAAGGTAACGACGCATTATACCATAATCACCAATAGCTATAGTCGCTACACTCAAACAAACCGGATCCACATCAACCAACTTGCGACAAGCCTTTGTCCGCATCCCGGTATAAAGCTGGAGCTTTACACCCGCCCCGATCAGACGCCCGAATTGTTTGCCGCTTCGTCCCGTCCGCCACTTTATCAACAAATTTACTAAAGTTAATTGCTACCATTATGTTCGCCTTTCAAAGTCTGTTTAAGTGGGGCAAATTTTTGCTTTTTACTCATCAGAACATCATAAAACGCACCGGTCTTGACAGTATTCCTAAGCCATGACGGCGCGGACGCATTGAATTTTCCCCGGATTTGGGTTGGTGCCCATTGCCGCTCCATTTCCACCCGCTGCCGATACATTTCCAATGTAAATCCATGTCCCGCCCCAATTTCCGCGCCGTCTTTATCCAATTCCACAGTTTCCAAATGCAAATATATAGCCGCCCCCGCCGCCCATTTTTTATGATACTTCATATGATCTTGGCCAACACAATGCTGCATAATTTTGCTTTCCAAAGCCAATTGCCGCCGGGTCAACAAAACCTTAGCATCAATCCGGTATTTACTTTTGGTAATAACACTAAATACCGGACAAATCCCCTCCGGGACAATCTCGACCTCATCGTCATAACCGGCAAGATCAGCCTGGGCCGCATCCTCATGCCATTTATCCATTGCCCGTTTTGCCTGGGCCAATGTCCATTGTTTTGGCCAAGGCAAACCCTCGCCCATCCGATGCCGGGCATAATCCGATAAATCTTGAGCATCGGAATTGTTTAAATATATGGGAAGATTGACCAACCACCGGGCGAATATTGTACAATCAGGAACACAAGTAAAAGCCGTTTCGATATTGACCGTAAGTCTTTGGTTGTGAGCAAGATCGCCTTTACGAAGCCCGATATCAGTAATTTTTAAGAATGGATGTTGTGACAGATTGGAGCTAAATAAAAATACGGGGAGAGAAAAAGTATTTCTAACTGATAAATCCATAAATCGCCATTGCCACGGCAAACCCAAATTTTTAAAAATCTGGCGTAGGCCGGATTTTTTTGAAACCGATTGTAAAAAAACAGCTGTATGGGCAGAATTATTATCCGTTTCTAAGCTCTGAAAAACATAACACCGCAAAATCTGCGCCGCGAATAAACAATCGCGAGCATGAGGATATTGCTGGCAAAAATACTCTAATTTCGAGTTTTGTTTCGGATCCATGCGCCATTCATTGGCCTCGGAAGCCTGTCGTAGTGTTTTAGTAAGATGCATCACACCTGGCTCATATGTAAACATCAATCCTGCCCCTCAAACTCGATAAACGCCGAAACCCGGATCATCGTCCCCCAGGAAACTTTACCGCCGATCCGCGCACTGCCCTGTTTACTGCGCACTTCGCTTGGTGCCCGTTTTAAGGCCGCGCTCCATACCCCCCGGTCCGCCGCGCCGCTCTTCCAGGCCGAGCGGGCAAAAACCTCGCGCAAAGCCGCATGTTTGGACGGGATGAACAAAAAATTGGTTTTCCGGGACAATATCCCGTTTGGCTTGACAATACCCAGCCCGATTTCCGCCAATTGGTCACGAATACCCGCAAATTCAAGCCGGTCAGCCTCTGGCCCAGGTTGGTAATAGCGCACCAATAAAGCCCGCACCGACCGATAGGTTTTATTGCTCCACAAACCAATCGGGGTTTCGATTAAATGATCTAGACATCCGCGCCAATTATCAACATTTTGCGCCTTTTCACGCTCAGACATAGATTGTAAGTGCGAGACCCAGTCTTTAACATCCCCGGCGTCCGGCAGACCATCTCGGGTCAAAATAAACCACATGCCCGCCAATGTCCCGTACTGATCCCCAAACCGGCTATCAACTTGCAAGCCGTTAATTAAACCGTTCCTGAAAATGGTGATGGCTTTGTTTAAATTATCCCAATTGTCCATAATCCGCCGCATCATTTTACGGCCATTTTCCGCCAGAGCAGCAACATTAAATTCCGGGGCTTGACTGCCTTGGGCAAATGGCTGCAAATCTAATATGGCAATTCGCGACCGGGCCGTTGGCTTTAAACTGGGCAAATTCACCGCTGACAGCATAAAACATGACCGCAATATAAATTCCACATGATTATGCTCGGCACCACCCCGCAGGATTTTACTACCCGAAGATGCCGTGATTAACAGATTGATCACCGCCTGTACGGCCCGATCGTCTTCACTGCCCTCGGCTTCGTCGTACAAAACGGCAATGGTATCGTGTTTAAGACTTTGGTAAATCCCCGCCGCCGTCGTATCGGAAGTCCGGACAATATTAGCCCCCATCACGTGCTCGGTCAGTTCGTGCAAGGTGGATTTCCCGGTTGATTTATCACCGGTTACGGCAATATGTGGCCGCCAGCCCAGCGCCCCGCCGAACATGGCACACCCGATCCAGGCCACATAAAGCCGCGCATCAAGTGCGCCCCGGTCCCAGCTCCAGGTCAATATATATTCATAAATCTGCCGTGCCGCACCGTACATATCCGCCGGTTCAGCATTGCCCCACGGTTTTGGCCCAGGCTCCAAAGCCGGATACAAAAACCGGCCAATCTCGCCGGGTTTTTCTGGCAAATCTGTATAACCATTCACATAAATAGCATTGCCCCCATGAAACACCATTTGGCCGTATTCATTCAAACTGGCCCCGCGCCCGCGAAACCTGTCCTTAGGCGACCAGGCACCTTTATAACTACACGCATCGATTAAGCACCGCCGCGCCGCTTCGCTGGCAAAACGCCCGGTGTTAATTTCGCCGTTTTTATATCGGGCCGGCCAGGCCCAAAACATATATTTTATCCGGCCCCCAAACATAAATTCCAAATCGGATTGCCCGGCAGACTTGGACGTCATAGGTACCAGTGTGCCGCGCGGTGACAATAAATACAGTATATTATTATCAAAACCCAGCGCCGTGACTGGACATTCCGGCGGCAATCCCAATTCGTTCGGCTCCCATTTTCCGGGCGGAATAGCTTCGCCGTCTATAATCCGGTTATCACCTGGCAAGCTATCTGCAAACCGGGCCGAGACTATATTTTCAGCCTCCTCAAGCGCTTGATTGATAACGTCTTTTTTTTGTTGTTCCGTACCTTTGCTCATACGACCAAATCCTTAAACCAGTCGTTTAAATCCTTGACACCCGGCGGCGGGCGCAGTGAGTTTAACTGCCGACCATTGGCCAAACTTGCAAAATGAGCGCATATATTGTCCCATGTTTGTGCCGCTGCTTCACCGGGATCATTATCCCCTAATAAAATCAACCGGCGGGCATTCTCCGGCCAAGACTGGCTGATAAAATTCCCGCAAGCATAAGTAACATGCACCCGGTAATTGGGCCAAATCTGTACGGCTTGGAAA
Source organism: uncultured Robiginitomaculum sp. (assembly GCA_964502015.1). GTDB lineage: Bacteria > Pseudomonadota > Alphaproteobacteria > Caulobacterales > Maricaulaceae > Robiginitomaculum_A. Next base: position 17,802 of record CAZCUM010000014.1, on the reverse strand, counting down.
CCGTCTTCCAACCCCTCCAACAAAACCAGGGTATCACGCACCCCCTTTTTGATCGCCTGCTTAACCGATAGACCTGATTTACCGCGCCATAAACGAATGGCTGAACCCGTAGGCGACCCCCGCACTTTTTTCACACTCGGCACATCCGCCTTATACCCGTCTTTCGTTAAATATGTCCGGTGCAAAGCCGTGATTTTCCCGGCGTCATTTGTCATAGCCGCCGCAATCAATGGATGGGTGCTATAATTTTCAAGACCGCCGCCCCGGTAATACCGCCCGTCCGGGTGAAACCGCACCGCGCCGCAAGCGGGCTTATAACTCGCTGATTTAATAATCCCGGCCAGATCAATATCCCGCCGCGATAAATACCGACCAACCGGCCCGTCCAACAAATCGCTTCGGTCCGGCATAAGCTTTGCCGAACCGCCGAGCCATTGCCCCATCAGTTTTTTAGAACCGATCGCCCCGGTGCTAGACTGATACCCAGAACGGGGCTTAGTCGGCGCATCCCGCCGCTTGGGTGCATGTTTGGGCAAATCCTTATAATCTATTTGCGCCAGTCCGAAATACCTGGCCGCCCAGGCTAGGGCGCGGGGGTAACCCTCCCGGCTCGATGCATCAAAACCGAGTGCCAGCCCGATCAGCGAGATCATATCACCGTGGTTGGGATAGGCATTGGACGAAAAATCATGCCAGCCAATGTTCTCGCCCTTGGTAAATATCACAAATGACCCGGGATTGGCATCACTCCGGCTTGGATTGCGCGGTTTATAATGCCCTTGGCCTTTATCCTCTTGTGCATGGGCATCCGGGATCAATTCTTGGGCCACGGCCAAGGCATTGACCTCAAGCCGGTGCTTGATCTCGTCGTCTGTCCATTCATAATTTGCCATTACGCCGTATTTTCCCCAGGCATATTCGTAGATATACTTTCCCGCCCAGCAAATTCGGCTTGCACCCGCCGCTCTCCGCTGAATAATTTCTCACTAAATTGCCGGTAGTCACCGCGCAAATCCTCGATAGACTGCACGTATTTTGAGACGGTGGCGCGGCTGACGCCAAACAGATCAGAAACAATATAATGTTTCTGATCCAGTGAAACCGTTGCTAAGTAAAGCGCGACTTTAAACCCGATTTTTACTCTATATTTGTGTCGAGTGTTGTCCAAACAATAAGCATATGGATCGCCAGTAATATCCGCCGCCACCCCGGCACAAAAAAACCGATGTTCCCGCCCGATTTTCATCACCAGCCCCCAAGCAAAGGGATATCAATATTACCCGCATAAGCTTCTGCGATCTTGGGACTGACTTCATCAGCCACCGTGCGCCCGGACGGCAATATAATATGCGACATAAAGGCTTCTTCAAACGTCTCGATCCCGGCCTTGGCACTTTCCAGTTTGGCCTTTATGGTCAAGAGAATATTCCTATATAAAGCCCGGCGTTTTTGCTCCGTTTCTGGCACAAGTGCCGTAAACTTTATATTGCGACCATTCATCGCAAACATCACCCCAACCTGGCCATTAAATTCACCGATCATCACATCCGATGAGCCAAATTTGTAAATCAGCTCTTCAATATGTTTTTTCGAGCGCGAAACCGGAACCTTGGTATTTGCCGCATAAACTCTTATATTATCCGCCATCATCAATCCTTATACGGTAATTTTTTATGGACAAAACCCACATCACCCGACACCCGCTTCGCCGCGCCGGCTGACACGGCCAAAATACTGGCCAGCGGGATATTATGCGCCTCGCAATAGGTCTTAATCCGCGCCCGAATAAACATAGAGACAAAATAAAAGCTGCGGATCAAGCCAAATTCCCCGCCCTTGCCTTTATGAACCATATTTGCTAGCCCAACAAATACTTCCAATTCCTGGTCAGAAACCCCATTTCCGCACAGCTCATGCACCTGCTCAAGCCAGTCCGACAATTGCGCCAGATATTTAACCTGGGCTTTACGCTCCGGCTTTTGCTCCAAATTAAACGCAATATCGCAAAGTTGCCAAAGGCGGGAAAGCGTCATGATCTAATCTCCTCGTGTTTTTGGCCGTCTAGTTCACCCAAGTAATAGTTCACGCCCTTAGCAGGCCCGCAATTCATCGTGCATTGACCCGCAGATCCGCATTCCTCACAAATTGGTGGTATGTTATTGGTGCGCCGAAATATTACTTCCAGCTTCATGAGTTCTGCGTTTGATAATCTGGGAGGAGTCCAACCTGCACGGATTAAGGCGGCTTTAAAGTTAGGGGCTAGCGAGGCAATATTCATCATGATTTAATTTCCGGCATGGCCCGGTACACGACACAGTCCAAAGTTTTTGGATCCATTGATTTTGCACCCCGGAAAAAACTATCGTCGGCCTGATCGGTATTTGAATTATACTGCCGAAACGGGATGCATTGACCCCACTGCTTAAAGAAGAACGGAATGCCGTGTTTTTTGCAATCAGCGCGCAAGTACCGAAACCAATCTGCGTTAAACCGGACTTTCCCGTTCCACACCGGCCCGGCCTTTGACATATCCGTCAAACCCTTACGGCTTTTATGGTTTTTAAGCCGACCGCCAGCAATCTTCATGGCATAGCAATTGGTACATCCCGCCGAGACCACAGAACACCCAGTCACCGGGTTCCAGGTCGCATCCGTCCATTCAATTTTTGTATTATCCGCCATTTATATTTTCTTCACTTTAAGAGTATTAACCATAATTTTTTGAACAGCCATAAGAGCCATGCCTTTGGTCATCCATTCGCATAAGCCAATGCTCCAACCATCCGCTTTAAGGTAATATTTTTTGGGTGCAATTTTCTCAAGATACAATCCAGTATCAACTCCGTTAAGGGTAAACCGGCCCGTTTTTGTAAGTTTTATGGTTACTTTACTCACAACGCCGCACCTTGAAACTTCCGGGGTCGCGGACGGTTTTTGCCGTATCCGTTTTTGGTTTTGCTTGGATAAATCGATTGCCGCCCCGCCGCATACCGCGCCTGCTTGGCGGCGGTGCGGTTATTAGCTATAATCCGGTCAATGGTTTTGTGCCCTTGGGCCGTAATCTCGCCGCCCTCGTCAATAAACCCGCCCGCCTGTAACCCCAACAAAAATTCCGCCGGACACCGCCCGGTAAGAGACGATTGTAACAACCCGCCCTCAAGCGCCGAAATCATATCGGCAACTCTGTGTGTTTCCTGGTTTTAAGGTCGAATTTAGATATTTTTACAACATTGCTCTCCGATCCCATACATTTATCCATGACAACCGGCTTCAAGTGGCCTTCGATATCAGCCCAAAAATCCACGGCAAAATCCACATCACCCTTGAGCTGCGGCTCGTTTGCTATCAATGTACTGACCATTGTAGCAAGTATATCTTTAGCAAAATTAGTGAGCACAGATGAGATAGCTAAAACACCATCATCACCGGGTTTCATATCCGCCAGAATAATATTTATTATTTTTTCTTGAACCTCGACCGACAGGTCTCCAATTTCTTTTCTGGTTTCACCTGATAAATATTTAAAATTCATGACCCACTCCCGGTTTTCTCTTGCTCGATTTCCCTATCCAGTGCCAACTTGGCTTTGGCCCGTAAAAAACCTGCCAATTGCGCGGCCCAGCCAGATATATTGTAAAAATGCTCGGGCCGCACAATGCCGCCCGTAAGAATATAAATCCGTTTCATGGCTTGCGGCCGGGGCACCAACGCATTCTTGTGCTCCCGGGAACATGTCCATTTTATATAAGTCGCGGCGGTGATCGCCAACCGCGCCAACATCCAGTCTTTGCTATGGCCATTATACCGCCGCCACATCTCCAGCTCATGGACATATTCGCCGCCCCGTGCAATTGGCTGGGCTTCCGCGCCATTTCTACACTCGTCAACCATATTTACCATAAATATCTCTCAAAACTGGGCGGTCAGCCATGACCACAAGTGATTCGTTTCACACTTGACACTTTCCAATTAACGGCGCATGTCAACCACTAAATGGAATTATCTAATAAATTTTCTCGATTGCAGCCGCTCGCTACCCGACATAGCTCTGTACATATGAAACCAAATAATCGAATAGAAGAATTGCGAACGGCGCGAGGCTGGAACCAGGCCGATTTGGCCAAACGCGCCCGTGTTAGCCCGTCCCTAATAAGCAAGCTCGAAAATCAAGAGCAAAAACTTACAACTATACACATGGAAAAATTTGCAAAAATATTCCATGTCAGACCAACCGATATATTGGCGCGAAGATTACTGGAAGACAGCGAAATTCAAACCGAAATCAGTGAGCGCGGCGCAGAAGCCTGGACACCAGAACCAGCAGGCAATGACAACAAACACGGGAAAAACCACGACAAACCCAAGAAAAACACACTTAATATTGATTTTAAAGCCAGTATGATAACGGCCCTGTTGGACGAAAACCCAAACCGCTCGGCCTGGGTTCTCCGCTCTCAAGCCCTTAATGTAGACGGTTATCGCCCCGGCGATATATTGATTATCGACGCCGAGAAAAAAGCCAAACCGGGCGATATTATCTGCGCCCAACTTTACAATCGCGGTGATGCCAACACCGTATTTCGCATCTACCAACCCCCCTATCTTATTGCCGCCACCACCAAAACCAATCTGCGTGAACCCCGCCTGATCGACCCGGGCCGGGTAAAAATTATGGGTACGGTTACTGAAACTATCCGGTTTAGAAACTCATAATTTCCATTTAGTGGTTGACAATAACATCATTTACTCATTAAACCTCGGTCGAACCGGGGGTCAAATCAGCGATATACGCCCCTAAGCTCTATCGCTGACCGCATGCCACCCACAGACCCCCGGTTCGCTTTACCGGAGGTTTTTATGAGCACACACAATCATCCAAATACGACCACCGCATCACAATACCCCGTTGATGTCGGTGAAGACTTGGCGGGAAGCCCTGGGCTAGGCAGCAATGCCCGGCCTACTCATGCGGGTTTCCCGCCCTTTTTCGTTTATTGTAACGATTGGGGCGAGATCAGCATCGCCGATCACCTGCCCGCCGATTGCACAGAACTGGCGAGGGCCAGCAGGCAAGGCGAAGCCGAACATCTGGAGCGGATCATTGAAGCAACCGCCACACTTACCCCGTCTGGCCGACGATATGTCCCCGGTGCCACCCAATGCAAACCCGATCAACGCCCTGAAAAATTTGCCCTCTACGCCGCCAAACTCTACCGCGAAACCAGGTCACAACCAGTTTAAACCATTAAAGGAGATATTGAAATGCCGATAACTGAACACCCAATTTATATTCAAGGACCGCAGGGCTGCGGTAAAACAACTCACGCGGAAACCCTTATGCTAGTTTTAGGAAAAGAGCAGTTTATCGATGGAATAGAATGCGGAATTAAACAGCCAATACCAAACACATATTTATTGTTAGGGCAGGCCGATCCACTAACCTTAAATTTATATAGTGATACTAAAAGGATTATTGTTTTAGACTGGCCCGCAGCACAAAACTGTTTAATAACCGGGTTTCCACCAGTTGCTTATGCCACAATAACCGTACCGCGTAGAGGGCCATTCAAATGGTGGCAGAATATCGTTAGAGCATTTCACCTCTCTCCATTCCTAAAACAATACGACTATACGATTTTACCGGAGTGATGACCCCGCTTATTACACAACCGCAAACGGCGGCATTGCTTGGCATGACCAGCACCGCCTTTTCCCGGCACCTGCCGGGACTGATCACCCGTGACGGCTTCCCCCCACCTGTCACCGGTGATCTTAATAATGGCCGCAAAGGCCCGCGCCGCCGCTGGCTTAGAGTGGCCGTCATGGACTGGATTGACCGCCAAAGCCAACCCCACCCGACACAAATTGCAAGGCCAGCAAATGACCAAAACGGGATAGACAAACCACAATCCATCCATTACCGATAAAACACCCGCTTCAACCCCAAACACGCCGGAGCACAAAATGAGCAAATTGCCAACCCGCCAATACCTGAAATTCCGCGAGCTTAAAACCGGACTACACAAATTACGCGGACGCTTTGTTCCCTCACCGAAATTAAGGGCGCAAGGCTATAAAAGCTTTGATTTACTCCTGGACGGGCCACCTTATACCGCCGCCGAAACCCGGCAACTCGGCTTTAACGCCCCCATACCAACGACCCGCACTGGCCGCCCGGCCAATTACAGCGAATGCATAAAAATCGCGGAGAGGCTCAACGCCCTAATTAACGGTCTAAGCCGAAGCCCGGCCAACATCCCAAAACCAAAAATCAGTATCACTCGCCCAACCAGGGAGATCACCCTGGCCGCCCTGATCGATGATTACCAGCGCGGCGACCATTTTGCCCGCCTGGCCCCCAAAACCCGTATGGATTATAAAACCCGCCTGCGCCATGTCGCACAATACTTTAAGACCAAACGCCCCCACGATCTCGATGAGCAAACCATCGAAGATTTTTTCTATAATGAAAAACGCACCCGCGGCCACCGCTCGGCTTACGGCGAGTTTCAATGCCTGCGCCTCGTCATGAAATGGGGATTGCGCAACCGCCTATGGAAAACCTACATCCCCTACCTGCAATGGGACCTTGGGATACCATCTCCCCCGCTTCGTATGCGGATTATTAGTGAAATAGAAACTGCCGCTTTACTCCGCGCCGCCGACGATCCCTGGAGCATTTACAACCAACTCCGCTTAAACGGCCCCGAGCGCGAAATTATGGCGGGCAAGCAAAGACCTATTGAGCCAGTTACGCCCATGCCGTCCATTGCCGACGCCATTATTATGGCCCAATGGACGGCCCAAAGGCCTACCGATACTTTGCTGGCAGAAAAAACTTGGGTTGTCATAAAAGACGGCGTAACAAGATATCAAGTTGACCCTAACAAAACCGCAACAAAGCACATGACCAATGTGGATATTCCAGTTTTGCCGCCTTTAGCGAAACGGCTGACACAAATCCACAAGCGACATCTGAAACAAGGGTGGACGGCCCGCCCTCACTTTGTTTTATCCGACACTATGGGCAAACCTTACCTTAATGCCGCCGCCACCCAAACCACATTTCCTAAAGCTTTTGCCAAGGTCAGAAGACTGGCCGCCCGGATACAGCCTAGCGTCGCTGATGTCACCTTTAAGGACTACCGCACCACCGCCATCACCTGCATTGCCCTAAAAACCAATGCCAGCCTGCTCGAAATCCAATCCTGGACGGGTCACAAAAACGTAGATAGCATGGCCAAAGTCCTAAAACATTATATCGGAAAAAACGCAGAATTTGCCGACAAAGTCGGAGCCAAACTCATGGCCCAATATAATGCAGGTGGGTGATTTGAGACATCTTGGCAACATAGGTACAATCATATCAGGGATTATGGCGGCAATGAAAGGAAACCAAGTTGTCTTTATGACGACAACAATAAAAACATGGCCTGATTTTATCGATATTGTCAATTTGCAAGACCCTTTATTTTTTCTCGACAGAGCCTACAAATTTCATACAATTAAGGCACAAATAGACCACTTAAATTTAACTGTACTATATCCATCAGGCGGTATGATACACTTTAAAATTCCACAACCACAACAAAACGGGGTTAATTTCGAGTATTTTACCGAAGATGAATGTTTTTCAAGTAAGGCGTTTGACAATCTTTGTAAGCAACTAAAAACATAAACACCCCCATTTTATCCATATCCAGCCCCACATTGTGCATAATTGCACCCCAAAATCACATAAATCATGCGACGAAACCATATCCCCCCGTCGCACGATCGTCGCACGTCGCACATTCGTATGCGAAACACCACATCTAAAACATTGTAATATAAGGAATATTTTGGAGGCACCACCCGGAATCGAACCGGGGTACACGGATTTGCAATCCGCTGCGTAGCCACTCCGCCATGGTGCCAAAGAAGGTCATACGTGAATAGTGTGCGCTCTATATCCGACCCCCCTCCCCAGTGCAACGGCTTTTATGGGAAATGTCCACAGGCCCTAAAGGGTTTTCAAAACTTTATACTACCTCTGCGATTTTGTGCCATTGCTTTGTTTGCTCGGCGGTTCTATATGATGGGTTCAAGATATTTCACTTCCGCCTAAAGGACATTTTATGTTTGATTTTGCATCCGCACGCGAGACAATGCTGGACAGTCAGGTGCGCACCAATGATGTCACCGACAAAGATATTCAGGCCGCGCTCAAATCTGTACCGCGTGAATGCTTTGTCCCTAAAGCTAAAATGGCGCTGGCTTATAGTGATGTGCATATTGATCTGGGCGGTGGTCGCTTTATGTTACGGCCACGGGATTTTGCCAAAATGCTGGACGCCGCAGACATTACCGACACTGATGTTGTTCTCGATATTGGCTGCGGGCGCGGTTATTCGGCGGCCGTATTATCAAGGCTGGCGGAAACCGTTATAGCTTTGGAGCAAACCGAAGAAGCCGTCAACCGTGCCACCACATTGCTGGCGCAGTGCGGTAGTAGTAATGCGGCGGTCATGCAGGCTGACTTTCGTGCGGGCGCACCTGAGCACGGCCCCTATGATGTCATTTTTGTTGCTGGTGCGGTTGCACACATACCCGTGACATGGCTTGACCAATTGGCCCATAATGGCCGTTTGGTTGTTGGTGTTAGCGACGGCCCTGTCGCCCGCATCACTGTTGTCAAAAAATCCAATGATAGCCTGGGTGAGCGCATTGCATTTGACGCCAATATCCCTGTGCTCTCGGGTTTTGAGCAACCACAAACATTTGTGCTGTAGGGTGGCCGTGCGACACCATTTCTTTGCATCTACTGTTACAACCGGGCTTGGCCTCATAAGTCTCATAGGCGTCACCGCTGTTACTATATCCCGACCTGCCCTGGCAGAAGATTTCGGCCAGGCATTGGTATCTGCCTACCAAAGCAACCCTCGCCTCATGGCAGAGCGCGCACGGGTTCGCGAAATAGACGAAAACTACGTACAAGCCCAAGCCGCAGGTCGCATTGCCTTAAACGCCTCTGCCAATGTTGCGCGCAATGTCACAAAGAACCAATCTAGCTTCAGCCTTGGCCCTTTCCCGCCAACGACAGTCAATTCAACAGATTGGCTCACCCCTCACGCCGGGCAATTGACCATTGTTCAGCCCATTTACCAGGGTGGACGGGTCAACGGCCTTAAAGCCCAGGCCCGCGCCGGGATTTTGGCGGCGCGCCAAAACTTACGGAACGCCGAGCAAAACCTGCTACTGTCCGCTGCAACCGCTTATCTGGATGTTTTGCGCGACGAAGAAATCGCAAAGATACGCCGTAATAATGTGCGCGTCCTGACCCAGCAAAAATTCGCGGCACAAGACCGCTTTGATGTTGGAGAAGGCACACGCACGGACATTGCTCAGGCGGATGCCCGTATGGCAGCGGCCGAAATCGGCTTGGCCAATGCCGACGCCGCCCTAGCCGTAAGCCGCGCAGCATATGTGCGGTATGTCGGGCATATCCCGGTAAATTTAAGCACCCCGCCGAAGTTTATTATTCCTGCCAACCTCGAAGCGGCTTTAAAACGGGGCCGCGCCAATCACCCGCAACTGATTGCAGCGCGTTATAACGAAAATGCGGCACAATCAGCCATCCATGTGGCCAGATCAGCAGGTCGCCCGATTTTATCTTTAAACGCTACCTTACAAAGTTCGCGGGAAAACAGCGCAAATTTTCCCTTGTCGGAATCCATTAGCATTGGTGCGCAATTACGTATCCCCATTTACCAGGGCGGGCTTAATAGCTCACGTGTGCGGGCCGCTAAACATGTGAAAACCCGCACGAAATTTGAAACTCGTGAAACCGAACTGGCTCTGGCCCAGGCCATTGCCAATTTGTGGGCGCAAGTGATTGCATCTGAACGCTCGCTCAAGGCCAGCAAAAAACAAGTGGATGCAGCTAAAATCGCCTTTGAAGGTGTGGAATTGGAACAACAGGTCGGCACACGAGATACTCTGGATGTGCTTAACGCCGAGCAAGAAGTTCTGGACGCCCGGCTTTCCGTTGTACAAGCTGAACGTAATTTAAATGTTGCGACCTATCAATTGCTGGTCAACATTGGTGGTTTTGACGCCTATGCTTTGCAATTGCCGGTGGAGTATTATGATCCCAACCGTAATTATGATGCAGTGACAGCTAGCCCTTTCACGGGTTATCTGCCCGCACCAATTGAGAAAATTGCTAAACAAGTACCGGCTCTCACAAAGAATATTGCCGGGTTTGTTGAGCCTTCACTTAACAAGGTTGGGGAAGACACACATGATTTACTCAAGGCCTTGCGCCGATCTAAAGCGGAAGAAGTTAGCGAAACGAAAAGCAACAAAGCTCGCTCCGGCAGTATAAATTCCCCTTTTTATCCAGGAATGGGTGATCCAGGAACAAATATTGCTAATCCTGAAGATATTGACCCAAAACCGATTCTTGTGGTCACCGAAAAGAAAAAAAAGGTTGAATGATTCGAATTTATTTAACGCCAGTTCAGGGCTGAGCATTATTATGAATGAATTATTAACAGTTTTATCCGATTCGCGTCTCAATTGCATCAAGACCTCGCTGGACAATCCACAGGGGTTGTCTTAGACTCTAAGTTTGGAGAACTCTTGTGGGAGACAATACGGGGACAGATATGTCGGACACATCAAATCTGGCGAATAACAATATCGAGCCAAGCATGGAAGATATATTATCCTCCATCCGTAAGGTTATATCTGATGATATGGCTCATGAAGAAACCGCTGAATTGATGGAAGAGCCGGCAGACGGCAAAAAACTCGCTACAGACGTTTCGGTAGAGGCCAGGATGACACAAGAAAACATTCAGCCCGATAGTTCAAATGATGATCTGCAAATAGCCCCGTCCTCGGAACTGGATCCTGACATTTTTGAAGACATTCTTGATCTTGAAATGCTTGTAGGCGACCTTGATGAGGCTCCTGAAGGCCCAGTAGCCCCATCACAGCCCGATACCGAACCTGATCTTATGTCAGACCTCGTCAGTTTTGATGATGATCTCGTGGCTATCCCGGAAGATGTGGAATTGGAAGATGTTCTCGGGCCAGACGAAAACATTGAAGTAGAAAGTGTTGAAGTAGAAACCAATACGCCCTCCCATGAACTTGGTTTTGATGCATCTCTTGATCTGGTCATGGATTCGGACGCAAATGATTATATTACGACCAATACTTTGCTCCCGGACGCCGAAGTTGAAACTGAAACCGCACCCGAACTTATGGACGAGCAAACCCAAGCCCAGTTCAATCCACCCCTTGAGGCTGATCCAAGTGTGGAAAATGTGGAGGATGAACCCACCTCGGCAACGCCTGATGAAGATATAGATTTGGTTAAATCCCTGCTTGCCGATCTGATGGACGAACCAGTACAGGGTGAACCATTACAGAGCGAACCATTACAGAGCGATATTGAGGACGGGCTTGTTGCAGAAACGCCAACTTTTGAAAACCCGTCATTCGAAAACCCAGTGTTCGAAAATGATGAAGCATTAAACGCAGACATCGATGCAATCGCCGAAGAACAGTTTTTAGCGGAAGAATTGATCATCCCCGAACCTGCAAAACCCACCGCCCCGGAACTGACTGCTGACAAACCAGAGAATTTAAGTTCAGAAGATTTAAATACAGAAAACTTAAATACAGAAGGCTTAAAATCTGAACCTGAAATAGACACCACATTATCCGAAATCGCAAAATCCGCACGCGAGGCGGGTGAAACCGATATTGGCGATATTGCCGAGACCAAGCCCCATATACAATCCGGTGACATTGTAGATATTTCCAAAACAAATATGATATCAAAGCTGGCCCTGCTTGCCAGTGCCACTTCTGCTACGGCTGCAGTTGATAATCATGCCCTAGATGATGCTCAAGATAATAATCACGAGCAAGTGATCGAGGTGGCTGATTTGGTTGCGCCTGTATCCACTCCCGAAGATGAACCCCAACACCCCCATATTGACGAACCAGCACAGGAGGACGACGCCATGGTTACCCCTTTACAAAAAGAAACACTTATGGACGAAGAAACGGAAAAAGACACCAGCTCCGCCTTTGCCTCGCTGACCACAGCCGTTGCTGAAAAGTCCATGGCCGAGGAAAACGGCCCGCCAATTGGTGAATTGGTCAAAGAAGCCCTCAAACCGATGTTACAAGAATGGCTGGATAAAAATCTAAAATCTATGGTGCAACGCGCCGTAACCAAAGAGATCAAGCGGATTTCTTCAAGTAAATAATCCGGTAAATAAAATTCTGGAATTGTGCGCCCGAGCGCGTTAAACCAACAAACCGCTCTTTAGCTAAAAGGGCGGTTTATTTATGTGAGAAATGACATGTTGGACAAAAGCTTTAATCCTAAAGAAGCCGAACAGCGTATTTATGAAGCTTGGGAAAGCAGTGGTGCGTTTAAGCCCCGCCCCGCCAATGAGGCGGATACCCAGGACGATAATTATTCAATCGTCATCCCGCCGCCCAATGTCACGGGCAATCTGCATATGGGCCATGCCCTCAACAACACCCTGCAAGACATTCTCATTCGCTATAATAGAATGCAAGGCAAAGCGGTACTCTGGCAACCAGGCATGGACCATGCCGGCATTGCCACGCAAATGGTGGTCGAGCGGCAAATGGCCGAGGTCGGCGAACCCAAGCGCACCGAAATAGGCCGCGAAGCTTTCATAAAAAAAGTCTGGGAGTGGAAAGAAAAATCCGGCGGTACCATCGAAAAGCAAACCCGCAGGCTCGGCGCGTCTTGTGACTGGTCACGTACACGTTTTACCATGGACGAAGGCCTATCGGACGCAGTGCGCAAAGTCTTTGTACAGATGTACAATGAGGGCCTGATCTACCGCGATAAACGTCTGGTAAACTGGGATCCCCACTTCCAAACCGCCATCTCCAATATCGAAGTTGAAAACGAAGACCGTGACGGCTTTTTCTGGCATTTTAAATACCCGCTGGAAGACGGCGAGACATACGAATATGTCGAAAAAGACGAAGACGGCAAAATCACCCTACGCGAGACCCGCGACTATATTTCTATCGCCACCACCCGCCCCGAAACCATGCTCGGCGACGGGGCCGTGGCCGTACACCCGTCCGACCAACGCTACGCACCCATCATTGGCAAACGGGTTTTACTGCCCCTGGCCGACAGATATATCCCGATCATTACCGACCGCTATCCCGACCCGGACAAAGGCTCCGGCGCAGTAAAAATAACAGGCGCCCACGATTTCAACGACTATGAAGTCGCCAAGCGCCACGACCTGCCGCTCTATGTCCTGATGGACGAAAAAGGCTCAATGTGCCAGAGCCAAGACGTTGATGGCAATTTCGTTATGCCCGAAAAATATGTCGGCATGGACAGGTTCGAGGCCCGTAAACATGTGGTTGCGGACATTGATGCACTCGGCCTGCTGGAGAAAATAGAAGACCACAAAGCCGCCGTCCCCATTGGCGACAGATCAGGCGTGGTCATAGAACCCATGCTGACCGACCAATGGTATGTGGACGCGAAGAAGCTGTCGGTAGATGCGGTAGCGGCCATGAATGCGGGGCATTCCCGCGAAAGCGGGAACCTATCTTCAGGTAAGGGCAAAACCCGTTTCATCCCACCAAATTGGAAGAAAACATGGGACCAATGGATGGACGACATCCAGCCCTGGTGTATCTCCAGACAACTCTGGTGGGGGCATCAGGTTCCAGCTTGGTATGGGCCGCCAGCAAACGATGACGGTAGATTTGCAACTGGGAAATTTAGAATTTTCGTTGCTGAAACTGAAGCAGAAGCAATTATACAAGCAAGTGAATTTTATGGCTGTACAACAACTGTGGAAGAAGTTGTTGTTGAGGCATATAACATTGATGTAGGTGCAGATAGATACAATCGAGTAACTTTACACCGCGACCCAGACGTCCTCGACACATGGTTCTCGTCCGGCTTGTGGCCGTTCGCCACACTCGGCTGGCCGGAGAAAACGCCGGAGTTTGAGCGTTTCTACCCGACTTCAACACTTGTCACCGCCTTTGATATTATCTTTTTCTGGGTGGCGCGGATGATGATGCAGGGTTTGCATTTGACCGGGAAAGTGCCGTTTAAGGACGTGTATATCCATGCGCTGGTGCTGGACGAACACGGCCAGAAAATGTCCAAATCCAAGGGCAATGTGGTTGACCCGCTGGTGCTTATTGACAAATACGGCGCAGATGCCCTGCGCTTCTCCCTAGCCGCCCAAGCCGCCCAAGGCCGCAACATTCGGCTGTCCGAACCCCGCATTGAGGGCTATAGAAATTTCGGCACCAAATTATGGAACGCCGCCAATTTCTGCCAGCTTAAAGGCTGTGCGCCTGTCGCCGATTTCGATCCCCTCGCATGCCAGCAAACCGTCAATAAATGGATTGTCGGCGAAGTTGCCAAGGCCAGTGCGCAAGTCACATCAGCCATCGAAGCCTACCGGTTCAACGAAGCCGCAGACGCCGCCTATAAATTTTCTCGCGGGCAATATTGCGATTGGTATGTTGAATTGATCAAGCCGGTATTTGACAGCGAAGACAAAGCCGCCATAGCCGAGACAAAAGCCTGCGCCGCATGGGCCTTTGATCAAATCCTGAAAATGTTGCACCCGTTCATGCCGTTCATCACCGAGGAGCTTTGGAGCCAAACGGCGGGCGCAACACCACGGGACGGATTCCTGATGGCGGCCTCCTGGCCTGATATGAGCGATAATTACATCAACACCGAAGCCGAAACAGACATTGCCTGGCTCATCGACCTGATCAGCGAAGTCCGCTCTGTGCGCACCGAAATGAACATCCCGCCGTCCAAGAAAGCCAAAATGGTTTTGGTCGGCGCGAGCGCTGGGACTATCTCTCGTATGGGCACTTATAAAGAAGCCCTGGAGCGCATGGCCCGCATGGAAAGTTGGGAGACCGCAGACACAGCCCCCAAAGGCGCAATCCAGGCGGTCGTCGGCGAAACCACTATCGCAATGCCGCTCACGGGCTTGATTGATTTGGACGCCGAACGCACCCGAATCGACAAAGAAATCGCCAAGGTCGAGGTCGAGATAAAGAAAATCGACGGCAAACTCGCCAACAAAAACTTCACCGACCGCGCCCCTGCCCATGTTGTTGAACAAGAGCACACAAGACGGGTAGCGTTTACGGTAGAGTTGGAGAAGCTAAAAGCAGCGCTGGATAATTTACCGGAATAATCCTTCCTCCATTTTTCATGGGGGAAGTGCCGAAGCTCTTGCGTAGGCGATGGGGGCAGACGCTCTTGCGTCTCAACGATGGTATCGATTATTACAAAAGCTCAGAAGCGCACAAGATGTGCGCGCCCCCATCCCCCTCTAAGAAGAGGGTACTTCCCCCGCAAGAGGCAGGGGAAGGAAGTATGTTACCGCTTACCCAACACCAGCTCCAGTTTCATGGTTTCCCCTGCCCGGTCTATGACAAGCTCGACCTTATCGCCGGGACTGTATTTTTTAAGCTCGCCCGAATAGGCCCGCAAATCTTTGACGGGTTCGCCGCCGAAATGGGTGATGACATCGCCTTCTTGCAAGCCTGCTTTGGCCCCGGCGCTACCATCCGAGACCATTTTCACTTTTACACCCGCGCCCTCAAAGGCGAAATCTGGCATCATGCCTGTGCTGACACGCCGCCCGCTTCGCCTTACGGATGATGTGGCGGCTTTGCCGTTTGTGGGTGTGATCTGGTTAGTCATGGGGTCGGGCCTGGTGCCGAGATAGCCCACGACTTCCTTGGTCAATGTGGCAACACGAACAAGGCTGTCCGGGTCAACCGTACCGGCCATGTCGGACGGGCGGTGATAATCGGTCGTGGCTGCGCCGAAAATATGTATGGCTGGGATATTTGCCTCCAGGAATGCCGTGTGATCCGAAGCATTGACTTCTTGATTGACAAGAACGGTTTGGATGCCCGTGGTCGCCGTGGTGCCCATGAAAATGAACGGCCATTCGCGGGCGGATGATGTACCGAAAACCATGATTTTATCCCCGGCCCGGCCCACCGTATCCAGATTGACATTGGCGAAAATTTTATCCGCCGGATAATCCTTGGCCGTTTTGACATAATGTCGTGCGCCCAACAGCCCGGCCTCCTCGGCGGTGGAGGCTAATAATATGATTGTCCGGTCAGGCGCAGATTTGGCGAGCGAATGGGCCATCTCCAGCATGACTGCCACGCCGGACGCATTATCATCAGCGCCGGGGTGGACTTGCCCCTTAAATTCGTCCCGAGCGCCGGGCCAACCATGGCCAAGATGATCATAATGGGCCGAGAGAACAACCGACTGCCCGGCGAGTTTTGGATCTTTGCCGGGGATGACACCCACGACATTTCGAACCTCTACTTTTGTGCCTTTTGGGCCATCAACTGTGAAAGATTGAAAATATGTGCTTGCATCGCCGCCGGGTTTGAGACCTGCCGACTTGAATTCAGCCGCTATATAATCAGCGGCCTTGCCAAGACCAGCCGTGCCAACGCCCCTGCCCTCATAGGCTTCGGCGCTTAAAGTTTGCACCACGCCCATCATACGCCCCGCGTCAAATACTGGTTTAAGTTGGGCCAAGGCCGGGCGGGGTTTTAGCTTGGCGGTTGAGGTTACGGTTTTATCCAGCACCGCCACCAAAGGCGAACCAACGGCGCCCCATTGACCTTTAGCGGAGTTGGTCGGGGCGTCGCCGTTAAACGCCAGATATGAATATTTGCCGTAATGGGGTAATTTACGCGCCAGCCCGGCTACGGCCGCGTCCGAATGGGCCGTCAGACCGACAACCACTGCGCTGGAATTTTCAGGATTACGCACGGCGATAACGGTGGAATTTTCGCGCAGGCTAAGGGATTTATCGCCCAGAGTAGCCGTGTTATTTAAAATACTGGCGTCGTAAACTTCAAGAGAATGCTTGACCACGCCGTAATATTTGTTGTCCGCACCGAACACCCAAACCGCCCCGTCTTCGGGCAAAAGGCTGATATCCGTATCTTTGACGATCTCGACATTCTCCCGCCCGCTCCAAAGCGCGGCCAGTTTGGAATATCGGGATTTCTTCTCCGGGCTTGTGCGGGTCGGCAAGATAATCATAACCTTGTCGGCCCCAAAAGCCGCGCCCAAAGACGGCGGGATTTCGGCCCAGTGCAAACGGCGAAACAAATTGAACTCAGGGTCAACCTCAACACGGATAACTTTGCCATCGACGGGGATAGAAAACACTTGCTGGCGTTTGGTCATATGCACGGTGCTGCGTGTCACCGTATCAGCCGTATATATGACAACAGGGACTTGCAGATCAAAAGCATCGCGGCTTGGGTTTTGCTGAAGTATAAGTGTAAGGTTTTCGCCCTCCTGGGCTGCTTTTTCTATGGCCAATTCCGGTGCACCAACACCGCCGACCCATTGCTCGAAAAACGGTTTTAAATCTTCGCCCGTGACCTCCTCGAACGCTATGAGAATATCGTCCCATCTCCCGACACTATATTTGTGCTTGCGGTAAAAACTCTGAAAACTACGCAGAAAATTCTCGTCCCCGACCTTGTCGCGCAGCATGTCAAACACCATGGAGGTCTTGCCGTAGCCAACCGCCTGGGTCGGGCCGTCCGTGCGGCCAATGAAATCTTGCAAGGCGAAATCATTGGAAGCATCCACATAGCTGGTATAATTTTGCAGGGTCGCGCGGCGATATTGCGCGCCTGTACCGCGCTGCTCGGCCACCAAATGATCAGCCATATAGGCGGTTAATCCCTCGG
>CAZCUM010000013.1:0-68450 GCA_964502015.1 uncultured Robiginitomaculum sp. | reverse complement strand
CATGTCTGCAACCATGTCTGTCATTCTTATACGCTACCCCCGGCCATAAAGCCTAAATCCTGTTGGGTGAAATTTGCCAAATTTGGTAAAGCACTGGCCAGTTCGCCGTCGCTCAGGCCAAACCAACGCCCCAGGGTCGCAGCATATTGCTCGACGGATGTTTGCGGGATCAAGCGACCATTGCCTGCGTCTTGGTCATGGCCGATACTATAAGGCGGAATATTGCCGTAAATCCGGTTGCCATTAACCGCACCGCCAACAATGAAATGATGCCCACCCCAACCATGGTCCGTGCCATTACCGTTTTCGCGCAATGCCCGGCCAAAATCAGATGCCGTAAATAAAGTCACTTCATTCTCGATGCCCATTTCCGCAGTGGCCTGATAAAACGCACCAATGGCACTGGCATATTGGTCTTGCCTGTCAGGCAAGCCAGTAGCCTGGTTGTCGTGAGTGTCAAACCCGCCAATGGCAACAAAAAACACTTGCCGACCAACCCCCAGTGCATTGTTTATTTTTATGGTGTCAGCCACCGATTTTAACTGTCTTCCAGTGCTGTTGGAAGGAAATTGGGTTTGCAGGTCTGCCGCATTTTCTCGCGCCGTATTAAATGTGGCATTCAACTCAAATGCACGGTCATTGATTGCAGATATATCACGTTTAAGCAAATTGCTGTTCGTCATGCCTATACTGCGGTAATGGTCTTCCAATAATCGTTTTGCCCGTTCCGAATTGCGTCCCGTCCCCAACAAAGCACTACGACGATTTTTCAACCCGTTAACCTGCGGAGGGCCACTGGTGTTTAGGGTGTATTGCTGTACGGTGTTACCTGATAGAAATACCGTATTGCCGTCTGTGCTAATAGCGGTAAATGCTTCCTCCTGATTTGCCCCAGAGGCTACGACTGCATCCGCAAACCTGCCGCCCCAACCGACAATCCCTCCTTCCGGCGCGTTGCTTTTCCATGTGGATTGCTGGTCATTATGAGAATATAGTTTTGGCGGGCGTTGCACAGTGCGACTTTGATATTCAGTACGGTTCATAGGATGGATCAGCGGGCCTACATTCCCCAAAATGGCCGCTTTTCCACTATCAAATAGTGTTTTTATCGGTGTCAAGTCGTCAGGCATAGCGAATTGTCGTGTGCCGAAATCTGCGGAGTTGACCGGGTCAAGCCGCAACAACCTCTCCAGTGTCCGGTTCGACCCACCTTGTCTTGCGGCATAATTTGCCAAAATTCCGGAACGCGATTGTGTATAGCTATCATAGGAGGCCTGATCATAGGGCAGGATTGTATCATAACAATCCTGCCCGCCGTGCAAGAACAAACACACAAGAGCCTTATAACCCGACACTTCCGCCGCCATAGCTTGCGTATTGCCCAGCATCGATAATATGCCAGTGCCACCGAGGAAAGATAAAGCCCCGGCGCCGGATAAGCCTTTAAGAAATGAACGTCGATCTGTCATACTTTTCTCCTAACGCTGAACAAGATAGCTGGGGGATGTCATCACCATTGAGACGGCCACGCGCACCCGCGAGATTTTATCTTCTTCCTCTGACCCCACATCGACAGGAATCTCTGCGAGCAGCTCAACAATTCGGTCTTTGGTCGCCGTGCTTAATTGTTTTCCTGTGAGAAGAAGATCAAGATCATCTACCAGCGCCTGGGCGTCATCGGCGAGGGCGAGTTGGCGCGAATAATCAGCATTGACACCACCATCCGGATCACGAGATCTGGTACTGGACGTATCATAAATAAATACATTCATGAAGTTAATATAACCCATAACACTGCTCTCATTGATAATTTGTAGCTCAGGAATGGTCAGCCCAGCAGCCCCGGTTACAGTGCCCGGTGCCACATATTCCGGCTCGAAAAAATTGAACACATGTACGGCTCGAAACGGGTGCTGTCCTAAATACCGTGTCATGTTCCTCAGCCAGCGCTCGTCCGCACTGTCAGGTGTTGTCTCACCAAACGCTCGTGCCCAATGGATAAACCGCAACATGGGTTCACGGATTTTACCAAAATCGTCAGGCGCGGCCCCAGGATCGCGTAAGGCATTGACGTCCAGTAACACGGCGGCCAGTGCGGCTTTCAAATCACCCCTTTGCCCTGTACCGACCGCCGTACCGTTGGGCAAAGTAAACCGGCCGTTCTCAAACGCAGTGGCAACGCGGCGGATATATTCCGGCTTGGGATGGGAGGTAACAAATCTTTGGATCAATTGCCTTGAAATAAAGGGGGCAACATTCGGATGGTTAAAAATTTCATCCAAAGCCATTTGAATACTGTCGGTTCCGCTTGTATTCGCCGGAATGGTCAAATCCAGGAAAGATTTTTCCAGTTCGGAATGATATTGGTCAAACATAATCATTGGCTGATAAACCCGAGGGCAGTCGCGTCTTAATGTGGGGCAATTTCGATAGAGACGGTTAAATCCACTGCCCTCCAAACTCAAACCTGTAAACACTTTGGCAAGCCCGGTGACATCTCTATTGTCATAGGTGTCGATCTGCTGACCTTGTCCATCGGTCTTGGGGGTTCCGTCCATTTCAAGCTCAACAAGCCCGATAGAAAATAATTGTAATATTTCTCGGGCATAATTTTCATCAGGCACTCGACCACTGGCCATGTCACCTTTTCGGTTTCGCATATGGGATAAATACCACCCCATCCCAGGCGAATATGTGATGTCATTTAACAAATCCCGATAATTTCCGAAGGCATTTTCAGATAAAATATCCACATAATACGCCATGACCTCAGGGTAGCCGGATAACATCCCGTCGCTTGAAACCACAATTATCTCTGATAGTGCCAACACCATGCGCTGTCTAAGTTGGTCATTGCCTGCAATTGCCTCATCCAAAAACAGATTGGTAACATCATAATCGCGCAGCCTTATACCTGGCGTAGCGTCTAACCTATCTGTAATACGTGTTCGGTAGAGTGTTGGCTGTTTATTAAACTCGTTAACCAGCCAATCAGAAACCTCTGTATCGGTCAGTTCGTCAATTTGAGCTTTCGTGGCGCCGAATGTGGCGCGGGCAAGGAATTGAGCCGTAGAGTTTTCGGTTTCAAATACTTTGGAGCTTTGTCCACCCGGCGGAGGAGGTGGAGGCGGAGGCGCTGTAGGCGATGATCCGCTGCCCCCGCAGGCAGACAATATTGTTGGTGCAAGCAATATAAAAATTAAGGCCAAAGCCTGCGAGCGCATCCAAGAAACTATAGACAATATTGACACGACGTCCTCCCTTAACATTCGAACTTTCATGCTAGCGCATGTTTCCAACGAATCCCCATTATACCGATGAAGAATCAATGTTGGCCAAATATGGCACAAATATGTCAAAAATTTGATTTTTGGGTAAACGTCATAAACAAATCGTTTACGCATGTTTTATTCCGTCCCAGAACTTCAAGCGCCGCATGCGGCGGCAAGCCAGAGACAGTATCAAGCCATGTCTGCAACCATGTCTGTCATTCTTATACGCTACCCCCGGCCATAAAGCCTAAATCCTGTTGGGTGAAATTTGCCAAATTTGGTAAAGCACTGGCCAGTTCGCCGTCGCTCAGGCCAAACCAACGCCCCAGGGTCGCAGCATATTGCTCGACGGATGTTTGCGGGATCAAGCGACCATTGCCTGCGTCTTGGTCATGGCCGATACTATAAGGCGGAATATTGCCGTAAATCCGGTTGCCATTAACCGCACCGCCAACAATGAAATGATGCCCACCCCAACCATGGTCCGTGCCATTACCGTTTTCGCGCAATGCCCGGCCAAAATCAGATGCCGTAAATAAAGTCACTTCATTCTCGATGCCCATTTCCGCAGTGGCCTGATAAAACGCACCAATGGCACTGGCATATTGGTCTTGCCTGTCAGGCAAGCCAGTAGCCTGGTTGTCGTGGGTGTCAAACCCGCCAACACCTACAAAAAATACTTGCCGACCAACCCCCAGTGCATTGCGGATATTGATGGTTTCGGCTACGGATTTGAGTTGCCGACCAGTATTGTCTTCAGGAAATATAGTTTGCAGTGTCGGCGCATTTTCCAGTGCGGCGGCAAAGCTTGCATTCAGATCAAAGGCCCGGTTATTGATGGCCGCAATATCACGCTTGAGCAAATTGCTGCTCGTGGGCCCGACATTTCGGTAATGTTCTTCTAATAATTGCTTTGCCCTTTCAGACTGGCTACCTGTACCCAGCAAGGCGCTGCCAAAATTCTTCAAGCCGTTCACTTGTGGCGGCCCATTGGTATTGAGCGCATATTGCTGCACATCTTCACCGGACAAAAATACGGTGTTTCCATCCGTTGATATAGCGGTAAATGCTTCTTCCTGGTTTATACCAGACGCCACCGCAGCATCAGCAAATTTTCCGCCCCAACCAACGATTTCACCCTCTGGCGCATTACTCATCCATGTGGATTGCTGGTCATTATGGGAGAAAAGTTTTTTGGGCCTTGGTGCTATACCACCGGCAAATTCACTGCTGGTCAGTGGTTGAATAAGCGGGCCTACATTCCCCAAAATGGCCGCTTTGCCTGCATCAAACAGGGTTTTTATCGGGGCTATTTCGTCTGGTAAGGCAAATTGTCGCGCACCAAAATCAGCAGCATTATCAGGATTGAGCACTAACAACCGGTCTAATGTGCGGTTAGACCCACCTTGTTTTGCGGCGTAATCTGCCAAAATTCCGGAGCGGAACTGGATGAAACCATCATAGGAAGCCTGATCAAAGGGCAAGACCGTATCATAACAATCCTGACCACCGTGTAGAAATACGCAGACCAGAGCCTTATAACCCGAAGTTCCTGCCGCATATGCCGTTGAATTTCCAAGCGCCGACAATATGCCCGCCCCTCCAAGAAAAGACAAAGCCCCTGCCCCGGATAATCCTTTGAGAAATGAACGTCGATCTGTCATAGTTTTCTCCGATCTCTAGCGCTGAACGATATAGCTTGGGGATGACATCACCATTGAAACGGCGACCCTTACGCGCGAAATCCGGTCTTCCGCTTCCGAGCCCACATCAATAGGAATTTCGTTCAAGAGTTCAACAATGCGGCTTTTAGTGCCCGCACTCAACTGTTGTCCCGTTAGCAATAAATCCAGCTCATCAACAAGCGCCTGCGCGTCATCTGCAATGGCGAGTTGTTGCGTATAGTCCGCATTGACCCCCGCACCCGGATCGTCCGACCTGGTGTTGGAGAAATCATAAATAAATGCATTCATGAAGTTGATATAACTCATGGCGCTACTTTCATTGACGATCTGAAGTTCCGGTATGGTCAGCCCTGCCGCCCCCGTCTCGGTTCCTGGTGCCACATGCTCAGGCTCAAAAAAGTTAAAAACATGTTTGGCGCGAAACGGGTGTTGTCCCAAAAACTGCGTCATGTCGAAAAGTAAATATTCTTCTGCACTATCGGGGGTCGTCTCCCCAAATGTCCTTGCCCAGTTGATAAACCGCAACATGGGTTCACGGATTTTGCCAAAATCACCAGGCGTATTAGCCGGATCGCGTAAGGCATTGACGTCCAGTAACACGGCGGCCAATGCGGCTTTCAAATCACCCCTTTGCCCTGTACCGACCACCGCACCGCTGGGCAAAGTAAACCTGCCGTTTTCAAACGCGGTGGCAACGCGGCGGATATATTCCGGCTTGGGATGGGAAGTAACAAATCTTTGGATCAATTGCCTTGAAACAAAGGGGGCAACATTCGGATGGTTGAAAATTTCGTCCAAAGCCATTTGAATGCTGTCGGTACCGTTGGTATTCGCCGGAATGGTTAAACCTAGAAATGACTTTTCCAGTTCGGAATGAAATTGGTCAAACATTTCCAATGGCTGGTGAAAACGCGCACAATTTTGAAAACTTGGACAATCTCTGAAAAGATTAAAGAAATTACTGTCTCGCAAACTCAAACCTGTAAACACTTTGGCAAGCCCGGTGATATCCTCGTTATCGTAAGTGTCGATCTGCTGACCTTGACCATTGGTTTGGGGGGTTCCGTCCATTTCAAGCTCTACAAGCCCGATAGAGAACAATTGCATAAGCTCACGGGCATAATTCTCGTCCGGCACCCGGCCTGTGACCATATCCCCTTTTTGATTGGCCAGATAGGTCAAATATATAGACATGGCTGGTGAATATGTGATGTCATTCATCAAATCGCGGTAATTACCAAAGGCGTTTTCGGACAATATATCCACATAATGGGCCATGGCGGAAGGCAGGCTGTTCAGTGTGCCATCACTTGAAGCCACGACTATTTCCGAGAGTGCCAATACCATGCGCTGTCTGAGTTGGTCATTACCGGCAATGGCCTCGTCCAGATATAAATTGGTCACACTGCTTACAAACAACAATTCACCTTGCGGGAGAGCCTGGATCAAATCGGTTATGCGTGTGCGGTATAATGTTGGTTGTTTATTAAATTCCGCCAGTATCCAGTCGGAAACCTCCGTGTCGGTGAGCCCGTTAATTTGCACTTTTGTGGCACCAAAAGTTGCGCGGCTAAGAAATTGCGCCGTAGATGTCTCGGTTTTAAAGCCCGGAGAAACTTGTTTAGGCGGCGGTGGGGGCGTAGGCGGTGGGGGCGGCGCAGGGGTTGAGCCACCACCACAGGCCGCCAAAATTGTAGGGAAGATCAAAATGAAAATGAATGTCAATGCGCGAGACCGCACCCGGGCAAATGTTCTTAAAGCCAACAAACTGTCCTCCCTTAATATCGGGCTTATAATTCCCAATATATTTTCAACGAACCGGGCAACAAAACCCGTCGAAGAATCGACACTTAATAGTCTTGCACAAATACGCTCATAAATAAAGGGACGCTAGATCCCATTCACCCGCCGCAAAGTCAAATTTATCCGCCCGCCTTTTGGCACCAATGTACTGTGGCCGTAAAATATCTTGTCCACCCCGTGATAGCATTTGCGCGCCTCGCCTGCCAGTACCACCACATCACCGCTGGAAAGCTTCAGGCTATGGGTTTTACCGCCGCGTTTTGGCCCGCCAAGTCTATAGCGCGCCGGGTCACCCAGTGAGATCGAAACTATGGGCGCGTTTAAATCATACTCGTCCCGATCCACATGCATGCCCATCTTATTGCCCTCTCTATACCAATTGATCAAACAGGCTTCGGGCGGAGACGGATAATCCGTCAGTTCGTCCCAAATATCCAATAGCATTTGCGGCATAGGAGGCCACGGTTTTTGGGTTTTAGGGTGAAGCGGTTCATAACGGTAGCCTTTAATATCCGCCACCCAGCCAAGCGGCCCAAAATTGCTACCAACAACCGAAATCGCTTGCCCGGTGCGCGGCATTCGCCCTTGAAAAAACGGCGCATCGCCGCGCACGGTCTCGCTCACATGGGCAAGTAGGGATTGTTGAGCCGCGCGGTCAAAATATTCGGGCAAATAAGCGAATCCATCTGGAAGTTTACTTGTCATAGCTAAAGGTTACAAAAAATAACGGTTTTTAGCAAAAAAATTGCGACAATTTCAGCAAAACCCGTTCCAAACCCTTGCAGGGGCAAATTTATCTCCCATATGGGCAATGAAGGAGAAATCCGTATCACGAAATTTCGCGGCTGAAAGACACTTATTGCCGCTCAAAAGGAGAAACATTATGGCTAAAGTTATTGGTATTGACCTCGGAACCACCAATTCCTGTGTCGCAGTTATGGACGGCGACAAACCCCGCGTTATAGAAAATTCGGAAGGTCAGCGCACAACACCTTCCGTTGTCGCCTATACAGAAAGCGGCGAGCGTCTCGTTGGCCAGCCCGCCAGACGTCAGGCCGTCACCAATCCGGAACACACATATTTTGCCGTCAAGCGGCTGATCGGTCGTCCGTTCACGGATCCACTGGTTAAAAAGGACGCCAAATTGGTGCCTTACGATATTGTCAAAGGAAAAACCGGCGACGCCTTTATCAAAGGTCGTGACAAAAACTTCTCGCCTGCGGAAATTTCTGCGGTTATTTTGCAAAAAATGAAAGAAACGGCGGAGGCATTTCTTGACGAAAAAGTCACCCAGGCCGTGATCACCGTACCTGCATATTTTAACGACGCCCAGCGCCAGGCCACCAAAGACGCCGGTAAAATCGCTGGTCTTGAAGTCCTGCGTATCATCAACGAACCTACTGCTGCGGCCCTCGCTTACGGTATGAACAAGGAAGACGGCAAGACCATCGCGGTTTACGATTTGGGCGGCGGTACATTCGATGTATCTATTCTCGAAATCGGCGACGGTGTGTTTGAGGTCAAAGCTACCAACGGCGATACATTCCTGGGCGGTGAAGATTTCGACATGCGCATTGTCGAGTATTTCTCAGAAGAGTTCAAAAAAGAAAACGGCATTGATCTGAAATCAGACAAATTGGCCCTGCAGCGCCTTCGCGAAGAAGCGGAAAAAGCCAAGAAAGAATTGTCCACCGCAACCAGCTATGAAGTCAATCTCCCGTTCATTACGGCGGACGCATCCGGCCCAAAACATCTGACCATGAAGCTAACCCGCGCCAAACTGGAAGCATTAGTTGACGATTTGATCAAACGCTCCATTGCACCGTGCAAAAAAGCATTGGCGGACGCTGGTATCAAAGCGGCTGACATTGATGATGTGGTTTTGGTCGGCGGTATGACCCGCATGCCAAAGGTACAAGAAGCCGTGACAAAATTCTTTGGCAAAAAACCTCATAAAGGTGTGAACCCCGACGAAGTTGTTGCTATGGGCGCGGCCATTCAGGCTGGTGTGTTGCAGGGCGATGTTAAAGACGTATTGCTCTTGGATGTGACGCCATTGTCTCTCGGTATCGAAACCGAAGGCGGTGTGTTTACCCGCATGATCGACCGCAACACCACTATCCCGACCAAGAAATCACAAGTTTACTCAACCGCCGCAGACAACCAATCTGCCGTGACCATTCGTGTCTCGCAAGGTGAACGGGAAATGGCTGCGGACAATAAACTTCTGGGTCAATTTGATCTGGTCGGTATTCCGCCAGCCCCACGCGGCCTGCCGCAAATCGAAGTGACTTTTGATATTGATGCCAACGGTATCGTCAATGTGTCGGCCAAGGACAGTGCCACAGGCAAGGAACAGCAAATTCGTATCCAGGCCAGTGGTGGTCTGAGCGATGCTGATATTGAAGCCATGGTCAAGGACGCCGAGAAAAACGCCGACAGCGACAAAGAGCGCCGTGCGCTCGCCGAAGCTAAAAACCAGGCCGAAGGCTTGGCCCACAAGGCCGAGAAAGATCTGGAAGAACACGGCGAAAAAATCGAGGAAGAAGACCGCGAAGCCATCAAAACCCTGATCACGGAAGTCCGCGAATTGGCAGAAGGTGAAGACACGGAACAAATCAACGAAAAATCAGCCGAGCTTACCGCCGCCGTCATGAAAATGGGTGAAGCCATCTATAAGGACGCCGGAGGAGATGCAAGCGCAGCAGAAGAAGGTGCGGACGCGCCACAAGCTGATGCGGGCGACGACGACGAAGACATTGTCGACGCCGAGTTTGAGGATGTTGACGAAGACAAGTCGTAGGAGCGTTTTATATAATGCTCTGGATGCCCCCCTCTCTCCTTCCTCCGTTTTTCACGGGGGAAGTACCCCGAAGGGGGGATGGGGGCCGACGCTCTTGCGTCGTTGCGAAGCAAATGTGGATGGCGATAGACCGTAGCGCGCAAGAGGCGCGCCCCCCGTCGCCTACGCAAGAGCTTCGGCACTTCCCCCGTAAACGGAGGAAGGAATGACTGTTTCACCCCCAAAATTTAACTATCACGCCCTGCCTCCCCGCCGGGAAGCTTTACGACGCAAGGCTGATACCATGCCCGACACCAAATTCGGGCGAGCGACTATTTCCGCAATCCGCAAACTGGCGTTTCGCGGCCTGCAAGACCCGTTTGATATCACCGTCATGCCAGGCGTTAATGCCCGGCTGTATCCGCGCTCCAATAGGTGCGAAAAACGTGCTTTTGCCGGGGTGCAGATATGGGACGCGGTGGAGCGGGAGGTTTTGTCTAAAGCGCTTGATAACAGCACATCCGCACCCTTCGTGTTTTTAGATGTAGGCGCAAATATAGGCCTGTATAGTTTAATCCTGGCGGCCCATGCCAAAGCAAAAACCAAACCCCTACAAATATTCGCCTTTGAACCCGACCCCGTAAACCGGAGCCGCTTTGAATTCAATATCAAGGCCAGTAATGCTGACATAACTGTCCTGCCCTATGCGGTATCCGACGAGGCAGGCGAAGGCTATATGGGCGGAGGTGATAGCAACCGCGGTGAAGCACGCCTCGCTTCAGGCGATACGGGAAATACCAAAGTACAAATCAAAACACTGTACGAGGTTTGCAAAGCTAAAAACCTATCCCATATAGACGCTATGAAAGTGGATATTGAGGGACATGACGAGCGGGCTTTGGGCGCATTTTTCAAAGCCGCGCCAAAGACACTATGGCCGCGCCTACTTATTCTTGAGACGGGACGAGAGGCAACAACATCTTTGCTTGAGATGTGCGCCTTACGCGGCTACACACTCACCAAACGCGCCGGGATCAATTCCGTCCTGGCCCTAAACAGTTAATTTACGAGGGCCGGATGGCAACAAAACGCGACTATTATGAAGTGCTGGGCTGTGTCAAAACCGCTGATGGTAAAACCCTAAAAACTGCCTACCGCAAACTGGCTATGGAATACCATCCTGACCGCAATCCGGACAATCCGGACGCGGAAGGAAAATTCAAAGAAATCAACGAAGCCTATTCCATCCTGTCCGACGACCAAAAACGCGCCGCCTATGATCGGATGGGCCATTCGGCCTTTGGCCAAGGTGGTGGCGGTCAAGGTGGTGGTTTCCACGATTTCTCCGATATTTTCTCGCAGATATTCGGCCAACAAGGCGGCGGGTTTGGCGATATGTTTGGCGGTGGTGGTGGGCGCGGTGGTCGGCGTGCGGTGCGCGGGTCTGACTTGCGCTACGAGATGGAAATCTCTCTGGAAGAAGCCTTCGCAGGCAAAGACCTTGAGATAAAAGTGCCGATCTCGGAGGATTGCCACGGCTGTGACGGCACCGGCGCGGCCGAGGGGGCCGAGGTCGAGACCTGTTCGACATGTGCTGGCCAGGGCAAAGTGCGGACCCAACAAGGGTTTTTCACTATGGAGCGCCCCTGCCCCAGATGCGGTGGCCAGGGGGAATACGTCTCCGACCCGTGCCGCACCTGTGACGGTACAGCACAAGTCCGCGTCGAAACCACTTTGGAGGTCAACATTCCCCCAGGCGTTGAAGACGGGACACGCATCCGCCTGTCCGGCCAAGGCGACGCCGCCCCAAAAGCCGCCGGCCCCGGAAGCACACGCGGTGATCTTTATATTTTTATCTCCGTCGCCCCTCATAATTTGTTTGAGCGCGACGGGGCCAATCTATTTTGCCAAACCCATATACCCATGACCTGCGCCGCCTTGGGGGGAGAAGTGGAAATCCCGACCATTGATGGCGGTCGCACCAAAGTCAAAATCCCTAAGGGCTCCCAATCCGGCCGCCGAATGCGTCTGCGCGGTAAAGGCATGAGCGCACTACGCTCCAATATGCGCGGAGATATGTATGTGGAACTGACCGTAGAAACCCCCAGCGGCCTCAACGCCCGCCAACGCGAACTTCTTGAAGAATTTCGTCAAGAAGGCGGTGATGAAAGTTGTTCGCCCGCCTCCTCAGGTTTCCTGGACAAAGCCAAGCGATTTTGGGATAATTTGGTGGATTAGGTGAACATACACCTACGCCCAGCACATTTGAAAGATGTACCTATCTTACAAATATGGAACCAATAACCACATGTGGTTGCTGCTGGCTGTGAAGATGACCAAATTGATTATACTCTGGATATTAAAACCAATGCTGATGGGCAAGATATTTGGATCAGTGAAGTTTCCGGACGCCCTATAGGCGTGATTTTTTGCATAGACCCCGCCAAAGAGGCAAGCCAATATTGGGGGCTTATAGAGCCCGGCACCCGCGCCTTGGATATCTGGATCGGGGCGGCAACAGATTTGGGCCGTGGTTACGGCACCCAGATGATGCAACAAGTTTTGGAAATATGCTTTTCTGACCCGGACATTCACACCGTTATTATTGATCCACTACGCTCAAATAAGAACGCCATCCGGTTTTATAAACGGCTGGGCTTTACCTTTGTTGAAAACCGCATATTTGGGGCAGATGAATGTGCAGTTTACCATCTCAAACGCGGGAATTGGGCTAACAGGTAAGACATGGAAAATGCAGCTCAGCAGTAAACAAGGGAGTGTTACGGTCGGCGAATTTTGAACTACGGAGCTACATAAAACGGATAATGAGTGCGCCAGCTACACGCGCTAAAGCCAGATTCGACAAAAGCACAATTTTAGGCTATACTATTTGGGTAGGAGATAGATATGAGTGTAAATGAACTTCTGAGCAATAAGGGCAATACCATATATTCGGTCGATGAAACCGCCAGTTTGCGCGAAGCCATCGAAATGCTGAACGCGCAAAACATAGGCGTGGTTCTGGTCACTGACAAAAACGGCCATATGAAAGGCATTTTGTCGGAACGCGACATTATCAGGCGGGCTCTCGCCCAGGAAACAGGGTTTCGAGATGAGCCTGTAACCAAAACCATGACTAAAAAAGTTTTTACTGTCGATGAGCATGCCAGTGTAGACGATGTCATGGAGATCATGACCAATTCGCGCATTCGCCATATCCCGGTCATGGACGGCAAACAAATCAAAGGATTGATTTCGATCGGAGACGTGGTCAAACGCAAAATAGCGGACGCAGAAAATGAAGCCGCCGTATTGCGCGACTATATTGCTACTGGCTAACCTGTTTTAGCGACCTATTCTTCCGTCTGGATTAAAATTGGCCCGGAATTGGGTTGGGCTTGTGCCTGTGATACGCTTGAAATGGTGCCGCAATGTTTCGGGGGTTTTAAGCCCGGCTATTTCAGCAATTTTCTGGATATTTAAGTTTGTCGTCTCCAACAGATATTTTACCAGCTCTATACGCTCCATCGTCAGCCAGGAATGGGGGCTCAGTCCTGTCATATTTCGAATGCGCCGCTGTAGTGTGCGCGTAGAGGTCTTGGATTGCTCCGCCATGCGGGTAATATTCCAATCCTGATCCAGATTTTCGCGAATAACGTCCAGTAATACGGCAATATTTCCTTTATACTCATCGCCAATGTGGCGAGCCATATAGTGTCTCTGACCACCGTCTCTCAAATCACCATTCCTATGGCGGGGCATAAGCAGACGCTTGGCCACTTCATCAGCACGCTCTGCCCCAAAATCCTGACGCACTATATGTAAAAACAAATCAATTCCAGAAACAGACCCGGCAGACGTCAAAACATCACCCTCATCTACATACAATACATCTGGATCGATATTAATCGCTGGGAATTTCTCTGCCAATGTCTTGATATATCGCCAATGGGTCGTGGCACTGCGACCATCCAGCAAGCCGCATTGAGCCAATACAAATATTCCCGAACAACTGGCCGCGATACGGCAACCATTTGCATGTGCGCCCATGATAGCACTTTTTAATGCTCCAGAAACCGGTGTATTGCGGCTCGTCCACCCAGGGATGATAATTAAATCCGCCCCGACAAATTCGGGCAAGCCGTGTTCAGGTCGTACAGTTACATTCCCAAGACCCGTAACTTCATTACTATTGGCGTTGACTATACTAAATGTGTACCAAGGATTGTTTTTTGGCCGGTCTTTTACAAACACCTCAACCACCATAGCGTACTCAAATGTCCGTAGACTATCATAAGCTAAAACACACACCTTGCGGTTTCTTTTCTCTTCTTCACCTTTACTACCTATCGGCATGCATCCCTCACACTAACCTTCATAAAATATGGATTGCCCCAAAGCATTACATCACCGTAATACACGTCAGAACCCCAAGGGAAAGGCTCCAACTGCTATTTTACTGCAAAAAAAACCGGGGCCTGGCCCCGGTTTGTCTGCATCTTACTACTTTGGCCGATTATTCACCAACTACGCGTGTCCATTTTTCAGACTTACACATGATTTTCATCATGCAACCTGACATTTTAACGCGCCCGTCTTTTAGAATTTTCACTTTACCATAATAGGTGCCGCCGCCTTTTGGATCGTACATTTTTCCGATCCACTTGCTGCCCTCCTCATTTTTATCCATATCAAACAGCATTTTGACGCCAACAACAGGACCGCCTGTGGTTTTATCAACCCCCTCACCCGAGATCACCTCGCCGCAAAGTTTGTCCGGGTTGTCTTTGCACATGGCAAATTCCACATGCCAGTCAAATTTTGGCCTAAGCCAAATACCAAGAGCCTCATCAGCTTTATCCGCATAAGCGGCAGTTGAAACGCCAAAACCAGCCATAGTCATTGCCGTAACACCAAGAATAGATTTTTTCAAAATTGACATAATGTCCCCTTTTTTTTATTTATTCCGCTTACGCGGATATTGGATTGTCAGCTATGTTAGCATATTATAATGTACTAATATACATTTTTTTCACACCACTTGACTTAAGTCAGTTATAATAGCTGGAATCGCGCTATAGGCAGGTTATGAAGGCACCATTGACTGACAGTTTTGGCCGTACTGTGAATTATTTGCGCCTGTCACTGACGGACAGGTGTGATTTACGCTGTTTTTATTGCATGGCAGAACACATGGTTTTTCTGCCGCGTAAAGATTTGCTCAGTCTGGAAGAACTTGGGCATGTAGCGGATGCATTTATCGGGCGCGGAGTGCGCAAAATCCGCTTAACCGGAGGCGAACCTCTTGTGCGCAAGGGATTTTTGACTTTAGTTGAGCATTTATCCAACCATTTATCCGCAGGACGCATTGACGAGATTGCCTTAACCACCAACGCTACACAGTTGCACCGCTATGCAGTACGGTTGAAATCCCTCGGTGTACGGCGTATCAATATTTCCTTGGACAGTCTCGACCCGCTTGCCTTTAACCGCATCACAAGGGGCGGCAACCTCACCCGGGTGCTGGAAGGTATAGAGGCGGGCTTGGCAGCGGGTCTTAAACTCAAGATTAACACGGTTGCCCTGAAAAACGACAATGCTGACGAAATTCCGGACATGATTAAATGGGCCCACGGGCGCGGTATGGATATGACGCTGATCGAAGTTATGCCTATGGGGGATATTGGCATTAAACGCACTGACCAATATATCCCGCTCACGGAAATTCGCGAAACCCTGGAGCAAAAATGGACATTACATAACACAGCCGAGACCACAGGCGGCCCGTCGCGTTATGTACATATTGGCGAAACCAACGGACGGCTCGGCTTTATAAGCCCCCTGTCACAAAATTTCTGCGCCGGATGCAACCGGGTGCGCGTGACCTGTACGGGCAAGCTCTATATGTGTTTGGGGCAAAACAACCACGTGGATTTACGCGAAGCCTTGCGCGAGGGCGGCCCGGATGCTCTTGATATGGCTTTGGACAAAGCTATGATCAACAAACCCGAACGCCACGATTTTGAGATTAAACGCAGAAGCACACCTGCCGTTGCCCGCCATATGTCGGTAACCGGGGGCTAGGGCCTGTGGACATTTAAGACAAGCCCTAGGTTCAGACCTATTAATCTCACCGTTTCTGCTCGTTTATGGGGGCATTAAATTACGCCATTTTCCGTACAATAATTTCGGCTCTCTCCATATCCGCACGAGTATTGATGTTGAAAAATGGATCAACGCCTTCCGACATAGGAAATTCCACCATCTGGATATCATGCAAAGCTAGGAAATCCCGCACTTTAAAGCTCTCCCCGATGTGCATAAATTTTCGCAAATCCGGCGCTAAAATGCTGGGCCATAGACCACATATGTGGTGAGACCTGCTCCTCATTTGTGGCAAAGCAATGACATTATCGGGCGTGGCTCCCAACTTCTGCGCCCAGTTTTTCGGCACGAACGGCGTATCGCCGGACACCGTCAAAATCCGGCTTTTTCCTTGCG
Source organism: uncultured Robiginitomaculum sp. (assembly GCA_964502015.1). GTDB lineage: Bacteria > Pseudomonadota > Alphaproteobacteria > Caulobacterales > Maricaulaceae > Robiginitomaculum_A. The sequence continues at coordinate 52,407 of CAZCUM010000013.1, read as the reverse complement.
CCGCCGCCCATTCCATTGCTGTCAAAATCCCGGCCAGCGGGCCTAGTTTTCCGGGTACGGCATCTGGGAAAACGGGCAGTCCGAAACCGCCATATATTTGCGGCAAACCGTTTATGGCAAGATTTAAAGCTTGTAGCCCAACCCGGTCAATCACGTGCCCCAACAACGGTTTGCCTGCCAAATTGGCCAGCATTTTATTGCCCCCGAAACGCTTTGAGGTTCCGGCACATAAAATCATGCATGGGGATTTACCGCTGGGATAGTTTTCTCTGGTCATCCCCCAGCTTTAGCCATAAATACGTAACAATGAAAGTCGCACTTCTCGCCAGCCTGTTTTTTATCACCGCCTTGCTCTATGCCAGTGTCGGATTTGGCGGCGGCTCGACCTATACGGCATTACTGGTTTTGACCGGAGCCAACTACCTGGTCATTCCGGTCATATCTTTGGTGTGCAATATCATTGTGGTGAGCGGCAATTCCCTGAACTATGTGCGGGCGGGCCTTATATCATGGCAACGTATCTGGCCATTTTTGGTGCTGTCCGTGCCTATGGCCTGGCTTGGTGGGCGCATCCATGTGCCGCAAACCGTGTTCATCGGACTACTGGCTTTGGCGCTCTTGTTTGCGGGTCTCTCTTTATTGTTCAGGCCAAGCCCCAAACCAAGTCCCAAGATAGCAAATTCATTGCCAATTAGCGCCGCGCTCGGGGCTGGGCTGGGCTTGTTGTCCGGCATTGTAGGTATTGGTGGCGGGATATTTCTGGCGCCGATTTTGCACCGGATTGGCTGGGGTAAAACGAAGGAAATAGCCGCCCTTTGCAGCCTGTTTATACTGGTAAATTCGGCATCCGGCCTTAGCGGGCAATTGATCAAGCTGGATAGTTTGGAACAATTAGAACTCACGCAGCCTTACTGGCTACTTTTACCTGCAGTTTTTCTCGGCGGGTTTATTGGCAACCGGATGAGCCTTAGGTTTTTCTCCGGTGACACGGTGCGTAAACTCACCGCCGTCCTGGTGCTTTTTGTCGCAGTACGATTAGTGTGGAAATTTCTGACACTCACTCTATCATAGAGACATTATGTTGAAGATTTTATATTTTGGCCGCCTGAGCGACCTGGTTGCAAAGCGCGAGGAAAGCTTTGTTCTGCCAGAAGGCGTGAACAGTATTTCCAGCTTGAAGACCTGGCTGGACCGCAAACATGATCTGAGCGGTGCCTTGCTAGAAATATCCATCAAAACAATGGTCAACCAGTCTTTGGTATATGAGGATATTGCCCTGGAGGGGGATGAGGAAATCGGGTTTTTACCTCCGGTCGGGGGGGGGTGATGTCCCATACAATTGAGATTTCCGACATGGCTTTCGATCCTGGTGAACGCCTGAACGGGTTTTCCAAGGCTTGCGGCGACGCCGGAGCCATTGCCAATTTTATTGGCCTTGTACGCGGGCAAAACGGCGAGGTCAGCGAGTTACGCCTCGAATCATATCCCGGTGTCACCGAGCAAGGTATCGAACAAGCAATTGAGCAAGCGAAAAAACGCTGGCCTCTTACCGCTGCCCTGATCATCCACCGTATTGGCACTATGGGTGTGGGCGAACCGATTGTACTGGTGGCAACTGCGTCAAAACACCGCCGTGCTGCATTTAAGGCCTGTGATTATTTAATGGACTATCTCAAGACGGATGCAGTATTCTGGAAACACCAAAGCGGCCCTGATGGCGGCGAATGGATAGAACCGCGAGAGCAGGACTACACCGATAAAAACAGATGGAGTGAACCGTGAAAGGCCCAACAAAAGGCATAGACGAAAGCAAAGAATTCAAACCCGTGCGCATCGCCGTATTGGTGGTCAGCGACACCCGCACACTGGACGACGACACCTCCGGCGCATTACTGGCGGCGCGGGTCACGGACGCCGGGCACGAATTGGCGAGCCGTAAAATAGTGCGCGACGACATCCAGGCTATACGCTCACAAGTCAAAGCTTGGATTGATGCGCCCGATATAGATGTGGTCATAAGCTCTGGCGGCACCGGCCTGACCGGACGCGATATTACGCCCGAAGCCGTAACACCTTTGTTCGAGAAAACCATAGAAGGCTTCTCCCATGTGTTTCACATGGTTAGCTTTCAAAGTGTCGGCTTATCCACTTTGGCATCACGTGCCGTGGCGGGTACGGCGAACGGCACATTTATCTTCGCCCTGCCCGGCTCCAACGGCGCGGTCAAAGACGGCTGGGACAAGGTCATATGCCCGCAACTGGACAGCCGCCACGGGCCTTGTAATCTGGTGGAATTGATGCCCAGACTGACTGAAACATGATTGATGGAGGTCATATGAGCAAGCTCACACATTTCGACGATAAAGGCCGGGTCAATATGGTCGATGTATCGGACAAGAAAGTAACGCAACGTCTAGCTATTGCGGGCGGGTCGGTACGTATGCAGCCAGAAACCCTGGTATTGGTAAAATCCGGTACGGCCAAAAAAGGAGATGTCATAACGGTGGCAGAGCTTGCGGGCGTCATGGCCACAAAGCAGACCGCCAATCTGATCCCGCTTTGTCACCCCCTGCCCGTCACAGGCGCAAAAATCGAAATCGTACCGGACGATAAATTGCCCGGACTATCGGTCACTGCCCGGGTTAAAACAACGGGCCAGACCGGAATTGAAATGGAAGCTTTAACGGCCGTATCAGTTGCCTGTCTAACCATTTATGACATGCTGAAAGCCGTGGATAAATCCATGCAAATTACGGGTATTGAGCTACTGGAAAAACACGGTGGTAAATCGGGTGTCTATAGGAAATCAGATGGCTAAACTCATCTCGGTAGAGGTAGCACTTCAGGCAATTGAACATGCCTGCAAGCCGGTGGCGACAACCATCTTGCCGCTCACACAGCTAAACGGGCATGTATTGGCCACTGACGGTCTGGCCAAGACCACCTTGCCGCCGCTGGATGCCTCGGCAATGGACGGCTATGCTGTCAGGCTGGAAACCCGCCACACGCAAGGTTCAAAATTCACTTTGATTGGCGAAGCCCCCGCGGGCGCACCGTTTCGGGGCAAAGTCGGTAGCGATGAAACCGTCCGCATTTTCACGGGCGGTGCAGTGCCGGACGGGACCAACCATGTTATTATGCAAGAAAATGTCCGCGTGGACGGTATGGCAATAACCCTGAGCCAGCCCGTCTCCCCGGCCCGCCATATCCGCAAGGCCGGGATTGATTTTCAAAAGGGCCAAATGATTGTGCAAGCCGGAACCAAGTTGGACGCCTATGCCATAGCCCTACTGGCGGCGGCAAATCACGACGAGGCACTTGTCTATAAGCGGCCCAAAATCGCCCTGATTGCTAACGGCGACGAGCTGGTAGAGCCGGGGCAAAACATGCCAATCGGCGCGGTTGTTAGCTCAAATCCATACGGCCTATCACCACTGATCGAAGCATGGGGCGGCGATGTTATGCTGGCGGGCATATCCCGTGATGACCCACAGGCAATAAAAGACCAGATCGCAGCATGTGTGAACGCCGACATATTGGTTCCCGTAGGCGGCGCATCCGTTGGTGATCATGATTATATGCGCCCGGTTTTTACGGAACTTGGCTACGCAAAAATATTTGAAAAAGTCGCAGTTAAACCTGGCAAACCCGTATGGTTCGGTAAGCTCGGCTCACAATATGTGCTTGGCCTGCCCGGCAACCCGGCCTCGGCACTGGTTACAGCCCATGTGTTTCTAAAACCGCTTATTGAAAGTCTCACCCGTTCAATCACCGCCAATAAGACCGTCCCCGCCCGCACCACCGAACCAGTAAAGCCCGCGACCTGGCGGGCGGAATATATCCGCGCCCATGCCCATGTGGATAGTGTTGGCATAGTATGTGTTACACCAATCCCCAGACAAGACAGCTCACTGCTTACCCCATTCCTGACGGCAAATTGTTTTTTGGTGCGTAGGCCCGAAACTCAAGCCGCAAATACTGGTGATTTGGTAGAGATATTGTTGATTAAACAAATCTAACGCACATGGGATGCGCCGTTTATGTCAAAGGTTGCGCCGGTTGCAGATTTGCATAAATCCGAAAGCAGGAAAGCCACAAGTGCGCCGATCTCCTCGACCTGGGCGAAATCTCCTAACGGGATTTCTGCTTTGGCAGCGCGTAGCATATCCGGGTCGGTTGGTGCCATTTCTGTGTTGATCCAGCCTGGAGCCAACCCGTAGGCCAGCACCCCGTCAGCCGCCGCGCCGCGTGCTATGGTTTTGGTGAGAGCCAAAAGCCCGCCTTTGGAAGCGGCATAGGCCGGGTGGTCGATAGAATCGCCGCGAATGGACGCCCGTGAACACATATTGATAATTCGGCCACCGCCCGCCACCTTGAAATCCACCAGAGCTGCACGGCATAAATCTGCTGGTGCCTGGAGATTAACCGCCATAGTTTTGGCCCAACCATCGGCCCATTGCGCGTCGTCACCATAGGGATCTGTCACCAGATCAATCCCGGCATTGTTTACCAATGCATTGATATTGCCAGCAGCAAGCTTGGCCTTCGCCCACAACCGCGCCCCGGCACCGGGTTTTGATAAATCTTCAGCAATAACCGCCGTACATTTTTCGCCGATCAGCCTTGCCACGGCTTCCGCTTCGGCGCGGTTGGAGTTATAATGAACAACCACATTGGCACCATATTTGGCGCAAATTTTAGCTATTGCGGCTCCGGCTCCACGGGATCCTCCCGTAATTAACACATTTATGTGTTCACAATTCATTTTTATTCTCCTGCCAATATGCTATGGGGGCACGCTTAGTATTATAATTAGAATCTGTCATTAAAGAAACTGACAGTATTGTACAGACACAATGATTGATGCAGTATGATTGATGCGATTGAACATAATTTAAAAACCGGAATAGAGCTTTTGGGCTCACTCAGCGAACAACAGTATTGCGACACCTCAGTCGAGCCATATCATTCCAGTATCGGTAGCCATATGCGCCATATTCTGGATATATTCGATTGTATATTTTGCGGCCTGGAAAAAGGGCATATAGATTTGACAGCCCGCAAACGCAATCAATTGATAGAGCGTAGCCCGATAATGTGTGGCCAATATTTCGAGGCTATATTAGAGAAATTGCGGGCGCTGGAGACCGAAAATTTAGACCAGATCATAAATGTATCCGATGATCTCGGCCTTGGCGTGGTCACGACTAAATATACATTAGGCGCGGCACTCATCCAGGCCCACAGCCATGCCATGCACCATTTCGCCAGCCTAGGTTATATTGTGACAAATTTGGGTATCCAGCTTCCCAGAGAAGACTTCGGTTTCAATCCGACGACACCCAGAGAAGTGGCTTAAATATATGCCGCAATAGAATCGACCATGCCGCAGGGTTTGTCATCACCTGGATTACAGTATAATTCGTATAATGCATTGATTAAAACGCGCGCATCTTCACTGTCCAGTGAATACATAATAGATTGGGCCACACGGCGGGTTTTGACAATTTTTTCGCGCCTTAACATGGAGAGATGTTGGGACAATGCAGATTGGGACAGAGGAATATTTTCCAAAAGCTGGCCAACCGACATTTCGTTTTCCGCCAACTGGCACAATATCATCAGGCGGGATTGGTTAGCCATGGATTTCAGGAGCATGCAAGCTTCGCTGGCATTTGCCCCCATTTCTTCCATTTGCATTTTCATGTACGCATCCTTGGTGAATTACCCACAACCTTCAAAGCCGTCCGCATCCATTTTGGCTTCGTAAGGTACTGCAACTTCACTGCCGGGCGTTAAATTACCTTTAACACTGTCCCAATCATCTGGTGAAAGCACCACCATCCAGTTTACATAAGGGTCTTCATTGGCAAGGTTTGGATTTTCTACCAGAGCTTGATTGTTATCAATCACCTCACCGCCAGCCATTGATTTGGCCGGGCCAACCCATTTACCGCTTTCCACCGTGGCACAAGATTTGCCGGGACGGACTTTTCGGCCAACTTTTTTGGGTGTGAACGCCACCAACTCCCCGGCCAAAGCCGTGGCAATCGTGGTCATGCCCATTTTGACATTACCGTCGCCTGTTTCCGAAAACCAAGTATGGTTTTCAACATCATAGAGCAATTCGTCCGGTAACTCACATCCGCGTACATTGGCCATATTACATCCTTAATTCTGATTCTGTTTCCGAGTTTAGCCGCAAACCTTTGGAAGAGCAACAAAACTCGCCCAGTTCCGCGACTTGTAGCTTACCACCCACAAACAAGACAAGATGTTTTGCCAGCATCCAAGCCATAGACAGGCGGGCATTGGTGTCTTTATGGTCTGGTTCCAAGGTCACGAGATTATAATGATAGGCCAGTTCGCGGCAAGTTTCCCGGCACGCATTGAAACTGGGGTCACCCTTTGAACCCTGACGCTGTAACGCCAGCAAACGAAAGCCTTCTTTTATGTCCAATGTTGGTTCGCGGTCGTGAGCGAGTAACCAATGGATGAGAATATCTTCCCCGACCCGTAAACATTCTTTTGCAGGTAATGGGGACGCTTCCACACAAGCTTCCAACTCGGCTACCGTTCTCATGTTATGCCCTTTTGCTTCATAAACCCTACGCTATCGGAAATATTGGCGTGGAGCCCGACTTTGCGCGCGCTTAGCCCCATAGCCATGCCGAGGAGTTGCGTGAAGTAAACCACTTTAACATTAGTGTTTTTAGACAAGCGCTTGAGGGCGCGGATCTGGTGCATTTCCAAACCTGAATGACAGGTCGGACATTCGGTAGCAATGACCTCGGCCCCGGCGGCTTCGGCGGCCTCTAGGATATTCAGCACCAATTTGGTAGACATGTCAGAATCCGACAAAGTATGTGCGCCGCCGCAGCACGCAGTTTTGAGGGGAAATTCAACATTTTCTGCCCCGGCTATGGCCAGCAAATCGTCCATATAATGCGGCTTGGACGTGCTTTCACTATCGCCGCCTTGATCTTTTTCGGGGAAAATATGGCGCGGCCTTGTGTACATACAGCCGTAATAATTAGCGACTTTCAGCCCCTTGAGCCCGCCTTTTATTTTTGCTTTCAACTCGTCCTCACCGTACCCGAATTTAATCCAGTCGAGCGCATGAATGGTTTCTACATCGCCGGATTTATAGGTTTTATGGCCCGCCTTTTTGGAGATTTTTTCGGTAACGACCCGAGATTTATCTTTATTTTCAAGGTCATACTCGGCTTTTTTCAAGTTATGATAACAACCATTACACGGCGCCATAACCACATCTTGTTTGGATTTATGTTGGGCATCCGACAAAACCCGCGCCGACAAATAGGTCTGGATTTCCGGGTCGATGTTTTTAACCTCCATAGCTCCGCAACAATTCCAGTCCTTGATCTCCACCAATTCAAGCCCAAGTTCTTTCCCCACTGCGCGGGTGGATTTATCATAAGGTTGAGCCGAACCTTCAAGGGCACAGCCGGGATAATATGCAACCTTTTTATATTTCTTTTTGCGGTTAATTTTATCAATCAATGTTGTCATTTTAAATTACTCCGCAGCTTCTTTAATTATGTCCAGACCAAGCGCCTTTTTCTGGGCTGCATGTTCTTCGGCAATATGTTCGTTGATAGCATCACGGGCTTTGGCCCAGTTTTTGGTTTTGGGATGGAATATGGTCGCAAAGCCCATTTTCATCAAAGACATGACCGGCAAGCCCTTGATCATTTGCTTGACCATTTGCACAATCCAGTCCTGCATCAATGGCTGCCCGGATTTTTTCATGAAGTCTTTCAAAACTTCCCCGTCTTCTATGCGGCCATATTTTATCACTTGCTCGGTGAACACATCATCAAAAATCGTTGAGTTAGAGGGCGGTGTATGACCCTTAAGCTCCATCCAGTGAGCGGTAGCTTTCATAACGGCTTCCGGCACCACGTCTCGCGGGCAGGCGGAGGTGCATTTATTGCACGACACACATTGCCAGATAATGTCCTTATCGCGCAAAAGTTCGTCTTCCATGCCCGTGCGGATCAGATAAATCCAGTAGCGCGGATTAAAATCCGGGTTTTCGGCATTGACCGTGCATGAATTGGTGCACGAACCGCATTGCCAGCAACGGTGGATATATTCCCCGCCCGGCATGGCTGCGATCTCCTCCTCCAAGTTTTCATTATAATCAGAAACCACTCTTGTGCGGATAAAGGTCGACCAATCACCAGAAACATCAATCCCGTCAATAACCAAATTATCATGGGTGGTGATATTTTCCGGTCTTATCAGGCTTTTCTCGTGGATAGCCATATTATAAACTCCCGTTTAAGCGCAGGATGGATTGCACTGATTTGGCCTCACCCTCGATAACAGATGGCGGAATATCCAGGCTGGATTTTGCCGTAACTCCGTCCAGTCCAAGCAAGCGGCGAGTGAACACAATCGGATCTTGTTTCGACGAAAAATCCGCCTTGAGATACAGCCCGCCCTGGGCGGCAATATATCCAGCGTAAATTTGCGCACACAATAAGTCCACATAGACCAGCACATCAGCGTAAATACCGTTATCAGTTAGGTAGCCAGATAACTCTTCGCGCAGTTTTAAAAATGTCTCGTATTCGTCAGGCACATCCAAAGTCACATCATCCACATTGCCGTGCCAAACCTCGCGAATCACTCCGGAATTAGCTTTGCGGTCCCAGACCCAGCGGTGCATCAGAGGATGTAATTCCGGGTCGGTGTTGTGGAGAATTTCCGTGGCTAGGTCTTTGACCCAGCGGTGTTTTTTGTCCTTGGCAAAGCGGCTTTGAAACGCGTCTATGCGGGCATTTATGTCGCCGGAACCAAACAGGGTTTTCATAGCCGCAAGCAAATCCGGATATTTGTCCGGCTCCACATAATCGCCTATTCTGCGCCGTACCGTCGGCATAAACATACATAGTTTAAGGAAATTTTCCGCCGTCAAGCCGTCGCCGCCGGCCTTGAATGCGTCTTGGAATAGGGAGGTTTTAAGCTTCACCGCCTCCACATAGCGTTCAACGCCGCCGTCTTCCTCACAGGCCGCCAGTAAATTTGCCAGCGTTTCTGCTAGCACCGGGCCGCTGAGCTCAAGCGTCACCACCCGGGGTGCAGAAGCTGCTACCGCCTCCCCTTTAGCTTTGAACCTGTTGAAAAACGACGCCATAAAAACCTACTCGGCTGCTACGGATGTATTGATACTTGCCGAAATACCAGCAAGCGCCGACATGGCCGCCGCCGCGCCTTGGGCGATGCTGTCGTCAATGGTTTCCGGGCCAGTGGCCGCGCCTGCGACAAACACTCCTGCCCGGCTGGTGGCTCCTGCCGTGCCGTACATATTTTCTTGATCCAGAAAACCCCAATGGTGTAGATCAACCCCGAAGATGCTAGAGATCAACATATTGTCCACATTGGGGTCCATGCCGATGGCGTGAACGACCAAATCAAACGGAATGGTGATCGGGCGCTTGACCAGAGTGTCTTCGCCCTTGACGATGATTTTATCCCCGTCAGACGTGACCTCGGCGATGCGGGCTTTGATATATTTGACTTTATATTCTTCCTGGGATTTCCAGTAAACTTCTTCGTACAGGCCGAATGTACGGATATCCATATAATAGATATAGACATGGCAGTCGGGCAATTCCTCGCGGATTTCCATGCCCATTTTGGCCGACACTGAACAGCAAATTTTCGAACACCACTCCCGGCCAATTTGCCGGTCACGTGAACCCACACATAACAGGATCGCCACACGCTTGGGCTTTTCGCCGTTGCTTGGGCGGCGCACACCTTGGCCACTTGAGATCATCTGCTCTACCTGGGTTGTTGTCACAACATCCGGATATGTGCCAAAACCCCATTCGGGCTTGTTGACACTGTCGAAATGGGTGAAGCCGGTACACAGGATTGTTGCAGACACGCCGACATTTTTTCCGGTGGATAGTGCCGCTTTAAAATTCCCCGGTTTGCCGGAAAACTCCTTGACGCTGGCATCCGTATATACGGTAATCAGCTTATTGCTCCTTACCCGCTCAACCATGGAACCAATGGCGTCCTTGGCCCATTCACCGCTTGGCACCAGCTTGGAATAGCCCGAAAGAATCGGCGCACCGCCCAGAATATTTTCTTTTTCTACCAACACCACTTTTTGACCGATGCTGGCCAAAGAATGGGCTGCGGAGAGACCCGCCGGGCCGCCGCCGACGACTAAAATAGGTTTACTCATGATGCTATCATTCCCAGTTTTTTGCGTTGTTCTACATTGATATAGCCCGGCCCGCCCGTGATTCGGCGGCGCGGATCATAAAGATTATCCGGATTTCCGGCCTCGACCTGTTTGAGATAGGCTTCAAAATCCGCTTTTTTAGCTTCCCAGTCGATGCCCATTTTTTCAAACAGATTCTCGAACGGCGAAGCATGCCAATGACTTTGCACAATTTTGAAAGGATCGGCTCCGCAGGCCAAAGCGGCAAATTGAATATCGGAAATCACGGGAAGCTCATAGTTTTTACCAGCATTGTCCGGATCGGCTTTGGCAATCCACTGGTTCTTGTCCAGGGTGGTGATACATCCCGTATCATGGCCGATCATTACATCGGAATTAGCTTCATTGATGGCGACTTTAATCTTGCGGTCAATGGCGAATGAGCGGGTGAACTCACGCTCTGAAATAATATGGCGAAACCCGAATCCGCAACAATCATACCATGTGGAATAATCAATAATCTGTGCGCCGAGCGATTGCATAATCCCGGTCGAGACCGCCACCCGGTTGCCGTCCAGCACATCATCATCATAAATAACGTCTTGGGGCACCATTTTGTAAACATGACAGGCCGGATGGATGGTGGCGCGGATGCTCGACACATCAACGGTCTGGCGCTCGGCAATGTCTTGGCGCATCACATGCACCCATTCGGAATAATGCACCACTTCTTCAGGGATCAAAAGCTTACCATCAACAAGACGGTCCAATTTACCAAGAATTTTAGCCACCCGCTCGCGTAATTCGGCGGACAAGAGCAAATATTCGCGTACTTCCTTGTAATTGCCAAAGCTCGTGCCGCAATGAACAAGCGGGTAATAATAACCTTCCGGCAGACCTTCGGCCTTGGCCGAGACATAGGCTTGATGGAAATTACGCAAGAACACCGCCGCCAGGCTCTCAATATTGCCAATGCCAGAACCATGATAATTCCACGCCGTACAAGACGTCTGATCGGTCTCGTCCAGATAGGGAATATCCATCTCGTTCATCATCCACAAAAGAGATGTGGGATAGCCCGGAATATTGCCACATTGGCCGCAGGATTTATGGTGCCAGAGTTGTCGGGTCGGGATTTTCTTGTCCCAACCATAAAGCGTTTTTGCTATACGTGGTTCGTGTTCGTCCGTAACCCGGTGGACTTTAATCTCGCCCTCTTTTTCCAACTGCCACATGACATCGCGGATATCATGCACCCGGTCTTTATTGGTCAGCATGGAGCGTTTATCAATCTTGGCCTCAACCCATGAAGTCGCCGCCAGCGCATCGGCTTCGCTCAGATTACTGTCGCGCCATTCCGAGCCATGCCCGGTAAATTTTTCGTCATTCGCCATTACGCATCTTCCTGTTTTTAATGGTCGCAATTCCGAACCGAAAAAATCGGTTCCCATTTTTTCTGGAATTACTCCAACTCATCTAAATAATCATCCCAATCGTCACGCTTTTCGTCCATAATATCGATGATCACATCGAACAGATTTTCGTCAATAGTCTCCAACTGGTCCAACACCCCGGTCTCCTCCCAAATAGTATAAAGCTCGATGGAGGTTTTCAGATTGGTTTCCCATGCGGTTTTTATGGTATTTAAGGTCGGCACCGGAATGGCCTGGCGCAACAATTTCAGCGGCGCATCAACCTTACAAATATTTGGCCCCCAGTCGGGGAAATGGTCCGGGTTGATCATATCGGGCGAAAGTTGATTGCCTGTGGAAATCAGTTTCAGCATCACCCGCGAAAATGGCCGCAGCACGGACTTCGCCGTTTCCATACCGTGCTTGATCGCGGCTTCGCGCATCAACATGACAAGCCCGCCGGGAGAATTTCCAAACGGGCAACGGGCGGCACAAGTATAACATTGGGCGCAGGACCAGATTTTTTCCTGCATGGCATCATAAATACCTTCAAGGTTTTCCGTCCATAACAATTGCACGATTTCGCGCGGGCTAAAATCATAATAATGGGCTGCCGGGCAGGTCGCCGTGCAAATACCGCAATTTAAACAACCATTTAACTCATAATCATAACGCAAATCGCTTTGAATATCTTGAAATATTTCCTCAAGGAGGGCACGCGGAACCTCCTTTGTACCCTCATAAGGGTCGCCAATATGTTCTTGAACACGGGTAGTCGTGGAATGATGTCCCATTGAAATCCCCTAATAAGTCATGACCCTAGTATCGTCTTCTTCCATAATCTCTTCAATCAAATAAGCTCCGCCGACAATGCCCGAACATTCAGGGATCAGGTCTTCTTTGGTCATATCAAACAAATCAAGATTGGGCGAACAGCACAGAAATTTCACCCCGGCCTCATGGGCATCTTTGATAAATTCATAGACATTTTTATGAGACCCTTCTTTGACAAACAGTTTTTCGGCAAAGCCTTTTTTCATCAATATTCCTGACGTAGCCGTACAGATAACTTCAACCTCATAATCCATAGCCGCTGCCACAGTGGCCTGAAAGAACGGCGCACCCAATTCTTCAGGGTTTTTCGGATCCGTATTCGCCATAACAATTATCAGTTTTTCAGCCATAATTTTGTCCCTTTATTGAGCGTTTTTACCTATATATTAGATAATGCTAATAAACGCAACAAAAAAACCCAACTATTCCCCCATCAAATTGGTAATCTGGATAACACCTGTCATAATAGGAACCAGGGCGTCTTCTATTTCGGTCGTCAGCGCGCCCAGTTTGGTGAGCATTTCGCTCGTATTGTCCGGCCCTTCCTCAAACTCCATAATCAGATCTTCGGCCATGCCGCGCTTAAAACCTGGATGCCCGGTAAAACCGAGTACATTGTCGCCGATCTGAAATGCGGCGGCACGCCCCTGTGTGTCTTCTGACAAAATTTTCGCATACTCCGGCGGCACTGGATAATCACGCATATAGACGGGGTTGGGATATGTTTCGGGCATAAACCCGTTCAGGGCATTATCATCAACCCGTTTCGCCATTTCGCATGTAAAGACTAACGGGGCGGGTTCAACCCTGCCCTTAGTGGCCAAACACAAAATCTGCGCCCCAAGCCCAATACCAATAATTGGAATACCTTGCATGAAACAGGCGCGGGTCAATTTCACTTCTTCCGCCAAAGTCGGCACATCGCGCGCGCCACTAGCGCTGCCCCCACTAGCGCTGCCCCCACTAGCACTGCCCCAAGGGCCACCGCCAAGCAAGATAAGCCCGTCTCCGACTTGGGAAAACGGCGGCACTTTGCCGCTCTCAGTAAATGGTCGGTGATAAGTAAACCCAATCTTCCGTCCCTCAAAATGGTCTTCCATATGACCAAGATAATCGGCAGATGTATGTTGGAGTACGGTGAGGAATTTCATATTTCCCCTCCCTCTTTCACGGGGGAGTGAGCCATTATACTTTGGAGGGTCGGAGGGATAAAATATAGTGCTATGCTCATCTCACAGCCCCCAACACCGCATCCGCAAACTCAGGCGGTTGCAGGCTGACCATGCCAATATTAGCCTGTCTAAAAAATGATTGTGTCGCCCTTGCCACATCCGCAATTCTCTGCCCGCGCAAAAATGCCTCAAAATCCATCAAGGTGCGCGGTGGAGTTATGAAAATATCGCCGGTGAAAATAACTTCGCGGATGCGGTCGTTTTTCGCGCCCTCAAGCCGCACATAAGCGGTGAGGTTTCCCGCTGAATTCGTACCGCGCAGCACATCGTGTACCCGTCCCGGCTCATTTATTTCTGCGACAAATGCGTCCGTACCGATTTCCTCGGCGTGAATTTCCCTAGCCATTTTCTCCACATCCACACTTGGTCGCGCCCATATAAAATCTAAGCCAAGATGTTCAGAAAAACCAACCAGTATTGCGTCCATAACCTCGTCTTTGGACGGCACCCGCCCCAATAAAACTTTCAAACTTGTCACCCGCTGGGCCGCGCTTTCAAGCTCGCGTTTTTCAAGCTTATGGGCGGGTATATTCAATACGGACATCATTACATCCGGGTTTAAGTCAATAAGGATACTCCCTTGAAACATAAGAGTATTTCCGTCAAAAAATCCGCCACTTCCCATGATTTTTTGCCCCGCAACCTCAACATCATTACGGGGCCTGAACCGGGCGGCAATACCAAGTGTAGACAGCCCGACCGCCGCCGCCGTACACAGTTTTTCCGTAATCTGCGTCAAATTTCCGCCGACAGTTCTGCGGTCACAAATCAAGGCCCAACCCAGTTGCCCTTCATCAAAATATATGGCCCCGCCGCCCGTCACCCGCCGCACAGTTTGCACCCCGCGCCTAGCACATTCACCCAGTTTTAATTCGGCGGATAAATCCTGATGCCGCCCCACCAAAGCGCAGGGCTTGAAATGAATAAATTTAAAACTATCCGATATCACCCCGTCCACATGGGCATCAATCATAGCTTGGTCATGGGCAATATTTTCGCGTCCAGTCCGCAAACCAGTATCAATAACACGAATGGTTTTAGTCATTTTCAATCTCGCCGAATACCTTGCGCTCCGATAAAAAAGTATCAATTTGCATTTCATCAATCGCAAGATGGGAAAATGTCTTCGGGTCACGTCCTGCTTCAATCGCCAATGCGGCCACATGCCCCTGGCGTGTCTTGAGTGTTTGCGGCTCTATGGCGGCAATCGGGTCTTTATAGGCCGCGTCCGGGCTAACGATTTCCCAACCGTCCACCCGTAGCGCAGCAATTAAGTCGTCAATAAACAGCGCCGCTACATCGTTCTCATGCAAGAGTAGCGTATGGACGGGCGAACGGCCAAATGTCTCCACCGCCATTTCGTCATAAAAATGCACGGCTCCCATAAGCATATCCACATAGGCTTTTTCGAGCGCATCCATATCCACGCTACGACCTGACCGCACAGCCTTTTTCCACCTGCTGTCAATATACCAGTCATAATTATCAATCGTCACATAACCGTTGATGATACCGCGCTGTTTGAGCGCACGGCGCACGGCATCGCGTTTTTCAAGCGGGACGCCCTCATCCAGAAACGGGAAGCGAAACCAGGGCCTGCGGTTTTCAATTCCGGCCAGGTTTCGTTCGGCAATATCTATATCCGCAATATACTCTTGTGTATCCATACGCATCAACCATTGATGGGTGTGGGAATGATTGGCAATTAAATGGCCCGCTTTGGCATAGCGTTCTATACGTTGTTTTCCGCCCGGTTTGGCGAACTCTTTTGTCGTGACAAAAAATACGACTGGCCCGCTATTGGATTTGGCAAGTGTATCTATAAGCACCTTACTACGCTCGTCGCCTGTAAATTTCGGGCCGTCGCCACTGGGGGCATCATCAAATGAAAGTGTAATTCTTTTACTGGCTACTTTTTCGGGTACAGATTTAATCGTGTCAGCATTAGAGCAAGCCGTCACGAGTCCGCTTAAAACAATAAATAATGGGTATATTAAACCCTTAATAGATAATCCGCCCACCTATAAATCCTCAAATTCATCACCGGTTTCGTAGCTTTCCCCTGGTTTTTCCATGTCGAGTTGTTTACGGATTTTACGCATGTGGGCACCTTGCGGGTGGAAGGGGTAGCTTGCTATATCCGAGACCGGGCTATCGCCGTAAGGACGGTCGCAGGCGGAAATGTCTTCGGCGAATTTTCCGGGGCACCCAGAGGTTCTAAAGGCTATGCCGCTTTCGACGGTCATCTCGACCTCGGCCTTTGGCAGGCCGAAATCCGTGACCCGGCCTACGCTGTCAAATTTCATTTGGTCAACACGCACCCCGCAATAATCAATCATATACCGCGCCAATTGCACGCGCCGCCATTGATCGCGAGGGGTGGCGGGCAGATGATCCATGAGCGATCCTTTTTCCGGAAAGAAGCAGAACATATGACTATGTCCGCCCATATCGACGATTTGCTGCACCAGATGCAAAGCCTCATATTCGGTTTCGCCCATACCGATAATAATATGTGCGCCAAACTTTTTCGGGCCAAAAATATCGCGAGCGTCTTCGAGAATTTCCCAATACTTCTTCCAAGTGTGAGGAGATTGCACGCCTTTCCCCCTCGTACGGTCAAACAGCTTCGGAGTGGCAGCATCAAGAGACACAGTGAAAATATCTGAACCCATATCGCGCAATTTGCTTACGTCGTCCCGTGTCATGGTCGTCGGGTTGGACAGGATAGAGATCATGACATCATCAGGGCTAACATGATCAGTCCAGGTTTTTAGCACGGTAAAAGTGTCCTGGTCAGAGCGCGGGTGGGTAATCATGGAAATACACATGCGGTGGAACGGTGTGTCGCCGTCTTCTTTGATCTGCCCTGCAACAATTTCGGCGACCTGGGCCATGGGGACGGCGGGCCAATCGACCCGAATAAAATTCCGGTCTGCATAATCCCGGTCCGCTTCGCGGTGACGCGCCAAACCACAATAGGCGCAATTGGCCCGGCAGCCTTCCGGATAGGTCAGCAGCAAATTAAGGCAACGTGTGCAGGAACAATTATACATATCGCCGGGCATCAAACCGAGCGTCAACGCCGCCGCCGTGGACAATTGCACATATTCCGGCGAGGTCATATTTGGTGTTTGAATATTGTTGTTTGGCAAATATACGCCCTTGGGCGCAACCGCATTGGATTTTACCCGTCCACCATTTCGTAAATCCTTTGGCGGCATTTTCGGGGCGCGGGGTTGCATGATTTCCGACGTATTAAAATCCATCCCGAGAGGGTTTTTATCCGTCTGCACACCGTCAGTTTTTACACAACTCATTTTTATCTCTCCTCAAGCCGCATCAGTTTTTAGGCCAATTGGGCACCAATATTTTTCATAAGCTATCCAGCCGCCCCTAAGTGCGGATTTACTCAACCTGCCTTCAGCCGCACCTGCCGCAAATAATTGCTGCCGTCGCAACACGGCCCGCGCCAAAGACGCACCAAATAAATCCTGCAAATCTTCAACATAAATATCAATGGCCTCATCATCTCCATTAAGATAGGCCACAAGCGCCTCTCCGGCCAAGCGCCCCGACATGACCGCCGCCGCAATCCCTGCCCCGGTAATCGGATTGGTTAACCCCGCCGCATCGCCCGCCAATAACACCGTGGTTTCACCTAGCTTTCCATCAGGTTTCAACATACCGCCAACCGGAATAGCTCCGCCGGTATAGCCAATAATCTCCGTACCAACTTGCCCCGTAAAGGCAATGCGAGCGTGTAAATCTTCGAGAGCCGGTTTCAACAAATGCTTCTGACCCGGATAAACCCCAAGCCCGATATTGGCAATATCACCTTTGGGAAACATCCAGCCATAACCGCCGGGAAAATCATTGGACAAATAAATATCGGTGGCCATGTGGGGCTTTTGCAGCGTGGTGCTTAGCTGGCGGGTTTCGATAATATCCGCATTCACACACCCGATGGCTTTGCCAATTAGCGAATGCGGCCCGTCTGCACCAATAATAGTTTTGGCGTGCACCATTTGCCCATCTGAGAATGTCAATGCACCATCCGCGCTCACAGATTTAAGCTTAACCCCAAACTCACATTTTGACCCCGCTGCTTGCGCTTTCGCTACGAGGGACGCATCAAAAGCCCGGCGGTCGATCATGTGGCCTGAGAAGTTTTTGGTTAAATCAGGCTGGTCACTTTCCACATAGGTGATCATCTCAAAGATACGCTGGATACTGGTCTCGCTCATCACCAATTCACCTGCGTCCAGCATGGCAGGGACGAATTCGGCGCATTGCACCGGATGGCCGGGTACAGATTTTTTCTCAAAACAGGCCACGTGCAGTCCGGTTTTGGCGGCGATGATCGCCGCGCTGGCCCCGGCGGGGCCAAGACCTATAACGGCGACATCAAGCCGCACAACTGGCGCTCGTGGTAGCGGCTTTGTCAGCGCCGAGTTTAATGGAGCAGCACGCATGTTCTTGAGTGTGTTTACGGCCAATCATTTGACATGTCGCCAGCGCCCCGTCCGCCGGAAATGCAATCCCGTCCAGACCGGCCATAACCGCATAAGCGTCCGTAACCCGCTTGTGCATTCCGGGCGGGCGAGCGCAGCCAAGCAGTACGCTTTTATCACCCATGCGCTTGCGAGCTTCAAGGAATATCCGCCCGACATCACGGGTCGTGGGGACGCTAAATGTACCAGGTTTGGCGTAAAACGGCATGATAACCACCAACACCAAAGCCTGAATGCCGTAACGGCTAACAATTTCCAGCGCGTTGGCCTCGCCCAATAATTTTCCGTAATGTAGGCCAATCACAATATGCGGGCTGATCTGCATTTTGGTTGCACATAATGCTGCCAAAGTGGCCTCGAAATCTTCTACGGGCCGATCAAGCTTATATACCTGTTTGATGGTCTCGTCTGAGCCGATCATGTCCATCATGGCCGTATCCACCCCGGCGGCTTCCATACGTTTAGCCGCCGCCTCGTCGGTCAATGCCGTATGGATAGCAATTTTTAAATGGGGAAAATCGCGTTTGAGTTTTTCGACCACAGGCAAATAGCGGTCATAATTGATCTCGTTGCGTTTATTGGAACCGCCGGACAACAAAAACCCTTGCAAGTCTTGAAGCATGATCAAATCCCGTACCTTACGGTCAAGCATTTCGGGCTTGGTGGCCGGTATCATCGGTTCCAGAATTTTCTTCTGGCAATGGTCGCAATTGAGCGCGCAACCGCCCGCCGTAATAGAAAAAGCCGGAAACGAGTTTTTCCCGCATCCGGACATTTCCGTGGATTCGTATTCTTTAAATGTAGGTGTGGAAAAGCGAATGTCGCGCCCCAAAATATTGGGGGCATTCGCGCGCATATCAGCAAGCAAATCCAGATCAAATTGCGCATCTTCAAGCGCTTCAATCTGCGATAGACCCTCCATCCATTCATTTGACCTGGCCACAAACACACCCTTATATTAGCGTTAGCTAATAGAGTATGGCACCAGTTTGATCGATGCGCAAGTGGGAAGTCTTCCGACTTCCCACTGCTATCTTTTTATAGCGCTCTGCGTTCGCGGCGTTGAGCGCGGGCTACGCGGCGTGCAAGAAAACCAAAATTAGCTGTAGGTTTGTTCACCTTCGCCGGATTGATTTTTGTCTTTACACTTATGACATCACCAGGGTGAAATACCTTAGCCATGACGGTCTCCTTCATTTGAACCACCTCACCATTGAAGCGGTTACTATCATGCCCATCATATAGCGTTAAAAGTGCAAAAAATGAACAGACAGAACAGCAATACTGCTATGCATAAATGCATAGTTAATCTAATGTTAACCGCGATTATTGCAAAGCTGTAATGATTTGCAGTTTGCACCAAGCACGTATATGTTTCCCCAAAACAAGGAAGTATTATGATCCAGAATTTTGATGTCCAAGGCGGCCCGGACTATGGCCGCAAAAATTTGCCGAAGCTTCGCAGTGCGCTTACCGGGCTTGGCCTGGACGGTTTCATTATCCCGCACGAGGATGAATACAACAATGAATACCTCCCGGACTGTAATGAGCGTTTGATGTGGGCCACCGGGTTTACTGGATCTGCCGGGGGCGCCGTGGTGCTTGCGGACAAAGCCGCCATGTTTGTGGACGGGCGTTATACCTTGCAAGTCCGCACACAGGTTGACGGCAATCTGTTTACCTATGAGCGCCTTGAGGATAGCGGCATGGCCACATGGTTAAAAAACAATTCGGCGGGCCTGACTATTGGCTATGACCCGAAACTGCACAGCCCGGATGCTCTGGCAAGATTGCGCAAAGCCGTAGTTTCCACCGGCGGTAAATTATTGCCCGTCGAAACCAACCCCATAGACCAAGCATGGGCCAACCGCCCCCCTGCCCCCAAAGCAGCATTGACGATCCAACCCCTGGAATTGGCAGGCCAATCCCACGACGACAAGCGCCAACAGATCGCTAAAATAATATCTGACAAAGGTGCGGATGCGGCCCTGATCACCGCCCCTGCCTCTATCGCATGGCTATTGAATGTGCGCGGTGGTGACGTCATGTGTTCGCCTTTACCGTTAGCCAGCCTGATCATAAATTCAGACGCCAGTGTCGAGCTGTTCATCGACCCCGATAAAATCACCGATGAGGTCCGCGCACATTTTGGCAATCAGGTCTCGGTTTCTGCTGAAGGCAAATTGCCGGCGTATTTGGGGCAATTTACGGGTAAGGCCATTTTGGTAGACCCGGCTGGCAGCTCCAGTTTTATGTTTGATACACTTGAAGCCGCACGGGCCAATATTATCAAAACCATGGACCCCATATCCCTGCCCAAAGCCCGTAAAAATACGGCGGAAATCGCCGGGGCATCCGCCGCGCATATACGCGACGGGGTTGCCGTTACCCGTTTCTTGCACTGGTTGGCCACCGAGGCCCAGGACGGTACGGTTGACGAAATTAGTGCAGCGCAAAAACTGGAAGCTTTTCGCGCTGATACGGGCCTTTTGAAAGATTTAAGCTTCGAGAGCATATCAGGCGCAGGCTCCAACGGCGCCATTGTCCATTACCGGGTCAGTACCGCCACGGTTAAAAAGCTCAAACCTGGCTCATTATTTCTGATAGACAGCGGCGGGCAATATATTGACGGCACTACCGACATCACCCGCACTGTACCCATCGGTGCGCCTACCCGCGAAATGAAAAAAGCATTCACCCTTGTTCTGAAAGGCCATATTGCTCTGTCCGGTGTTCGGTTTCCAATAGGTACCACCGGACATGCGCTTGACGCGCTGGCCCGCATGTCTCTGTGGGCCCACGGGTTGGATTATGATCACGGCACCGGCCACGGCGTCGGGGCTTATCTGGGTGTCCACGAAGGCCCCCAGCGTATTGCTAAAACCCCGAGCAGTATAGCACTGGAACCCGGTATGATCGTCTCCAACGAGCCAGGCTATTACAAGACGGGCGCATTTGGCATCCGCATAGAAAACCTGCAATATGTAACCGAAGCTACGCCCATAAAAGGCGGCGAACGCGACATGATGGGCTTTCACACCCTGACATTGGCCCCCATAGACCGCACACTGATTGACAAAGCCAGGCTAAGCCCCACAGAAATCAACTGGCTCAACAGCTATCACAAACGCGTATTGGAAGAAATCGGCCCGCTGGTAGACTATAAGGTCACCACTTGGTTGATTAAGGCATGTGCCGAGATTTGATATTTATCCTTCCTCCATGAAAAATGGGGGAAGGAGAGTTACCCGATTACCTTTAACCACTCCGCCTCGCTCAACACTTTAACACCCAGGCTTTCAGCCTTCTTCAGTTTGGAGCCTGCGCCGGGGCCGGCTACCAGGTAATCAGTTTTTTTGGAAACACTACCGGAAACTTTTGCGCCGAGGCTTTGTGCCTTGGCTTTGGCTTCGTCGCGGGAAAAAAGCTCCAGCTTTCCGGTGAACACTACGGTTTTCCCGGCGACCGGGCTATCCGTATTTGGTGCCTCTGCGTCTATGACCGTGACTTGGGCAAGTAGTTCACTTACCACTTGCATGTTTTGTGGGGCTTTGAAAAATCCGACCAATGCACTGGCGCAGGCCTCGCCGACACCATCTATGGAGAGGAGTTCCGACAAAGCCCCATCGTCGCCTTGCACCATTTTTTCTACGCTCCTTAAAAATTTATCGAAGGACAAATAGTGCTTGGCAATTAGATTTGAATTGCCGTGGCCTACATGGCGAATACCGAAGCCGTACAGGAAACGCACAAACTCTATTTCGCGCCGCGCATTGATTGCTGCGAACAGATTGGCCGCACTTTGCTCGCCCCAACCCTCCCAGGTTTCAAGCTTGATGTCGTCATTGCGGGCTTCCAGCGTAAAGATATGGGCGGGTTCCAACACCAGGTCTTTTTCGTAGAACACCTCAATTTGCTTGATGCCCATACCGTCAATATCATAGGCACGGCGCGAGACAAAATGCTTTAAACTTTCAATAGCTTGCGCCGGACACTGCAAGCCATTTGTGCAACGGCGCACCACGTCTCTATTGCCTTTTTCATCCATTTCACGCACCGCATCCGCACCGCATACAGGACATGATTTAGGCAAAGTGAACGGATCCGGGCGCCCCGCCCTATCCCCGTTCAAAACCCGTAATACCTGCGGGATGACATCTCCGGCCCGCTGGATTTCCACGCTGTCACCAACCCGTACATCCAGACGTTTGATCTCGTCTTCATTGTGCAAGGTTGCGTTGGAGACGACGACGCCACCGACCGTAACCGGTGTTAATCTAGCCACAGGTGTAAGCGCACCCGTGCGCCCAACCTGTACGTCAATAGCTTCAATAATCGTGGTGGCTTTTTCTGCCGGGAATTTGTGGGCGACGGCCCAGCGCGGGGCGCGGGATACAAATCCGAGCCGCGCTTGTAAAGCCAGATCATTGACCTTGTAAACCACCCCGTCAATGTCGTAACCGAGCGAGCTTCTAGCCGCTTCGATATGCTTGTAATGCGCAATCATGTCTTCGGCATTATTGCAAACCCTCATCATATCATTGACGAAAAACCCCCACTTTTTGAACGCAAGCACCGCGTCCATTTGCGTATCCGCTATGGGTGCGCTCATCTCGCCCCAGGCATAGGCATAAAATTTCAATGGCCGACTGGCGGTAACACTTGGATCAATCTGCCTGAGCGAGCCAGCCGCCGCATTGCGCGGATTTTTATACGGGTCTTTACCAGCATGTTCCTGAGCGGCATTCATAGCGGCGAAATCATCGTGGCCGATATAAACCTCGCCGCGCACCTCAACCACGTCCGGCCAGCCTGATTCCTTAAGGTTTTTGGGCACATCTTTAAGTGTGCGGATATTATTGGTGATGTCCTCACCAATGCGCCCATCGCCGCGTGTGGCGGCATTGACCAAAACGCCATTTTCATAGCGGATGGACGCAGACAGGCCGTCTATTTTAGGCTCGGCGGTAAACGTTAATGGCACGTCTACTTCCATGTTCAAAAATCGCCTAACCCGCGACGCAAAATCCCGGACATCATTTTCGTCAAACGCATTATCCAGTGACAACATTGGCACGGTATGGGTAATTTTTCCAAACCTGCCAGACGGCTTGGCACCGATATTTTGCGACGGGCTGTCTTTGGTAGCCAGTTCAGGGAATTTTGTCTCTATGGCCAGTAACCGCTGGCGCAAATCGTCATATTTAGCATCGCTCACCGTCGGGGCATCTTGGCCGTAATAAGCGTCATCATGGATACGGATTTCTACGGCCAAGGCGTGATGTACGCGCTTGGCCTGGGCAAGATCGCCATCCCGGCTCATGATACCCGCATCAATTTGCGCGCCGCGGCCCGGGCTTCATCCGTTACGGTTTTCCCGGCCAGCATACGGGCAATTTCCTCACCGCGTTCATCTTCAGCCAGTGTATGAACATGGGTCAGCGTGCTACCGGCTTTGCTGGTTTTGCTGATCAACAATTGCTGGTCGGCGCTGGCGGCGACCTGCGGGGAATGGGTGACGACCAAGACTTGCGCGGTTTTGGACAGGCGAAATAATCTGCGCCCGACCGCATCAGCGACCGCGCCGCCAACCCCTTGATCAACTTCGTCAAATATCATCACTTTTTGCCCGTCCCCGCTCATAGCTCCAGCCAAAGCAACTTTAATTGCCAAAGCAAACCGAGCCAACTCACCGCCGGACGCAATTTTTTCCAACGGGCCCATGGGCGTACCCGGATTGGTCGAGACCACAAACCGCACCTGGTCACGGCCATTTGGCCCGTCCGGGGCGGTGGTGATGTCCGTGACAAACCGGGCTTTGTCCATTTTCAAGGGCGATAATTCTGCAATGACGTTTTTGTCTAATCTGGTGGCGGCAGATGCCCGGGCTTTGGTTAATTTGTCAGCAATCCGGTCATACCGGCTTTGCATCTGTGCCAATTTCGCTTCTGCATTGACCAGGCTTTCCGCATATCCCTCAAGGGCCAGCAATTCGTCTCCGTAATTTTGTCGCAAATCGGCCAGCCCGTCTACATCAACATTGTATTTGCGCGCCGAGGCACGCAGGGCAAATAGGCGTTCTTCCAATTTATCCAGCCTGTCCGGCTCGAAATTAAACACCTGCGCAGCATCGCCGACCGCAGTGCGGGCCTCGTCCAGCTCTAACAGGGCTTTTTCGAGAGCTGATGTTGCGGTGGTCAGTGCGGAAATGGCCATATTGTCTTCGCCGTCACCTATTTTGGCCTGCACCCGTTCCAACCCGGCCAATGCCTGCGCGATCCGCGATTCGTAAGCGCCGTCTACGCCGAGCGCCTCCCCGGCGGTACGAAGTTCACCGAGTGCCCCCTCGGCATGTTGCAGTAATTTGCGCTCTGACGCCAATTGTTCGTCCTCGCCGGGTTTTGGAGCCAGACGGTCAAGCTCACCAATGGCATGTTCAAAAAATGCCCGGTCTTCGTCGGATTTGGCTTGGCGGGATTTCAAAGTGGCGAGTGCATCCGCCGCCGTTTTCAACATCGTAAAAGCGGTAGCGCATTCACCGAGCAAATTGTCATGACCGCCAAATCTGTCCAACTGCCCCCGGTGTGTGGACGCATCGAGCAAGCCGCGCCCGTCGTGCTGACCATGTACTTCCAATAACATGCCGCCGATTTGCGACAGTAATTTAACGCTAACGGGCGCATCATTGATATAGGCTCGCGAGCGGCCTTCGGATGTAATGGTACGGCGCAGTACAATGTCTTCGCTTTGGTCAAAATCTATATCGGCAGTATCCAGCATGTCCCAGACCTTGTGGCCTTGCAGAATTGTGAAACTGGCAACACACCTGGCCTTGTCTGCCCCAGCCCGCACCAGACCTTTGTCGGACCGCCCACCCGTGGCCATGCCGAGTGCATCAAGGATGATTGATTTACCTGCCCCCGTCTCCCCGGTCATTGCCGAGAGGCCTGAACCCAGTTCAAGGTCAAGGGCTTCAATAAGAACAACATTGCGAATGGATATTTCGCTAAGCATATAGCGTCCCCTTCCGCAAGCTCTCTAGAACAAGCGCTCTTTCAACCGCCGCCAATAGCCACGCTCACGCTCGACCTTGACTTCTTCGTGGAGATCTACACCGTATTTTGAAAGCAAATTATAACTATCATAATACCACTCACCACTCGGATAATTATGCCCCAACACCGAACCCACATGCTTGGCCTCAACAATAAGACCCAAAGACACATAGACTTCTACAAGCCGGTGCAAGGCTTCTTCAACCTGGGATGTGGTTTCGTATTTTTTAACAACGTTTTTAAACCGACCAATGGCGGCCAAGTGCTGATCTTGACGCAAATAATAACGGCCAACATCCATCTCTTTGCCAGCCAAATGGTCGTGGGTCAATTCCAGCTTTAACCGGGCATCGCGGGCATAATCCGAGTCTGGATAGCGCCTAACCACTTGCTGTAAAGCCCGTTCCGCCAGCACCGTTGTGCCTTGATCCCGGCCAACATCAAAAATTTGTTCATAATGGGATATTGCGATTAAATAATAAGCATAAGGCGTAGACTCGCTCCCCGGATGCAAGCTGATGAAACGCTGTGCGCCGGCAACTGCATCATCATAATCGCCGGATTGATAATGTGCAAATGAGGACATCAACATGGCCCGGCGGGCCCAGCGGGAGAAAGGATGTTGTCGCTCCACCTCGTCAAAAAACAAAATAGCCTCATCCCAGCGCTTGGTGTCCATTTTCTCCAAAGCACTTGTGTAGAGGGTTTCCGCAGGACGTTCTACATATGCCAGTTTGATTTTCTGCTTGCGCCCGAAAGTCGAACACCCGCTCAGCACAAGCCCCACGACAACAAAAACAATTGCGGCGCGTAACATACGTCCAGTGTTAAGAAAAAATTTCATAGTCGGCTCTCGTTCATTTGCCTGCCAATTTGCATTCCGACTCGCAGATTACACGCGCTGGGTCAAATAAAATAGCATTAAGATTACGAAAGACAGTCCTTACAGGGCTGATACCGTTTCTTCAAGCCTAGAAACACCTTCTGGCAGGTTTTTGGACAGTGTTTGCGGCGCTGTAAGATATGTAAATTTCCATGCCTTTGGATCAGCAAACAGTGCAAGCAGCAATTGATGATTAATCCCGTGCCCTGCGCACACCGTGGTGACCCGCCCTAAAAGCGGCCCCCCTACATACATGTCCCCCAACAAATCCAATGCTTTGTGCCGAACAAACTCGTCAGCAAAACGTAATCCGCCAGGATTTAAGATTTTATCTCCATCGACGACGATGGCGTTGTCGTAAGAACCGCCAAGACTAAGGCCTGCTTCTCGCAGTGCCACGACTTCGTGGGCGCGCGCGAATGTCCTGGCAGAGGCCATGCGTTCCCGAAAAGCCTTCACATCCGGCTCTATTTCAATGCGTTGACGACCAATGGCAGCGTCTTCAAAGTCGATTGTAACATCCAAATACAGATAAGGGGACGGGTCAATGCGTGCATAGGCATTGTCTGCCTGGACTTCTACAGTTTTCAAGACCTTGATATAGCGCCTCGGTGCCTCTTGGGATAAAACCCCGGCTTGTTCGATCAATTTCAAGAACGGCTCGGAGCTACCGTCCAATGCCGGTAGCTCGGGGCCGTTTATTTCAATAACGAGATTATCAACACCGCTAGCCGATAGCGCCGCCATCAAATGTTCAATTGTGGAAACCTTTACACCCGCCGCATTACTAATTGTCGTACACCGTTTCACATCAGTCACGGTATCAGCGCGCAGCGCTATATCGTTTTCAATATCGTCAACATCCGTTCGCACAAAAACAATACCGGAATGAGTTGGCGCTGGCTTTAGCACAAGCTTGACATGCTGGCCGCCGTGCAAAGCGATGCCTTCACACCGGGCAATGCTGCGCAATGTCGCTTGCCTGTGTACAGGAATAATCGGCACATCAATTGTCATACAAATATTGTCATTATTGCTTTGGCAGAGAAATTGCCATTTAGGTTGGTATATTCCCGTAACTCTAATGAATATAAACTGACAAGAAAACTAAAGCTCTGTTACAATATGTTACAGTTTGTGAACAGGGTTTAATATTAATGTTTTCAAATGTTTAAGCGTAAATATCCGATTATAAAATCAGCTCGGAAACATCCCTGAAGTCTCCCAATTTGCCTTTAATAAATGTGTTGAATGCAAGGGAATATCTCGGCTTTTTTGTCGCATTTGCTTCGACACGATGTTGCAAGCTGGAGCAGAACAACAATAGATCATGGGTTCTGGGCTCCACAACACTGGCGGGGGTGTTATATAAATTGTGTTTATCAGGATCGGGAGCAAGTACCAAACGTTGATAGCTGTTATGGCGATCAAAAACCATATTGGCGCCAGGCTCTGGCAGCTCATCATAATAAAAGGACCCGGATATAACCGAGTTTGAATGGGAATGACCGTGCATGCCATCGCCTGGCGGATTGGTCAAAGCCCAAGACTGTGTGATGTAAAGTTTTTGGTCGATGCCCATGACCACATCTGCATAAAAGTCCAGAGCGTCCTGTATAGCCGATTTGAGCAGGAGTAGTTCGGGGTTTTCAAAAATATACAAATCTTCAGAAATAAGATTAGTTCGGTTTTTGACCATTTTTAGATTTTTTATAAATTTTACCTGCGCAGTATTGATAGCGCCAGCAAGTGAAACCTTGACAATTGGCTCAACAAATAATGGTTGAACGTCGAATTTGGCTTTTTGCGTTGACATGAGACCCCCCTGATGTTTTCGATGTTAACACTCTTATCAGAATTGCACACGAAAACAAGCCAAGGCTTTTCAATGCCTTTTATGGGTAAACCCTAATTTTATTTGTTTTGACGGCGCAAGAAAGACGGGATTTCCAACTCGTCATCTTCGTCAGTTCCGAACAAATCACCCGTTTTATTTGGTGTTATATCCGGCGTAACCATTGCTGCAACGGGTTTGGTTTTTTTGCGACCAAAGAATCCAAACGGTCGCTTAACAACTGTTTGCGTTTCAGTGGGCGACATGGTTCCTCTTTCCAAATTTGCCGCTGGAGAAACTATTGGCGTGTCGGGTGTATCAAGATTGGGCCGGGTATATGTAAATGGGGCGGGCTCTGCTGGTCGGGAAAGTGCTTCAGAAGCAAATTCATCCACTTCAACATCTTCAGAAATATCTGAAGCTAATAAATCAGCTCTTTCACCAGTTGCACGTACAAAATCAATTTCGTCGCCGATGTTTTGCTCCTCTGTTGCAGCCATGTGAGCAGTGTCTATGCTATCTTCAAATTCCGCTTGTTTACTAGTGCTGGCAACCAGTGGCGTATAAATCTCATGACTGTCCACACCGGTAGCGACAACAGAAATACGCACAATACCGTCCAAGTCTTTATCAAGTGCTGACCCAATAATAATGTTGGCGTTGGGATCCACTTGGCCACGGATCAGGCTGGCTGCTTCATCCACCTCATAAAGTGTCAAATCAGAACCACCGGTAATATTGATCAACACGCCCTTAGCGCCCTTTAGGGACACATCATCTAAAAGCGGATTGGCAATTGCACTTTCCGCCGCCTCAATAGCACGGCGCTCTCCCGTTGCTTCGCCCGTCCCCATCATGGCTTTGCCCATTTCGCCCATAATCGTGCGTACATCGGCAAAATCCAGGTTAATCAGGCCCGGCACGACCATCAAATCGGTTACACCGCGCACACCGGAGTTTAGCACTTCGTCAGCCATAGCAAATGCATCAGCCATAGTTGTGCTCTCGGTTGCGATACGGAACAAGTTTTGATTCGGAATAACAATTAAAGTATCAACACAGTTATAAAGGGCCTCAATACCTGCTTCCGCCAATGTCATTCGCTTTGAACCTTCAAACTGGAAAGGTTTCGTCACAATCGCAACTGTTAAAATCCCGAGCTCACGGGCAGCCTTGGCAATAACAGGTGCAGCACCGGTTCCCGTACCGCCGCCCATACCAGCCGCAACGAACAACATATGTGTGCCGTCGAGATGCTCCATAATTTCCTGCAAAGAGCTTTCGGCGGCCTCTTCGCCCACTTCCGGTCGCATACCCGCACCAAGACCTTGGGTAATTGCACCGCCCATCTGGATGCGCCGCTCGGCTTTTGACAAGGCAATCGCCTGGGCGTCCGTATTGGCAACCAGAAATTCGACCCCGTCAAGGCCAGAATTGATCATGTTATTAACGGCATTTCCCCCGGCTCCTCCAACGCCGATGACGACGATGCGAGGTTTTAGATCGGGGGACTTTGGAATGGATATATTGATGCTCATGTGTGGGACCTTCGCATTATGGTTTGCAAATTATTAACGCTAAAGTCCACGTAAAACCTTTAACATACGTTAATGTGGCCCAAAAAAATCAAATGCCAAAAAAATAAAATAAGCATTCTACTTAGAAATTATCCTTAAACCATTTGAAAGACCGCACAACATTCCCACCCGCATAACGGCGCTGGCGAATACGTCTGCCTGACAGATCCGGCGGCCCTGATATAGCCTCTGTTTTATCTTGAAAAACATGTTTAATCAGCCCCGCAGCCACAGCGAAATCCGGCCCCGTCATTGTATCTGGCAAACCGAGCAAACCGTGGGGTCGACCAACCCGCACCCGCTTGCCAAATATATACTCCGCCAATTGCACTGCACCTGATAATTGCGCTGCCCCCCCAGTCAGCACAATGCGGCGCCCGGCAAAATCCCCGATCCCGGCAGCATTAAACCGGTCGCGCAAAATTTCAAATGTCTCTTCAGCCCGTGAGCGTACAATCTTTGTCAGAACTGATAGCGGCTCCTTGTGCAGTTCGTCCTCAGCCCCCATAGGTGGACAGGGTACCATTTGCCCGTCATCTCGACTTTCCAAAGCAGATCCATATATGGTTTTGATGCGTTCCGCAGCTTCCCACGGCGTGGTCATACCGCGTGCTATATCACTCGTCACGTTTTTACCGCCGACACTAATGGCATCAACGAAAGCCAGAGTTCTGTCACGAAATACGGCGGCCGTCGTGATCCCTGCCCCCATGTCGATTAAAGTAACCCCAAGATCAAATTCATCTTCGACCAAAATCGCCTCCCCTGCGGCGTAAGGCGATGCAACCATGCCCTCAATACGCAAATGGCAACGCTCTATACAGTGAGAAAGATTTCGTAAAACCCCTACATTTGCCGTAACGAAATGCATATCCACACCTAAATGGCTCCCGAACATGCCGCGCGGGTCACGGATGCCGCGCTCCCCGTCTAATGTCCAATTTAGTGGTAAAGCGTGTAATATGGCTTGTTCCGGCTCTGCGAATTCAATCATGGCTGTGTCAATCACGCGCCGCAAATCTTTGTCGGCCACTTCAGCGCTTGAGAATCTGGTTTCCACATTGATATGGCGAGATTTCAAGGAACGCGTGGAAACATTTACAATAACTGACTGTATGGCAAAGCCGGCAGCCCGCTCTGCCTTCTCGACCGCATGCCGGATCGTGTATTCCGCCGCCTCCATATCGACCACAGCACCTGCTTTTAAGCCTGCACTGGCATGATAGCCTGCACCAAGAATGCGCACCCCCGCATTTTCTTCCTGGTGACCAATAAAACAAACAACCTTGCTGGAACCTACATCAAGAATGGCAAATATTTCAGGTTGTGCGGCACCTGAACCACCAGAAAACAAGGCCATTCCCTATACCCTCTGAGGTTTTTGGCCCCGATCTTCCGCGTCTTTTGGCTTTAAAGTCAACCGCCCCTTCACCCGCATATCGACACGCTGTAAGTCCAAATCAAGAAGATTGTATTTTTGGTTATAGGTATTAAATCTATGCAAAGCCGCGACAGGGTTCTGCTCCGGCAATAATATTCGCAACCCGCCGCTTAACACAATATCCCAACGCCTGCCACCGACGAAAACCACAGCCTCCGTTCGCTCAAACACATCTGGCTGGGATTTCAGCATTGTCCACACGGTTTGTGCATGGGATGCGGCACCGGGGCCGACAACAAATGGCAGGTCTGAAAATTCTCTCACGTTCGCAGGGAAAATAATTGCGCCCGTATTATCAACCACATGTATTTTTTGGTTGTTTTGCCACAAAGCATAGGGTCTACGCTCATTTATATGTACGACAATACGGTCAGGCCACAAGCGGCGCACAACCGCCGTTTCCACCCAGCTAAGAGACTGGATTCGCTCTTGCGCATTATCAATATTCATATCAAACAGATAATCACCTGGCCTTACACCCAGCATTTGCCTGACTTTATCTTCCTGAACACGACCTTCACCAACAACATCCACATATTTGACCACAAAACCCATGCTGATCAGTCTTTGCTTTTTAAACTGGTCAATATTCGACGATATTTGCGGCAAAAAACCACCGAGCCACAATGCCCCCCAAACAATTCCAAAGACCAAGGCAAAGGCCGTGATCAGTAAACGGGTAAGCTTACGGCGTGAATAAGTGGCACTACGGATTTGCGCCGTTGCCCAGTTACGCGCTCCGCGCAAGCCTGGTTTGAGCGGACTTACCCGCCGCGCACCCCCAAATTTTGCAGTTTTCCCTGGCTTGCCAGCCTTTCTCATATTTCCTACCTTGGCCATGTAGCATCCTCAACGATCCAGCGGCAAAGCTGGCGAAAATCCATCCCCGTCGCATCCGCCTGTTCAGGGGCGAGCGATTTTGGGGTCATTCCCGGTTGAGTATTGAGTTCAAGCATTACGATTTTGTTTACTAAGTTCTTTTTTGTGTTTTTTTTCGCAGGTTTTTCATCATCATAGCGAAAATCCGAGCGGGTAAGCCCCCTGCACCCTAAAGCCTTATGGGCGGTTTCGGCCCATTCCATACAAATTTGTGCGACTTCATCAGGAATTTTGGCCGGAACAATGTGACTTGAGCCACCATCGGCGTATTTGGCCTCATAATCGTAAAACGTCGTATGGGCCACGATCTCCGTAACACACAAAGCCTTGCCGTTCATCACGCTAACGGTCAATTCCCGTCCCGGCGCAAATCGCTCTGCCAACACCAATGACCCCATTTTTTCGTTCATGGCTATATCCAAGGGCGGACGTTTAGCTCCTCCCAGCACGATATACACACCAACGCTGGAGCCTTGGGCGTTGGGCTTGATAACATAAGGCGGGCGCATGACATGTTTTTGCGCCGCAAGCTTACGTTCGACCAATTTCCCCTCCGGCACATGAATACCTGCCGCTTTTAGGACAATTTTTGCCCGGTGTTTGTCCATAGCCAAAGCAGATGCCAACACACCGCTATGGGTGTAGGGTTTACCAAATAAATCCAGCACCCCCTGCACTCTGCCGTCCTCACCCCATTCACCGTGCAGACAGTTAAAAATTACATCCGGATTAACGCGGGACAATTGCGTCCATAAATCCCGGCCCACATCGATTTTTACCGTTTTAAAACCCTCCGCCTCCAAGGCTTCATTGACTGCATCACCGGAGACCAAAGACACTTCGCGCTCCGCCGACATGCCGCCCATCAAAAGTGCAATTTTTTCAACCATGCTTAACGCGCCTTACACCGATGCGCCGGATTTCCCACTCCAGACGGATATTTTCAGACATCAGAACTTTTGCGCGAATAGTTTCCCCGAGCTCTTCCAAATCCGCCGCGCTGGCGTTGTTTTTATTGATCATAAAATTACAGTGTTTTTCCGACATTTGCGCACCTCTTATCTCAAACCCACGCCCACCAGCCGCGTCAATAACTTGCCAGGCGCCACGATCACCGGATATTTTTGGATTGGGGTTCTTGAATGTCGACCCGCCCGTTTTTTCCCTAAGGGGTTGAGACATTTCCCGGTCGGCCTTAATCTGTTTCATGCGGGTGAAAATATGGTTCGGATGTTTCTCATAGCCCTGAAATACAGCTTCTATAAAAATTAAATCCTCAGGCACATCACTGTGGCGATAGGCATATCCCATTTCGCGCACGGACAATATGTGCCGCCGCCCGCGCCGGTCCAAAGCTACGACATCAAGCAATACACTTTTGGTATCCCCCCCATAGCAGCCGGCATTCATACGCAGTGCCCCGCCTACGGTTCCGGGGATGCCGACAAAAAACTCCAAACCACCAATGCCCGAAGCGCCGGCATGTTTTGCCAAGACGGAATCGAGACAGGCCGCGCCGGCGCGTATCCTGTATTCGCCCAATAAATCCACCTTTGCGAAATTTGGGCCAAGCCGGACAGTGATACCCGGCACACCACCATCGCGCACCAATGTGTTGGAGGCCACACCCAAGACTTGCACCGGAATATCCATAGGCGTTTGCGCTAAAAACAAAGCCAAGTCGGCCTCGTCTTCGGGAATAAACAAAACTTGCGCCATCCCGCCAACCCTAAACCAGGTAAAGGGCGCCAAAAGCACATTTTCCTTCAACCGTCCTCGCACTTCGGGTAATTTGTGAAGAATAGAGGCAAAAGTCATCTTACATCTCCGCGAGTTTTTGCGAAAGCTCTGCGGCCCATAAAGTAATATCCCCGGCCCCAAGATAGACTATATAATCGCCCGGCTCTATAGCAGATTTCAAAGTTTGGGCCAATGTCTTGCGCACGACAGACTGCGCATTTCGGTGGCCGTGGCGGGCCAAGCCCTCTACCAGTGCCGGGCCGTCAATACCGTCTATGGGTTCCTCGCCAGCCCCGAAAACATCGGTAACATAGACCGCGTCTGCATCATTAAAACAGGTGCAAAATTCATCAAATAAATCTTGCAAACGGGAATATCTGTGGGGCTGTACAACGGCGTGGATTTTCCCCTTGCTACTTATTGGGCACACTTGCCGTGCGGCTTTAAGCACGGCGGATATTTCAACCGGATGATGCCCGTAATCATCAATTATGGTCACACCATTCCATGTGCCTACATGGGTAAAGCGGCGCTTCACACCGCCAAAACCTTTCAAGCCTGCACGGACTTGCGTTTCGTTTAGGCCAAGTTCATAGGCTACGGCGATTGCCGCTAATGCGTTTTGCGCATTGTGATCTCCGGCCATGGGCAAATCCAAATCACCCCACCTAATTTCGTCCGCCTCACCACGCGAGCGAAACACCGCATCAAAGATGGCGCCGCCGTTTTCGTATGTTAAATTTTCAATCCGCACATCCGCTTGGGCGTTAAATCCGTAAGTGACAACTTTGCGGTCTGTAACCCGGCTGACCAAAGCCTGCACCTCGGGGTGGTCAATGCACAACACCGCAAATCCGTAAAACGGTAAGTTTTCAACAAATGTGTCAAAGGCGGCCCTTAAATTATCAAATTCCCCGTAATGCTCCATATGCTCCGGGTCTATATTGGTGACAATTGCTACGGTTGGAAACAGCTTCAAGAAAGAACCATCGCTTTCGTCCGCCTCAACCACCATCCATTTCCCGGCGCCCAGTTTAGCATTGGCACCATATGCATTGATGATGCCGCCATTGATCACCGTAGGATCAAGCCCGCCGCCGTCCAGAAGCGCCGCCACCATGGATGTAGTCGTGGTTTTTCCGTGGGTGCCACCAACCGCCACGGCCCATTTAAGCCGCATCAATTCGGCCAGCATTTCAGCCCGCCGCACAACGGGGATAGCGCGGGCGCGAGCTTCAACCAACTCCGCATTATCTTGCAAAATGGCCGACGATACTACAATCGCCCCGGCGCCGTGAACCTGCCTGCGTTTTTGCCCAATATATATAGTGGCACCCAGGCGCTTGAGCCGCTCTATAATATCATTTTCCCGAATATCCGAGCCTTGCACCTGATAGCCTAAATTGAGCATAACTTCGGCAATACCGCTCATTCCGATACCGCCAATCCCGACAAAATGTATCGGCCCAATTTCGAATGGCATTTGTTCAAATGGCATTTGGGTTTGCATATTTGGGTTTCCGTTAATTTGCGGCGATATCAATGACGCATTTCGCCAAATCAGTTGTGGCGTCGGGTTTGGCCGCACTGCGGGCCTTACTCGATGCGGTTTTAAGCCATGACGAATCATTCAATCTCTCCGTGAGCATAGATTTAACTGTCTGCGGCGTAAACTCCAATTCTGGCAAAATATCGGCAGCGTCAAGGTTTTTTAAAGGCATTGCATTTACACTTTGATGATCGTCCAAAGCAATTTTGAGGGGCACCAATAACGAGGGAAGCCCCATGGCCATGATTTCAGAAACGCTCGACGCCCCGGCCCGCGCTATAATGTAATGGGCTTTGGCAAGGTGGATTTCAATGTCAGCAAAGAACGGCTCGCACTCAGCTTGGACACCTGCTTTCGCATAAATATCTCTGGCAAAATCCAGGCTTTCCTTTCGGGTCTGCTGTACAACCGACAAACGTGCCCTCATATCTTCCGGCAGTAAAGCCACCGCTTGCGGGACTGTCTCGCTCAACAGCCGTGCCCCCAGGCTACCACCAACAATCAGTAAATTTATTTTATCGCTTGGCGGTTCGTAGACCCGCTGGCTGGCCTCAATAATACGGGAGCGAAGCGGATTGCCCAACACACGCCAATTGGCCTTTTCAGGCAATTTCTCCAGCACATCAAACCCCGACACCACCACATCCGCTTTGGCGGCAAACACCCGGTTGACCCGGCCAAGTACGGCATTTTGCTCATGCAAAACCGATGGTACACCTAAGCTTTGCGCCGCTTTCAAAGCCGGAAAAGCCGGATAGCCGCCGAACCCGACCACCACATCCGGTTTCCAGCTCCGGATAAAGGCCTTGGCGGTTTTCACCCCTTGCATCAACTTCCACATACCGCCAATGGCGCCCACGGGATGCTTGGGTGATATGCTGGCCGCCTGAACTTCTATCATGGGGTCAGCCGGAATATTTCCCCCATGTTTCAGACCCCTCGCATCGGTCATCAGGGCGATATGCCAGTTTTTGGCTTTAAGGTTTTCCGCCAAAGCCTGGGCCGGAAACATATGTCCGCCAGTCCCCCCTGCCGCCAGTAATATCCGCTTGCCCATATATCCTAAACCACGCCAAATCCATATGCGCCAGGTCGCTTTCTCGAAAATGCGAGAATCAACCCGGCAGAGAAACTCAAAGCTAACATGGACGATCCGCCGTAGGAAATAAACGGTAAAGTCATGCCCTTTGGCGGGGCGATGTTAAGATTAACCGCCAAGTTAATCATAGCTTGCAAACCAATCATTGTGGCCAATCCTGCAACAGCCAATTGCGAAAAATAATCGGTTAAGTGCAATGCATTTCTAAAACTACGTGCAACAAATGCCGCGAGTAAAAAAATAAGCCCGGCCGATAACAAAAACCCAAACTCCTCAACCGCTACAGCAAAGATAAAATCCGTATGGGCATCGGGAAGCTGATTTTTAATATTCCCCTCACCTGGGCCGCGTCCAAACAACCCGCCATTGGCGATGGCTTCCAGAGCTTTGTCGGTTTGGTAGGTGTCAGAGCCTTCGGGATTTAAAAACCTGTTAATTCGGTCATTGACATGGGGCAAAAAACGGAATGCTATCAGAGACCCAACCACTGACAAGCCTGCCAATATCGCCATCCATCTAAGCGACAGGCCTGCATAGAAAAATACAGCGCCAAAAATCAAGGTGAGCAAAAAAGACTGGCCAAAGTCCGGCTGGTTGATCAACAGAAAAATCAACAAGACATAGACTATAAACAAAATCGCTATGCCGGGAAATTCAGGACTTTTCTTGCGTACGGAAAACATCCAGGCTGCAAATACGACAAAACCAGGTTTGGCAAATTCGGAAGGTTGCAAGGACAGAGGCCCAATCCTGATCCACCGCGTCGCGCCTTTCACCTGAACACCCAACTCCGGTAACAACATCATAACAATGCTTGCCCCGATTAACGCCAACACAGCAATACGCCGCGCATTATTGACCGGCATCATGGAGACAATAATTGCGCCGAGAAATCCCATTGTGACGAAAAGACTTTGGCGCATCAAAAAGAAGAACGGGTTATCATACCCCAAACGGTTGGCGGCAGCCGGACTGGCCGCCATGGACAAAACAAGTCCAAAAATTAACAAGGCCACAAACAGTCCCAATGTAACCCGGTCTATACTGCGCCACCATTCAAGTACAATAAACCGGTTCGTGCGCGAACGCCCAATCATGCGACAATTTCTTTGATGTTGGTGCCAAGTGCACTAGCGGCTTTTTCACGCTCGAACAGGTTTATTATTTCAAGACTGAGTTTGCGAAATTCATCCCCTCGCGCCTCAAAATCCTTAAACTGGTCAAAGCTGGCACACGCCGGGGACAACAAAACAACCGGATTGGGCGCACGCGATGCCAACGCGTCCCTGGTGGCGCACATAATCGCCAAGCGTAATTCTTTGGATATTTTAGCGGCGATTTTATTGGATTTTAAACTGCGCTCAAAATCACCCGCCGCCTCCCCGATCAGGTAAGCACGGGTGATATTTCCAAAGTGCGGGGCCAAAGCATCAATACCGCCTTCTTTAACTTGGCCGCCTGCAATCCAGTAAATATTATCATAGGTTTTAAGCGCTTGTGTCGCAGCATCAACATTGGTCGCCTTGCTATCATTGACATATTTCACGGGCCCGGCATGCCCTATATTTTCAAGGCGGTGCTCCAGGCCAGAAAAGCTGAGAATGGCTTTACCGATGGTTTGGGGTTTCAAACCTAAAGCCCGCACCGCCCCATAGGCAGCAGCGGCGTTTTGCCAATTGTGCTCACCGTCAAGACCCGCAGCATCCCGTAAGTTCACAATCAATTCGCAACGCCCGTCCATAACGGAATATAATTTGCCTTTGATGACGCAAACCCCGCGCCCTAATGAACGCCTGCCTGAGATGGGTACTACGCGGCGTCCATTTTGTGCTTTCAACTGCGAGCAAATACGTTTTCCCTGCGGCCCGTCAACGCCTACAATCGCCGTATCATCCTTCGTCTGGTTTGCGAATATACGCAATTTGGCCTGCTCATAGGCTTTCATATCGCCGTGGCGTTCCAAATGATCCGGGGTCAAATTTAGAAAAATCGCAGCGTTGGCTTTAAGGCTGAATGTGCGCTCTAGCTGATAGGATGATAATTCCAGCACATAATTGGCGCCGCCGTAAATATCTTCCAAATCCAACACACCCCGACCGATATTACCGCCAACTTGCGAATCGCGCCCGGCTTCTGCCAAAATATGCCCGATAAGGGCCGTGGTCGTAGACTTGCCATTGGTGCCCGTGATGGCGATGATGTTTGGACGGCGTTCCGGTGCGCGGGCCATAACCTCGCGGGCGAAAATCTCTATATCACAAATGATGGGCACACCCGCGCTCACGGCCTTTTTTGCGCTCCAATGGGCCTTCGGGAGATCATGGGGTACGCCAGGAGAGAGTACCAATTCGTCAACCTTATCCCAATCTGCCTTTGTCAAATCCTGGACGCATACGCCCTGTTCTTTGGCGGCCATACGGCTGGCTTCATTATCATCCCACGCCAAAACATTTGCTCCGCCTTTTTGCAAAGACAGAGCCGCAGTGACACCACTACGCCCCAGTCCGAAAACGGCAATGGTTTTTCCTTTAAATGTTCCAGCTGCAATCATAGTGGTTATGAACTACCTATCTAAGCTTCAGAGTTGAAAGACCTATCATAGCCAAAATAACGGCGATGATCCAAAAACGAATAACAATGGTGGGCTCTGCCCAACCTTTTTTCTCATAGTGGTGATGAATAGGGGCCATACGAAACACCCGTTTACCCGTGAGTTTAAACGAAGCCACCTGCACAATAACGGACACCATTTCCAGAACAAACAAACCACCAATAATTGCCAAAACAATTTCGTGTTTAGTCGCTACGGCTGCCGCCCCCAAAGCACCGCCCAAGGCCAAAGAACCTGTATCGCCCATAAAAATCATGGCGGGCGGCGCATTATACCAAAGAAAGCCTAGCCCGGCCCCCAGTAATGAACCAAGAACAATGGTAATCTCGGCGCTACCAGGCACATAAGGCACACCCAAATACGGCGCATATACAGCATTGCCGACCAAATAGGCTATGGCCGAAAAACTGGCCGCTGCAATCATCACAGGCACAATAGCCAACCCGTCTAACCCGTCCGTCATATTGACGGCATTGGACGCACCAACAATGACAATACAACCAAACGGAATAAAAAATATCCCTAGATTAAACAATGTATCCTTGAGAAACGGTACCGCTAGCCCAGTGCCAAAATGTGCGGGTTCGCTAGGCGAAATCCTGGATATAGCGTAAACAGCAATTGCGGCAATGGCAAATTCTATCACCAATTTTATCTTGCCGTTCAGGCCTTTCGGATTGTGCCTGGAAACCTTCAAATAGTCATCCACGAACCCGACCGCGCCAAATCCTATTGTCACCAATAAAACCACCCACAAATACGGATTGCCAAGATTGCCCCAAAGCAATGTCGAGACCACCATGGAGACCAAAATCAAGAGCCCGCCCATGGTCGGCGTTCCGGCCTTGGCAACAATGTGCCCCTCGGGGCCATCATCGCGGATTGGTTGGCCTTTGCCTTGCTTCATCCTCATAGTCCGGATCAGTTTTGGCCCGAAAACAAAGGCAATCAGCATGGATGTCATCACCGCTCCGCCAACCCGAAACGTGATGTAATTGAACAAGTTAAACGCCTGAAATTGCTCGGCGTAAGGTGCAAGCCATTCATAAAACATGGGCAGTTTCCTTTTTATTATTGTTATTATTTGATTGAGTTTGTTGTTTTAAAGCCGCGACCAACTTGCCCATACCAGAAGCATTTGATCCCTTGACCATCAATGTATCGCCGTCTTTCAAGACCGCTATAAGGCCATCAAGACAAGCTTCATGGTTTGCAAACCAACCGCCGTTCATGGTTTTGGGTAAAACATCATTCAGGTTTTTCATGCGTTTCCCGCAGGTAATAACCAAATCAATTTTCGCATCTTGCAAGTGCGCAAGTATTTCAGCATGCATTGCAGCCTCGTCGTTTCCAAGTTCTAGCATATCTCCAAGAACGGCGATTTTACGCCCCTTGCTTAAACCTAAAACCGCAATAGCCGCCCTCATACTCTCCGGGTTGGCATTATAGCTTTCATCATTTAGGCAAATCCGGTTGTTGCTAATAAAAAGTGAATGAACCTCGCCTCTACCTTGGATTTTATTCATGTTTTTCAAAGAAATAAGTATATTATTTAACTTTAAACCCGCAGTGTAACCAACAAGCAAAGTACAAGCAGCATTTTCCACCCAATGCCTCCCTGGCAACGGTAGTTCAACTTCAACCTTGCGGCCTGCAATGCGAATAACAGAACGGCTTCCATTGGCCTGTAAGCGAGTTTCTAAAATACAGGCATCCGCCTCTTTGTGCCAACCAAAAGATACAACCCTGTGCGCTTGTTCTGCCAGCAAAGAGAAATACACACTATCCCTTGGCAGTATGGCAACACCATCTGCAACAAGCCCTGATAGAATTTCCGCTTTAGCTTTTGCGATGGCTTCAATGTTTGCGAAATGGGCCAGATGTGCAGGTGCTATTTTTGTGATCACGGCAATATTTGGCCGCACTATTTTGGTCAAAGCCGCCAGTTCTCCGGCGTGGTTCATGCCCATTTCGAAAACACCGTACCTCGTGCCTTGCGCCATACTAGCCAAGGTCAACGGTACGCCCCAATGATTGTTATAGGATTTTACCGAAGCATGTGTATTGCCGCTCGCACGGCACATAGTGGCGATCATTTCTTTTACACTGGTTTTGCCGACACTACCGGTCACGGCAATGCGGGTGGCCGATGAGCGTTTGCGGGCGGCAATGGCCAAATCTTCTAAAGCCTTTAAACTGTCTTGAACAATTAAAGCAGGGGCGTCAGAAATTGGGTACTCGGAAATTACTGCAGCTGCACCTTGTGCATATGCCGCCGGAATAAAATCGTGTCCGTCTCGTATATCTTTGAGCGGCACAAACATTTGTCCCGACTCCAAAGAACGTGTATCAATGGACAGGCCGCTCACAGCCCATTCCCCGACCGCGTGGCCCCCCGTTGCCAATTGGGCTTCTTTATGTGTCCAGAGCGCCATCATACCAAAGCCTCACGCGCCACAGCTACATCATTGAACGGGACAGTTTTTCCGCCAATAATTTGGCCAGTTTCATGACCTTTACCGGCAATGACTAAACAATCGTGTTTTTGCAGCAGGGAAATTCCGTAGTTTATGGCCTCGGCCCGGTCTGCTATTTCCTTGGCATCAGGATTTCCCGCCAACACCGCCTTGCGAATATCCGCAGGTATTTCCGAGCGCGGATTATCATCCGTGACAATTACCATGTCCGCCAGTTTTTTTGCAATAGCGCCCATTTTGGGGCGCTTGTCCGGGTCGCGGTCCCCCCCACAGCCTAATACAACGATGATCCGTCCCATTGTGTGCGGGCGCACACCGCGTAATAATTTCTCTAGCCCGTCCGGTGTATGGGCAAAATCTACAAATACGGGTGCGCCCGCATCCGTGCGCCCTGCTAACTCCATCCGGCCAGCCACGCCGCGCAAATGCTCTAACGCCTCAAGCGCAACATCTTTGTCTACACCGCTCTTGACCGCCAACCCCAAGGCGCTGACCGCGTTTAAGGCTTGAAACTCTCCAGCCAAAGGCAATTTTATGTCGGTACGTTTTCCGCCCCACATCAATTGCAGGTTTTGGCTCGACGCACGCGGGGTCAATTCGGCGATGCGAATATGTTCACCCGCCCAACCGACGCTCATCACCTCAAGCCCCGCATCTTCGGCCAACTTGGCCATGCGCCGCCCGTACTCGCCGTCAACATTTATTACGGCTGGCAGGCCCTTGCGGGCAAGCTCGCTGAACAAGCGGGACTTGGCGAGGAAATAATCTTCCATGCTATCATGATAGTCAAAATGGTCTTGCGTCAAATTGGTAAATCCGACCGCCGCCAATGTTACCCCGTCGAGCCTAAATTGCGCAAGGCCGTGGGACGATGCCTCCATACC
This sequence comes from uncultured Robiginitomaculum sp., assembly GCA_964502015.1. Classification (GTDB taxonomy): domain Bacteria; phylum Pseudomonadota; class Alphaproteobacteria; order Caulobacterales; family Maricaulaceae; genus Robiginitomaculum_A. The sequence goes on along the minus strand of CAZCUM010000013.1, from coordinate 10,179 downwards.
CGTGTGCGTGACACCATCCTTTACCAATCCGGCCAAGGTTTGGTGCAAAGCAACTGCGTCCGGTGTAGTGTGTTTTAACGGCTCCACACCCCCTTTACGGGTCACACCCCCATTACGGGTCACACCCAACGTCCCGAAACACGCGGCATTAAATCCGGCATAGTCCCAAATTTGTCGTAAAAATTCTATAGTTGAGCTTTTCCCGTTCGTCCCAGTCAGGGCAATAATAGTCTTTGGTTGTTGTGGATAAAGCCTGGCAGCGATCTGCGCATAAAGCTTACGGGGGTTTTTTACCGCAACATAAGGCACAGGCATGTCCGCCAACCCCGGCAAGCTCAACACTGCCGCCGCACCGTTCTCCAGTGCGTTTTCTATATAATCGCGGCCATCGGCCAATGTCCCCGGCAAGGCCGCAAACAAATCTCCTGCCCCCACGGCGCGGCTATCAGAGGTTAGCCCCGTAATAGCTATATCCGGCCCGTTCAATTTCATGGGTTTAATAAGCGCAGACAGCATCATTGCACACCCCCGGCAACAATACTATTTTGCGTATCGGTTAGCCTAGTGGTTTCCACCGCCTTTTTTACACCGAGCACAGGCGCTATACGCTCGACCACGGCCCCCGCTGTGCGCGCCGCATTCCAGCCAGACGTGGCATAACCCCAGCTGCCCTCATATTCCTTGGGTTCGTCGTAAACAATAAACACCAAATAGTGCGGATCGGAATGGGGAAACGCAGCCACGAAAGATGTTACCAGACGTTTCTTGGCATATTCACCGTTTATGAGTTTTTCCGCCGTTCCCGTCTTGCCCATGAGCCCATAACCCTTAACGGCGGCATTTCTACCTGTGCCGTCTGTCACCACATAACGCATCATGTCGACCACTTTCCGAGACGTCTGGCTAGACACAGCGCGGTGGGATATTATGGCCTGCCCCATCTGGTGTTTTTCTATGGTCGGCGCCACATACATGCCGCCGTTGAGCAAGGTAGCCAAGGCCGTAGCCAAAGCCAATGGCGTTACCGAAATACCGTGCCCGTAAGACACGGTAGCCGTAGTGATGTCCTGCCATTCGCTTGCCACCAATGGCGCTGTGCTTTCTTGTAACTCTATAGGCACACGCGCAAACAAACCGAGGCGCTCAAGCAAGTCTTGTTGCGCTTCCGCGCCAGCCCTAAGAGCAATAAGCGCTGCGCCCCGGTTGGATGATTGTGCCAATATATCATATTCTCCCAAAGCCACACGGCTAGGATGATCATCAGTGATTGACTTCTTTTGTATGACCAATTTGTCTTGCACAGGCAGTTTCTCATCGTCTTTGACGACCCCGGTCTCGTGGGCCAAAGCCATAGTTATCGGTTTAAAAGTCGAACCCAGCTCATATAATGCCATTGAGGCACGGTTGAGGCGATTATTAGGCAATGCTGTGCCAGAACGGTTTGGGTTAAAATCTGGCATTGACGCCATTGCAAGGATTTCTCCCGTCTTGATATTCATCACGATTCCAGATGCCGCATCAGCCTGGAATTTCTCCATACCTGCTTTTAATTCATCCTCAACAGCGAATTGCACACGCATGTCCAGAGACAGCCGCATTGGTGTTGCCCCCTCTTTAATCAACCGCTCATTAAAAGCGCGCTCCACACCAGCGGTCCCGTTCAGATCAATATCCGTAAACCCGAGCACATGGGAGGCTAATTTACCCCGTGGATATACCCGTTTTGGTTCAATTCGAAACCCCAAGCCGGGCAATCCGATAGAAAAAACCAATTGGCGTTCTTTTGGCGTGAGATTGCGACTGAGCCAGACAAATGATTTACGGGATGACAACCGCTCTTCGACGACTGCCGGATCAAGATCCGGAAGTGCCAAAATAATAGCCTCCGTCGACGCCACGGGATCCCAAATTTTACGGGGCTCAGCGTAAAGCGAATATGTGTTCAAACTTGTAGCCAATAATTCTCCGTTCCGGTCAACAATATCAGCGCGAACCTTGACCTGATTGACGGCCATACCCGGTAAAACTTTTGGCGCACGCATCAAGGATACTTCCGCCAAACGCAAGACCAACAACAACAACAACAACCCGAAAACCGAAACCCCCACGATGATCCGCACGCGCGCCTGCCGGATGAATTTCAATTCTTCATCTAGTACATTTAACGTCGGCGCAGATGCCAGAAACGTATTTTTACGGGGCAATTCCGGCAAAGCGACCGGCGATAAATCTTTCATTGCGCCCCCTCGCCCGCCTTTGGAGATTTCTCTCGCAATTGCTGCACTGCCTGCTCCAATGTTAATGTTCGCTCTACTGGTGTTGGCTGCAAACCAAGCTGCGCCTCAGCTAAAACGCGCAACCGTCCAGGGCGCTGCAAATGTGCAACTTCCGCCCTTAAAACATGAACGGCCTGCTGTTCATGGGTTAAAATTTGTTCTAATGTATCCACCTTTACTTTCATTGCCAATGTTTTGGCTTTGATCGAATACAAAATAACGATCATGCCAACACCAATCAGCATCAACAATATCCAGCTTAATTTACTGGTGCGCGGCGCTATGGAACTTCGGTATCTCATGAGGCTAACCCCTCAAGAACACCCAAACCTGGAACGACCGCAAGCAAATCATCATTTTGCGGCCACGGCGGTGCACCTGTACGCACACCTACACGCAGGCGCGCCGAACGGGCGCGGGGATTGACATTCAATTCGTCTTTGCTCGCAGCAATCCCTGAGCGTTTTTCAAGCACAAAAGACGCAGCGGTTTCATGAGCGTTTTGCGGCGGCAAATGCCGCGAGCTACCCTTGACCTCACCGCTCCTGCGGCGCAAAAATGATTTTACAATCCGGTCTTCCAGCGAATGGAAACTGACCACCGCCAAACGCCCGCCGGGCTTTAATATCCGCTCCGCCGCCAATAATCCGCGCACCAATTCTCCGAGCTCGTCATTGATAAAAATCCTAAGCGCCTGAAACACACGCGTCGCCGGATGGCGTTTGCCGGATTGACCCAATGCCTTTGTCAATATATTCGCTAGCGCACCCGTTGTCTCAATTGCGCCTTCTTCGCGCGCCCGGACAATAAAATCCGCACATCTTCTAGCCCGCCGCTCTTCGCCGTACACTTTGAATATTCGCTCTAAATCATTTCGGGTCATAAAATTTATGGCATCCGAAGCACTTGGCCCAAAGCTTGACATGCGCATATCCAAAGGCCCGTCGCGCATAAAGGAGAACCCGCGCACATCCTCATCCAACTGCATGGACGACACACCAATATCCAACACCACGCCGTCAACCTGCACCCCATTTGTGACCTGGTCCAGTTTGGAAAACTCTGTCTGTGCAAAGGAAAACCGCGAGCCAAATTGCGCCATTAAGCGTTCCACATGTGGCCGAACCCGTGGATCACGATCAAGGCCGACAAGCTTGCAATTTGCAGACTTTAAAATGGCCGCGCTATACCCCCCTGCGCCGAAAGTACCGTCAATAATGGTTTCGCTATCCTCTGGTGACAACGCCGCCAAAACTTCCTCCAGCAAAACGGGGACATGGCTCATATTTTCGCCCCGCCACCGGATGGATGAGGCCGCCCAACCAGTCGCAAGAGACGGCCCTTTTCTCGCGCCCTAGCGCTGGTCTCCTCGGATTTGACACCATAACCTTGTGGATTCCATATTTCAAAACGGCGACCCAAGCCAACAAATACCACCTGCTTATCAAGACCAGCATTCATAGCCAGGTCTTTGGGCAGGGACACCCGCCCATTACCATCAAATGCCAGTCGACGACTTTTTGCAAATATAGCATGCTCAAAAATCGCGCGGTCATCATCATAGGGATCCATATTATCAAGCAAAGCCTGAAAATCCCGCATCAAGGCCATACCACCGCCCTCAAGACAAGACCCATCAACACTGGGCCAAACAATAATACCATCAAAATTTCCGGGCGTATTGTCATTGGCAATAACGGCACGGAAATCCGCAGGCACGGAGACCCGCCCCTTGGCATCTAGCGCATTTGTAACACATGACAAAAACATACGATCCCCCACAGCAGAACCATCGCCGCTTACAATGGGGATAGCATGGGATTAAATGGGATACAATGCAAATTTAGCACATTATTAAGTATATATATGCACTTTTTAGCAATATCTTATGTTTTCTACGGAACATATATCGAACATGCGCCGCCGCCAAGCTACAACAGAAATCTAAACAATTAGTTTTCGAAACTTCCCCCTAATGCACACGCTCATAGGGCTGTGCGACGGCGCGCACGAAACCTTCTACCGTCTCGTCGAGCTTGAAGCGCACCAAATCTTTGCGGCGGAAATTTTTGCGTGTGCCCAGCTTCATCATCATGCGTCCCAGAGCGGCTTTCGCGACTTTTTCAGGGGCTGATGCATGTGCCCAGCTTGGGTTGCGGCCATATTTGCGGCGCAGTACACCATTGGCGAACATACCTGCATTGGTAAAGGCACTGCGCCTGGTGGAAAATTCCATGACCATAGAGACACAAAACGTCACATTCTCCACCCGGTGCGGCGAGCGGTGTGGCCAGCTTACCATTTCACCGCCGAGTAAATCAACACCGGCAGCGACAGCAAACGCATCCATGTCATAGCTGAAAGGCATATCCTCATCGACTTCACCCAGAACAATGCTTTCATAGGCTATGTCAGGCAGAAAATCTTGCGTTTTAGGATAGACCCAGGCTTTCTTGTGTCCGCGAATATGCCATAAATGCGTTAAGGTCGGGTCGGAATGGTAGGGGGTTGCCGCCGTAGCTGACGATATTAAAATACCGCCGCGACAATTACGCCGATCCGCGTTTTTGCCCGTATATTCTTCAAGTTCTCCGTGTAATTGCTCAAGCACTTTTTTATATTTTGGCTGACGGTTCATGACCTCTCGGGCATTGATCCAAACTTTGCCGGACGATTTGGTCGCTTTGAGCATGGTGGCCCCGTCCGCGCCGCTAAAATCCACGGTCAATTGTTGATCCGGGTATTTCGGATTGTCCGGAATATGCTGGAAATCTATTAAATGGTTTGGGTGCGCATCCAGCATTTCCGCCAATGCTTCATCTGTAAACAGGCCCGTTTCGTTCATAGCGTGCTTAACCACCATGACTTGTTTACCGTAATTATCGCGGTTTTCCTCTGTCCAGTTTTGAATAAGTTGCATGTTCATCTCCACTTTTAACCTGGTTCCAATATTGAAACACTCTCATAAACGTCCTAACATTCATGCAATAAGCCCGCCCAATCGCCAAACTGTGCGGACTTGTCGCAGGCGCACAATATTTATTATTGGCATTGATATAGGCGCTTTAATACTTATTCCTGATTTGGGTTTCACCAAGTTCTTGACCACTTTTCTTCAACTTAAAAAACTTATCCATGACGGCTTGCCTGCACTCATTATTCGGACATGACCAAACAAAACCTAATAACCAGTCCTGTAAATTTGATAACACTAGATAGCTATACCAGCTCTGAGCTTCACATTGATGCAATGTCTTTGGTAAAACGCACAAACGCCTTGATCAAATACTCAAGTGATTTGAAAAGCGACACGGGTGCAGAAAAGCATGCCCGTGAAATATCGATCCACATAAAGACCCTCAAAGACATACTCGACCACAACAAAGCAATTGCAGAGGCGCAAACCTCAACCGAGCAAGAATACACGCCTGAAGAAGAATACATTTTGGCGGAGGAGCTAGCGGCAATTATGCGCAATGTTCGAGGGCACAGTTGACAAGAGAAGCACAAGCCAGTGACTTTGTTCATCTGGGCGGAAAAAAACTAGTATACCATCTTGCTATTCAGCCTAGCTGGGCTTTCACCCGTCGGGGTGACCAAACCCCTCCGCCCGGCGCATGGCTCACTTGGCTATTACTCGGGGGACGCGGGGCTGGCAAGACGCGCGCGGGTTCTGAGTGGGTTCGTGAACAGGTGGCAGACGGGGCTAGACGTATTGCTCTGGTGGCACCAACATATAATGAAGCTCGCGAAGTTATGATCGAAGGGGAAAGCGGGCTACTCAATATTGGTGTGCAGCTTGAACGTCCACTTTACATGTCGTCACGGCGGCGACTGGAATGGCCATGCGGTGCCGTAGGGCATGTGTTCTCTGCCGAAGACCCGGACGGGTTACGCGGCCCACAATTTGACTGCGCCTGGGCCGATGAGTTTTGCGCCTGGGCCTACCCGGAAGACACATTATCAAATTTGCGCATGGGACTACGACTTGGAGAAGCACCAAAACTGGTGATCACAACCACCCCAAAGCCGATAACCTCCTTAAAAAAACTCATGACCGAGCCAAGTGTAGTGGTCAGTAGGGCTGCGACCAGAGATAATGAGAAAAACCTGTCCCCGGCTTTCATGCGCTCCATATACGAAATTTATGGAGGCACAAAATTGGGTCGCCAGGAATTAAACGGTGAAATACTCGAAGACCAGGAAGGCGCACTTTGGACGCGGGCCCTGATCGACCGGGCATTGGTGAGCAAAGCACCGAAAGAATTGGAAAAAATCGTTATTGCCATTGACCCACCCGCCAGTTCCGGCGCCAAGGCTGATGCCTGTGGGTTAATTGTGGCCGGACGCTCAGGGTTTGGCGCTCAAGCGGCGGTCTATGTTCTGCACGACGCTACAATCCAAGGCGTAAAGCCCGTTAAATGGGCCAGATTAGCGGTGGAATTGTGGCGTGATTGGGACGCAGATTATTTGTTGGCCGAGATCAACCAAGGCGGTGAGATGGTCAATGCTATGTTGGAGGCCATTGAGAGCCAAGCCCCCCTGCGCACCGTTTATGCATCAAAATCCAAAACCGCTCGTGCCGAACCTGTGGCAGTTCTCTATGAACGCGGCAAGGTCAAGCATGTAAGCGGCTTGGCGGCACTCGAAGACGAATTGTGTTCACTCGGTGCAACAAATACGCCGCAAAAAAGTCCCGACCGCGCCGATGCACTGGTTTGGGCAGTGACGGATTTGCTCTTAAAGCCCAGACCACTTCCCAAGATGAGAAGATTATAGCTTGCAAACACAAGAGCTTTTGTTCATTATATGTTCTATGATGGAAATATTGATAACTGCCGTAATTGGTGTCGCAATTTGGTTGGTTTTAGGTCGCGCTAAATGGCAAGACCCCAAAACCACGCGAGCGGACACGCAAACCTTAAAGGCCTATGAAGCGCGGGAGAGTTTATTTGTCAACGCGCCAGAGCAAGCCTTGTTTACAGCATTGCTCCGACATAAACGGGCTGGGTTTCACATCATGGCCAAAGTCCGCCTAGAAGATATTTTATCCGTTAACCGCGATATCAAAGACGCCCGTTTGCGCTGGCAATACAGAGGCAGAATAAAATCCCGCCACGTGGATTTCGCTATATGCGACGGGCGTGGACGTATTGTATGGGCCATCGAGCTGGACGGACGCTCTCATCTGGGCCAAGAGGCAATAATGGTTGACGAATTCAAAAACATGATTTTCAAACATGCTGGCATAATCTTGTTACGCACAAAAACCGGGTCAGACTTTAACTTTTTCGCACAGACACTATGGAAAGAGCACAAACCCTAGGCCGTAATTGGCATTTAGGCTTTTGTACAGTCTTGATAATTCAGTCTTGATAATTAAGGGGTTTTTAACCATAAGTACTCATGCTACCCTCATAGTATTGCATATGCAGAGAATGAAAGTGGCAATCGTGAACAAATTTAAATTAAAGCGCGAACACAAGAAAGCGACCGAAGAATTGGCAAACCTAAACCGTGAAATGGCCTTGCGCATGATCGCATTGGCAAACGAAACTGGTGAAATAATGCCGTTGATCGAAGCGGTGGAAGCCATGCGCACAGCTGAAGAACTTTATTCCCCTGACACGGCTCAGATCGAAGATGCCCGTGTCCAAAAGAAACTTGGCGATGTGCTACTGAACATTGGCAAAAATGAAGAGGATATGTCTGCAATAGAAGCGGCGATTTCTGCTTACCGGGGCGCGATTACCATAGCGTCCATGCTTGGCGCTCAAAAACTGCGCACAGAAACCCGCAAAAGTCATGCTTTAGCCATGAATTACGCAGGAAAAGGCCAGCACCACCAAAGTGTTTCCTTGATGGGCGCGGCATAAAGCCCCAATAAATCAACTATATACCAATACAACTCTGAAATATTTCCATGATCCCGCAAGTTGGGGTAGATTTCATCTATGGTCAGAAATTGCGACTTAAACCTAGCCGCTCTTTCGAACCGGATAAACCCAACTCATGGAAATCTTATGAAAACCTGGCTACGGGCAGCATTTGCCTCTACCCCTCAAACCAAATCACACGGCAGTGGGCAAAACCCTTTGGTGGCTTTGCAACTGGCAAATGTCCCCCGCTGGACGCCCCACAACTATAACGCTCTGGCCCGAGAAGGTTATCAGGGCAATGCAGTGGCATACCGTTGTATTCGCCTGATAGCAGAGACGGCGGCGTCCGTACCGTTTTGTGTACGCCGCGAGAATGGATGTATCGGGTCTGACCCGGTCGCGCGTTTGTTACGTGCGCCCAACCCCAAAATGTCCCGCCCCGAGTTTTTTGAAAGCGTTTACGGTTATCTACAACTGAGCGGGAACAGTTTCATTGAAACCGTATTGGTTGATGACATGCCTGTCGCATTGTTCACCCTGCGTCCTGACAGGATGAGAGCGGTGACGGACAATACCGGGTGGCCGGCGGCTTGGGATTACGAAGTTGCTGGCAAAAGACGCCGCTTTGCGCCTGCGCCAAATTCCGGCCTCTTGGCGGTTCATCATATGCGCCTGTTCCATCCCTGCGATGACATTTACGGCTTCTCCCCGCTTGAAGCTGCTGCCAAAGCGGTCGATGTACACAATTCGGGCAGTGTCTGGACAAAGGCACTACTTGACAATTCCGCCAGACCAAGCGGGGCTTTGGTCTATAAAGGCAGTCCCGGTGCGGAAAACTTAAGCGATGAGCAATTCGACCGTTTGAAATCCGAGCTGGAGAATAAACATTCCGGTGCCAGCGCTGCCGGGCGACCTTTATTGCTTGAAGGCGGTCTTGATTGGAAAACCATGAGCATGAGTCCGACAGATATGGACTTTATCAATGCCAAGCGCGAAGCAGCCCGCGAAATCGCCCTGGCATTCGGTGTGCCGCCCATGTTGCTCGGCATTCCCGGCGACAATACATACGCCAATTACAAAGAAGCCAATCTGGCATTTTGGCGACAAACCATCCTGCCACTGGTGCGCAAAACCGCTGATAGCCTCGGCGTCTGGTTGGCCGACTGGTTCGGCGATGATTTGCGTATCATGCCTGACGAAAACGATATTCCGGCACTGACTATGGAGCGTTGTGCGTTCTTGACAACCCTGAACGGCATTGACTTTATGCGTGAAGACGAAAAACGCAAACACGCCGGATTACCACCATCACAGGGGTCTGCAATATGAGCGGGCTAAAGCTTGAACGCACCGTCAGCATCGGCATTATCGTCACCTTAGCTATCCAGAGCGCCGGAGCGTTGATGTGGGGCGGGGCGGCAGAAGCACGGTTACAAACTTTAGAAAAAACCACATCCGCCAGCCCACTCGTAGTTGAACGTATGGCCCGCCTTGAAGAACAAATGATCATGGCCCGCCAATCTTTGGCAAGAATAGAACGCCGCCTGGATCAAGAGAAGAATTAAGAAAAGAACCCGATACATGAACACAAATTATTCACCGCATACCGGGCGTATGCGTATTTCCGGCTATGCCAGCCTGTTTGGCAGGAAAGATTTGGGCGGAGACATTGTCCGCAGGGGCGCATTTGCCGCCAGTCTTTTATCCCTGAAAGACAGCAAGCTGCCCATGTTATTTTCCCACGAAACCAAAGAGCCAATCGGGGTTTGGCACCGGATGTTTGAAGACGCGACGGGGCTATTTGTCTGCGGTGATATTTTCCTCGGCACAAAACAGGCTGACCGCACGGCCAGGCTAGTACGCTTGGGAGCGCTGGGCGGTTTGTCTATTGGCTACCGGACTGTGCGAAGCAAGGCTCTCAATCCCGGACGAGAGCTAAACGAATTAGAGCTTTGGGAGGTATCCATCGTCGCCTTCCCAATGCTGCGTGCTGCACGCATCACCCAAATCGACGCCCAAATCGA